>NZ_UQBH01000005.1 GCF_900539295.1 uncultured Megasphaera sp.
AAATTTACTTACCCCCAGTGTAACTGGGGGTTTTATCATGCCTATTCGGCGCCAACAAAACCGTCAGGATCAACAGATTCTGACGGTTTCTTTCGTTTGGTATGAACTGGCTTTTTTCGTGACTGCTCATTTTTTTCATGCTGTCCGTTTTTTCCAGCCTCCCTGTTTTTTCATCACGGTCTGTCGGTTACGGCCGTTCCGATCGGTTCCTGCATAGCTTCCGGTCAAAAGGCTGCTGATTCTCCCAAAAAAATACAAAAAAATCACCTGACCGACTTTCTCCTGCAGCCGAACAGGAAAAAGACAAGACAGGTGATTTTATATCTATCACAGTATGGTTCAGCGGATAAATTTTCCGAAGACATAGTTGCCGTAGGCCAAGCCTTTATCGCTGAGGCGGACCCAAGCTTCCGTTTCTTCCAAGAGGCCCTGAGCGACGAGCGAATCGATGACCGGTCCAAAATCAGCTTCGATAGGCCGTCCGAAACGGCGGGCATAATCTCCTTTATCGATGCCGACGCGGCGGCGCAGGGCTAAGAAGCAGTAGTCCTCGACAGCTCGCTTATCATCGATAAGGACGCGTTCGCCTTCGACGCTGTCCCGGCCGGCTTTTTGGATGTACCGGGGAATATTGGCCATATTGGCCCAGCGAGCCGTGCCGTCAAAGGAGTGGGCTGACACGCCAAAGCCGATGTAGGGTTCATAGGTCCAGTACTTGCTGTTGTGTTTCGATTCAAAAGACCCTTTCGCATAACTTGAAATTTCATAGTGGTGGAATCCCAGGCCGTGCATCTGATCGTGGACGGCTTTCCCCATAGCTTCGACAGCCTCGTCCTCGGGAAGTGTCCAAAGGCCCTTAGAAAGGCCGTGTTTCAAAGGCGTCCCGTCTTCGACGATGAGGCTGTAAATCGAGGCGTGGTCCACAGGAAGGTCGCCCAAACGCTGCACGTCTTCCATCACGTCGGAAACGGTCTGGCCCGGAAGACCATACATCAAATCCAGGGACAGGTTATGGATACCGGCGTCCCAGGCGGCGCGAAGGGCCCGCTCCCCTTCCTTTGCCGTGTGGATGCGCCCCAAAAAGGACAGCATCCGGTCGGAAAAGGACTGGATGCCGAGACTCAGGCGGTTTATGCCGTAGGAAACGTAGGCCGCTGCCTTTTCCCCGTCGAGGCTCTCGGGATTAGCTTCGACTGTGATTTCTGCATCATCGGTTACGACGAAGGTCTGCCGCAGCTGCCAGAGGATGTCCCCCATGGCCGTCGCCGAGAGCATCGACGGCGTACCACCGCCGATATAGATTGTATCGGCCTTTTGACCGGCATAGGGTGAGGCTGCGATGTCCCGGCACAGGGCCGGAACGTACCCTTCCAGATAGCGTTCGAGGCCGCTGTACGAAGGAAAATCGCAGTACAGGCACTTGTGGCGGCAAAAGGGAATGTGAACGTATAAGCCGAGCATTACGATTCGTCGACTTTGAGGACGGCCATGAAGGCTTCCTGGGGAATTTCGACGGTGCCGAACTGTTTCATCCGCTTCTTGCCTTCCTTCTGTTTTTCAAGGAGCTTGCGCTTACGGGAAATATCGCCGCCGTAGCACTTGGCCAAGACGTCTTTGCGAAGGGCCGCTACGTTTTCACGGGCGATGATCTTATTGCCGACAGCTGCCTGAACGGGGATCTGGAAGAGCTGGCGTGGAATGAGGCTGCGCAGCTTTTCGACCAGGGCCCGGCCGCGGCGGGCGGCAAAGTCGCGGTGGACGATGACGCTCAGGGCGTCGACGACGTCGCCGTTGATGAGGATGTCCATCTTGACCATGGGCGACGACTGGTAGCCATTGAGCTCATAGTCGAGAGAGGCATAGCCGCGGGTGGCCGACTTCAAGACGTCGAAGTAGTCGTAAAGGATTTCGCACAAGGGCAGGTTGTAGACCAAGGAGACCCGCGTGTCGTCGAGGTAGTCCATGGTGACGTACTGACCGCGGCGGCTCTGGGAAATTTCCATGGCCGTGCCGACCATGTCCTTGGGGATGATGATCGTCGTCTTGACCAAAGGTTCTTCGATGTGGTCGACTTTGGTCATGTCGGGCATCTGCGACGGGTTATCGACTTCGACCATCGTCCCGTCCGTGCAGTAGACGCGGTAAATAACCGACGGCGCCGTCGTAATCAGGGACAGGTCGTATTCCCGTTCCAACCGTTCGCGGACGACGTCCATATGGAGAAGGCCCAAGAAGCCGCAGCGGAAGCCGAAGCCCAGGGCTGACGACGTTTCCGGTTCAAAGAGCAGGGCTGCGTCGTTGAGGTGGAGTTTTTCCAAGGCGTCGCGCAGGTTGTCGTAATCGTTCGTTTCGACCGGGTAGAGGCCGCAGTAGACCATGGGCACAGCCCGGCGATAGCCCGGCAGGGCTTCCGACGCCGGCCGTTCGGCCAAGGTGACCGTATCGCCGACGCGGCAGTCGCGGACGTTCTTCATGCTAGCTGCCAAATAGCCGACACTGCCGCAGCCGAGAGACGGAACGGGATGCATCTGAGGCAGGAAGACACCCGTTTCGATGACTTCAAATTCTTTGCCCGAAGCCATCATGCGGATGCGCTGACCGGGCTTTAAGCTGCCTTCCATGATGCGGATGTTGGCAATGGCCCCTTTATAGGCATCGAAGTGGGAGTCGAAGATGAGGGCCCGCAAAGGCTTATCTTCTTCGTCGGCCGGTGCGGGAATGCGCTGGACGATGGCTTCCAGGACCTGGTCGACGCCAAGGCCCGTCTTGGCACTGATCATGATGGCGTCCGACGCATCGAGGCCGATGACGTCTTCGATTTCCTTGCAGACCCGGTCCGGGTCTGCACTGGGCAGGTCGACCTTGTTGATGATGGGGATGATTTCTAAGTCATGTTCCAAGGCAAGGTATACGTTGGCCAAAGTCTGAGCTTCGACGCCCTGGGTGGCGTCGACGATGAGCAGGGCTCCTTCACAGGCAGCCAGACTCCGGGAGACCTCGTAGTTGAAGTCGACGTGCCCCGGCGTGTCGATGAGGTTCAGCGTGTACTGCTTGCCGTCTTTGGCATCGTAAATGAGGCGGGCCGACTGGGCCTTGATGGTAATGCCTCGTTCTCGTTCGAGATCCATCGTGTCGAGTAATTGGGCTTCCATCTCCCGTTCGGGAACAGTGCCGGTCATTTCCAGCATCCTGTCGGCCAGGGTAGACTTGCCGTGGTCGATATGAGCAATGATTGAAAAGTTTCTGATATGATCTGTGGACACCGTATGTTTCCCCTCTTTCTTATTGGATGACGCCGCCGCCGAGGACGCGTTCTCCTGTTTCAGCATCGTAGAGCACGAGGGCCTGGCCGGCCGTAACGGCACGCTGGGCTTCGTCGAACTCGACGCGCATATCGTCGCCTTTGGGATAGACCGTGCACGGCGATTCATTGGCAGCATAGCGGATCTTGCCGAGAGCCCTGAAAGGCGTATCCGGCACCGGTTCGACCCAGGTCGCTTCGCTGGCTTCGACCGTCGTCTGAAACAGGTCTTTTTCGGAACCGACGATGACCCGGTTGTGTTCGACGTCTAAGGCCGTTACGTAGTACGGTCCTCCGGGACCGCCGAGATTGAGCCCCCGCCGCTGGCCGACGGTATAGGCGGCAATGCCCTGATGGCGGCCGATGACGCGGCCCGCTTCATCGACAAAGTCACCGGGCTTAAAGATATCCTTCTGTTCCTTTTCCAAAAATCCCTTGTAATCGTTGTCGGGAATGAAGCAAATATCCTGACTCTCGGGTTTGTTGAAGACTGGAAGGTTCCACTCTTTGGCCAGTTTCCGCGTGTCGGCCTTTTCAAGGTCGGCCATGGGAAACAGGAGGTGCGGCAAGATGTCCTGCGTCAGCTGATAGAGGACGTAGGACTGGTCCTTGCGGCGGTCTGTGCCGCGTAAGAGCGAATAGATGCCCGTCTCTTCGTCTTTGGCGATACGGGCGTAATGGCCGGTGGCCAGGAAGTCGGCGCCAAACTGTTTGGCTTTTTCCCAGAGCAGGCCGAATTTAATAAATTTATTGCAGGCAATGCAGGGATTGGGCGTTTTGCCGCGGCGATAGGAATCGACGAAATAGTCGATGACATCGCGGCGGAACAATTCGCGGAAATCCAAGGTATAATGGGGAATGCCCAGTACCGAAGCGACGGCTTTGGCGTCGTCGACGGAACTGAGGGAACAGCAGGCGTGGACGTTGTCGATGGTACAGGCCGGGTCTTCTTCCCACAGGCGCAGGGTGATGCCGATGACATCATACCCTTGCTGCTTTAAAAGGCCGGCCGTAACCGAGCTGTCGACGCCGCCGCTCATAGCTACTGCGACTCGTTTCATGTCTAATCTCCTCTACTGGTCGTCACGGCGTCCCGGATTTGGGACACGGCGTGTTCAATATCTTCTGTCGTATTGTCTTTGCCGACGGACAAGCGGATGCTGCTGCGCAGCCACTTTTCTTCGACGCCCATGGCCTGTAGGACGTGGGACGCTTCGACGGCACCGGCTTCACAGGCCGACCCGGCCGATACGGCAATGCCCTGTAAATCGAGGGCAATGAGTAAAATAGCGCTGTCCACCCCGTCGACGCTGAAGTCGATGATGTTGGGCAGGACCTGACGGCGGCTGCCGTTGAGGCGGAACCGAGGATCGTCTTTAATGAGCTTGTCGTAGACGAGGTCGGTCAGGACCCGGGCCGCTTTGGCCCGGTCTTCCCGCTCCCTTTCAAGCAAGGCCGCTGCCTCGCCGAAACCGACGATGGCGGCGACGTTTTCGGTCCCTGCCCGCAGCCGGTGTTCCTGAGGACCGCCGTAAGCTTCAGATGCCACCTTGAGGCCGTGGCGGATATACAAGGCGCCGACGCCCTTAGGACCATAAATCTTATGGCTGCAGACGGTGAGCATGTCGATGCCCTGTTCTAAAGGCCGGACGGGAAGATAGCCGAAGGCCTGGACGGCGTCGACGTGGAAGGCGACATCCTTTTCCACAGCTACGGCTCCAATGGCTTCAATGGGTTGGATCATGCCCGTTTCATTATTGGCGTACATGACCGAAATAAGGACCGTATCGTCCCGGATAGCCGCGGCCACGTCCTCTGCCGACGCACAGCCGTCGGGGCCGACGGGGACATAGGTCACGTCATAGCCCTTTTCTTCCAGAGCCTGAAAGGTGCGCAGGACGGCGTGGTGTTCGACGGCCGTCGTAATGACGTGGCCGCCCTTTGGGAAATTGGCCCGCAGATACCCTAAAATAGCCAGGTTATCCGCTTCCGTTCCGCCGCTGGTAAAGACCAGGTCTTCGCCGCTGACGCCGAGGACGTGAGCGACTTGACCGCGCGCCTTCTGGACGGCGGCCCGAGCCTGTTGACCAAAGTAATGGAGGCTCGACGGATTGCCGTAGGATGTCGTCAAATAGGGCATCATGGCGTCCAGGACTTCCCGATCCATAGGCGTCGCTGCGGCATTATCTAAATAAATGCGTTTCATTTATAGTACTTACTCCTCTATTGACAAAAAAGCCATAAAAAAATAGCTTAATCTTTATAATACCATAGGGAGGCCGTTTTGTATATCTGCCGAACCGCCGATTACGACTTGACGTAGAGGCTGGGCACGCCGTCGACGTCGGCACACTTCGTATTGCAGCGATTTTCACTGCAGACCCAAAAGGCGCCGTAGGGGCCATTCCTTTTTTGGAAGGTCCCCTTCTTGCAGCGCGGGCAGGGATAAGGCGACGGCTTGACGTCTCCGTCTTTACCCCCTCCTGAAACGGGTTCTGTGTGGCGGCACGTCGGATAGTTGCTGCAGCCGTAAAAGTCGCCGTACTTGCCGTGACGCTTGACCATGGGGCTGCCGCAGTCTGGACAGGCCTTGGCCCCTTTCACCTTCATGACGACGCCGCCGGCAGCGGTGACCAAGGCCTTTAAAAAGTCCAGTTGGTCCCGGAGGAAGGCGTCGAGATTGTCCTTGCCAAGGCTCATCTGATAGAGCCGCTCTTCCCAGATGGCCGTTTCATCGGGATAGAGCATTTCGTCAGGCAAAGAATCGACGAGGAGATAGGCGTTGTCCGTCGGCTTCAGGTATTTTTTCTTCCCTTCTGCCGTCAGGAATTTCCGCTGGATCAGCTCTTGGATGATCGTCGCCCGCGTCGCTTCTGTGCCGATGCCTTGAACTTCCTTCAGCTTTTTCTTCAAGCTGTCGTCTTTGACGTATTTATAAATCTCTTTCATGGCTGCCAGTAAGGTCGACGGCGTAAACCGCGGCGGCGGCTTGGTCGCCTTCTTGTCGACTTGGCCGCTCTGATAGTGGACGCTATCGCCCTTGCGGACGACGGGAAGTTCGCCTTTTTCTTCTTCGTCTTCGCCCTTATCGTTCTGATAGAGGGCTTTCCAGCCGAGAACGGTGACGGCTTTGCCGTGGGCAACGAAGGTCTCGTCGGCGCAGTCGATGGTGATCCGCGTCTGATCGTATTCGTGGATCGGATAGAATTGGGCCAAATAAGCCTGGGCAATGAGGTAGTAGATGTGCTGCTGGACAGCCGTCAATTTATCGAAAGGACAAGGGACGGTCGTCGGGATGATGGCATGATGAGCCGTAATCTTACTGTCGTTCCAGGCCCGGCTCTTGATCTTGCCGTCGGCACCGCCGGCCCACTCGGCCAGTTTCCCCGCCGGAATGGCGGCGATGTTCTGAAGGATGCGGGGCACGTCCTTTCGCTGATTGAGGGGCAGGTATTCGCAGTCCGAACGAGGATAGGTCGTCAATTTTCGTTCGTACAAGGTCTGGGCCGTATCGAGGACCTGCTGCGGCGTATAGCCGTAGCGCTTGCCGGCCAGGACCTGCAGGGACGACAAGGACAGGGGCAGGCGCTGGGACTCTTTCTTCTTGGACTTCTTATTTTCGACGATCGTTCCGTCGGGGTTTTCGGCCAGGCGGGATAAGATATCCTTTGCCGCCTCTTCTTTGACGCAGCGCCCTTCTGAATCGAGGCCGGCCTGAGTATCTTTCGGCTGCCACTGGGCGCGGATGATGCCGTTTTTATGCTCAAAATCGGCTTTTACGACGTAGTATGTGACCGGCACGAAATCGTCGAGTTCCCGCTGACGGCGGACGACGAGGGCTAAGGTCGGCGTCTTGACCCGGCCGATGGGAAAGACGACGCGATGGCCCTGACGACGGGCCGACAAGGTATAAGCCCGGGACAGGTTCATGCCGATAAGCCAGTCGGCTCGGCTCCGGGCCAAGGCCGATTCCTTCAGATGGACGAAGTCGCCGTTGCTGCGAAGATCGCCTAAGGATTCATGGATGCTCTTTTCATCAAGGGCGTTGAGGAGAATGCGCTCGACGGGCTTTTCATTTCCCACGTAGTCGAGGATCTCGTCGATGAGCAGCTGCCCTTCCCGGTCCGGGTCACCGGCATTGACGATGCCGTCGACGTCGGGACTTGAAATGAGGCCTTCAATGATATGGAACTGTTCTTTGCTGGCCGGACTGATGAGGAGCTTCCACTCTTCGGGAATGATGGGCAAATCCTCGGCATTCCAGCGCTTATATTTCGGATCGTAATCCTGGGGCTCGGCCTGCTGCAGGACGTGACCGTAAGCCCAGGTGACGATGCCGCCTCCCGTACGGATACAGCCGTTTCCCCGCCGGTGAGGTTCCGGCAGGCACTTAGCCAGTTCCCGGGCCATACTCGGTTTTTCGGCAATAAAAAGTTTCATACCACATCTCTCTTTCTGCAATAGACTGTACCTTATAGTATATCATATTTTGAGGTTTCTTTACAGGGTTCCGCCGGCACAAAAAGCAACCCAGGCCTATACGGCTTGGGTTACTTTGGCTAATTGTCCGACCGCCTTGATGACGTTGGCAAAGGCCGGCGGAATATCGTCTTTTTCAAGGGACTGGCCGAGAAGACGGCCGAGGATGACGCCTTTATTGCTGTACAGCCAGGCAAAATAGTAGATGTACAAGGCCCGTTGGTTGCGGGGATTGACATTCCACAGTCGTCGAGCCGGATAGTCGTGGTAATTGATGTCCAATTTGCGGCAGGCCTTTCTTATCATGTCCGTCGTCGCCCGGGCATGGTCGCCGCAGGCCGTGTTGATGATGCGGTCTAAATCACGGCGCCGCCCCCTGTCGAGGAGGGTCTTGGCCAAATCCATTTCAAAGCAGATTTCATTGGTAAAATAGACGCCCCGTTCGCCCTTGTGAGCGCCTTTGACGTCGGCATCGTACAAGGCAGCGACAGGGATTTTGAAATACTCCAATAACGCTTTGATCTTGGCGATGGAACTTTCGCCGCGGGCGTTGATGAGACAGATGCCGTAGTAGTCGAAAGGGATACCGAGGGTCACGCCGAACTGATGGAAGCAGCCGTACTCCGTTTCCCCTTCGACGATGAGGGCGCTTCGCGAATAGAGGGCTGCCTTGACTTCCGGAAAATGCATGATGAGGTGTTTTTCGATTTCTTCATTGAAGTGGAAACAGACGCCGCAGGCCGCCTTGACCATGCCCTTCTTGTCGCGGTACAGGCGGATGATGTTGCGATAGTCGTCGATAAGGGAATCCGTCGAATGGGTGACGATGAACAGCTGGCCCCGCAGGCCGTCGATGTTGAATAAGTCCTTGAGGAGGCGGCAGAATTGAGGGTCCTCATTGTGGAGGAGCTGTTGGTAGTAATGGAGGACCGACCGCTGCATATACGGGTGCAGGTGAATTTCCGGTTCGTCGATGGAAATGATGAGCGGCAGATAGCGCCGCCCCTTTTCATCGACGATGAGGTTGTGTTCCATGGGTACGGCCCGGCTGATGGACATTTGATAGACATGAGTAATGACGCACAGGGCGGCCAGGGAAATGAATTTCATATTGTCGGCTCGGGGCCGGTCCGTGCGGCACAAGAGCTTCGACAAGAGGAAGATATTGACGAAGTAGGAAGAATCGAGGCTGCCGACGGCCACTTCATGATGGATGAAGGCCCGGGCCTCTTCCGACAGGCTGTCCCAATGCTGCTCGCTCCAAGCCGAGAGCTTCTGTTCCAGGGCTCGATAAATCCGCGGTGCCACCCGCTGTTCTTCCGGAAGGGTCGCCGAATAGGACACGTAGCGTAGGCGGCGGATCAATTCCAAGGGCAGCTCTTCCCCGCTGTCATCGAGATAGAGGTGGGGATACATATCGCTGATGTGCATTTCCATGCGGACCCGCAGGTTCTGGCGATGCTCATCGGGCCTGTCGGCAAAGTATTCCTTGTCACTCTCCAGCAGGTGAAGGCCCAAGGTGATGACGATGGGCTGTGACGGATCGGCATAGTCCTCTTCATCGACATTGCGGCCGTCGCTCATGTAGGCCAGGAGGCGCAGCAAACCGCTCTTGCCGATGGCGTTTTCACCGACGATATAGTTTGCCTTTTCATGAAAGGTCATCTCTACGTCTTGTAAGTTCCGATAATTTTGAATTCGCATATGCGTGATATACACGATATCTCCTCCCTTTTCACGCTTTCCTTACTATAGGTATTCGACAAAAAACGCGCTGCTCCTTTCTTTTAGGAGTCAGCGCGTTATTCCATTTCAGCAAGGATTTCTCAGCGACCGCTTTGACGGCAGAGTTTGGCCAGCCGGCGGGCGAGGTCAAAGGTCATCTGCCCTTCGGTCATCTGCCAGTGCCAGTTGCCATCGGCTACGCCGGGAACGTTCATGCGGGACTCGGCCGGAAGACTCAGCAGGTCCTGCATAGGTACGATGACCGTTTCTGCCCGGCGGCGGTAGGTATAGGCGATGACGGCCTGTACCAGTTCTTCCGGTGTGACATCGTCGGAAAGATTCAGCATCTGGCGGATGTGGAGCTGTTCGCTCGGCGTCAGGTCTTCTTCGTACCAGCCGCGGATCGTATTGTTATCGTGAGTTCCCGTATAGGCGATGCAGTTCGGTTCCGTATCGAAGGCCATGACACCGTCGGCCCGGTCTTTGAGGTGGAACTGGAAGACCTTCATGCCCGGAAGATCGAGGTCGTCTTTTAAGGCGCAGACGTCATCGGTAATGACGCCCAAATCTTCCGCGACCAGGTTCAGGCGGCCCAGTTTCTGATAGACTGCCCGGAACAACTCGAGGCCCGGCCCTTCTTTCCAAGCACCGTCCCTGGCCGTCGGCGAACCGTTTGGTACGGCCCAGTAAGCGGCAAAGCCCCGGAAGTGGTCGACGCGGAGCTCGTCGAAGAGGTCTTTCATGCGGTGGAAGCGGTCGGTCCACCACTGGTAGCCGTCGGCTGCCATGGCTTCATAGTCGTAGAGGGGATTGCCCCAGAGCTGGCCGTCGGCACTGAAGTAATCGGGCGGGACGCCGGCAACGGATACGGGACGCCCTTCTTCATCGAGGTCGAACTGGTCCTGGTGAGCCCAACAGTCGGCGCTGTCGTGGGCGACGAACATGGGCAGGTCACCGAGGATAATGACGCCGTTCTTCTTGGCATAGGACCGCAGCTCGTGCCACTGGCGGTCGAAGATGTACTGCATGAATTTGACGTGAGATACGGATCCGGCCAATTCCTTAGCATACCGCGCAAGGGCCTCTTCCTCGTGGCGGCGGATATCGTCGGGCCATTCCGTCCAGGGACGGCCTTTAAAGAAGTCGCGGATGCTGCGGAACAGGGCGTAGTCATCGAGCCAGTAAGCATTGGCTTCACAAAATTCCCGGAAGGGCTGCCAGGAAATGGTCAGATTCTTATCATGAGAGAGGTTCCACAAGATGCGGGCCTTTTCGGCAGCTGCCTCGTGCCAAGACAGGCCCTCCTTCCCCTTTTTGATAAAGCCGGAGACAATTTCATCTTTCAGCCAGCCCCAATCCCGCAGGACTTCCAGGGAAATGAGGGCTTCATTCCCGGCAAAGGCCGATTCCGACAAGTACGGTGAATCGCCCGTAAGGGGCGGCATCAAGGGCAGGATCTGCCACACCTGTTGGCCTCCTGCCTTTAAGAAGTCGACGAAGCGGCAGGCTGCCGTACCTAGGACGCCGTTTCCGACAGCTGCCGGCAGGGACGTCGGATGGAGGAGGACGCCGCAGCGCTTCTTGCCGGCTTCACTGCCCTTTAAGATGACTGCTTCTAAGGGCGGCAGTGTCAAAGTCAGGCGGCTGTTCAAGGTGACGGCCGGTTCCATCCGCGTGTGAAGGGCGTCAGTGAACTTGCCGTAAGCCAGCCCGTCCGTATAGAGGCTGATGGTCCGCAGGGCCGACGGATTGCGGTTCATGGCGACGATGAACAGGCCGTCTTCGGCCGGTTTCCCGAAGACGTCGCGACCGCCTTCGATGAGACGAGCAAAGGCGAAGACGTCGCCGTCGGCGTAGAGGGGAATGAAGCGGCCCGTCTGCAGGGCGTCATGAGCCGTGCGCAGGCGCGTCAGAGCCTTGGTCCAGCCCAGGATATCCCAGTCTTCCCTCCCCCAAGGGTAGGTCCGGCGGTTGTCCGGATCTTTGCCGCCTGTAAGGCCGGCTTCATCGCCGTAATAGATACAGGGCGCACCGGGCATGGTCATCTGCCAGGCAGTCAGCAGCTTCAGCCGCTTCTTGGCCGTATCTTCGGCCGTGGCCACTTCAGTACCGCCGGCAGCGCTGAGGACGGTCAAAATTCGTTCGATGTCGTGGCTGCTGATGAGGTTGAGCATGGCATAGAAATTTTCTTTAGGATAATTTTCCCGAAGGCGGGTCAATTCGTCGTTCATGCGCCGTCCGTCCTTGGCTCCGGTAACAAAGTCGACCATCAAGGCCCGCTGGGCATAATTCATGGCGCTGTCGATATCGTAGCCCGAGAGGTATTCCCGCTGCTCGCTGTAGCTTACCTTATTCGACGCGTCTTCCCAGACCTCGCCGATGAGAACGGCGTCAGGATTTTCTTCCTTTAAGGTCTTATAGAACTGCCGTAAAAAGGGTACGGGCAATTCGTCGATGACGTCGAGACGCCAGCCGCTGATGCCCTGATTGAGCCAGTATTTAAGGACACTGTCTTTCTTGTTGATGATAAAATCCATGTACGACGGATTCGTTTCATCGACGTCTGGCAGGTCCGATACGCCCCACCACGATTCATAGTCGTCGGGGTAGTTGTTGAAACGGAACCACTCGTAATACGGCGATTCCTTCGACTGGTAGGCGCCGACCCCGGGATAATGGCCGAAGCGGTTGAAATAGATGCTGTCGGCACCGGTGTGGCTGAAGACGCCGTCGAGGATGATGGCCATGCCCGCCTCCTTGGCAGCCTTGCAGAAGGCGGCGAATTCTTCGTTGGTCCCCAGCATGGGGTCGACGCGGAAATAATCAGCCGTTCCGTAACGGTGGTTGCTCGAGCTTTCAAAGATAGGGTTTAAGTAAATGGCCGTAATGCCCAATTCTTTAAGGTAGGGCAGTTTCTCCTGAATGCCCTTGATATTGCCGCCGAAAAAGTCGTAATAGACGATGTCGCCGACGCCTTCGCGCTTGCAGTAATACGGCCGGTCATACCAGTTGCTGTGAATGACGGCCCCTTCCTTGCCCCAGAGGTTGTCCGTATCCCGGCTGCGGTAGAAGCGGTCGGGAAAAATCTGATAGACGATGGCGTGCTTAAACCAGTCCGGCGTCCGCGATGCTCGATCGTACACCGTAATCTGATAGCCCGGCGGTACCGTTTCATAGACCGCCCCTTCCCCGCCGAGTTGGTCGCAATTGTTTCCGTAGTACCGCGTCGTATCGCCATCTTCGAGGATGAAGTAGTACCAGAGAAGGCAGCCCTTATCGGGCATGTCGACGACAGCAGTAAAGGCCCCGTCTTCATAGGTCATGGGCATCAGGGCTTCACCGACGTTGCTCTGCCACAGCCGGACCTGAGCCCTACAGCCTTCGGCACGGCCCTCCGCCGCAAGGCGCAGGATGAGGCGGCTGCCTGCCGGGACGGCGCCGAAGGAAGATCGATAGTAAAAATCATGAGAGTTGTGATACAGTCGTAAGTCCATAGGAAATCCTTTCGTATTCATCAAGAATCCCCCGTCGCACATACCCGACGGGGGACCCGATACTGAGCCCCTTACAGCTGCAGTACACTTTCATATAAATTTATATACGATTCAGCCGACTGATTCCAGCTGTAATCGCAGGTCATGGCATTGCGGACCAGCTGATCCCAGAGGGCATCGTCTTCGTAATAGCCGAGGGCCCGCTTCGTCGTAAACAAGAGTTCGTGAGCATTGAAGTTCGGGAAGGTCAGGCCGTTGCCCTTCTTGCTGTACTTATCGAAAGGCTGGACCGTATCCTTGAGTCCCCCCGTTTCCCGGACGATAGGAATGGAGCCGTAGCGCAGGGCAATGAGCTGGCTCAGGCCGCACGGTTCATAGCGCGACGGCATGAGGAACATATCCGACGCAGCGTAAACCTTATGGGCCAAGGCTTCGTCGAAGAGGATGTTGGCCGACACCTTGTTTGGATGGCGGTAGGCCAGTTCCCGGAAGGCGTCTTCATAACCGGCGTCACCGGTCCCGACGACGACCAGCTGAACTTCGTCGTCGACGAGTTCATCCATGATGCGCATGACCAGATCCAGGCCCTTGTCTTCGACAAGGCGCGTTACCATGGCGATGAGGGGCACGCCGCGCTTGATGCGAAGGCCCAGTTCAGCCCGCAGGGCGTCTTTATTTTCCCGCTTGTCGGCCCGGGCCGTAGCTACGGAATACTGCTTGGTAATGTACGGATCCGTTTCAGGATTGTAGGCATCGACGTCGAGACCGTTCAAGATGCCCGTCATTTTGCCGCTGTTGGCGCGGATATAGCCGTCCAGGCCTTCGCCAAAGTAGGGATAGGTGATTTCCTGAGCATAAGTCGGGCTGACCGTCGTAACCCGGTCGGCGTATACCAGGCCGGACTTCATGTAGTTGACGCAGCCGTCGCATTCGAGATTGCCGTTGTCAAAGAGTTCCTGCGGCAACCCGATGATGTCGCGCATGATGGACGGCGGATAGATGCCCTGATACTTCAAGTTGTGAATCGTATAGACGATTTTCATATCTTTGTAGAAGTCGTCGTGCCGGAAGTCTTCTTTCAGGAAGACGCCCATGAGCCCTGTGTGCCAGTCGTTGCAGTGGATGATATCCGGCTGGAAGCCGACGGCGGGCAGCATGGTCAGGACGGCGCGGCAGAAATAGGCAAATCGTTCGGCATCGTCGCCGAACCCGTAGAGGCCGTCCCGCTTAAAATACCATTCGTTGTCGATGAAATAGACGGTCACGCCGTCTTGTTCGATCATTTCGACGCCGTAATAGAGCTGGCGCCAAGACAGATTGACCGTACCGTTGACAACGGGCTTCATCTTTTCCTTTATGGCATCGGCAATGCCGCTGTATTTCGGAATGACCAGCCGAACGTCCATGCCTTTTTTGGCTAAGGCCTTCGGCAAGGCCCCCATAACGTCGGCCAAGCCGCCTGTTTTAATAAATGGCACTGCTTCTGAGGCCACAAATAATACCTTCATCGTCTGTCCCTCCCTTTTGCTGTCTGATTGAGTCGGTACCGATGACGCATTCGCATCGGCACGTCGATGTATGTTTTGATTTTGGTTTTCTTGATGTTCTCCTTGTACCAACCGCCGCACTTGGCGCCGGCGTGTTCCTTTTCCCATGGCAGTCGCCTTCTTTCTCATGCTTTCGGTCCTTCGTCCATACCTTCATGGGTTTCCAATAAATGCTTCGTGTCTCCCGTGAGGCGCAGGTAAATCGTCGCCAAGGGCGGCAGGGTCAGTTCGATAGACTGGTCCATGCCGTGCATGGGAACGTCCTGGGCGGTAAAGACGCCTTCATTGAGAACGTTCGACCCGCCAAAGGCTTCGGCATCGCTGTTGAAGACTTCCACGTAGTCGCCCTTTACGGGGACGCCGATACGGTACGAATGGCGGACGACGGGCGTAAAATTGCAGAGGACGACGGTCGAATCCGTTTCGTCTTTTCCCGTCCGGAAGAAGGCGATGGCACTGTTGTCATGGTCGTCGCAGCTGATCCAGGAAAAGCCCGACCAGTCGCAGTCTTCTTCCCAGAATTCCGGATGGTCGACGTAGTATGAATTCAGTTTCCGTACGTAGTCGTGCATAGCCAGGTGCATGGGGTAATTCAAGAGATGCCAGTCCAGGCTGTCATCGTACTTCCATTCGATGAACTGGCCGAATTCGCTGCCCATGAACAGGAGCTTCTTGCCGGGATGAGCCATCCAGTAGCCGTAGAAGGCGCGGAGGCCGGCAAATTTCTGCCAGTAATCGCCGGGCATCTTATCGAGGAGCGAGTGCTTGCCGTGAACGACTTCATCGTGCGACAAGGGCAGGATGAAGTTTTCCGAAAAGGCATAGCACAAGGAAAAGGTAATGAGATTGTGGTTGTCCTTGCGGAACAAGGGATCCATGGCCATGTAACGCAGCATGTCGTTCATCCAGCCCATGTTCCACTTATAGTTGAATCCCAGACCGCCGACGTCGACCGGTTTGGTTACGAGCGGCCAAGCCGACGATTCTTCAGCAATCATCAGGGCCTGAGGAAATTCCTTAAAGACAGCCGTATTGAGGCGGCGCAAAAAGTCGATGGCTTCCAGATTTTCCCGGCCGCCGTACTTATTGGCCTGCCAGCCTCCGTCGGGATGGCCGTAATCGAGGTAGAGCATGTTGGCCACGGCATCGATGCGCAGGCCGTCGATATGGAACTGGTTCAGCCAAAAGATGGCGCTGGAAATGAGGAAGGACTGGACTTCCGTCCGGCCGTAATCGAAGTTCATCGTATCCCATTCTTTGTTTTCCGCCAAAATCGGATTGCCCGATTCGTAGCACGGTTCGCCGTCGAAGCAGCGCAGGCCGTGAGCGTCGCGGCAAAAATGGCCCGGCACCCAGTCGAGGATGACGCCGATACCGTTTCGGTGGCACAGGTCGACGAGATACATGAAATCTTCCGGCTTTCCATAACGGCTGGTCGCTGAAAAATAGCCCGTTCCCTGATAGCCCCAGGAACCGTCAAAAGGATATTCGCACAGCGGCATGAGCTCGATATGGGTATAATTCATGTCTTTTACATAAGCGACCAGCTCTTCGGCTATATCGCGGTAAGTCAGCATGCCGCCGTCTTCGCCGCGCCGCCACGAGCCGAGATGGACTTCATAAGTCAGCATGGGCTTGCGGTAGGAGTCGTAAGCCTGGCGGCTTTCCATCCATTTCTTATCGTGCCAGGTATAGTGGAGCTTGGTCAATTTCGATGCCGTATGAGGCCGTACTTCCGACCAGAAAGCGTAGGGATCGCTCTTTAAGATGCGTTCTCCCGACGCCGTCGTAATGGCGTATTTATAAATATCGCCTTCTTTCAGGCCTTCTATATATGCGACCCAAATGCCATTGCCTTGGCGGCTTCGTTCCATCGGGTTGGCATCGTCATCCCAATGGTTGAAATCACCGACGACACTGACCTTCTGTGCGTGCGGCGCCCAGACGGCAAAACGCACGCATGATTTGCGGCGCCACGCTGTAAAGTGAGCGCCGAACAGTCGATAGCTGGCATAATTCGTACCCTGGTGATACAAGAAGGCACTGTATTCGTCGATTGCACTGAGTTTCATCGCATAATCCCCCTGTCATTCAGTCGTGCTTAGACGGTTTGATGTGCCAAATATCGTCGGCATACTGCTCGATCGTCCGGTCGCTGGAGAAGTATCCCGATTGGGCGATATTGACGATACTGGCCCGCCACCAGTCTGACTTATTTCCATACCGCTTGGCGATTTCCTCTTGCGCCGCACAGTAGGGTTTAAAATCTTTCAAGACGAAGTATTCGTCATTCTTATCGAGGAAGGATTCGTAGAGCAGACCGAAGGTTTCGCCGCCTACCGTTCCATCGACGAGGGCATCCATGAGGCGCCGTATATCGGAATCGCTGCTGTACATCTTCCACGACGAATAGCCGCCGCGAACGTAGTAATTCATGACTTCATCGGCTCTGAGGCCAAAGATGACGCAGTTGTCGTCACCGACGCAGCGGTGGATTTCGACGTTGGCCCCATCCATGGTCCCAAGGGTAATGGCACCGTTCATCATGAACTTCATGTTCCCCGTCCCCGACGCTTCCTTGCCGGCCGTCGAAATCTGTTCGCTGACGTCGGCTGCCGGGAAGAGGAGCTGTCCTAAGGAAACGTTGTAATTTTCCAGGAACAGGACCTTCAGCTGTTGACTGACCGTTCGGTCGCCATTGATCATGCGGGCTACGACGTTGATCAGGCGAATCGTTTCCTTGGCTTCGCCGTAACTGGCTGCAGCCTTGCCGCCGAAGAGATAGGTCCGCGGCGTAATTTTAAGGGACGGATTGTCCTTCAAGAGGAAGTAAAGGTGCAGGATATGAAGGATATTCAAGGTCTGGCGCTTATATAGGTGAATACGCTTGATCTGAATATCGAAGATGGAATC
Source organism: uncultured Megasphaera sp. (assembly GCF_900539295.1). Lineage (GTDB taxonomy): Bacteria > Bacillota > Negativicutes > Veillonellales > Megasphaeraceae > Megasphaera. The sequence continues at coordinate 17,460 of NZ_UQBH01000005.1, forward strand.
GGTCCGGATATCCTGGTTGTACTTGTCCCGAATATAGCGGGCCAGCCATTCCTTGCGTTCAGTCTTAACCTTGGCCAGCTGTTCTTTAAAAGATGCATCGTCTTTATAAGCCATGAGGTCCGACAGGCGCGACGGCGTCTTGCGCCACTTGTCACCGATGGTGTCATCGATGAGGGCCGCCAGTTTCGGATTAGCCTCAATGAGCCAGCGGCGATGGGAAATGCCGTTGGTTTTATTGGAAAAGCGGTGCGGGAAACAAGTATAGAATTGGTGAAGCGTCGAATCCTTCAAAATCTGGGAATGGATTTCAGCTACGCCGTTGACGCTGTGGCTGCCGAGGACCGAGAGATGAGCCATGTGGATCTGACCGTCCCACAAGATGGCCACGTCGCGGGCCTTGTTTTCATCGCCCGGATAGAGGCGGCGGACTTCTCGGAGCCAGCGGTTGTTGATTTCTTCGATAATTAAATAAATTCGCGGCAAGAGGTCCTTGAACATGGGAATGGACCATTTTTCCAGGGCTTCCGGCAGGACCGTATGGTTGGTGTATGCTACGGTCCGGACGGTAATGTCCCAGGCGGCCTGCCACGAGAGGCCTTCTTCATCCATCAAGATGCGCATCAGCTCGGGAATGACCAGGGCCGGATGAGTATCGTTGATGTGGATGGCAACGTATTGGTCGAAGCGATAGATGCTTTCGCCGTATTTTTTCTTATAATGGCGGACAATGCTTTGAACGCCGGCCGACACGAAGAAGTATTCCTGCATCAGGCGCAGGCGACGGCCGTCTTCGGTGCTGTCATCAGGATAGAGGAAACGGGAAATCTGCTGGACGCTGTCTTTATAGCGAAAAGCCCGGTGTCGGTCCCCCGTCGCCAATTCCTTATACATTTCTGCCCGGGAATACTCGGCCCGCCACAGGCGCAGGGTATTGACCGTATCGTTGTGGAAGCCGATGACCGGCACGTCATAAGGAACGGCCTTGACCGTCGAGAACTGTTCGTGAACGCATTCGAGGCTGCCGTCCCCCGTCGGGCGCATGTAGGCATTGCCGCCGAAACGGACGTAGACGGCCTTGTCGACCTTTTTGACTTCCCAGGGATAGCCGTTCACCAACCAGTTGTCGGGCAGTTCGACCTGCTGATTATCGACGATACGCTGATTAAAGAGGCCATACTGATAACGGATGCTGTTGCCGTGACCGGGAAGGGACAAGGCAGCCAAAGAGTCGATGAAACAAGCGGCCAAGCGGCCGAGCCCCCCATTCCCGAGACCGGGATCGCGTTCGGCCGGGATGACGTCTTCAAGATCCCAGCCAAGGTCTTTCAGACCATCTCGGCAGATATGGTCCATATCGACATTGAGGAGATTCGATTCCAACAAGCGGCCCATGAGAAATTCGATGGAAAAATAATAGACTTGTTTGACTTTTTTCGCAGCATAGGATTGGTTGGTGCGGATCCAATCTTCACTGACCAGATCGCGGATCATGTAGGCAATGGTCTGATAGACTTCGTTCAAGGTTAACTCTTGCAGTTCCTTTTCCCACAGTCGGTAGGCTTTCTCTGTAAACAACCTTTTGAATTCTTCCTTGTCCTGCCATGTTTTCATATGCTTATTATCCCCTTTGTCAAAACACTAACGTACGGAACATTTGCCAATGCACAACAGATCGTCGGCGGTTCGCTGTAAGTCGGCTTCCGGCTGGATGACCGAGTTCTTGTCGCAGACGACGTAATCAAGCTGCGCGTCGTCGCCGATAATCGAGTGCTGCATGATGATGCTGTTGCGGACGACCGCATTCTTTCCGACCCGGACGCGGCGGAAGAGGATCGAGTTTTCAACGCGCCCTTCGATGATGCAGCCATTGGCTACGAGGGAGTTGGAAACGTGGGATTCTTCCATATACTTGGCCGGCGCTTCGTCTTTGATTTTCGTATAAATACGGTGGTCCAAATCTTTGAGAAGCAGTTCGTGCCAAATGCGGCTGTCACGCAGATCCATGTTGACTTCAAAATACGATTGGAGTGAATCGATTCGTTTGGCGTAGCCCTGATAATTGTACCCGAAGATACGCAGGCGGTCGACATTGCGCTGGAATACATCGGTAATAAGATGGGTATACCCTTTGGAGTAAGCCCGGCGGATGCAGTCCTGGAGAACGTCGCAGTCGATGATGATGCCCCGCTGATAAAGGTTGTCCCCGGCTTTGACTTCCATCTTGGCGTCGATGGCCCGAACCCGATTGGTGTTGTCCATATCGACGGTGAGGACATAGCCTTCGCGGTTAAAATCATACTGCTGCTTCTGATAAATGAGGGTTACGTCGGCATTGTGGCGGCGATGGAAGTGCAGGACTTCATCGTAGTCGATATTCTGCACCATATCGCAGCCCGACAGCAGGGCGTAGCGCTTATTGGCCCTCCGGATAAAGATCAGGTTCTTATAATAGGCGGCAATGTCCCCTTCGACGGGATTTTCGATATCGGCCCGTTCTTCCGGCAGATAAAACAGCCCGTCCCCCTTATGGGCCAGTCCCCATTCCTTCCCGGAGCGGATATGGTCCAAGACCGACCGCGACTGGCTCGATAGCATGAGGCCGACATTTTCGATGCCGGCATTGACCATGTTCGAAAGGGTAAAGTCGATGAGGCGGTACTTGCCGCCGATGGGAAGGGTCGCCAAGGGACGCGTGTCGTTGATTTCCTTTAACGGGCGGTCTTCACGCATGTTGATGAGACCGATCATATTACTGTTCATAGCGAGTCTTCCCCTTTCACGGTAACTTCTTCCGGTTCGCCGTCTTTAAGCTGGGCCTTGCGGCCGAGGACGGCAACCGATCCATCTTTATTATGCAGGACGGCGCCGGGATAGATGTGGCATCGTTCCCCTAAGATGGCCTTGTCGATGACGGCGTTTTCCTCAATGACCGAGCCCGGCATGATGACCGAATTGGTGACTTTGGCTCCCTCCTTGATGGTGACGCCGTAGAAAATGACGGAGTTGCTGACATTGCCGAGGATTTCAGAGCCTTCGGCGATGAGTGAACTCTTAGCCGACCCTTTAGGGCCGATGAGATGCGGCGGAAAACTCTGGTTGCCCGAATAGATGCGCCAGTTGCTGTCGCGAAGATTGATGGGCGGTTCATCGGCCAAGAGGTCCATGTTGGCCTGCCAGAGGCTGTCGATGGTGCCGACATCCTTCCAGTAGCCTTCAAAGGGATAGGCGTAGAGCGGAACCTTGTCGGCCAGCATGGTGGGAATGACATTTTTCCCAAAGTCGTGCTCCGACTTTTCATCCTTGGCATCGGCCCGGAGATAATCTTCGAGGACCGTCCGGTCAAAGATGTAAATGCCCATGGAAGCCAAATTGCTTTCGGGTTTGGCCGGTTTTTCTTGGAACTTATTGATGCGCATGTTTTCGTCGGCAACCATGATGCCGAAGCGGCTGGCTTCGTCCCAGGGCACGCGGATGGTACCGATCGTGACTTGAGCCTTGTGCTTCTTATGGAAATTGAGCATCTTGTCGTAATCCATGGAATAGATATGGTCGCCGGACAAGATGAGGACGTAGTCGTCACCGACCATATCGACGAAATTCAGATTCTGATAGATGGCATCGGCCGTGCCGCGATACCAGTTGGAACCGCCGTCGCTCTGATAGGGCGGCAGAACATAGGTGCCGCCTCGGTTGGAGTCGAGGTTCCACGAACTGCCGTTTCCGATGTACCAGTTCAATTCGAGAGGCTGATATTGGGTCAGGATACCGACCGTATCGATGCCGGAATTACGGCAGTTGCTCAGAGGGAAGTCGATGATGCGGTATTTTCCCCCGAACAAGAGGCCCGGCTTGGCTTGGTCTTTAGTCAGGACGCCAAGACGGCTCCCCTTTCCACCAGCCAGGATCATAGCCAGGCAATTAGATTTTTTCATAAAAGCGCCTCCTAACGCGACTTCGGTCCGGCGGCCGGTAAAAAATGAATGCCCTATGCCGAAAAATAGCTGACGGACCTGCATCGAACAGTACACATTACATACCATAATACATACTGCCATTCATTTTATGATTATAGTACTAATTATACACCAAATCTGTTAGAAATTTAAAGAGATAACGATTAAAAAGAGGCTGACAAATGTCAATTTTTTTTATTTTTTATAAAAACTTGACTACAATTAGGCACTGTTAAGCACTAAAGTCGGAAAAAAAAGCACTGATTTCGGAACGTTTTCGTCCCGCAAGCCAAAAGATACAAAAAAAGAGACAACCTTGTAAAAGATTGTCTCTAATCGGATAAACGTATAACTATAAATTTTACTAAAAAAATACAGTCCATTTATCGTATTTTTTCATTAACCTGATTTGCTCTTTCCAGCGCCTCGTCAAAAGTCAGGAGCTCGACGGAAATGGGAAGGGCCCGTAAGACGTCACGCGTCTCCCCTGCCGTATCGGCCGTCGTGCGTACGAAGCCGATACCTTTTTTTCCGTCGAGAGCGGTGACGACGCCGAGGTACTCGCAGCCTTCGATGATGCGGTTGACAAAGGTCATGTCCTTTGGCGCCACGCGAAAGTAGACCCAATCGGCATCAAGCATGGTCTTCTACCTTCCGCCGCATCATGGCATATTCTTCAAGGGGTTCCGGCACAGCCAGGCCCACGAGCTGACGAGGATGGCGGGCCGCGTCGAGGGCTGCCCCGTCTTCATCGATAATGGAGGCGATGGTGCATTTGACCAAATGACCCTTAGGCTGCAGAAATTCGACGGTCTGGCCGACCTTGAAGTGGTTCCGCTGTTCAATCCAGGCGATGCCCTTTTCGGCATCATAGGAACGGACGAGGCCGATGAAGTCGTGAGTCTGGGTATTGCTCGACTCGCTGTAGACTTGGTCGGCTTCCGTCGGCCGCGATACGGAGAAGCCCCGGGTATAGGGCCGGTGAGAAATCTTTTCCAATTCCTCGATCCATTCCGGACGGACCGTGAAGTGTTCCGGATCGGCTTCATAGGCGTCGATGGCTTCGCGGTAGACCTTGGTCACGGTGGCTGCGTAATGGACGCTCTTCATGCGGCCTTCGATTTTGAGGCTCGACAAGCCGGCGTCATAGAGGTCCGGCAGGTAGGGCAGCATGCACAGGTCTTTCGAGTTGAAAATGTAAGTCCCCCGTTCATCTTCGACGACAGGGAAATACTGGCCCGGCCGTTTTTCTTCGACGACGTTGTACTTAAAGCGGCAGCACTGGACGCACTCGCCGCGATTGGAATCGCGGTCGCCCTGGGTAAAGTAGTTGCTCAGCAGGCAGCGGCCGGAGTAGGAAATGCACATGGCGCCGTGGACGAAGCCTTCGAGTTCGACAGCCGGCACCTTTTCGTGGATAGTCTTGACATCGGCCAGGCTGACTTCGCGGGCCATGACGATGCGAGCGGCCCCATTGTCGGCCCAGAATTTCGCCGACGCCCAGTTGGTCGTATTGCCCTGGGTCGAAATGTGAACCGGAAGGTCGGGCACGAGCTGACGAGCTAACGAAAAGATGCCCGGGTCAGCAATGAGGATGGCATCGACGCCGATATCGCGAAGATAGACCAGGTATTCCGGAAGGCCTTCCAGGTCTTCATTGTGGGGAAAGATATTGACCGTGACATGGATCCGCTTGCCGATAGCATGCGCGTAGTCGACGGCTTCTTTCAGTTCTTCATTTGAAAAGTTGTCGCTGAAAGCCCTAAGGCCGAAGGATTTCCCGCCTAAGTAGACGGCATCGGCACCGTACAAAAAGGCCATTTTTAATTTATCCATACTGCCGGCCGGAGCCAGCAATTCCATTTTTCCCATTATCTTATCCTTTCCATCGTGAAACGGTCATACCGTCTCCATTCTCAAAAAATACCGTCTCAAAATGCGTTCGGTCTTCGACGAGGGCCATAAATTCCCGCAGACGGCTTATGGCCGTGCGGTGCTTGTGAGGCAAGGCCCCTTCAATATAAAACATCTCATGATAGCCGATGTTATCCGCCATGATGAGGGCTCCTGGCAGCAATTTCGGCATGAGATGACGGAGCTGGCGGACGTACTGCCCCTTGGGCCCGTCGAGAAAGACGAGATCCCACGGCCCGGCGAGGGTTTCAGCAAGTTCCGTCCCATCACCGCAAAGGGCCGTAATGACCGCTCCGTAAGGGGAACGGCGAATGAAGTCCCGGGCTATTTTCCAGCGCGTCTCATCGAATTCAACCGTCGTAATCGTACCGCCGTCACCGAGTAAGGGTGCCATGCGAAGGGCAGAATAGCCGATGCAGGTCCCGATTTCAAGGACCTTCACCGGCCGCCGGTTGGCTATGATGTTTTCAAAAAGAGGGACTTCACTGTCCCTAAGGATAGGAAGCCCTTCTCTTTCGGCATAAGCCTTCATCTCATCGAGGAGGCTCATGGCATATACTCCTGCACGTTTTTCATGTGTTCGTCGTAGGTAGCGGCAAAGTGGTTGTGGCCGTCCTTATCGGCGACGAAGTATAGATAATTCGTCGTCGGCGCATCTAAGATGGCTTCCATACTGGGAAGGCCCGGATTGCCGATGGGTCCCGGCGGCAGGCCTTCGTAAACGTAGGTATTGTACGGCGAATCGTACTGAGTCTCGCTGATGCTGTATTCTAATTTATGGTTGCCCATGGCGTAGGCAATGCTGGCATCAGACTGGAGCTTCATGTGGATGCGCAGGCGATTTTCAAAAACCGAGGCGATGAGAGGCCGGTCCGGTTCGAATTTAGCTTCCTTTTCGATGAGCGATGCCAAGGTGACGAACTGGTAGATAGACATATTCTTCTTGGCAATGCGGTCTTTCATAGCCGGCGTCAAATGCTTGTCGAAGTTCTTCAGCATCATGGCCACGACGTCGTCGGCTGTCGCATCATAAGGAATGAAATACGTATCGGGGAACAAGAACCCTTCTGTGGCAAAGGTCACTTGTCGGTTGCCCTTCATATAAGGCAAAAGCTGAGCGTCAGAGGCAGCAGCCTTTAAGAAGTCTTCTTCGCTGATACGGCCGTTAGCGGCGACGGCTTTGGCAATCTTCCACACCGTGAAGCCTTCAGGCACGACGAGTCGGTCGGCTTCCGACTTGCCGCTGGCCAATTTCTGTAAAATCGTAAAGACGCTCATCCGCGAGTTAAAGGTGTATTCCCCGGCATGGATCGATTCGGCCTGGCCGGTCACCATAGCTGCAGCGCGGAACCACAGCGGGCTTGCAATGTAGCCCTTGTCTGTCAAGGCATCGCCGACGTCGGCTGCCGTCATGTCACTGCGAACATGGAGATAGCCGCTGGTATAGGGCAAGAGGAAGTTCGGGCCAAAAAAACCATAGAGCAGGACGGCGGCCGCGGCGATGAGGCATCCGGCAACGAATTTCTTAAGCTTCTGCCGATTCTGTTTCGGCGACGGTTCCGGAGCTTTCTGTTTGTTTTCTTTCGGAATCATATCGTTTGTTTCCATATTCTCCTTTATCAATCCTTATCGTGTTATCGGCCGGCAGTCCAGGTACGGCTCTGCTGGGCCTTTTCTTCACTGCGGTTTACGGCCTGGGCCTGTTGTTCCTTGTCGTACTGAGCCTGGGCTGCGTCTTTGGCAGCTTGGAGCTGAGCCTGCACTTCGGGATCCGGCGGGATCACCGTACCGTCTTCATCGACGGTCTGGGCCGCATTGAGCTGGGTCTGGGCTGCGGCGACATTACCGGCCAGGACCTGGAGCCGTTGGTTGTTGATATTGCCGCGCACATCCGCTTCAAGGGGTACAGACGGCGTCTTTTTGACGTCGACGTAGACTTCAAACAGGCGCTGCCACGGCAAGGTGACGTCAATGGTCCGCGGATCGACACCGAGATAGGTCGAGGCATAGCGCTGGAGCTGTTCTTTAGCTAGGCTCTGCAGTTCCTGATTGCGTGAAGCGTAGGTCGGCGTAATGGCATGGGCTTCGAGTTTCTGGTCCATGCGGGATACGTAGTCGCGGACGTTGGCCTGATAAGCCCAGTTGTCGAGATACTGCGTGGTCAGCATGTCGCGGTGAGCCTCAGGGGTCATGTATTTCGAAAGGACGCCCTGAGACAGGCCGTAGCCGACAGAGTTGCTGGCCGTGTTCCAGCCGTTGTAGGCAGCCAGTCGGTACATCATCTTATCCTGATAGAGGCCGTAGACTAAGGTGTTGTCCGACCCGTTGGAAAAGGCCATGTCGACGATGCTGACCGGAATATTGAGGTTTACGGCCTTTTCGATCTGATTGAGGAAATCTTTCGTCGACTGAAGCATGATCGGGAAGTTTTCAAAGTTGGCCGATTCTGTCGTCGTCGTCGTCAGCGGCGTATTGACGGCCAATAAGAGGTCCGGCCGTTCATTGTCGACGATGGTGCCGCCAATGGCTTCGACATGAGCGGCAATGGTCTTGCCAATAGCCTGTCCATCATAGCGGGGCACCGTCTTTTCTCCCCCGCCTAAGGGGTAGATGACCGATACCTTGGGATAGTAATTATTGAAGTCATTGCTGGCCCGCGTGATGAGGAGCAGGCCCAATTGGTCGGCACCGGGGAAGGAGCCGAAGGTCTTCTTGGGAATGCCGGCACCGGCCATTTCCAGGTACTTCGATTCCAAGGACGACTGGGTGCTGACCGAGTTGTCATCGTGGCCTAAGCTGTAATAGGTAAAGACGCCTTTTCGCGCATCATCAATGAGCCGGTAGTTGATACTCATATTCTTGCGGCGCCGGTTGTACCAATCCTGGAGATATTCCATGGGGATACGGCGCATGATGGCAAACCAATCGTTCCGTTCCTGCGGGCTGAGGCCTTCTTCATCCATCTTTGCCTGAAGGGACGCCAATTGATAGATGTCGGACCCCATGGTCAAGTAGTAGTCCGGTTCGACGCCCTTGCCGCCGGCCCAGGGGCTGCGCATGACAGTGCTGAACACATATAAGGGTACCTTGGTGTTCGACTTGTGAAGGGCTTCTACTCTTTCGAGACGCGTAAGCAAGGTCGACATGGGAAGGTTATGTTTCCGAGAGTCGACGAGACCGCCGTAGACCAAAGAGTCGATGGACAAAACCATGGCATCGGCTTTATTGGCATTGTTTTCGACCCAAGACATGAGCCGATCCGGCGAGCCGTGGAAATTCATGCCCGACAGATACTGTGCCGGCGGCGTCAGAACCGTGTACCCTGCCGATTCTGCCGTACTGACCGTATATTCGTAATCCACAGGCCGGTCATCCTGAGGTACGTATAAAATCGTCTTAGCCAGTGCCGACGGTGAAGCACACAGAAATAGGGATACGACGGCCATGCTGACTGCCTTCTGTAACAGATTCACATTATCCTCCTATCGTAAGAAAAAACAAGTATTTTTTATTATAGCACATCTGCCCCTTAAAAAGAAGCACCCTGCTTCTTGCGGCGAATGCGAGGCACATTGAGATGGAAGCGGATTGCCACCAAGCGAATGGCGACGGTGACGGAAAAGCTGACGATGGCCCCGACTTCAAAGGGAACTTCAAAGGGAATGACAGCTCCGTATAAAAGAATGCTGCCCAAGAGCGACGCCGTCGCATAGACCTCCGTCCGAAGGACTACCGGAATCCGTCCGGCCAGGACATCGCGGATGACGCCGCCGCCGACGGCCGTGAGGACGCCGAGGGTGATGTCCAAAATCCAGTAGTCGGGATAATAGTAACAGCCGAGAAGCGTCCCGGTTACGGTAAAGGAACCGAGGCCAATGGCGTCGCATAAGAGATAAATGGCCGACAAATGGGTCATGAAACGGCGCCACATGCGGATGTTGAAGTAACGGACGGTCAAGGTGACGACGACGATAGAGCCTAAGATAATCCACAGGTAGATGCTGTTTTTAAAGGCTGCCGGCAGAATATTGCCGATGAGGATATCACGGATGATGCCGCCGCCGACGGCCGTCGCCGCGCTGAGGACGAAGATGCCGAACAGATCCATTCGCCGGGAAAGGGCTGCAAAGACGCCGGATACAGCAAAAGCTGTCGTCCCCAATAAGTCAAAAATATGCCACCAAATCGCATCCATAGGATTTCCCCTTCCCTCTCTTTCGTGATATGATAAATAAACAATTTATTTCGTAAGGAGATTGTCATGACTAAAGATGAATTTTATATGGGCAAAGCCCTTGCCGAAGCGAAGACTGCCTATGCCGTCGGAGAAATTCCCATCGGCGCCGTCATCGTCTATCAGAAAAAGGTCGTTGCCCGAGCCTATAACCTGCGGGAATCCCTTCCCTGTGCTACGGCTCACGCCGAATTACTTGCCATTGAAAAAGCCTGCCGTGCACTCAATCGCTGGCGCTTGACAGGCTGTACGCTATACGTCACGGTCGAGCCGTGCCCGATGTGTGCCGGCGCCATCGTAAACAGCCGCCTGGACCGCGTCGTCTACGGCTGCGACGACCCTAAGGCCGGTGCCGCCCGCTCTCTCTTCCGCCTCATTGACAGCGAAAGCCTGAATCACGCCGCCGCCGTCACAGCCGGCGTCCGTGCCGAAGAATGTGCCGCCCTCATGAAGAGCTTCTTCAAAGAGCGGCGAAAGAAAGGCCCTGTTACCCCTTCAGCAGATCATTCAGATAGGCCTTAAAATCATGGCTCACATCGTCGCGGCGCAGGGCATATTCGACAGTCGCCTTTAAAAAGCCCAGTTTATTGCCGGCGTCATAGCTGGTCCCCGTAAAGGTATAGGCATAAACCCCTTCGCGGTCAGCCATGAGGCGCAGGGCATCGGTAAGCTGGATTTCTCCGTTCTTCCCGGGCTGGACGCGGCGCAGGATTTCAAAGATGTCCGGCGTCAGGATATAGCGGCCCAAGGCGGCCAAACGGCTCGGCGCTTCGTCGACAGGCGGTTTTTCAATCATGTCGATGAGCCTTACGATGCGTTCGTCATCGGTAGGCTGACCGTGGACGATACCGTAGCGCGATACCTGGTCGAGAGGCACTTCCTGGCAGCCCAGGAGAGTCGAGCCGACTTTGCTGAAGGCCTCGATCATCTGACGCAGTGCCGGCCGTTCCGGTTCGTAGACGATGTCGTCACCGAGAAGGACTGCAAAGGGTTCATTATCGATGAAAGACTCGGCACAGCGGATGGCGTCGCCAAGACCGCGCATATGCTTTTGCCGGATATAGTGGACGTTGATGCCGGAAATATCCTGCACCATACGCAGGAGCCTCGTCTTCCCCTGCTGGCGCAGTTGGAGTTCGAGGTCGATATTGGTATCGAAGTGATCTTCGATGGCCCGTTTTCCATGGCCGGTGATGATCAAAATTTCTTCGATGCCGCTCTGCATCGCTTCTTCGACGATATACTGGATGACCGGTTTATCGACGATAGGAATCATTTCCTTCGGAATAGCCTTGGTCACCGGCAAGAACCGTGTACCGTAACCGGCCGCCGGAATGACGGCTTTGCGAACTTTTTTCTGCATATTAAATCTCCTTTTCGGCGACAGTCAGGGCACGGGCGATGACGTCGTCCATATCGTAGTATTTATATTCTGCCAACCGGCCGCCGAAGATGACGTTCTTTTCATGGCCGGCCAAAACGACGTATTGCTTGTACAGGGCCTGATTCCGTTCATCGTTGACCGGATAGTAAGCCTCTTCCCCGCGGTGCCATTCCGACGGATATTCCCGGGTGATATAGGTCACCGGCTGGGTTCCGAATTCAAAGTGCTTGTGCTCGATGACCCGCGTATAAGGCGTTTCCCGATCGGTATAATTCATGACGGCCACGCCCTGATAATTAGCCTTCTCAAGGCGTTCCGTTTCAAAGCGCAGGCCCCGGTATTCTAAAGCGCCTAAGCGGTAGCCGAAATATTCATCGATAGGACCGGTATAGACGACCTTGCGGGAAATATCGAGATAGGACGACCGCTCCTTATTGTAATCGATGCCGGTCCGCACTTCGATTCCGTCTAAGAGGGCGTCGATGAGGCCGTTGTATCCGCCGCTGGGAATGCCCTGATAGCTGTCGTCAAAGTAATTGTTGTCAAAGGTATAGCGGACAGGCAGCCGTTTAATGATGAAGGCCGGAAGGTCCGTACAGCTCCGTCCCCACTGCTTTTCCGTATAGCCCTTGATGAGTTTCGTATAGATATCGGTGCCGATGAGGGAAATAGCCTGTTCCTCTAAATTCTTGGGCTCCGTAATATGCGCGCTTTGACGTTGTTCTTCAATCTTAGCCGCCGCCTCTTCCGGCGTGATGACGCCCCACATCTTAGCAAAGGTATTCATATTAAAAGGCAGGTTATAGAGCTCGCCCTTAAAATTAGCAACCGGCGAATTGACGTAATGATTAAACTCTGCGAACTGATTAACGTAGTTCCAGACTTTTTTATTGGACGTGTGAAAGATATGGGCTCCGTAGCGATGGATGCGGATGCCCTCTTTTTCTTCGCAGTAGACGTTGCCGCCGACGTGCTGCCGCCGTTCAAGGACCAGGCACTTGCGCCCGGCTTTTTTCATCTCATGGGCAAAGACGACGCCAAAGAGGCCGCTGCCGACGATGACATAATCATACATTGCAAAACACCACCTGATAGAAAGTTTTACAGCCTTCCTGCACTGCCTTTATGATAAAAAGGTAACTCAACAAAAATTCGTAACGTCCCCACTGCCTACAGGGCCTGCCAAAAGCAGACTGTTAAGGCAAAACGGACGGAATGCCGTACATCGGTTCTGCCTTTAAAACGGCGCGGCGGACGGCCTGTTCGACGGCGTAGGCCGCAAGGGTCCCGGTCAGGCTGATTTCAGCCGAAACCGTACCGATACTGGCTGCATAAAGAGAGTCTCCGTCAGCCGTCGTATTGACTGGGCGAATGGTGCGAACCATGCCGTTGCTGCCAAGGGCGGCTATTTTTTTCAGCTGGGCTTTGTCAAAGCGGCCGTTGGTCACGATAGCCCCGATGGTCGTATTGGTCGTCGTCCCAACAGCCCGCTGGGAAAAGAGCGTCGGCGTCCGGCCTGCTTCTTCCAGCATGACCCGCCTCGTATCGGCAAATCCTTTTCCGTCGCGGCTTCTCATCCCCGAGAGGATGTCTCCCGATTCACCGAGGACGTCGCCGACGGCATTGACGACGACGATGGCGCAGACCTTGAGGTCGCCGACGGCCACGGCATAGGCACCGACGCCGGATTTCATCATATAATCGGGGCCGCAGAGCTTACCGACCGTGGCTCCCGTCCCGGCACCATAGCAACCCTCGCGGAAGTCTCCCTTGAAAGCCGCATCACAGGCCGCATAGCCCATGGCCGCATCGGGGCGGACATCGTCGCCGCAGCCGAGATCAAAGATACACGAGGCGACGACTAAGGGAACTTTGGCAATCCGCGTTTCAAAGCCGATGCCCTGTTCTTCCAGATAGGTCATGACCCCCGTCGCTGCATTGAGGCCAAAGGCACTGCCGCCGCTGAGGAGGATGGCATGGATGCCCGATGCTGCCGCCATGGGATTTAACAGCTCCGACTCCCGACTGGCCGGCCCGCCGCCGCGGACGTCGACAGCACAAGGTGCGCTTTCAGGGAAGACAAGGACCGTACAACCGGTGCCGCCCTTTCGGTCTTCGGCACTTCCCAGGCGGAACGTTTCTTTCGACAACAATTCCTGAATATCGATTTCTCTCATGGTCATACCACTCCTATTTCTTCAGCTTTTCAAAATCTTTCCAAAGCATGCTCGGCTGGATGCCCGTATTGTTCTGATACTTTCCGTGCGTATACCGGTCGTATTCACCGTCGATATCATGGTAGTAAATCTGGCAGATTTCGACATTGGGATAAATACGGATCGGCTGGACGCAAAAGATTTCCAGCGTCCAGTAACCGGCAAAGCCGACGTCGCCAAACCCGGCTGTAACGTGGATGAAGACGCCCAGGCGCCCGACAGACGACCGGCCTTCCAGCATAGGGATGTAGCCGTCGGTCCGGGTGTATTCATTGGTTCGCCCCAAATAGAGTGTATTTGGCTGGAGGACATAGCCCGACTCGGGGATCTCGATGGTCGACGCCGGATTGGGCTTTGCCATGTCCAGTTCGGCATGGTCATATACCATCAATTCGTTGTGAAGGGATAAATTATAACTATTGGGATTGACCCGTTCCGGATGAAAGGGTTCAATAATAATTTCTTTACCTAAATGTTTGACAATTTCCTTGCCTGATAAAATCATAAGGGCCACTCGCTTTCTCTGGTAATTTCATTTCTTATGATATAGCAAAACAGGCTCGATGTCCACGGCGCGGCGAGCCGGTTTCTTCTTATTTATATCGAAAGCGTCTTCAACATAAAAAGTAACCTTCTCCCCTTCTTCCGCTCGGACGCGGTACAGCGATGCCGTACGGAAATAGTACTGACTGCCGCCGTATTCCCGAATGAAGCCGGCTTTCCCGCCGGGAAGGATTTTATCGATCGTTCCCGTATGCCGTTCTTCACCGGCATGTTTTTCAGCCATCCAAAAAGGCTGCAGCTCTTGGAGCAGCTCCTTTCGGCCAAGAGGCGGAAAATCATAGCTGTCGACTTTCTCGATGAGTTGAGGCGGAATCTTCCAATTTTGCTCAGTCCGGATGAGTTTTGCCAAAAGGTAATGATAATACGCCTCTTTCGCATAACTTCCCATGTTTTCCAAAGCCGATGCAAATTGAGTCATAAAATTGACCTTAGCCCGAAGCTCGCCCGTCGCTGCCATGGCCGCCGCCCCACAGCGCCGCATAGCCGTGCTGTCTCCCTTTGCCTGAGCCGCAAAGAAGAGGCCGCGGTAAACGATCCAGTGCTGCTTGTATTTCAACAACTCCTCAAAGCGCTGCCGTGCGTCCTCAATCTGCCCTTGACGAAGCTGACAAAGACCGATGCGGTAAGAAAACCAAATGTCATTGTCGTGGTGAAGTTCGGGAAAGATACCCAGTGCCTGCCGGCAGAGGGTAATGCATTCATCGTACTTTTCTTCCTTGACCAAGACGCGGCTCATCAGCGCATACCAGCGTTCCCGGTCAGAGGCGATGACTTGATCCCTGCCGCGAAGATTGACCTTTTTTTCCTCATCGGACAAGAGGTCCGGATCGAGGCGGCGCAAATAATCGCCGGTCATATTTGCCACGGAAGGCGGCTTGGTCTTTAAGACGTCGACCATCCGCCATACAGCCAGGACGTACGGCGTATACGGTCCTTGCTGGCTGTACTTTAAAATGGCGTCGACAGCCCGGCGAAAATCTTCGAAGGTATGGAGTCGTTCGTCAAATTTTTGAATATATAAGTAGTAAAGGCACCAGCAGTAGATGCCGTGAAGATTGGTAAAATCCGGAAAGGCAATGATGCCGGCCCGGGCAATTTCCCTCCCCTTGGCATAGTTTTTAACCTTGCGCAGGGCATAAGCATAGTAGTAATAATCCCAGTTCGTCCAGGAACCGTCAGGCGCTGCCTTGTCGTACATAGCCAGGACGTCGTTGTATCGACCTTCCTGACAAGCCTCGCGGGCTGCAAAAGAATCCATAGAAAAACCTCCTACCCGTTTATCACAAAGCGTTCATTGTGCCTATTATAACATATGTTTCTTCTCTTTTAGGAATTATGAGAAACATCTCAAGAAGAAAAAAGAGCTTTTCCACGATAAGACATCATGGAAAAGCTCTTTTACAACCTCCTATGACCTGAACGCAAGGCTCATAGCAAGGGTTTTATCCTTTAATTTTGGCGATTTGTTTTTCCAATTCCGGCATAACTTCAAAGAGATCGCCAACGATGCCGTAGTGAGCAAATTCGAAAATCGGAGCATCGGGATCTTTATTGACAGCAATGATCAATTCAGCATCCTGAATACCCAATTTATGCTGGATGGCACCGGAAATACCCATGGCGATGTAGATCTTCGGTGCAATTTTCTTGCCCGTAATCCCAATCTGTAAGTCATGGGGTGCCCATTCGTTATCGACGAGAGGCTTGGAAACGCCGAAGGCTGCACCGATGCGCTGAGCAAATTCCTGAACGGCTTTCATGCCTTCTTCGTTCTGAACGCCGCGGCCGGCGCCGACGACGATTTCAGCCGATTCAATGGAAAGGCTTTCGGCTGCGTTTTCGACAGCTTCAAAGCTCGTTACTTTGACCGTCGGAGCATCGCCGCTGAAATCGACCTTTTCTTTGATGACTTCACCCGTGCGGGAAGAATCAGCCGGTACACCGTGGAAAATCTTGTCGCTGACCGTACCGAGCTGCGGGCGGGTCGTCGTCTGGATCTTGACCAAGAGTTTGCCCGTGAAGGCCGGACGAATCCAAGTAAGCGTATCGTCATCGCCTTCGTGGAGAACGTCGATGCAATCGGCAACGAGGCCGACTTTCAATTCAGCCGACAGGCGGCCGCCGAGGTCACGGCCGTCCGGAGAACCGCCGATGAGGATGACACTCGGTGCGTATTTTCCGACCAAAGCCGCAATGGCTTTCGTATACAATACCGAGTCATACTTTTCAAGAATCGGATCTTCTACGGCGACGACAGCGTCTGCACCGTAGGAAATCGCTTCGTCAGCCGCTTTGCTCGTATCGGCTCCAACGACATAAGCGACGACCTGTTCACCCTTCTTGTCGGCCAACTGACGAGCCTTGCCCAATAATTCAATGCTCAGCGAGCTCAAGGCACTGCCGGCAATTTCAATATATACGCTGATGTTATTTTTCAATTCCATAGTTCAGAGCCCTCCTTACAGTAAGTTCTTGGCAGTCAGATCTTTAACGAGATTAGCCGCAAGGTCCGCCGGTGTAGCACCTTCGATCATGATACCGACGGGGTTCGGTTCCGGTGCGAACATTTCCGTAACTTTCGTAGCCGAACCGGACTTGCCAACACTTGCTGCATCGAGGCCCAAATCTTCGATACGCCATACGTCGAAGACAGCCTTTTTGGCAGCCATTTTACCGCGAATTTTCGGGGAACGCGGCGTATTGCTCTTGTCCGTAACCGAAACGACGGCCGGGACCTGAGCCTGAACCGTTTCCACACCGCCGTGGTTAGCACGAGTTGCCGTAATCGTCGTGCCTTCGACACTGACCGAATCAGCATAGGAAACGAGAGCGATATTCAAATACTGAGCAACAGCCGGAGGAATCTGACCCGTATCACCATCGGTTGAGCGCTTGCCCGTAAATACCAAGTCGACGTCGCCGATTTTTTCAATAGCCTTCGACAAAATCAGGCCCGTTGCCAACGTATCGGACCCTGCCATGCGTTCATCGGATACGAGAACGCCTCTATCAGCACCGACTGCGATGCCGTCACGCATGACTTCCGCGGCTTGAGCCGTGCCCATGGTGATAAGGGTAATCGTGCCGCCCACTGCGTCTTTGACAGCGACAGCCGCTTCAATGGCATGTTTGTCAACAGGGTTAAGCATCGACGGAGCGCCGACACGGACCAGGTTATTATCTTGTGCAATTTCGATTTCGGAAACTGCCGGAACTTGCTTTACTAAAACTACAATATTCATAGAAGAACCTCCTTTATAAGGACTGTAAGAATAGTGCATTCGCATATTGCGACTCTCTTATGTCCACTATTATACTCTATAATTAAAAATTTATCAATTAAGAATTGTTTTTAATTATATAATTTTTACAGTAAAAATCTCGTAAAGCCATCGTTGACAGACAGGCACTGTTCTTCTAAAATTAAAGAGTCTACAATGGGTTAATCGTTTGATTTTCCAATGAAACTTTATACTTTTAGGAGGTTTTTATTATGTCAGAACCAAACTCCGAACAACCGCGCTATGCCCCGCCTATGGCACCGGACAAAAGCTATGTTGAAATCAACGCCTACGTCGTCGGCTGGGGCCTGTTCTTTGCAGCCTTATTCGCCTTAGCCGTCGGCTACCTGTGTCTAAAAATCGGCCAGACCGTCGACGCCTTTGCGCCGGTATCGGTCCTAGCCATGGGCATGGCCGTCCTCTTCAAACGGAAAAACGCCTTCCCGGAAACGGTCCACATCCAGGCCATCGCCAGCGCCGGCACCAATATCATCGGCGGCGTCATGTTCATCCTGCCGGCCCTCTTCATCCTGCAGCTCGACAGCCAACTGTCTTTTGCCGAAATGGTCATCCCCATCATCCTCGGCGGCGTCCTCGGCGTCCTCTTGGCCTCGACCTTCCGCCGCTACTTCTGCGAAGAAATGGATGCGGCCTACCCCTTCCCGTCGGGCCGGGCTGCTGCAGAAGTCCTGAGCTGCAACGAAGGATCTAAAGCCAAAGTCATGGTCTTCAGCGGTCTCCTGGCCATGGCCTACGACTTCGTCCTCAACACCCTCGGCTGGTGGCAGGAAGTCCTGTCGACCATGACCTTTTCCTGGGGCCAGACCATTGCCGATAAATACAAACTAGCTTTCAGCCTCGACAACGATGCAGCCCTTCTCGGTATCGGCTACTTCACGGGCCTTCGCTATGCGGCTATCATCGCAGCCGGTTCCTTCTTCTCGTGGTTCGTCTGCATCCCCGTCGTCTATTACCTCGGCGGTGATCACGTCATGACCATCGGCGGCCAGTCGGTCCTCTTGGCCAATGCCTCCATCGACGACGTCTTCTCCCAGTACGTCCGTCATATCGGCATCGGCATGCTGGCCATGGCCGGCATCATCGGCCTGGTATCCATGTCGGGCGTCGTCGGCCGAGTCATGAAAAGAGCCGCTACAGACATGTTCTCGTCGAACGGTCCTTCGGCAACGGATCTCCTCCGTACCCAGCAGGATATGCCCATGAGCCAGATCGTCACCGGGACCCTGGCCATGGACGCCTTATTCATCCTCTTCTTCCATGTCACCTGCTCCCAGAGCATTACCCAGACCCTCTTGGCCGGTGCCATCATCATTATCTTCTCCTTCATGCTGTCCGTCGTCGGCATCAGTTCCATCGCCTTTACAGGGAATGAACCGGTCTCGGGCATGACCATCTTCATGATCATCGTATCGGCCGTCCTCATGGGCAACGCCGGCATGAGCGGCAGCTCCGGCATCATCGCCATCCTGATCATGGCGGCCTTCCTCTGCGCCACCTTAGCCGTTGCCGGCAACTTCATGTCGGAATTGAAAGTTGCCTACCTCACGGGTGCTACGCCGAAGAAGATGCAGCAGTGGCAGATCGTATCTATCATCGTAACCAGCTTCGTTTCCGTCGGCGTCATCTTCCTCTTGAACCACGCTTACGGCTACACCGGCCCCGGCGCTTTGGCAGCTCCCCAGGCTAACGCCATGGCAGCCATCGTCAAACCGATGATGGACGGCGGTGCCGCTCCCTGGCCGCTCTACATGGCCGGTGCCTTCTTCGCCTTTATCCTGTGGATGATGAAAGTTCCGCCTTTGGCGTTTGCCCTCGGCGCGTACCTTCCTATGGAAATCAACACGCCGGTCCTCATCGGCGGCTTAGTCTCGTACTTCGTCTCGCACAGCAGCAAAGACGAAGCCCTCAACGAGCTTCGCCTCAGTGAAGGCAGCACCATCGCCTCGGGCTTCGTTGCCGGCGGTGCCATCGGCAGCCTCATCAGCGCCGTCCTCCACATCGGCGGTATCGACTGGTTCCTCAAAGATTGGGTCACGACGCCGGGCGCAACCTATCTCGGCATCATCGCCTACCTGGCCCTCTGTGCCGTCATCTACTGCGTCGCCTGCCGCATCAAGGAATAAGCATAGCCTTAACTTAAAATAGGAAAGGACTTCCTCGACCAGACCTGACAAGCTGACTAAGGAAGTCCTTTTCTATTTCGCTAACATTTGATATCCTATAGTTGATAGAGCCCACCACGCATAAGGCGGAAACGCACTGCGGGTGGGACTTTTTTTATTTTCTAAGAAAAGGCTCTCACCATCTCTTCTTATAGCGTATAAAAACGCCGACCATCTCACGATGATCGGCTTTCTCTTTAAAACGGAGCCCAAGGATTCAGCCAACGATAAACCATCTGGTCAGCGCCAAAATGGACGGCAATCATGCCGACGACAAAGACACCGACGGCACAAGTGCCCGCTTTAATCAGATTCTGCTTGGTAGCCAGACTCTTTACAGCTTCCTTCATGTCCTGCAGTTCCTCGGCGGCAGTCCTGTTTTCCATGGTGTCGGGCTCTTTCAATTCTTCGACGGCGTCTGCTTTCACTTCCGCAGCACTGCGTTCTTTCAGTTCGTGCCAAACGCAGGACTTGCACCATACGTTCCCGTCAAAACGGACAACCTTCTTTTTCTTCCCACAACAACTGCATTTCTTCTTCATATCCTTGCTCCCTCCAACCGACAAGACTCACGTCGGCCATCTTTTGTATATATTTTGGGTTTATTTTATTATATCATATATATACTTTATATGACAAAGAAGGCACGACCTGAGTCAAAAGCTCCGCCGTGCTCTTTTTGTCAGTCAACCAGTATGATAAATCCCATATTTACTTACAAATATGATCAAAGATATACTGCAGGGCCTCTTTGGCCTGGGCATACCGTTCCTCCGTTCCGCTCAGGAGACGGGCAAGAATGATAAAACCAATTTCACGGGACAATGACCGGACGTCATCTGTTGCAGTAGAACAATAGTCAAACCTGCCCCCCTATTCAGAAGGGCACGTTATCTTTATGTCCATTGAATTTTCATAAATTTAGGATACTCTTCTTCTATAGTACCTACGAGCATAAAAGCCATATCCAGAAGCACGGCGGGATCAAAGTGATCCTTTATAAACAGAGACCATCGCATGACGACATCGCCTTCATCACTGACGAAAAACTTGCCAAATCGATACCCCTGATTAAGTTCATTGATCAATCCCAATACGGCTTCTTTCTTTGAAGGATCTTCTATCTTGGCAATATCAAAAATGCCAAGGTCTACAAAGGTCTCTTCCTCGGAAAATTCATAAACCACCGTAAGTATCTGATTGTTTTTAATCTCGTGCTGCGCAATAAAAGCCCGCGTCACGCCCTCATCATCAGTGAGCTCGCGATAGCGATATTCTCTTTCATTCAGATGATCTCTAAATAAATCCAGTTTGCTCATTGTTACCTCCATGATAAAAACAAATACGTATCATAACTTTCATTGCTTTTATCATAACACAAATAACACAGAGTCGTAAATATACGTACAATTTTCCCTAAAAAACGACCTCCCAAAGTCAGCTTTTTAATTCTAAACCTCAGGAGATCAAGGACAGCAAAATCGATTTCACTAGACATGAATCTTGAACAGGCCGTCACGATTGCAGTAGGCATAGATAAAGCCATGGCCCCGGCTCATGAACCGGCACTGCGCATCCTGTTCGGGGTACAGCTTCACCAAGGTATAGCGGTCGGCCGTCACATAGGCCATAAAGGAAATATAGTGCTCCTTGGTCATGGGATGGTCGATATGGACGAAGAACTCGTTTTCTATCATGTCATAGTCAATCTGATGATCTGACGACGCCTCTTCCACCGTAAGGACCGGTAATTTGACACCGCAGCAATGATACGCCCCTTCGCCAAAGCTGGTGATGATATTGCCGCAAATGGGACAGACGTAAAACTTAAGTTTTTTGACATTGGCCGATCGGTTATCGTTGACGGCATATTCACCGGCAAAGAGTTCTGCCACAGAAATCCCAAGGGCCTCGGCTAAGGGCGTGATCAAGGTAATATCGGGAAGGCCCTTGCCGGTCTCCCATTTCGAAATCGTCTTGTCGCTGATACGCAGTTTCTCAGCTAAATCCTTTTGCGTGAGCTTCTTTTTTTCACGCAGTTCTTTTAACATCGTTCCTGATATATAGTTCATAGTAATTGCACCTCTTTCTGTTGCTATGACTATCTTAAAATAAAAGGGGCAATAATACTACCTACGGAGCGTAGAGTACCGGATTGTCTTACAAAAAGCAGACACAAACCTTCATCATTTATGCTACAATAAAGAAAATATCACATTTTCATTGTTTTTTATTAACATTAAGGAGATGTTCCATATGCCCCGAAAGTTACTACTGACGCTCATCCTGTCTTTATGTTTTGCCTTACCTTGCTTGGCCCACTCCTATCCCCTGTCCGAAGCGTATATCGGTGGAGTCGGCCCTAACTGCACCATGAAATATGTCCAAAGTATTTATGGAGAGCCAAAATCAAAAAAATGGACAGCTACAGACGGCATCCGCAGCGTCACATATTATTACAGCCCCTTATATCAAGTCACGGGCAGAACCTGGGCCAATCATGCCATACCGGAAGACGAGTTTCCGGTCGTCGGATATACGGTAAAAGCAAATAATCTCACTACCCCGTCGGGCATTACCGTTGGCGTTCCTTATAGTACCGTTGCGAAAATGTATGGGCCTGGTCAACGATATGTCGAAAAAGGACGCGTAAAATATATTTATAGTTTGCCAAATCAACACGAAATATCTTTTACCGTAAATAAAAAGGGTATCATTACAGAGATTTACCTGGGAACTGATTTTTAAAGCCCTTACCGAGAATCGTAATTTAACGTAATGACAACAAAAAAACTTGCACAAAGGTCTTGTGCAAGTTTTTTGTAATTATCTCAAGGCGTCCAATAAATAGAAATTTCAGATATCTTCTTTTTATTATATTTGATCATCATATTTTGTTCCCAACTGCCATTGCAGCGGTAGAAATGATTTCCTTTATACAACTCAGACGGACTAAAGTAATCGGTAACCACGGAGATATCCTGACCAACGGAAAAGCCGGCTGGCGTCTTTAAGCCGTTATTCGCCGTCGTCCAAACTCGATGAACACCGCCTCTATCATTATACGTAATAAAAAAACTATTCCCATAGCGTGCTGTATGAACAGTCTCAAACGTAACCGGATCTTGACTATAAGAAATATTATCCGGCGCACCGTAAACAGACTGGACGTAGGCTTCTGTCGAAGTTAAACTGACACCGCCAATGGCAATGTGGCTATTCCCGATATACGAGACCCGTGCATGAGCAAAGGACGAAAAGACCATGGTCAAGCAAAAAATCAGGCCCAACAAAACGACTATCTTCTTTTTCACCTAAATCCCCTCCTTAGCGGTAATGTACATCTTCCTCGACGACTTCGCCATATTCATTGATGATGACACTGCTCGGGCCAATCCGCTGGGAGTGGAACAATACCTGATACCCCTCATCGACCACTTCAAGACCATAAATCATTACGCCGGGATACATTTCTGATACGATATCCTGCGCTTCATCGGCATCAATGGCAAAAACGACGGTCGTCGGCATAATGCCTCCCAGGCCGAAGGCGAGACTGATGCCTAATCCCCCAATGACTAAAGCTTTCTTCAAAAGATTCACAACGATACCTCCTAAAAAAACACAACAATGGTTATATATTACAGTTTCGACATAAAATTATATATTCCTTCTGGAAATTTCCATGTCAATCCTATACGGAGGTTTTCGTTGTGATTCCCCGCCTTGACGTGATATTAATTTTGATAGGCCAGTCTTTCCTGCCCGACTCCAAATCGGTGTGCCGGACGATACCATAAGAGCAGGGCAAAGATGCAGACGGCAGTCACGGCCAGGCTGACCGGGTAGGCCATCATGATCCAGTAGAATTCACGATGCTGCGGAAAGACGGCAAAAATCCAAAAGAGGCGACTACCGCAGATGGTGATGGTCGTAACGGCAGCCGGCAGCAAGGAAATGCCGAAGCCGCGCATATAGCCGGACATGTTTTCATATAAAACAGTGAATATGTAGGCAACAAAGATGATTTTCAGACGAAGCATACCGAGTTCAATGACGGCCGGATCCGGAGAGAAAAGGGATAAAAGAAAGGGCCCGAACGAGAAAATCAGGAAAACAGCGGCTACAGAGGCAATGATGTCTTCGAAGAGAGCAATCTTGAAAATGCGGCGGCAGCGGTCAAGGTAGCCGGCACCATAATTTTGACCGACAAAGGTCGTGCAGGCCTGGCTAAAGGAATTGAGCAGGTCATAGGTGATCATTTCAAGGTTAAAAGAAGCCGCCGAAGCAGCAATCGCATTCGTCCCCAAGCTATTGATAGCCGCTTGAATAACGATATTAGCAAAGGTAAAGACGCCGCTTTGAACGCCTGCCGGAAGGCCGATGGCGATAACCGAACGGACGCAGTCCCAGTGAATGCCGATATCTTTGACCTGCAGCTGAATATAGCGGTGGGGCCGCATCAACAGGCGGAACAAGACGCCGGCACTAACGGCGTTGGCAATCACGGTAGCCAAGGCGGCACCGGCGACATGAAGGTCGAGGACGGCGACGAAAAACAGGCTTAGGATTACATTTACCAGTCCCGACACGATGAGTACCTTTAAAGGCATGCGCGTATCGCCGACACTTCGAAAGACAGCCGATTCAAAGTTGTACAACAGGATAACCGGCAGCCCCAAAAGATAAATCCGTAAAAAGAGTACTGCCGACGGCAATACATCAGCAGGTACATTCAGAGATCCGAGAAGCGGTGCCGCCACGCCTTCCCCTGCGAGGGCTACGGCGACGCCGATGACCAAAGCCATGATGACGGCTGTATGTACCGTATGGGTTACAGTCAGTCGGTCCTTACGGCCGATGGCATTGGCGATGACGACGTTGACACCCAATGCCAGTCCGATAAAAAGGTTTAGAATTAAGCCGATGATGGGGATATTAGCCCCGATGCCGGCGACGGCAATCGTATTGGCGGCCCCACTGAAATGACCGACCACGGCCAAGTCAGAAGCCAGAAACAGTTGTTCCAAAATGACCGTCGCTGCTACCGGCAAGGCAAAGAGAGGAATTTTATCCCAGAGCGAGCCGTGCAGCATGTCAATCTTAAACATTTTTTGATTTACGTGATGAATTGTATTTGTTTCTTCCATAGTAAGTCTCCTCCTAACGACACTCATTATAGTGCTATCATCATTTCATAGCAAAGACCTATAAACTATCATTATCATAGTTTACAGCAATGGTACGTCATGCTACAATGAACCTGAAAGGAGACTCTCATGGATATTCGCGTCTTACGTTATTTTCTGGCCACGGCCAGAGAACAAAACATTACCCGCGCCGCTGAAACCCTGCACATTGCCCAACCCTCCCTTTCAAAACAATTGATGGAACTTGAATCTGAACTGGGAAAACAGCTATTGATACGGGGCAAGCGGCGCATCACCCTTACACCCGATGGAGTACTGCTGCGAAAACGGGCGGAAGAAATCGTCGCCCTCCTTGAAAAGACAGAGCAGGAAATCGCCTCAACGGACCAAGATATTACCGGTACTATCGCCATCGGCGGTACACCGCGCCAGGGAGTGCTTGAAGCGGCATCAGCCCTTCATCAGCAGTACCCCCACATCCGATTCAGCTTTCACGTCGGCGATGCCCCGGATATTACGGAACGGCTGGATCACGGCAGCCTGGACTTTATCGTCCTCCTCGACCGTCCGGACAAGGCTGTCTATGGTTCCCATCCCCTGCCCGATGCTTCCGTTTGGGGCCTGCTGATGAAAAGAGATGACCCGTTAACCCAAAAAACGGCGGTCATCCCAGAAGACCTCTGCCATCGCCCCTTGGTCATCGCCCAACGAGAAGGAATTCGCCAGATGCTCTTTGCTTGGGCAAAACCAGTTTCAGACCAACTGGACATCATTGCTACCTACAACGTCATGAATGGCACCCCTGTCCCTTTCGCCCTATACACACCGGGCCTGGTTCTGATTATCCGCGATCTCCTGTCGCCTACCATCGATCCGGCCGTCGCCTTCCGCCCCCTCGATCCGCCCATAAAAACACAACATTACCTGGTTTGGAAACGCTACGCCGCCTTTTCAGCCGCCAGCCAGAAATTCTTAGAAACGATACACCGCCTCTATCCTCAAAAATAATACATCTCCCTAGTTTATGAATTTCTCTGTTTAAAGTAATTTCTTCCTAAAAGGATTGGTTCCATAAAGATATGAGACAAAAAAGAAGTTATCCCTAAGTCACGGTATACATTGAGATAACTTCTTTTTATATACATCACTATTATGTTTTTAATAGATGTCTGCTTGTGAGGTGCCCTCGATAGTCGAAAAATTCGCCGACTCTAAAGAGAAAAGAGCTGCTCAGTTTTTCCTTTAACCGATAGCCATCCTATGAAGCTTCTTTAGCCAAAACTACGGAATCCCCGTCGTGATCCGCCAAGGACAGCAGTGCCAACCGTTCGATAAAGAACAGGCGGCGGTTGAAGAAATTAACGAGTCGACCGACGGCCATGGCCGATACGATAGTCCCAACTCCGATAGCAGCAAAGGTCTGAGCACCGCCATAGAAAAGGGATAGTCCCAAGGCGATGGCGACCAATGTCGAATCGAAGGCCACTTTGGCCGTACCCATGCGGATATTCGCAGTTTGAGCAATGGCTTTTACAATGCCGTCACCGGGGACCATGAGGACCTGCGAGGCCACTTCCAGGCAGATGCCGAAGGCCAGGACAGCACAACCGATGAGCAGGATTACTCCTGCCAGAGGCCAGGAATGTCCCTGCAGCCCCGATAAGAAAGGCATGTACAGATCGAGGGCAACGCTGAAAATAACACTAATACCTAACTGAAGTGCTTCTATAGGATGGAATTGCCGCCGCAGCAAAGCAACTTGAGCAGCAATAAACACGATATTCGCAAAAAAAGTAATCTGACCAAAGGTCCAATTCGAATACAGGCTGATAACGATAGGGACGCTTGATATGGGCGATGACCCTAATCCGGCAACGATAATGAGGTCGATGCCCAAGGCGTTTATCAAAATGCTTAAGATAAATACGGGAATCCGAATCCCTTTATAGTGCATGCGACGCAAAATTAATCACCCCATTTTTTTTGATTTTCAATGATTTTACGAAAGGTTTCCATGAACTGCTGCTGTTCTGCAGGGTCGATGCCCTGCCACATAAAGTCGTCGAGACCGTAGATGATTTCGCGGATGTCCTTGGCCTTTTCCCACCCCTTTTCGGTCAGAAAAATAGACACGCCGCGCTGATCATCGGGACGGATTTCTTTGCGGATGAGTTCCAGTTTTTCCATTCGTTTCAAAAGACTCGTCACTGTCGACTTGTCGATAATGCATTCCTGACCGATTTCTTTCTGACCGGCTCCGTCATGGAACCACAGGTACTCTAAAATCTTAGGCTGACCGGGCATGAGGCCTTCTTGCTTGGTATAGCGGCCGATTTCCCGAGTCGAGCGATTAAATCCGATTAATAACAAAATATGCAAAGCTTCTAAGTCCATGTCGTCGTCTCCTTTATTAGTTTTAATTCAAACTAAATAGTTGTAATTCAAACTACTTTCTTATTATAGTCCAAGTATCCAAAAAGTCAATAGACTTAAGACATCAATACTCAGAAATGGGCAAAAAAAATAAGCACGACGGCTGTCATAGGCCATCGTGCATCTTATCAATCATGGGAATTAGGCGGATAGGGATACAAGATGACTTCTCCGTCGAGGTATTCGGCTAAAAAGATATCCCGCGGTTCATAGCCCTGACGGGTCAATTCCTCCGTAAGCCATTCCGAATCCTTGTCGATCAGCACCAAGACGTCAGTATTGATCTGACCGTCGGCAATGATGGGAAAGCGGATGTTGTCTTCCCCCATTTGAACGACCGTCAGCTGACCGTTTTGCTCGAGGACAGCCCGCTTGACGTCTTGGATACGCTGGACGCCCATGGCTCGCAGCTTCATCTTCAGCTCAAAGGCCTGAATGCCCGAACGCAGGCAGGTTTCGGTCTGCAGTTCCCCCTGCTCGATGAGGATGACCGGCCTCCCATCGACGAGGACGCGAATGATGCGGCTGACGGATTTTAAGTATTTCAAGGTCATGACCAAAATCGTCCAAACGACCATGATCATGAGGAACTGGAAGATACTGATCGTATCGTTATAAATGACACCGCCGATAATACCGCCAAGGACGTAGTTTTGTATCTGATCCAGAGCCGACGTCGGCGCCAGATTACGCTTACCCAAGAGATTAATCTGTAAAATAAGGGCCAACAGCCCCAAGCCTAGTTTAGCAAAAATCATAGAATACGGAAACATGGCCCCTCCTAGTGCGGAACGTCGACGAGTTTGACGTCTTTTTGAATTAAATAGACCCGGTTGATGCGATAGGCCGTATAACTGCTGTTAAAATCGATACGATAGTAATCGTCACGGATTTTAATCAGCATCCCGTCCTGCAGGCGCAGTGAATTGACGGCAATATCCGCCTCCGATAAGGTCATATTGTCGCTGAAGGTATCGAGAAACTGCATCATCCGCGACGTATTTTCCCTCGTTTCCCGCTGGCGGCTGTAACTGTCCCAATTGGAACCGATTAAAAATAAGCCGATCAGAAGCAGGATAATGCTCAAATCACGGTACTTCGACTGCAGTCGGTTGCGCATATATTTGGCAGTGATGATGACCAGAGCCACTAAAATAAAGAAGATCAGGCCGTATTGAAACAAGTAACTGACCTGAGCCTGGCTTTCCAGATAAGCATAGGTATAAAACTGCAAGAAGGCTCCCCCTTTCCCTTTGTTTTTCTATTGTAGCAAATCTTTTGCAAAAAAATCAACTGAAAAGACCTCGTCGAATGATTAAAAAACAGCCTGCCGTCACAGACAGCAGGCTGTTTCCATCATAGCATATAACGGCCGACGATGAGCCCTTTTCCGGAATGCATCTGCATGAAAAGGCACAGTTCTATCCTTTTAAACAGATAGATCATCGGCAGCGATGAATCAGTTATTGGCAGCCGGCAATTCACTGGTGCAGTGCGGGCAGCGCGTGGCATCGTCAGCAATAGGCTGGCGGCAGAAGGGGCACAGGCGCGGATCCGCAACCGGTGCCGGTTTGGGCATCAAACGATTGAGCTGCTTGATGACGATAAAAATAGCGAAGGCAATAATTAAAAATTCAAGAATCGTATTGAGGAAAGAGCCGTAAGCAATGACGGGGATCCCGGCTGCTTTGGCATCGGCCAAAGTTTCTACCTTTTCGCCGTTCATGCTCAACGGGATAAAGAAATCAGAAAAATCGATTCCGCCGAGGAGTACACCAATAGGCGGCATGATGATGTTATTGACAAGAGACGTAACGATCTTGCCAAAAGCACCGCCGACAACGACGCCGACTGCCATATCAAGGACATTCCCCCGCATGGCGAATTCTTTAAACTCTTTAATAAAACCCATGCTATCCACTCCTATTCAAAAATGTAATAATGAAATATTAGTACATCTATTTTATCACTACATCACAAAAAGTGCAAAAGGTTATGGAGAAATTTAGTACAATTTCTTTTAGATTCCCCAGTCGAGCCGGCAAAAGGCCGTTAACGGATGCCGGCCAGCTTCGCCGGGTCCATGGCCTTATCGAAATCTTCAGCCGTAACCCAACCGCTTTGAATGGCCGATTCTTTCAGTGTCAGCCCTTCTTTGGCAGCCGTCTTAGCAATGGTACAGGCCTTATCGTAACCGACTAAGGGGACCAATCCCGTGACCAAGATCAAGGAATTATAGAGGTTGGTCTCAATCCGTTCTTCATTGGGTTCGATGCCGACGATACAGTGCTTACGCAGGGATTCCATGCTGTCCGACAACAAGCGGATCGACTGGATAAGGTTGTAGGCAATGACTGGCATGAAGACGTTCAGTTCAAAGTTGCCCTGGCTGGCGGCGATGCCCATAGTCGCATCGTTGCCCATGACCTGGACGGCGACCATGGTGACGGCTTCGCACTGCGTCGGATTGACCTTGCTGGGCATGATGGAACTGCCCGGTTCGTTTTCGGGAATGCGGATTTCGCCAATGCCGCAGCGCGGTCCCGACGACAGCCAGCGGATGTCGTTGGCGATTTTCATGAGATCACAGGCAAGCCCTTTGAGCATGCCGTGAACGACGACCAATTCATCCTTACTGGTCAGGGACTGGAATTTATTCGGCGCCGTATGGAAGGTCGTCCCCGTCAATTCGCTGACGATTTCGGCAAAGCGGCGGTCATAGCCCTTCGGACAGTTAATGCCTGTACCGACAGCCGTGCCGCCCATGGCCAAATCACGGAGGAAATCGACACCACAGCGGAGCATTTCTTTATTGCGTTCAATCATCCGAGCCCAGCCGCTGAATTCCTGGCCCAACGTCAAAGGCGTCGCGTCCTGAAGGTGGGTACGGCCGATTTTTACGATGTCCTTAAAGGCTTCCTGCTTATCATGCAAGGCTTTATAGAGGGCATCCATGGCGGGAAACAGCTGCTGTTCGATGAGCAGAACCCCGACCATGTGAAGACCTGTCGGGAAGGTGTCGTTCGAGCTTTGGGAATGGTTGACGTCGTCGTTAGGATGGATGCGAACTTCCTTCCCCCCTTCTTTGAGAATGTCTGCAGCCCGGTGAGCGACGACTTCGTTGACGTTCATATTGAACTGGGTTCCGCTGCCGGTCATCCACACGGCCAAGGGGAAATTGCCGTCGAGTTTACCGGCCAGGATGTCGTCACAGGCTTTGGCAATGGCATCGGCCTTATCGGCATCGACAACGCCCAATTCTTTATTGGTCAGGGCTGCCGCCTTTTTCAAATAAGCAAAGACGGTGACCATTTCGGCGGGAATCTTTTCCGTACCGATTTTAAAGTTTTCAAAGCTCCGCTGGGTCTGAGCCCCCCATAATTTATCTGCCGGGACCTTGATTTCTCCCATCGAGTCTCTTTCAATACGATATTCCATAATATCCTCCTTTAAATTCCCATGGCCGACGGATAAAAAATACGAGCATCCATCATTTTGATATCGGCCGCCATGAGCGGTCTGAATTCCATTTGGGCCAGCACGTCCTTTTCAAGGTCGATGCCCGGTGCCACTTCGGTCAGCATCAGGCCCGAAGGTGTCAGGCGGAACACGGCCCGCTCGGTAACGACCAGGACCTCTTGATTCCGAGTTGCCGCATAGGTTCCGGAAAAAGTAATCTGTTCGACGGTCTGCTTAAATTTTTTATAAGCCCCTTCGTGGTCGATGATTAATTTTCCGTCTTCACAGTGCTCCCGCAAGTGTCCTGCCGTAAAAGTCCCCATGAGAATCAATTTTTTGGTATGCTGTGCCAGATCGATGAAACCGCCGGGACCGGTAATGCGTCCATTGAACTTAGATACATTGACGTTCCCTTTGGCATCGACTTCTGCCAGCCCCAGGGCACAAATATCAAGGACGCCGCCATGGCAGATATCCAGCATATCCACCTGCTTTAATTCCGCCTCGGCATTGATAGCCGCCCCCATATCGAGGCCCGACAAGGGAATGCCGCCGATGATGCCCGAATCAGAGGCCAGGGTCAGGCTGGGACCGAAACCTTCTTCGGCGGCTACGGCGCCGATAATTTCCGGAATGCCGATGCCAAGATTCATGACGTCGCCCTGCTTCAATTCAAGGGCAGCTCGGCGGGCACAGATTTTCCGGTTATCCAAGGGATGCGGCGGCAGTGACCGAAGGGGAATCTTTTTTTCACCGCTCAGTTCAGGCCGATAACCCCTTGCCGCGAAGCTTTGGACGTGGTATTTAGGGCGAGGAACGACGATATAGTCGACGAGAAAATGAGGAACCTTCACCAATCGCGAATCGAGGCGGCCTCGGGGTACGACATCTTCTACCTGGACGACGACGATGCCCTTTGATTGGTGAGTTGCCGCGGCGACTTCAAACTGCTCGCCGATCATCGCTTCCCGTTCAAGGGAAATATTGCCGTCTTCATCGGCCAAAGACCCTCTGATAAAACAGATGTCGATGGGAAATGTCGGATAGTAGAGATAGTCGTCGCCATCGACGGATATGCGGCGGACGATGTCCCTGCCCTCAGCTGCCGTCTTAGCGTTAGCCTTACTGCCGTCGAGGAGCGGGTCGGCCAGGGTATGGAGACCGATGTCGGTCCAGACCCCTTTTCTCCCGGAAGCCAGCGCTCGATACAAGGCCAAAAGGTTTCCTGCCGGCACCGTATAAACCAGGCAGTCATTAGCAGCCGCCTTGGCGGCCAATTTCTTTTCCATGCCAAAATGACTGGTGATGATCGTCCCCACGAGGCCGTCGGCAGCTAATCGGTCGCCGCCGCGGCCCCAACCGTCACTCGTTCCGGCAATTTTCACAAAAGTCAGATTACGCGGATGTCCTTCTTCAGCATATCGATCGTGGAGAGCCTTGAACAAGCCGTCAGGCGTACCGAATCCGGCCTGGCCGCCCGCAGCCAGGGTCATCTCATCGCCGACCAGGCGGGCCGCCTCATAAGGTGTGATAAATTGTACCATCTGTACCCTCCTCCCGTCTTCGAAATGCAGGTCTTGCGCCTGCTAGAAAGAAAGCCCCTTTAACATAAAGGGGCTTTATAAACCGTAAGCACTTACGGCAAGTGTTTCAATCCTTTGGCACCGATGTCACGGCGGACTTGCTGGCCGTCAAAGTGGATGCGGTCCACGTTGGCATAAGCCTTATCAATGGCTCCTTTTAGGTCCGGAGCCACAGCCGTTACACCGAGGACACGGCCGCCATGGGTCACATAAGCCCCATCCTTTTGGGCTGTTCCCGAATGGAAGACCATGGCATCGTCTCCATCGATGCTGTCGAGGCCGCTGATGACGTCGCCCTTATGGGACGAAGCAGGATAGCCGGCAGAAGCCATGATGACGCAGCAGGCCGAAGCATTTTTCCAATGCACCATATCCGGCGATAAGGTTCCCTTCGTGCAGGCATACATAATCTGCGCCAGATCTCCGTCGAGGAGGGGCAGGACAGCCTGGGTTTCCGGGTCGCCGAAGCGGCAGTTGAATTCGACGACTTTTGGGCCTTTTTCGGTAATCATGAGGCCTGCATAGAGGCAGCCCTGATAGGTAATGCCTTCGGCCTTGAGACCGTCTATGACGGGCCGTAAAATCGTATCTTCGACGACTTTTTGGATGGCCGGCGTAAAGACCGGAGCCGGGGCATAAGCACCCATGCCGCCCGTATTAGGGCCTTCATCGTTATCAAAGATTCGCTTATGATCCTGAGCCGAAATCATGGGCACGATCGTCTTGCCGTCGACAAAGGCCAGAAGGCTTGCTTCTTCACCGACCATGCATTCTTCAATGACGATGCGGCCGCCGGAAGCTCCGAAAATATGGTCTTCCATCATGGCATTGACGGCGTCAATGGCTTCTTCTTCCGTCTGGGCGACGACGACGCCTTTGCCGGCAGCCAGGCCGTCGGCTTTAACAACGATAGGTGCGCCTTGTTCATGAATGTAAGCTTTGGCTGCATCGCCGTCCGTAAAGGATTCATAGGCTGCTGTCGGAATCTGATATTTCTTCATGAGATTCTTGGCAAAGACCTTGGAGCCTTCCATCTGAGCAGCCGCTTTATTGGGGCCGAATACAGCCAATCCTTTAGCCTGAGCTACATCGGCCAGACCTTCCGTAAGGGGTACTTCCGGACCGACGACCAGCATGTCAATGCCTTCCGAAACGGCGTAATCGGCAATGCCTTCGAGGTCGGATAAGGAAATATCGACACACTTGGCGAGGTCAGCCATGGCTGCACTGCCGGGAATGGCGTACAGGGCATCGACACTCGGGCTCTGAGCCAATTTCCAGGCCAGGGTATGTTCGCGGCCGCCGCCGCCGATGACTGCTACCTTCATTATTTTGCAGCTCCCTTCTCAACCTGTTCTGCCAGATACGCAGCAATAGCCGTATCGTAGACGGCCGTATGATGAAAGGCTTCCTGCGCCAGTTCCAAGCGGTATTCATCGGAGAAGGCACCGTCTTTTTGGAGGATGGAAATGATTTCGCCATACTTGTCGGGATTGGTTACGATGGCAACATATTTGTTGTTCTTCGCCGAAGCTCGGACCATGCAGGGACCGCCGATGTCGATATTTTCAATGGCTTCGGCCAAGGTGACATTCGGTTTTGCAATGGTCTGCTGGAAGGGATAGAGGTTGACGACGACCAAGTCGATCGGCGTAATATCGTGGTCTTTCATGGCCTTTACGTGTTCCGGGTTGTCGCGGACGGCCAGGATGGCACCGTGAATCTTCGGGTTCAGGGTCTTGACGCGGCCGTCCATCATTTCCGGAAAGCCCGTTACGTCCTGAACGGCGATGACCGGTACGCCCGCTTCTTTTAACGTACGCATAGTACCGCCCGTCGAAATGATTTCAATACCGAGAGCCGCCAAGGCCTTGCCTAATTCGACGACGCCCGTTTTATCAGATACACTAATGAGTGCGCGTTTTACCTTCATGCTAACCTTCCTCCTATTCCTGAGTTCCCATGACGACGTTGCCGCGAACAGTCAATTTGTCGTCACAAAAGAGTGCCGCTGCCTTAATGTACGTCGGATGTTCCTTAGTCAGAATCCGAGCCGCCAGCGTATCTTCCGTGTCATCTTCATAGACCGGCACGGATGACTGCAGGATAATCGGACCGGCATCCATATCGGGCACGACGAAGTGAACCGTGCAGCCGGCAATCTTGACGCCGGCTTCGATGGCCTGACGCTGTGCGTGGAGGCCGCGGAAGGACGGCAAGAGGGCCGGATGGATATTGAGCATCTTGTGTTCATAATGGGAAATGAAATCGCCGCTCAAGAGGCGCATGAAGCCGGCCAGGCAGATGACGTCGACTTCATAGGGCGCAATGGCGTCGAGAATGAATGCTTCAAAAGCTTCTTTCGAATCAAAGGCTTTTCGGTCGGCTAAGATGACCGGTACGCCCCATTCCCGTGCCCGGTCCATGACCGGAGCGCCGGGGATATCGCAGACCAGGGCCTTGATATCGGCCTTGATGGTCCCGGCCTCGACGGCATCGTGGAGGGCAATGGCATTGGACCCACGGCCCGAGGCAAAAATGACCATCTTCTTCTTAGTCATGGAACACGCCTCCCCGCAAGGTGACGGGTACGTCCGAATCTACAACCTTGCCGATGACATAAGCTTTTTCATCGCGGTCAGCCAGATTCTTAAGGATGCTGTCGGCATCTTTTTCGTCGACAATCATAATCATGCCGATACCCATGTTAAAGGTGCGGTACATTTCTTTGGCATCGACGCCGCCCCACTTCTGGAGAAGCGAGAAAATCGGAAGCTGCGGCCACGACGTGACGTCGATATCGACGCCGACGCCTTTTGGCAGGACGCGGGGAATATTTTCATAGAAACCGCCGCCGGTGATGTGAACCATGCCTTTGACGGTGAAGTTTTTGATGATGGGCAGGCACGGACGCGGATAGAGGCGGGTCGGTGTGAGCAGGCATTCGCCGATGGTCATGCCTAATTCATCGACGTACTGGTCGAGTTTCATCTGCTGGCGTTCAAAGACGATCTTACGGACCAGAGAGAAACCGTTGGAATGGACTCCTGTCGACGGAAGGCCGATGAGGACGTCGCCGGCCTTGATATTTTCGCCGGTAATGATCTTATCGCGGTCGACGATGCCGACGCCAAAGCCGGCCAAATCGTAGTCGTCTTTGGCATAGAAGCCGGCCATTTCTGCCGTTTCCCCGCCGAGGAGAGCGCAGCCCGATTCTGTACAGGCATTGGCAACCCCTTTTACGATGGAGGCGACCTGAACCGGGTCGAGCTTGCCGACGGCGATGTAGTCGAGGAAGAACAAGGGTTCCGCTCCCTGAACGAGGACGTCATTGATGGACATGGCCACGCAGTCCTGACCTACCGTATCGTGCTTGTCCATCAGGATGGCCAGCCGCAGTTTCGTGCCGACACCGTCGGTGCCGCTGACGAGAACGGGCTTTTTAATATCGCTGTTCATCAGCGAAAAGAGGCCGCCAAAACCGCCGAGGTCGCCGAGGACTTCCGGACGGTATGTAGCCTTGACAGAGTCTTTCATCAATTCGACGGCTTTATTGCCTGCGTCGATATCGACACCGGCATCTGCATAGGTCAATCCTTTATTTGTGTTCGAGAGCATATTTTTCTCCTTCCTCATTCATCTGCGGCGTATCCGTAGGATAATCATCATTGAAGCAGGCTAAGCACATATCTTCCTGGGGAATGTGTTCAATGGCCCGGTTGAGGCCGTCGATGGAAATGAAGTGCAGCTTGTCGACGCCGATGTATTTCTGAATCTGTTCGGGGCTGAACGTCGAAGCGATGAGTTCCTTGCGGACCGACGTGTCGATGCCGTAGAAGCAGGGATATTTAATCGGCGGTGCCGAAACGCACATATAGACTTCCTTGGCGCCGGCTTCCCGCAGGAGCTTACAGATGATGCCGCTCGTCGTTCCGCGGACGATGGAATCGTCGACCATGACGATGCGCTTGCCCTTTACGACGGACTTGACGACGTTGAGTTTCATGCGGACAGCCAGTTCACGCTGTTTCTGGTTCGGCTTGATGAAGGTACGGCCCATGTAGCGGTTCTTGATGAGACCGTGCTTGAACGGAATTCCCGAAGCCTGAGAGTAGCCGATGGCAGCCGTATTGCCGCTATCGGGAACGGCGATAACGATATCGGCATCGTACTGGGTTTCATTCCACATTTCACGACCCATATTTAAGCGGGCCTGATAGACATCCTGGCCGTCGATGACGCTGTCAGGACGGGCAAAATAGATATATTCAAAGGAGCAGATCTGTTTACGCGGTGCCTTGGCGAAAATCGTCGATTTGACACCGTTTTCATTGATCTGAACAAGTTCGCCGGGATGGACGTCACGGACGAATTTAGCGCCGATGGCGTCGAGGGCACACGTTTCCGAAGCCAGGACCCAGCCGCCTTCATCGGTCCGGCCGATGCACAAGGGGCGGAAGCCGTAGGGGTCGCGGACGCCGTAGAGAGTATCCTTGGTCATGAGGACCAACGAGTAGGCACCCTGGATGCGGTTCATGCTTTCCATGATGCGTTCTTCGATGGTGTTTTTCTGGCTGCGGCTGATGAGGTTGACGATGATTTCACTATCCATAGTCGTCTGGAAAGCAGCGCCGCTGCGGTCGAGTTCTTCGCGAAGGGCGCGGGTGTTGGTCAGGTTGCCGTTATGGGCCAGAGCCAACTGTCCCATGGGCGTATAGACGGCCAAGGGCTGAATATTACGAGGATTGTTGGAACCGGTCGTCGAATAGCGGACGTGGCCGATACCGACGGGGCCTCCTTCTTCTTCCGGTACGCCGTCGGCAAAGACCGTACTGATGAGCCCCATGCCGCGGTAGGTATGGATATCCTGTCCGTCGGTCAAGGCGATGCCGCCGCTTTCCTGACCGCGGTGCTGCAAGGCAAAGAGCCCCCAATAAACGTAACGGGGGATATCAAGGTGTTTATCATAAATCCCTAAGACGCCACATTCTTCATGCTGCTTATCCCAAATCGGATCGTAAAACATGAATTAAACCTCCTGTTATTGAGAAAATAGGACGCGCACACCCTTAGAGGGCTTTTACGTCTTCTTGTAATTTCTTGTTTTTAGCCATGACTTCATTGGCCATGTTTTCGCGATATGCCTTGTATTTCTTAGCTAATTCGGCATCGCTGACGGCGCCGATCTGAACGGCCAAGAGGGCCGCATTCTTCGCGCCGTTAATGGCAACAGTGGCAACGGGAATCCCCGACGGCATCTGAACGATGGCCAAGAGGGCATCCATGCCCTGCAAACTGCCGCTTTCCAAAGGAACGCCGATGACCGGCAGCGTCGTGTAGCTGGCAACGACACCGGGCAAATGAGCTGCCATGCCGGCGCCGACGACAAAGGCCCGAATACCGCGTTCTTCAGCAGTCGTAACGAATTCACGAACAGCTGCCGGCGTCCGATGAGCCGATGCCAATAAGACTTCATAGTCTACCCCAAATTCTTTAAAAATAGCTACTGCTTTTTTCATAACGGGAAAATCAGAGTCGCTCCCCATAATTAAAGCTACCTTCATCAGAACCCCTCCTTAGGAATAACAAAACCCAAAAGTGACAGAAATCACCTTTGGGCTTTTCAGTTAGATACACGGAGACTGTTTACAAACGGCATAAAAACCTGTCCATAAACATTTTGTCATAGTGCGTCTCCTCATTGATTAAAATATTTATCAAACACACTTTGATTCTATCAAAAACACACGTGACTGTCAATGAAAATCCGCCTTTCTATGGCAAGACAGTATCCCCCACCAAGGGACTGTGTTACAATGGAATAAAGATGCGATGGAACGGAGGAATACCGATGAATTTAAATGAGAAGCAGCAGCAGGTCGTGAATGAGCTGTCAGAGTCGATTTTACTCAACGCCCCGGCCGGAACCGGCAAGACCCGGGTCCTGGCAGCCAGGGTTGCCAATATATTGGCCCAAAAGAAGGCCAAGGGCTCGGAAATCCTATGCCTGACCTTCACCAACCGAGCCTGCAAGGAACTGAAGAACCGCATCATCGACACGGTACCGGAAGAAGGCTTCGCCGTCACGGTAAAGACCATTCACAGTTTCTGCTACAGCCTCATCAAAGAAGAGACGAAACGGCAGAGCGACCGATACCATGATTTCCTGATCTATGACGACGAAGACTGTAAACAACTCCTCGCTTCCATAGACCTTACGAGAACGACACCGCGTCCGGCATTACAGGAACTTCAGACCTTCATCGAATTTGAAAAAAAGAAACGCGTCATCCCCGGCCTGCGCGATTTCACCAATATTCAGGATGACCTCAAGGGTTGGCTCGCAGACTACGGCGAAGACCTTGTTTGGGAATACGATATCGCCCTTGCCGACAACCATGCCATCGATTTTACCGACCTCATTACCGGGGCCTATGAATTTCTCCAAGACGATGCCGTCTGCCGCCGCTGGCGGGAACGGTACCGCTTTATCTCAGTCGACGAAATGCAGGATACGAGTGAAGTCGAATATACCGTCATCAGCCGCCTCTTTCCGGGCCGCAACATTCTCCTCTGCGGCGACTACTTCCAAACCATTTACGAATGGCGCGGCTCCTATCCTCAATACATTTGGCAAGAGTTTAGAAACGACTATCAGCCTCTGGAAGTTACCTTCACCACCAATTACCGGGCCACTCAGCTCTTGCTGGAAGCTTCTCAGTCCTTCTTATTCCGCACCTTGGGGAAAGTGACCGTCCAGAGCATCTATACCGAGCCGGGCATTTCGGCCTCAAAGGATTGCGGCGCCCCCATCGTCCTCCATAAAGCCGGCACCGGGTTCGAGGAAGCCCGCTGGATTTTCCGGGAAATCAAAGCCCTTCCTCCGGAAGAACGCCTGAAGGCCTGCATCCTCGTCCGCGACAACCGCCAGGCTAAGCTGATCTGGATGGGCATTACGTCGCATAACCAAAAGTACCCGCAAGACCAGCAGCTGCCGGTCACCTGCATCGACCAATTCCACCTGTTTAAGCGGCAGGAATGCAAAGACGTCCTGGCTTATCTGCGCCTCGTGCTCAATAAACACGACAACCTCAGCCTGAAGCGAGTCGTCCAACGCTTCGTCCCCCGCATCGGCCGACGTACCCTGGAAACCATCGAAAGCGATTCCTATCGAAAGGTCGGCCTCATGCTCAGCGACTTCATCGACCCCCTGTCCCACCAAGGGGGTGACCCTTACGGGCTCCTACTGACGGCACTCGCCGAAGGACGGCTGGTCGTCTTCGACGTCGAAAGTACAGGCACCGACACGACGCAGGATGAAATCATCCAAATCGCTGCCATCCGCCTCGATGCGAAAGGGCAGCCCATCGATAAGTTCAACACTTATGTAAAAGCCGGACGATCCGTCGGCACGTCGTACTACGTCCATCACATCAGCGACGAAAAACTGGCCGCTGAAGGGATTCCTCCGAAAGAAGCCCTGACAAAATTCTTGGCCTTTGCAAAAAATGCCGTCATCGTCGGCCACAACGTCACCTACGACTTATCCATCCTCCAAAGCGAACTGCAGCGCCTGGGAATTTCCGAAAGTGCCGACTTTCCCTACTACGATACCCTCGACATCTACCGCCGCTTTTACCCCACCTTGCTCAACCATAAGTTAGAGACCTTGAGCCGCCTCTTCCCCAGCGGCCACAAGCCGACACACGACGCCTTTGACGATATTTTGGCTACAGCCGGGCTCCTGATCCATGCCATAAAGGAAAAGATTCGCCCGACGGAAACAGCCCGCCGGGCCGCTATGGCCATCTATCTCCCCCTCTTTGCCCCCTTCAGCCGAGAAATGGACGCTTTGCGGCGCTTATCCTATCAGGCACGGCCCACGAAAATGATTACGTCCGTCATGAATGACAACGGCGTCAAAGCCTGGTATCAAACACATCGTGACACCTCCGACAGAGACAACCACATCGATCGCTTGGAAAACATCCGTAAGCTCTACCGCATCGCCAAAGAAACAGACGACGCCGAACAGAATCCGCGCGATGCCCTGACCGAATTTCTCAAGATGACGGCCCTTTCGAACAGCGAGCTCGACAGCATGCTGGCCAAGGACCCGAAAATACCGATTATCACCATTCACCAAGCCAAAGGCCTTGAATTCGACTACGTCTTTATGGCCAGTTTAGAAGACCATGTCTTCCCGACTTATTGGGCCCGTCAAAAAGGGGATATTGAAGAAGAAAAACGCCTCTTTTATGTCGCCATGACGCGAGCAAAAAAGAGGCTGTATCTCAGCTGGCACCAAGGATTTGGCCGGCAGAGCTATCTGCCGAGCCGCTTCTTGAATGGTGTCAATCGGGACTATTGTGAAATCAGATAAGACCGGCCATTCCCAGTACCAGGCCCAAGACGCCGGACCCGAGGAGAACCTTGATGACGCCGATGCCTTTACGGGTTGCCACGATGGCGGCGATGAGGATGACGAGCCCGCCGCGGCTGAAGGCCAGCCAATCAGAGGGCAGCTCTTCCGTATTCCATAAAGCCAGGAGGATGAAGCTCAGGCTGGCTACGCATATGAGGGCTACGACGGCCGGACGAAGGCCGTTCAAGATGCCGCGGATCGGTCCGATATCACCGTACTTCAAAAAGATGCGGGCTAAGAAGATGCCCAAGAAAAAGGACGGCGTTACAAAGCCCAGCGTCGCTACGACGGCACCGCCAAGACCGGCGATGCGGGTGCCGACAAAGGTCGCCGCATTGATGCCGATCGGCCCCGGCGTCATCTGCGAAATCGTAAAGATATCGACGAATTCACTCATGGTCAGCCAGTGAAAGGTATCGACGACACTGGCCTGAATGAGCGGCATGGATGCATAGCCGCCGCCGACACAGAAGATGCCGACCTTAAAAAATTCCCAAAAGAGCAAGGCATAAATCATGACGGCACCCCCTAGTTATACAGCGCATCGCGCATAAATAAGAAACCGATGATGCCGTCGATGAGGATGAGCACCATGATATTGGTATCGAAGAACAGGTTGGCTACGAAAGTACCGATGATGATGAGCAGCGGCAGGATCAGTTTTTTCCTGCCCTGCTTGACCAACAGGTCGATGCCGACATTGACGATGAGAGCCGTCGCCCCGCACTGCATACCGCGGAGGACCATTTTGATATAGGCATTTTGAATGAAATAATCATAACTGTACGAGATAATGGTCAGGGTAATCAAACAGGGCAGAACCGTTGCGACAAGGGCCACCAAGGTCCCCAGGACCCCTGCCATGCGGTAGCCGAGGATGACGGCACTGTTGACGGCGACGACACCCGGCATAGACTGGGCAATGGCAACCATATCGAGGGTATCCTTATCGCTGATCCAGTGGTATTCGTCGACGTACTTGCCCTTGAGCAGGGGAATGATGACGAAGCCGCCGCCGACGGTAAAGGCGCTGATTAAAAAGGTCGATTTGAAGAGAGTCCAATAAAAATGGGCGTCTCGTTTCGGTGTGACAAGGTCCATGAGTTTCATCCTTTCTGAAAATAAATGGATTTTTTACATGGCTAGTATACCATAGGTGTATCTATATTGAAAATATTTGTATCATTGCTATAATATACGTAAATCATATACCACAAAAAGGAGTATCCCTTATGGACCTTCGCCAACTCACGTATTTCTTAGCCATCGCCGAAGAAGGCCAGATCACAGCGGCCGCTCGGCGTCTAAATATGGCCCAACCGCCTTTGAGCCAGCAAATGAAAGCCCTGGAAGAAGAACTGGGTGTCGAACTCTTTCTGCGGGAACCGCGCAGCGTCACCTTGACCGATGCCGGCGAAATCCTCTACCGCCGGGCCCGCCAGCTCATTACCCTCGCCGACTCGACGCGCCGCGAAATCGGCGACTTTAAAAACGGCCTGCGGGGCACCTTAGCCATCGGCACCGTCTCGTCATCGGGCAGCGTCATCCTCCGGCCGGCCCTGCGGCAGTTTCACGACAGCCACCGCGGCATCCGCTTTGAAATCTACGACGGCAACACCTTCCATGTCTTAGACATGCTGCGAAAAGGCCTGATTGAAATCGGCATCGTCCGAACCCCCTTTAAGCAGGAATCCTTCGACTGCACCTTTTTACCGGAAGAGCCTATGGTCCTGGCCTATGGCGGAAAAGATCCGAAGCCTGACAAAGAAACCCTTGCCATCGGCGATTTAGAAGGCCTGCCGCTCATCGTCTACCGCCGCTTCAACCAGCTTCTCCTCGACGTCTGCGAAGGCCATAACGTAACGCCGTCCATCATCTGCCGCAACGACGATGCCCGGACGACCCTCCTCTGGGCCGAAGCCGGACTGGGCTATGCCGTCGTTCCAGCATCAGCCCTGTCTCGTGGACGATTGACGACACTGAAAACGAAGGTCATCGACGAACCGCTTCTTCGCACTCGCCTGGCCGTCATCACGGCCAAACATCGCTACCTGTCCGGCATTGCCGGCCAATTCATCGAAGCCTTAACCAAAGCCTGAGGATTATTCCTTAACGGCCAAGCCCTCCAAATGCAGGAGGGCTATTTTTTTATCGATACCGCCGGCATAGCCCGTCGCCTTGCCGCTGGCCCCTAAGACACGGTGGCAGGGAATGATGACCGAAATGGGATTATGACCGACAGCGCCGCCAACGGCCTGGGCCGACATGGCCTTCCCCGTCTGAGCTTCAATGGTTTTAGCCAGGGTGCCGTAAGTCGTCGTCTGGCCGTAAGGAATCTGGCAGAGAAGGCCCCACACGCGGCGTCGGAATTCATTGCCTTCCGGTGCCAAAGGCAGGGTCATGATAGCCGGCATACGACCGGCAAAGTAATCATCAAGCCAATGGGCAGCCTTCTGCAGCACCGGCGTTTCTTTCACCGTCACCTCAACCCCCTTCAATCCGTCCCTATCATATTTCTGCCCGTCAAACCAAAGGCCGACCAAGGCCGTTTCATTGGCAGCTATGGTCATCGCCCCTAAAGGCGACGCATAGCCCATCGTATAATACATCGTAAGTACATCCTTTCGATTATTGTGGTCAATCGTTACCTTTTAATTTTCACCTCACGGCTATTGTCTATACCGTTCAATCGGTTCTCAATAATTCCTAATTTGTAAATCTCGTCATTCGACCACCTTACCATAATATATATTCCACGTATTAAAAGAATCAATATTGAAGAAAAATCCTGTAGTTATAATGTTTCTCTCCACCCATTTCCATTTTATACCTTTCATCTCCGCGAGATAAATCCAATCCTCAAATCGTTGAATGTTCCTGCAAATATTTAACGCTTTCACTGATCATAACCTTACCCGGTGCATACTGTGAAAAATCACTATCCATGGCTACGATGGGAAAAACAATTTCATCAAAATTAGTGAGGAAACCGCTCATAAAAGCAGCCGGGCGATTATTCAAAAATAGGCAAAAGGTATAATGCGAATCCATCTTTTCCATAGCCCATGTCAAAGCAGAAAAATATCGATGCTTAAGGAATGGAAAAAAATCTCGCTTGCGGTGTTTTCGTTCTGACTCTCTCTTCGTATAAATTCTCATCAAACTTGATAAAAGTTCTTTATTCTCGATAGGTCCCCGAATTACTTCCAAACGAATCTCGGCATTCGTTTTCTTTGCTTTATTGTAAGCCTTATGGAGGTTAGACCTGGAATTACGGGATAAACCCTGAAAATAACTTTCGTACTCATCTGGAAACATTACCTTAACACAGACTCGGTCCATTTCCATTTTCATACAGTACTGTTCAGACAACTCATTTTGATGCTGCATGAAGAAATGATAGAGTCGAGAGCGCTGATTTATTTTATAAAGTCTCAGTTCCATCCCACGAAATTGTTGACCTAACTCGTTTAAAGCCGAAAAAATCTGTTCGTCTGCAATATTTTTATCATAAATAAAATCTAAATTACCAGCCCCGCTAATATTTTCGCCAAAAATATAGACCTTATTCTTTTTGACAAATACCGGAATTACCATCAACGGCCTCGTCGGTTCCTTCTCCGCATAATAAATAAAGAAATGGTCTTTTTGGCGCAACGTTGTGGGTTTTACTTTTTTATATTTAAAAATATATTCATTATATTCTCTAGACGAGTAAGGAAACAC
Organism: uncultured Megasphaera sp.; assembly: GCF_900539295.1. Lineage (GTDB taxonomy): Bacteria > Bacillota > Negativicutes > Veillonellales > Megasphaeraceae > Megasphaera. The sequence continues at coordinate 61,965 of NZ_UQBH01000005.1, forward strand.
ATACGCATTCTCTTGATACAGTTTTTTCCAAGTCTCTGTCAAAGTCGAACTTTTCCAGTCATACTCAATCAACACTCCAACATTCCTCCAATGAACGAAAAAATACTATGCATAGTATTTTTTATACCAAGCAGCAAACTGTTCCAGCCCTTCTTCAATCGTCGTTTCCGGCTTAAAATCAAAGTCGCGCTGCAATTCGCTGACGTCAGCATAAGTCTGATAGACGTCGCCGGCCTGCATAGGCAGATATTCTTTTTCTGCAAAAAAATTATCAGGACACATATAAAAAAGCTCATAAAGATGGCCTCTACACTTAGATATGGCGAACCATCCATGCCGTCAATGATACATAGTCCGAAGCTAAACGTTCTCCTCGATTACCAGCAACATTATATTTTTCACGCAAATCAATCGTCGCCTCACCTTGAGCTTCGGCCTTTCCAGACATTACCTCACCCAATTCATCTGTCGTCATCCATTGCTTTGGAGTCACAATATACTCTGGCTGTTCCTGTGTTAGTGATGGATAAAGCGAATAATACGTAAAACCTTTAGGTGCAATCAATTCAAAAACCGTAGGCATAATATTCAAATGAGTCCCTATCGTCGCCCCCGAAAACCAGTCTTGCGAAAGATCCCGATGATGAATTAACAGCGGTGTACAATATAATTCACGAAACAGATAGTCTCGCGGCACCAACGATGAGTTGCCTAAGTCCCCATACAAACTGGAATGATCTCCCGTATAAATAAAGAGACTATCGGGAAAAGCATCCTTCATTTCAGCAATAAACTGACTTACAGCTTGGTCAGCATAGCGCGCTGTTCCCAAAGCGCGGCAGCGGCTTTCACTATCTCTAATATCTGTTTTAATAGTACTATCAAAAACAGACTTATCAAAATTTAATACGTCATATTTCAATTTATAAGGACCATGGTTCGATGTCGTATAAATAAAATGAAATGTCGGTTCTTCAAAATTCTTGATTCGTCTGGCAGCTTCTTTTAAAAATACATGATCGTATACACCAACCCAAGTCTGAGGCGCCTTAGGTCCACAAAAAGAAGTTGCACTTTCGACACAGTCAAAACCTTGAGCGATACCAAAATGATTAAAGTTACCATTTGACGCATTGCCACCATACCAGTAAATCGTTCGGTAACCTAATTTTTTCATCTGACCGGCAAATGTCGTAGGAACACTTTTTTTCCAAAATAATTCCATCTCATTTAGTTCTAACTGTGCGTCATAGATTCCCGCCATCAAAGAAACGATGGATGGTCTGGAAATATTTCCAGCCGGTAAAAATTTATTAAAATAGACTGTATTAGGATTATTAATCAAAGCCTTGGTTCCATCCATTATATGCAATCCAGCATATAATGGATCAAGTGCCCATTGCGGTACACTCTCTCCAACAATAAGGAACACATGCTTCGGCTTTTTGATTTTGGCTCCCTGTGCAGTACGGACAAATGCCATCAGAGGATTTTCTAAAGACTGCCAGTTTAAAAAATAGTCATTGGGCATGATATCTGTAATGTGCTGCACTAAGTCTTCATCACTATACTGCATTTCATCTGCCAACGGTTTCCGACGCACCCATTTTAGCGCTACCAAATCGTCGATACATGCTCTAGCTAAGAAAGAATCTTCCTTGACAATTGAAGGAATTGTATCCCATTCCGGCTTATTTCGATGGTCTAAGGTACCTCCGAATCTGACCCAATAAAAACCGACGATAGCTAAGACAAAGACAAGCACATTAAAAGTATATTTCTCAACAGGTAAATCGAAGATAGGCAATCCAATAGAAGGTATGCTCTGCAAAGCAAGACAAGCTAATAAAACTAAAATAGTATATGGTATATATCCAATCAAGATCCATGCACCATAATCTTCATGAAAAAAAACATCGATAAGATTGCGTTTTTCCGCATTTTTACCCATGTTAAGCAAATAATTATATGTATCATGAAAATGGCGATAGAAAATCAGTTTCCCCATAAACGCCGTATATAAAATCACGGCATAAATACCGCCAATACTTAATCGAAGTTCCAGACCATGCACTCTAAAAAAGTCAAAAAAGGCCGCGGGAATCGAAATTAAAACGAAAGAAACCAAAAACACATAAGCGTTAAAATCCATCCCCCACCAAAACCCATATCGAAAACATTCAAAAAGGGCTTTTCCTCTGCCACTAAATGAAGAGTACGGTTGATATATTTTTATAAAGGCTAGTCTAAACACAGCACTCAAAATCGGAAAAAATAAAAATAATTTAATATCCTGTTGCAAGCCATAAAAGAAATATTCAAACATAAAAGCTCTCCTTATACTGTCTACTCGGCTGGATTAATATGCATATTCGAATGCTATTAGTCTAACGATCAAAGCACCTATATAGTTTTAACTGACAAGGTTTGCGGTAAATAATTCTATAAATAATATAGACGATGTCTCTATTATTATCTTCAACACTTCAATGTAATACAATCCCTCTAATGGAATCAAAAATAAAAGTTCAATCACATTAATATATACATCAAACAAATAACAAAAATACACCTAGAAGATATTATCTTATCAGCTCTAAGTACGTAATTTGTTTCTATTCACATCGGATACTTCTCTTAACTGAATCATTAAAGCTAATATGAACCACAAAGTTCGAATTACAGATGACAGACGATAGGTCGGCTGAAAAACACCAAAAAGTACCATTCCCGCTAAAAATACCGTAAAGAAAATCAAGTCACAAGGATTTCTATGCTCTAGCCACCGTTTAAAGGGCGAAATCAGAAAAAATCCGTAGAAATACAGCAAGCCTAAAAAACCAATAGTTCCGGTTTCAGCCAATAATTGCATATAATTACTGTGGGCATGCGGTAAATTTTGAGTCTCTTCCGCATATCGGTATCCTTTATTTTTATAATACCAGTTCCAATTATTTAGTCCAACCCCATTGATTGGATAATCCTTAAACATATCAACGCTCGCCTTCCAGGCCCATATACGATCAACATTTGATTTATTAGTTGTCGTATTCATTGTGGTAGATAAACGTTCCACGTATTTAGGACTACTTCCAATAGTGCCACCGATCAGTAAAAGTATAATCAAAACAATCCCTGCAATCTTTTTGCTGTTCCGCAAATAATAAAACAAATAAAAGGGAGCAACTAAAGCGCTGACTAAAAATGCACCTCTTCCAAAACATCCAAAAAGTCCGGCAATCGAACTAATCACACCTAAAAGTGCAAATTTTTTAATATTTTTATCAAAAGATGAATCCAAAAGAATAATAGCTGACAGAGCCAAAACCATACAAATAATCGCGGTCAAATCCAGATAGTCGCCATGAAACCCACGGCCTCTCTCCCAATGCAAGATAAAAAACTGATAACAAGCCACAAAACAATCTATCGAAAAAACGCCTAAAAAACCCGCTAATATCTTTAATAAATACTCTTTCTGCCGTACAAAAGCAACGATTAAAACAAAGACCATAAAGCGCCAAACCCAATCGCCTAAAAAATAGTAAAATGTGGCAGCTTTATTATCAACGTCAATAATAGAAAATAAGGCCGCTGCAAAAAAAATCCCTACTGCTTTCATATACTTCTTTGCCAAAGGATTTAATTCTAATCTTTTCCCGTTTTTCCACCATAAGTAAACCCCCATCAGAGTTGCTAGCGCTAGTGAAATTTGAGAAACAGCTGTGGATAATCGAGTTAAGCAAACTCCCAGTCCAATCAAAACGGCCATCACAATCTCAAAAACTGGTGCTGATTGGTAAAAGCTTATTTTATTATTGTTCTCCATTTTATATTCACCATCTAGATTAGATTTATTATTTCAAAAGCTATTCGAATAACTTTTCCATATATTCCCACTCAGAAATAATAATTTTTTAATAGATATACTTTCAAGATAAAGCCTATATCCTCAGCCTTGATTTCACAGAAGAACTTGTACCTTCCTTATACCATCCATCAATGTTTCCACCATTAAATCATTATAGATATTCATAAATGGCCTATAGATATTAAATTGACAAACAGCGCTATAATACATAGCTCATCGAACCATTGGATTGAGAGAAAAAGCATATCCAGCCTCAAACTATTTGAATAAATGATACAATTCATCATTCTCTACTAATTGATTAAAAACTATTTGTGCTGTAATATTTTTCATGCATTTCACCGTCTTACACTTACGTGCAGTTTCATCATTGCATGGTGAACATTCATAGTTTAAATATATTGGCGTACATTTTTTCTAGGCGCCCAACGTGAAGGTAGATCCTTACTAAAAAGAGGAATAACAAACGTTCCTAAAGCACCTGCAATATGCATAGGGCCACTATCCGGAGTAACAACACATTTAGCCCGTCTAATTAATTCAATCAGTTGTAATATTGAGGTTTGATTAAATAAACTATGTGGGGAATTAGGTAAAACCTCTTGTTCATCAGATAACTTACCTGTAATTATAACTGGTATATTATATTTCTTTTTAACTAAATCCAAAAATTTTATCACCTCTTTTACTGGCCAATTTCTCCTTTCAAATCCAGTAAACGGGGTCAATAAAATGAACGGAGCATGGGGCGGTATTCCGATATCGTTCATCAGTTTATCTACTTCTTTTTTCGTGTCATCGCCAGGAATAGATACATCACAGTCGCTCATATCACCATCTATAGAAATGCCTAGAGCTTCTGAAAAAATTTTAGCATTTGTTTCCGCCGCATAGCAGGTTGATTTAGCTACATTATTGACCAATGAATGTGTTAAACATTTAGTTAGTGCCTTTCCCTTACGTGGAACGCCTGCTCGAACTTTGATTCTAAAAAGCCAAGCAAAAGGCAATATATGTGGTTGCCAATCGGTAAAAACGACCGCATCCTGTCCAAATAAATTAGGCAAAACTCTATATCGCCCTAAAAAACGTCCCCGTTTTATACAGACAACATCATCAATATAAGGAATACGATTAATAACATCAACAGTTTTATCAATAGTCATAATTGTAATTTTACAAGTAGGGTATAATTCTTTAATTCGCCTTAGGACTGGGGTATACATAATCAAATCACCAACCCCACCACCGGTTGTCATAAATATTTTCTTATGCTCCCACATAATAAGTTAACCTCAATTCGCCACATTATCTATTTAAATCAATATTAACCAACAACTTTTCCCATATGTTCCAAATCGCTTGAGGAGAAAATTCTTGCATTCCTATACAGGCATTTCTTCCCAGGGAAATTCGCAAAGAGCGATTTTCCATCATTTTTTTCAAAGCTTCTCGAAAAGGTTCAACCCCATCTCGGCACAGAAGTCCCGTCCTTTCATTTTCAACCATCCCACGGACTGATTCACAATTATAATAAGCAACGCTAGGAAGCCCCATACTCATGGCTTCCCCTAAAGCTAAGCTAAACCCTTCATAAGCACTGGGAAAAGCAAAAATGTCGCCTTTTTTCAATACTTCAGGAACTTCATTCGTCGTTCCTTTAAGGAAGACACGATTTTCCAGATGATGCTTGCGAATCAATAACTGAAGTTCTTTATAATAAGCCTTTCCATTTTCAGCCCCCCATAATTCAACATCCCAGTTAGGAAATTGTTCTGCAAGTCCAGCAAAGGCCTCAATTAGAAGATGCGGTCGTTTATGATTCTTTGAAAGACGCCCTACAAAAAGAATTTTATATCGTTCTTTTTCAGCTGATAAATCGGCCTGCATTTCATATTGCGGAATAGCGTTACCGATAACTACTGTTTTTACATTCGGCAAATGCCTCTTAATGTGTTCTTCAAACGATGGCAACAGGACTTGGCAAACAGCACTTTTCTCCAGCGCAGGAATTTCTTCTTTCGGATAGGTATGAAAATAATCTTCCGGATCGCCGTGACTCATGGTGATGACAGGGATATCTATTTTTAAATCACAGAGCAGCATCTTACTGGCTGCCGGCTGAAAAGACACAATAACATCCGGCTGAACGTTCTGTAATACATCCCGCAAATTGTCTAGCAAAAACGCTTCAGCAAAATCATTATTAACGGTCCGTGCTTTTTGTTTATTGAAAGTACGATAAAATTCTCTTTTTATTTTCAAATACCACGGGTAGGGAATAGATTTTCCTTTATAATGGCGAATATCATAGGCTGGAACATCTCTATCTAAAGGATAATAAAAATTTCCCGTTTGGACATCACTGTAAGCAAGTGTAACATGATGCCCTCTAGCCTTCATTTCATTAGCAAACGCACAAGTTACTTTTGCAAGACCTCCACTGTCTGCAACCATTTTAGTCAAATTGGTTAGTAAAATTTTCATAAGCTTCATTCCTATCGAAAAAACATTACTTAAAGAATATTGTCATGATTTTTTGAATCATTTTATCCTGTCCATACATTATATTGGCCTCTATCAATCCTTGTCGATATTGTTCCTGTCGTTCTGAAAATTCATTTACAAAATGCTCTAGTTGATGTGAAAAGCTTTCAACAGAATCCAAATTCACAGCTACTCCAATATCAAAGTTCTGCAAAACTTCTGGATTCATTTCAGGAGACTGTAAAACAGGTTTATAATAACCAATTGCAGTAAAGAGCATCGCACTTGGTTGATAACGATATCGTTTCGCCCCGTAAGGAAGGAGCAGGACATCAATGTCCATGATTTCTTTCTGCCATTCTATGCCTAAGAGGTTTTTATGCAGAAAACGAAGATTATCATAAGTCGCATATTCATTTTGCAGGCGTTCGAAATCATCACTATCTACTTGAGTTGCTGTCGCTCCCTGTACAGTCAGAGTAACCGGATGGGTAAATTTTGCTTTGACGAAAGCTTGAAGAAAGAAATCCAGATTTTTTTCCTTACGATACTGGCCAAAAAAACCAAGGCGCAATGGATGATGAACATGAAACTCCGGTGTTACTGATAAATCAAAAGGAACGTACACCGGTGCCATAATCGTATAAAAATTAGGGCAATCTTCTAATTCAGGGAACTCCGTCTGTAATCCTAAAGCACCCAAATAAACATTTTGATAATCTCTTAATCTTTTGACTCCCTCACAAAAACGATTCCGATCTTTAGGCATGATTCCATGAAACATAAATAAGAATGGCACTTTACTCTTCTTCAAGATACTGTGACGGATAGACCGCATGACACGCCAACTATTTGTAGGTACGATAATTGCATCGCATTTACCATCTAGCCCCTTTTTGCAGGCGCTATTCAACCAGGCAATACGACGTTTTTCCCGTTGCATAGATAGCCACAGACGTTTCAATCGGCTAACGCCGGCATATGAAATTGCCGCTCCCCCATCTAGATAATCAACATCGCAATGATAGTCAATCTTAAAAGGAAAATTCTCCGGTACGAAAAACACCGGTTCATGTCCTTGTTTCTTCAATTCTTCGACAAGGATTCGATCGAATTCCACCTCATGTCCTGCCGGCATGACAATGGATTCCAAAATAGCAATACGCATAGCGTAAAGAACTCCTCTCTCTTATTTCGGAAAAATACATAAAGTCTATTGATACGGAACCTCCAGATTTTTCAATTAAAATATAAGACCACATCATCAGCAAGAAAGCCATCCATAGTAAAGCACAACATCATCTATTATGCTTTTCCAATCGCTGTAACTCATGTAATTTCAGATACTTCAACATTGTATAGAAGAAATGGGTGCAACACAAGTAAGCGCCTATGCCCCCATCTAAAAAACCCTTGCGGACAATAAACATTTTAAAGAACCCCCCCATACTGTGCATGAGAATACCTGCCATAGAAGTTCGCTTTCCTCGTTTATAGGCATCTTCAGCCCAAATAGAAGTGTATAAGCAGAGTTTTTCTTCCCATTCGTGCCAGTCACGATAGGTGTGGTGTTCAATAAAACCATTCAAAAGTTTATCAGGCAAGTCACATTCTGGATGTTCATGAACTTTATTAACCCATTTGACGGTCTTTCTTGGAAACATACGCCGCACATGATCCGGATTCAGGACACCGTGATTAAAAGTAACACCAAAAGCAACAGACTTGCGCGTAATGACATACTGTGTATCCAATTGTCCCTCAACAACAATGCGTCGAATATCAGCAACCAATTCGTCATTCAGGCGTTCATCGGCATCGAGATAGAGGACCCAGTCGGCATCGGTCTGCTCAAGAGCAAAGTTGCGCTGAGCTGAAAAATCATCGGTCCAGGCGCGAAAACAGACGGTTGCTCCCTGCGCTTTGGCCAGGTCCACCGTCTTATCCGTACTTCCTGAATCGATGATAATAACGTCATCAGTACATTTTTTTGCATTCTCAACAACGTCGACAATGTTGTCTTCTTCGTTCTTCGTCAAAATCAAAATTGCTAATGAGCTCACGAGCCGGTCCTCTTTTCTTTAAGATAAGGTCTTTCCTCGGTATACTTAAGCTTGTAACATTGTATCACATCCAGCTTGTAAAGTACAGAAAAGAGCCGGCTGTACATAGGCATCTGCCCCCTTTTCATGAATAACGGCTTTAAGGCATCCCATAAAAGACTCACTCATTCTCATTTCAGATGCCATGAAACACACTATAGCTGCCAAACAGCAAAAGACTGCCCTGCCGAGTGGCGGGACAGCCTTTCCAATCCGGGATGGCCCCGGCTTTTTATAACTGTTTGATGAGGTTGACCATTTCGATGGCGCCGGTGGCAACGTCGAAGCCTTTGTTCCCGGCTTTTGTGCCGGCCCGTTCGATGGCCTGTTCGATATTTTCCGTCGTAATGATGCCGAACATGATGGGCACGCCGGTCTTCAGCGATGCCTGAGCAATGCCTTTAGCCGATTCGCCGCAGACGAGGTCGTAGTGGCTGGTGGCACCGCGGATGACGGCACCGAGGCAAATGACGGCATCGTATTTACCCGATTCTGCCATTTTCTGAGCGATTAAAGGGATTTCAAAAGCTCCCGGAACCCAAGCCGTCGTAATATCATCATCGTTGACGCCGTGACGGTGGAGGGCATCGTAGGCACCGCCGAGCAGTTTGCTGCAAATAAATTCATTGAAACGTGCGACGACAATACCAAACTTCGCACCAGAACCGATTAATTGACCTTCTTTAATGTGTGCCATTATAAAAACACTCCTATTCTAAATTATGATTGAAGTTAAAATCCATTTTCCAGCAGTTTGTCCAAGGTCAGACCTGATGAGGTCTGCGGCGAACCTACTGTGAAGCGATGGACGTATTTCCCGATAACATCCGTTTCTAAATTGACGATGGCTCCCGGATGTTTGTCCATAAGGGTCGTATTGGCCATCGTATGGGGAATGATGGAAACAGAGAACTGACTGTTGCCGACGGAAACGACGGTCAAGCTGATCCCGTCGATGGTGATGGATCCTTTTTCGACGATGAAGATTTCCATATCCTTAGGAATGGAAATGGTGATGACCCGGGCAATACCGTCATTGGCAATGCGGGCGACATGCCCGACACCGTCGATGTGACCGCTGACGATGTGGCCGCCAAGTCGTCCTCCGACCTGCATGGCCCGTTCCAAGTTAACCTTAGAACCGCTCTTAATGGTGCTGAACGACGAACGGCGCATCGTTTCATGCATGACGTCGGCCGAAAAAGTCGAGTCAGTCAGATCGGTTACGGTCAGGCAGACGCCGTTGACGGCAATGCTGTCGCCAAGCTGCGTCCCTTCTAACACTTTATGGGCCGCGATAGTAAGGCGAATCGAGTCCGGCCGGCGGTCCATATGGGCAATCGAACCCAATTCTTCAATGATGCCAGTGAACATAGGCACCCTCCCTATTGGCATTATATGCCGTTAGTAATACATTATTTTCATGGAGCTCTACGGAATCGTAGATAAGCGGCAGGCACTCGTCGAGTTCGTCGACGCCATAGCCGCCGACCGACGGCAGGGCTCCGACGCCGCCGATGATCTTATCGCCCATAAAGGCGTAGACCTTGTCGACGAGACGGGCGTCAAAGAAGCTGCCCTGAACGGTGCTGCCCCCTTCGACGAGAATACTGGTCAGCCCTTCTTCATGGAGGCGTTTCAAAGCTTCCGGAAGGTTGATGGACTGATTGTCCTGAAGTAAAGGCGCCAGAATGACCCGAACGCCGGCATTTTTCAAAGCCTTCATCTTTTCAACGGGGCAGGCCGACGTCGTCATGACGATAGTCGGCGTCGTCTTATCGGTTACGACCAGCGACTTCAGCGGCGTCCGCCCTTTGGCATCGAGGACGATGCGCACCGGCTGGTGCGGTGCCGCCTGTCCTTCCCGTTCAATACGGCAGGTTAACAGCGGATTGTCCGCCAGGACCGTATTGATGCCGACTAAAATGCCGTCGTAAATGGAGCGCAGGTAGTGGCCGTAGTTTCGAGCCCATTCGTTGGTAATCCATTTCGAATGGCCCGTCCGCGATGCCGTGCGGCCGTCGAGACTTTGAGCCAGCTTAACAGCAATGAATGGCTTTTGGACCATCATGTTCTTGATAAAGACTTCGTTGAGCTGGGCCGCTTCTTTCGACAGCAGGCCCACTTCGACAGCGATGCCGGCCTTGCGCAGGATGGCCGCTCCCTTGCCGGAGACGCGGGGATTGGGATCGAGCATGGCCATGACGACCTTGCCGACACCCTTTTCGGCCAGCGTCCGCGCGCACGGAGGAGTGCGGCCATAGTGGGCGCAAGGTTCAAGGGTCACATAAACCGTCGCCCCTTTGGCTTTTTCGCCGGCTTCGCGCAGGGCCCACACTTCAGCATGGGGTGTGCCGGCCTTATGGTGATAGCCGGTGCCGACGATTTCGCCGTCTTTTACGATGACGCAGCCGACGGCCGGATTTGGTGTCGTATAACCCAGAGCTGATTTAGCCAGTTCCAGGGCTTTTCTCATATACTCTGCCGGTTCCAATATATTCCTTCCCTTCTTCTTGGATTTGCAGGCGGGAAAACGAAAAAAGGCTATGGATGAAAAATCTCCATAGCCCTTTGAGCACAACAAAAAAAGACACTGTCGTCTTTTCCCATCCAGACTGTACTGTCGGTACCGAAATTTCATCGGTTCAACCCTTGCGGGTTAGCGGACTGTCACCGCCGGTCAGGAATTGAAAGCTCCGCTTTCTCACCTTGCCTCAAAGACTATTTCTATTCTTCTTTTCATGTACGATTTTAGCACATGAAAAGGAGAAATACAAGTCCTTATCGTAAGGACTCAATGGCAGCTTTTCGATCGGCCGCGCCGAATACAGCACTGCCGGCAACGAGGAAGGTAGCGCCGGCGTCCTTGACCATCTGAACGGTCTTATCGTTTACGCCGCCGTCGACTTCGATGACAGCTTCGGTATTTCCTGCATTCTGAAGGAGTTCCTTAGCCTGACGAATTTTTTCGAGACTGTAAGGAATAAACTTCTGACCGCCAAATCCCGGATTGACGCTCATGATGAGGATGAGATCTAATTGTCCGGCAACACAAGACAAGGTCGATACGGGCGTCGCCGGATTGAGGGCCACACCGGCCTTCATCCCAGCTTCATGAATCTGCTGCAGAACCCGGTCCAAGTGGACGCAGGCTTCCTGATGAACCGTCACATACTGGACGCCGGCATCGGCCAAGCCGTCGATATACGCTTCGGGATTGGTCACCATCAAATGAGCGTCAAAAGGCAGTTTGGTAACCGGGCGCAGGGATTTGATGACGGGAACGCCGAAGGTTAGGTTAGGTACAAAATGGCCGTCCATCATATCGATGTGGAGACAGCCGGCACCCTTGCTTTCAACGTCTTTAATTTCGTCTGCTAACCGCGAAAAATCAGCAGATAATATGGATGGACAAATAGTTACCATGACTATCGTTTCCTTTCTGCAATAGATGTCATTATTTTACAGTACGTTTCATACCGTTCTTGTTGGATCTGACCGTCGGCAACAGCCTGTTTTACGGCGCATTCCGGTTCGGACAGGTGGAGGCACGACGAGAACTTGCAGCCTGCGCTGTATGGCTCCATATCGGGGAATAAAGGCAGGACTTCCCGGGCATCAAGGTGTTCGAAATCAAGGGAACTGAACCCCGGCGTATCGACGACGTAGGTACTATTGTCGAGACGCATGATTTCTGAATGGCGCGTCGTATGGCGGCCCCGTTTTATCTTCTCACTGACGGCACCGATGGATAAGTCCGTCCGTCCCAAAAGCTGGGACAAAAGGCTCGATTTACCGACGCCGGACGGGCCGGCAAAGGCCGTCACCCTCTGCGGCAGCCGCTCATAGAGCATGTCGAGGCCTTCTCCAGTACGGGCCGACACGAGGCAGACGTCGTAACCGCAGCGCTCATAAAAAGCCTGATAGCTTTCAGCAAGTTTTCGGTCGAGATCGCACTTATTGAAGCAGAGCAGCGGCCGGATGCCGCTGTATTCACAGGTCATGAGCATCTTATCGATGAGAAAGCGGTTCGGATCTGGTGACTGGGCTGCCATGATGATCAGCAGTTGATCGATATTGGCCACAGCCGGCCGGCGGATTTGATTCCGCCGGGGCAGCTGGGCTTCGATGACGCCCTTGTCGTTTTCCAGTTCCGTAATTTCCAATTCGTCGCCGACTAAGATCTTGGCCTTGAGCAGTTTGCCCCGACGTCGGCATTCGACGAGGTTATCCCTGCCGACATCGACGTAATAATAGCCATTATAATTCTTGATGACGCGTCCTTTTGTCATGTTCCTCCTTAAATATACTGATCCTGTACAAGGGAATTATTGATGTAGACTTTGACCCGGGTCTTACCGGTCCCGCTGACGCTCTTTGAAATATTATCGCCGCCGGATTGGTTGCGGTCGTAGACGACGCGCGAGCCGTTATCGTCCGATACGATAATTTGGACGTGCTGGTTGGAAGCGCCGGCAGGAACACTGATATTGACTGTCCCGTAGTGCGGCGTGCCGGCCGGTTCCTGGTTGTTGGCACTGCCGTCCGAGCCGCCTGACTGCGAACGCTGGCTGCCGGGATATTCGACGGTCAGGTTGACGACCTTGCCGTCCCCTGCAGCCTGGGCCGTAACGACGGCCTGCGAGCTGTCTTTCGAAGCGTCGAGGTTGGCGACGGAGCCGACAGAATAGCCTGCACTTTCGAGTGCTTTTTCGGCTTCTTCCAAGGTCATGCCGCTCGTATTGGGCGCCTCATTTTTAGCGGCTTCAGCTGCTTTTTCAGCATCGCTCTTACGGCAGACGACGAGGTTAACCTTGGTACCCTTATCGACCTTCTTCGGTGACGCCGGGCTCTGACTGATAATCGTCCCGTCGGCATACTGGGCACTCTCTTTATAGGTTACCTTGCCGACAGACAAGCCGATTTCCTTCAATTTACTTTCAGCCTCTTCCAGGGTAAGGCTCCTCAGATCAGGCATTAAGACCTGCTCTCCTTTATTGCCCTTGCTGACGGTCAGGTAGATGGTCCGATTAGCCTTGACGACAGCCCCTCCTGACGGCGTCTGGGCGACGACCTCGCCGACAGGCACTTCCTCGCTTTCTACCTCTTTGACCGAGACGTCAAGCTTCTTGTCCTTCAGGATTTTCCGGGCAATTTCCACTTGTTTCCCCGTTACGTTCGGAACGGTAATATCTTCGGTACTCCAGAAATTGCCAAAGGAAAAGAAGGCCCAAACGAAGGCGACGAGAAAGACACCGAGCATGCCGATGATAATCGTCTTTTGGGAATGGTTACTGATAGAATCCATGAAGCGGGCAAAAATATTCTTCTTTTTCGGGGCTTCTTCAGGCAGCTCTTTTTCCTTGATAGGCTGGATTTTCTGGGTCCCAAAGTTATACGTCCCCTTACTGATAATGGGACGGGCACCGTTGGTATTGATGAAGCCCTGGGACAGGCGCAGTTCAGACATCATCTCGCCGATGGACTGGAATCGATCGTCGGGATTCTTGGACATGGCCTTTAAGATGACCTGTTCGACCAGCCGCGGAATACGGCGATTGTATTTCGTCGGCAGGGGAATATCGTCCTGAACGTGCTTCAAGGCGATGCTGATAGCCGTATCGCCTTCAAAAGGCACGATACCGGTCATCATTTCATACATGACGACGCCGAGGGAATAGATATCCGTCCGCTCGTCAATATGGCCGCCGCTGGCCTGTTCCGGCGAAAAATAATGAACCGAACCGAGGACGGTACGGTCGCTGTTTTCTACGGAATTGACGGCTCTGGCAATGCCAAAATCTGCGACCTTAATACGCCCCGTTTCGGTAACTAAAATGTTATGGGGCTTAATATCGCAGTGGACGATGCCGTTGGCATGTGCGTTTTCCAGGGCCTCGCCGATATTAAAGGTAATCTGTATCGACGTATTGATCGGCAAATGGCCGTGCTTTTCGATATACTCTTTCAGCGTCTCGCCGCGGACGAATTCCATGACGATGTAATGGACGTTTTCGTCGTAGCCGACGTCGTATATATTGACGATATTGGGATGAGACAACTTAGCAGCCGCCTGGGCTTCCTGCCGGAACCGGACGACGAAGTCATGGTCGTCTCCGTATTTCGCATGAAGTACTTTGACCGCAACGATACGGTCCAGGAGGATATCCTGAGCCTTGTATACGCTGGCCATGCCGCCTGTGCCTACTTTTTCCAATATCTTGTATCTATTGTCTAAGATATGACCAATCATTTTTAACTATTCCACCACTTTCATAGTCGTTCCCGATTATATGGTTGTTAAAATTGCCGTGACATTGTCCTTGGCCCCGTTTTGATAGACGAGGTCAAAGAGATCGTTGATAATCTCTCGCTCTGTCCGGCCGTAGTCGCCGATGGCATCACAAAGTTCCTGCTTCTCAATGAAGGACGTCAAGCCGTCGGAACAAATCAGAATACGGTCATTCGGCTGTACTTCAAAGGCTCCGGTATCGACGATGAGATTAGAATCGACACCGACGGCTCTGGTCAGTACATGGCGCTGAGGATGAGTCAGCGCTTCTTCTTCTGTAATCTTACCTTTATCAAGTAAAACCTGGACAATCGTATGATCGACAGAAATCTGTGAAAAGACTCCCTCCCGGTACAAGTAAATGCGGCTGTCCCCGACGTGGCCCCAAAAGGCCATATGCCGGGCCAGGGTCACCATGGAAACGGTCGTTCCCATCCCCTTGAGAGATGGGTCGATCAAGGTCTTGCTGATGATACTGGAATTGGCGTATTGAATCGCCTTTTCCAGCTGCACCGGTGCCGCATAATTAAAGTTCTTAAAATAATAGGCAATGGCTTCTACCGCCGTCTTACTGGCGATTTCACCGCCGACGTAGCCGCCCATTCCGTCAGCTACGGCCAGCACATTTCGCTCATGGCTGATATAAAAAGAATCTTCATTTACTTTCCGAACCAGGCCGATTTTGGATTCACCGTATGTGCCCAAATTCTCACGTCCTCTCACGGTGTTTCGTTATAGGTACACATTAATTCATATCATATTCCCTGTCACCTGTCAAATGTTTTCGCGTTTTATACGAAGCTGGCCGCAAGCCGCCTGAATCTTGCTGCCCATTTCCCGGCGCAGCGTAACCGGCACGCCGTGGCGCTGCAAATAGGTAACGAATTCACTGATGGATTTGTCATCAGGCCGATAGAGGCCGACGTCGTAGTTGTCATTGATGGGAATGGCATTGATCAGGATGTTTTTTCCGCTGAAAAGGCGGGACAGCTCTTTGGCACAGGCATTGGTACAGGTCAGATTCTTGATGAGAATATATTCATAAGTAACCTTCCGGCCTGTCTCTTCAAAATAATGCTGAGCCGCCGTCAAGACGGCCTCGAGAGGATACTTGTCGGTAATCGGCATGATCCGCCGCCGCAAAGCATCATTCGGTGCATGAAGGGATACGGCCAGGGTGATGGGCATCCCCTCTTTGGCCAGTTGGTACATCTTAGGCACGATGCCCGACGTCGACAAGGTCATATTGCGATACCCTAAGTAGAAGGTATCCTTTTCGTGGATGAGCTGCATGAAACGGATGACATTATCGTAGTTGAGCAAGGGCTCGCCGGTACCCATGATGACGATGGAATGGAGGTCCGGCGTCACATGCTGGCGGAAAGCCAACAATTGAGCCACCATCTCACCGGCCGACAGATTGCGGACGAAGCCGTTTTTTGCCGAGGCACAGAAGGCGCAGTTAACGGCACAGCCTACCTGCGACGAAACGCAGATCGAATTTCCGTAATCGTGCATCATGAGAACCGTTTCAACGGTCTGTCCGTCTTTAAGGCGCAGCAGCAATTTAACAGTCCGACCGTCCGGCGCATCGAGGCGGGATACGATGTCGGGCACATAAATCGGCAGGACTTCTTTTAAGAGGTCCCTGTCTTTTTGCGGCAGGAGCACCATGTCATCCCAGGAAAAAATCGATTGCTTATAGAGGTAATGGAAAATCTGATCGGCCCGGAATTTTTTCATTCCCTGGGCGACGAGGAAGTCCTGTAGGTCTTTTTTTGTCATATCGAATAGATTCATCATATCAAGACTCCTTCTTCATACGGGCAATGAAGAACCCGTCCATGCCATCACGCTGAGGCAAAAGCTGGATAAAGGGGCCTTCATGGCCGGGGACAGCCAGTTTTTCAGCAGCATTTTCAACATGAAACTCCGGATGCTTCTGCAAAAACTCCATAACGATTCGGCTGTTTTCGTCGTCATTCAACGTACACGTACTGTACACCAAGACGCCGCCGGGGCGCACGCACTGAGACGCACTGTCCAAGATGCTCCGCTGCAGGGCCGGCAAGGTGCGAAGATCGCTCAGCTGCTTACGCCAGCGAAGATCGATTTTGTGGCGCAGGACGCCGAGACCGGAACAAGGCGCATCGATCAAGACGCGGTCTGCCCGACCGCCGTACTTCTGGCCGATGGTGCAGGCATTCTGCAAGAGGGTGCGAACATTTTTCAGGCCCAGCTTTTGGGCATTATAATCGATCAACTTCAACTTATGTTCATGGATGTCGCCGCCATAGACGATGCACGACGGACCGCCGAGGGCTGCCAAATGGGTCGTCTTGCCGCCCGGTGCCGCACAGACGTCGAGGACCAGTTCGTGAGGCTGAGGGTCGACGATATGGGCCACGAGCTGAGACGGCTCATCTTGAATGATGGCCCGCCCGTCCTTTAGGCATTCCAATTCGTGAATTCCCAAGTGGCCGTCGATATAGATGCCGTCCGGCGAAACCGGCGTCGGACGAGCCTGAATCCCCGCTTTTACGAGTTCATCCAAGAGCTCATCCCGACCGGTCACGGTCGTATTGACCCGCAGGCACAACGGCGGAATGGTATCGAAATACTGACAGAGCTTTTCCGTTTCATCAGGGCCGTAATCTTCGAGCCAGCGGCGGATAAGCCAATCCTGCTGATGATAGGTCAGGGCCAAGTAGGTTTCTAAATCCGTCTCCTTGTCGGGAATGACGAAGGAATTGCGGTTGCGGATACTGTTTCGCAGCATGGCGTTGACGAATTTTGCCATGCCTTTATTGCCAAACTTGGTTGCCATCTTGACCGACTCGTTACAAGCCGCCGATTCCGGCACCTTATCCATTCCGAAGATCTGATAGAGCCCCAGGCGGACGATGGCCAGGCAGACCGGGTCGAGCTTATTTAATTTGCGCGTACTGAGCTGGGAAATAATCCAGTCCAAATAATTGAGGCAGCGCAGTGTCCCATAAACCAGTTCGGTGTAAAACCGTCGGTCCCGGTCAGAAAATTTATGGGCCTGTATCGCCTTAGAGACGACGATATTACTATACCCTTCATCCCTGCAAATGGTCAGCAGGCTTTGAAAGGCAATTTCACGTACATTCATGGATTCCTCCTACATAAGAAACAGGACGTCTGCCGTCTGGCAAAGATGCCCCGCTTTAGGGTGCAGCGGCTATAACGTTTCGCCGACGATCAGTTCCACGCCTTGCAGATACTGAGCCGTCGTCAGGCGTTTACGGCTTTCCGGCTGGACTTCCGTAATGCGAAGAGCGCCCTTTCCGGTCTGCACCGTAAAGGACTTCTTGGTTACGGCAGTGACCGTTCCCGGAGCGGCTTTTGTCCCTTCGACGACGTCGGCTGACCAGATTTTCAGGCGCTTGCCGTCGCGGCACACCGTATAGGCGCCGGGATGGGGATCTAAGGTCCGAATCAGTCGTTCCAGGACGACGGCGTCAGCATTCCAATCGAGGGCTGCTTCTTCTTTCGTAATCTTAGCCGTATACGTGGCCTGACTTTCGTCCTGGGCTACGGCATTTTGTTCATACTTTTCAAGGTCGTCGACGACCGTCATCAAAGTCGAAGCACCGAGAGAGGCCAGTTTATCGAACAAGGTACCTGTCGTTTCCTTGGCGTCTAAGGGAATGACGGCTTTTTTCAGCATCTTCCCCGTATCCATGCCTTCGTCGAGGAGCATGACGGTAACGCCGCTTTCAGCCTCGCCTTCCTTGACAGCATACTGAATAGGCGCGGCGCCGCGGTACTTCGGCAGGAGCGAACCGTGAACGTTGAGACAGCCGTATTTCGGGATATCGAGAACAGCTTTGGGCAGAATTTTACCGTAGGCGATGACGATGATGACGTCCGGAGAAAGCCCGGCCAGTTCGGCAATGACCGCTTCATCCCGCATGGAATCAGGTTGGAACACGGGAATCCCAAGTTCGACGGCTTTTTCCTTTACCGGCGAAAAGGTCACCTTCTTCCCGCGGCCCCGCTGCTTATCGGGCTGAGAATAGACGGCGACCACGTCGTGCTGCGATTGGGCCAGCTGAGCTAAAGCCGGAACGGAAAAATCAGGTGTTCCCATGAATACGATGCGTAAGCGTTCCATTATTCCCCTACTTTCTGTAAATCCGTCGCTTTTTCAATAAATAAATGGCCGTAGAGATGGTCCATTTCATGCTGGAAAATGCGGGCTAAGAAGCCTTCCGGTTCATAAATAACCGTTTTGCCGTGTCGATTCAGGGAGCGGACCTTGATTTTAGAAGCCCGCTGCACCTTGCCGTAATAACCGGGAACGCTCAGGCAGCCTTCCGTATCGATGTTCGTTTCTTCCGACATTTCCAAGATTTCCGGATTGATGAGTTCAATCAGGCCGTTGCCGTCATCGAGGACGATGAGCTGCAGCGATTCATTGACCTGGGGAGCGGCAAGGCCAACCCCTTCAGCAGCATACATCGTTTCTGCCATGTCGTCGAGAATTTTCTTTATATGTTTATTTACTTTTGCAACCGGTTTTGCCGTCGCTTTCAAGACGGGATCCCCGGCTTTTATGATTTTGAGTAATGCCATATATCTTTCACCTCATTGTTATAGTAAAACGCTTATCCGTCTTATTATAGCGGAAAAACAGTCAAAACGCTACTGTAAGAATGTAAATCAGCCATCGCCATACACGAGGCAAAACTCCTTACATATCTATTATATCAGATTCATTCAAGTCTTACCGATAAAATTTCTTATTCAGAATTATTCCTTTATCGTTTCAAAAAAGCGAAGCCTGTGTGACAACACACAGGCTTTTAGCTCAAAAGTATTTAGAAAACAAATCAGCCGAGTCCTACATAGACGGGTCGACGTCGATGACGACGCCCGTCTGCCAGCAGGCCGGAAGGTCACGCATCGCCTTCTTTATCGGTCCCAGGTCGGCTGCCGTCAGCGATATGACCAGCCGGTACTTATTGCGTATCTTTTTGATGACGTCTTCATAAGGACCGATGACGATGACCGAAGATCCGTGTTCCTTATTCCAGCTTTCAAGGGCGGCAGAGATGTCATTGGCCTTTCGCCAGACTTCCCTTTCGTCGACATCATTGATCAAGATCTTGGTCATTTCCTGAAAAGGAGGATAGGCCAATTCTTTTCGGAACTGAATTTCCTGATCGTAAAACTCCCGATAGGCCTGACGAGACGCACATTGAATGACGTAGTGGTCCGGCGCATAGGTCTGCATGACGACGCGGCCCGGAACCTCGCCTCGGCCGGCCCTGCCGGCCGCCTGAGTGAGCAGCTGGAAAGTCCGCTCCCCGGCCCAATAGGCCGGCAGGTTGAGCAGGCTGTCGGCCGACAAGATGCCGACAGCACTGACGCCGGGGAAGTCATGGCCTTTGGCGACCATCTGCGTCCCTAGTAAGATATCGTATTCATGGCGGCGGAAGGCTTCAATGATGCGGTCACCGCTGTGTTTTCGACTCGTCGTATCCTGGTCGAGGCGGACGATGCGGGCCGTCGGAAAGAGTTCGTGCAGCTGCTGCTCCACCTTTTCCGTACCGCTGCCAAAAAATTTAATGTATTTGCTGCCGCAGGACGGACAAACCGTCGGCACAGGCTTTTCAGCGTCACAGTAATGACACTTCAAATGAGACGACTGGCGGT
Source organism: uncultured Megasphaera sp. (assembly GCF_900539295.1). GTDB lineage: Bacteria > Bacillota > Negativicutes > Veillonellales > Megasphaeraceae > Megasphaera. The sequence continues at coordinate 82,402 of NZ_UQBH01000005.1, forward strand.
GATATACCATGGCTACGTCACAGGTATCACACTTGACGACGTAACCGCATTTGCGGCACATGACGAAGGTCGAGTAGCCCCGCCGATTGAGAAGGATGATTGCCTGCTGCCGCGCTGCCAGCGTTTCATTCAAAAGGTTGTACAAGGCGTCGGAAACGACGCGGTAATTCCCGCGGGCCAGTTCCTCCCGCATATCGACGACGGTCACTTCCGGTAAAGGGCGCCGGCCGACACGTTCTTTCAGTTCGACTAAGACGTAATCCCCTTCCAGGGCCTTATAATAATCACCTAAAGCCGGCGTCGCACTGCCGAGGATGACCGGACAGCCGTAATAAGCCGCCCGCTTCCGTGCTACGGCAACGGCATGGTAGCGCGGTGCCTCATCCTGCTTATACGAGCTGTCGTGAGCTTCATCAACGATGAACAGGCCGATGGACCGGGCTGCCGAAAAGACGGCCGATCTGGCGCCGATACAGATGTGACTGGTCCCGTTCTGCATGCGCAGCCAGTTATTTCGCTTTTCCCCTTGGGACAGCTGGCTGTGCATGACGACGACATCGTCGCCGAAGCGGCGCAAAAAGCGGCGCACGATTTGGCCGGTCAAGGCGATTTCCGGGACTAAGACGATGACCTGCTGTCCCCGCTTCAGAACTTTCTCAGCGAGCTGCATATAAATTTCAGTCTTGCCGCTGCCGGTAACGCCGTGGAGGACGTAAGTCTTTCCGCCTTCATCCCTTTCGATAAGGGAAAGAGCTTCTTCTTGTTCCGCCGTCAACGGCAAGGCCTCATCGGGTTCCATAGACGGCAGGATATTCGTCGTCCCTGCCGGATGCTGTTCCCACCGGGCAAGACCGGTCGCACAGAGGCGGCGCATGAGGTCGCGGGTATAGCCGCGGGACTGAAAGTAAGCTGCCGGCGCCGTCCCCTTTTCTTTCAGCTCGGACAGCAAGGCCTGCTGTTTAGGCCGGCTGCGGAGAACATCGTCAAGGTCATCTGTTACAAAGGACAGCCAGTCCTCCATTTTATCGGCAATCTTATTCTTTAAAATACTTTCACTGCAAAGGCCTTTTTCTGCTAAGAGCTGTGAAACAAGGTCGCTGCCGAATTTACGGCCGAGGGCCCCCTTTTCCACGCTGCCCTTATCAGCAACATAGAGCTGAACCGTTCGGCCTTCGGCCGTTGTCGAAGATACGGGCCCCAAGGATACGCGCTCGCGACGAACGAGGCCGCGCTTATCGATCATGAACAGCCGCAGGGCATCGGAAAGGTTGCAGACGTAATAGTCGCGAATCCAAAGGGCCGTTTCGATCATTTCTTCCTGGAATCCCGTCTGCGTCGACAACAGGCTCTCAATGGGCTTTAAGGTAAAATCAGACGGCTCTTCCAGTTCTTCGTGGAGGGCGACGACGATGCCCTCTTCCCGGCGAAAGCCAAAGGGTACGACGACGCGGCTGCCGACGCGAACGGCTAAGTGTTCCGGCACGATATAAGAAAAAGTCTGCTGCAAACGCTTGGCCGTCGTATTGATGATGATTTCAGCAATCACGGACATACCTCCTAAGGGCCGCAGCTAAAAAATCACTGCTGCCCGAGGGCATACGCCCAAAAACAGAAAGAGACTGCCGTAGCTGCGACAGTCTCTGCGTATTAATTATAAGCCGGCTTCCTTGCGAAGCGTTTCCGCTTTATCGGTCTGTTCCCAAGGCAGGTTGAGGTCGTTGCGACCAAAGTGGCCATAAGCAGCAGTCTGTTTGTAAATCGGCCGCTGTAAGTCGAGCATGGCGATGATGCCAGCCGGACGGAGGTCAAAATTCTTTTCAATGAGTTCGACAATTTTATCATTGTCCACCTTGCCCGTACCGAAGGTTTCGACGTGAATCGAAACGGGACGAGCGACGCCGATAGCATAGGCCAACTGGATTTCGCATTTGTCAGCAAGGCCGGCAGCGACGACGTTCTTGGCAACGTATCGAGCTGCATAAGCGGCCGAACGGTCAACCTTTGTAGGATCCTTCCCGGAGAAAGCACCGCCGCCGTGACGAGCCATGCCGCCATAGGTATCGACGATGATCTTGCGGCCTGTAAGACCGGAGTCGCCCTGAGGACCGCCGATGACGAAACGGCCCGTGGGGTTGATGAAGAGTTTGGTCTTATCATCGAACAAGCCCTGAGGGAGTTCCGGTTTGATAACGAATTCGAGGAGGTCCTTTTCAATCTGTTCACGCGTGATTTCCGGACTGTGCTGAGCGGAAATGACGATGGTGTCGATGCGGACCGGTTTGCCGTCTTCGTATTCGACGGTGACCTGGGTCTTGCCGTCCGGACGAAGATAAGCAAGGGTGCCGTCTTTACGAACACTGGCTAAGCGGCGTGCCAAACGATGTGCCAGGGAAACCGGCAAAGGCATGTAATCATCCGTTTCGTTCGTTGCATAGCCGAACATCATGCCCTGGTCACCGGCGCCGATCGTATCGAATTGATCCGAATTGCCGGCCTTCTTTTCAAGGGCATCGTCGACGCCCATGGCGATATCCGGAGACTGTTCATCGAGGGAGACCAAGACGCCGCAGGTATCGCAGTCAAAACCGTATTTCGCACGAGTATAGCCGATGGAACGAATCGTTTCACGAACGATATGCGGGATATCGACGTAGCACGTCGTCGAAATTTCACCGACGACATGGACCATCCCGGTGGTCACTAAGGTTTCACAAGCAACGCGGGCATTTTTATCTTTTTCAAGAATGGCATCCAAAATGCTGTCAGAAATTTGGTCAGCCATTTTATCCGGATGCCCTTCGGTTACGGATTCAGATGTAAAGAATTCACGATTTTTCACCATGAGTTTTCCTCCTTAAAAAAAATTCCCCTCATTCATGACTGTCATGAGAGGGGCTTCCAATCCCCATCTGCCAGTATAAGACTGCTGGAATTAGCACCTTTCATAATAGAAGGTTGCTGCGACATCATAGGGCCAGTCCCTCCGTCGTCTCTTGATGGTTCTTTATTTAATTTACTGGTTCATTATAATTCAAACCACTCTATTTTGCAAGTTCTTTTTTGGTATAGCAAACATGAGTTCTCTCTTGACGACTAAGTTTTAAGAATGGCAGTACATCTTCAGGCTTCCTCTCAGAATGTTTTTTACATCCGCTGCAGAAAACGTTATAATGAATAGATAGAAAGAAAGGATGATTGAGATGACCAAATTGCGGCCAAGAGATATATTTTTCAACGACCCTTATTTTGACTTTGCCACCCACTGCAAGACGGCAGACCTGCGTTTGGCCAAACGCGTAGAAATTTGGGATAAATGGTACCGTACCCAAGGACTGGTAACGACCTTGCTGCAGCGGGAAAGCCTGGCTTTCATCCGCTACAATGACACCGACCGGGAAGAAGCCTTGATCTTCCGCATTTACGAGCGGACGCCGGACCGGCTGCTCATCAACACCTATTATGCCGCCAAGAAGGATACGACCGAAATCTATGCCGGCACGATCCGCTTTGAACGCTACGGAACGGCGCAGACGACGGGCAATGATTCCTACATGGGCATGATTGACCTCCTGATGTTAAAGACCGGCGATGAACTCCTGGGACTGAGCGACGTCTTCGAAGACATCCAGCAGGCCAAACACATGGCAGCCCAGGCGCTCGGCATCTACTTGATGTCCATCTACGACGGCCCCTGGATCGATGACAGCGAAGCCGAGGCCAATAAAACACCGGCCATGATTGCCGGCGAAGAACGGGAAGAACTCCTTCAGCTGCGCCAAGAAAAAGCACAGATGGAAGCCGACCGGGAAGAACTCCTTCGCCTGCGCCTGGAAGCGCAGAACCGCAAGACCGTCCTGTCCGAACTGGAACGGCTGCGCCAGGAACTGGATGAAGAACGAAACGGCCGCGAACAGGACTTCCAGCGGTACGAAGCCACCCTCCGTCAACAAGAAGAATATACGGAGCGAATCAAAGAAAAGGCCGCCAGCCAAGTATCGGAACTGTTGACCCTGCGCCAGACCCTCCGTAAATATCAGGAAAATCCCGAATTAGCGAAAAAGGCCGCCGCCCCTGCCGAAGCGGTAAAACCCGCGGCAGCTCCGACAGCTGCAGCACCGGAAAAAGCGGCAACGCCCGAAAGAGCAGCAACACCAGAAAAATCAGCAGTGCCGGAAAAACCGGCGTCCCCTGTAAAACCGGAAGTATCGACGCCGCCGACAGCGTCCGTGAAATCGACGGAACCGGCAGCAACCTCGTCCACGCAAGCAACAGCGGCAGCGTCGGTGAAATCGCCATCACTCTCGAAATCGGCTGAACCGGTACACTCATCGTCAACACCGGCATCCTCAACCGAATCGGTGAAATCGGCAGACTCATCGAAATCGTCCGAACGAGCAAGCGCATCGTCAACGCCGGCAGCCTCGACAGCATCCATAAAATCGACACCGGCAGCGGAATCGGCAGCCCCGACAAAATCGACCGAATCGGTCAAACCGTCCCCAGCCAAGAAACCGACGGCCGACCGGGGACTCGAACTGCCGTCCTTTATGACTCAAAAGGACTACACGCACAGCCTCGACCGCTTCCTGGCAGGACGCCAAATCGCCTTGGCCGGCGGAACTTCCGAATGGCAGCGCCGTATCAAGCACCGCTTCCCGACGGCTATCGCCCTCAGCGGGCATACAGGTGATGAAAGAATCCTGCGGGCCTCGACCCTCTTAGTCCTCAACTTGAGCGAAGGCCAGACGGATATCATCAAATGGGCTATGGCCGCTGCCCGCGACATGGGCTGCCCCTATCTCCCCATTAAGACGACGAATTTAAACGGCTTTGCCAAGGCCGTCGTAGAATACGCCCAAAAATAAAAAAACGGCAGGAACCTGCAGACAGATACTGCGAGTTCTTGCCGTTTTTTTATTCAGTTAAACCGAAGCTTACCCTATTTTACCCAAGTAACGATGTCTTCCATGGCCTGGCGTGTCTTCGCATGAGGTTCTTCAGCACGGTAGCCGAAGCCGGCCATGACCGAAACGCCGAAGTGTTCCCGATCGAGCAGGCCTTCGTCAGCCAGCATGGCTTCGACTTTTTCTCGATGAAAGCCTTCAATGGGGCAGGAATCGACGCCGAGCATGGCTGCCGTCGTCAGCATATTGGCCAGTGCCAGGTAGGTCTGTTTGCTGGCCCAGTCAAAGATGGCCCGATCGCTTTCCAGTAAGTTGAAATCGTCTTTCTGGAAGGCTTCAAAGGCGGCTTTTCTCCCCTGCTCCGCATCTTCCGGCAAGTGCTGGATATCTCTCATGATGTGGGTGATATACGGCGAACTGTATAAGGTATCGACTTTCTTGCGAGCCAGCAGGATTACAAAGTAGCTGGCCCCTTTCAAGCTGTTCTGGGCTCCCCAGGCGATGGGAAATAATTTATCCTTAATGTCCTGTCGTTCGATGACTAAAAACTTCCACGGTTCAAATCCAAAGGAGCTCGGCGATAAGCGGCCCGCTTCCAAAATGGTGTTGAAGTCGGCGTCGGATACCTTTTTAGAGGCATCAAAACTCTTAGTGGCATGTCTGAAGTTAAAGGCTTTTAAAATATCGGCTGCTGCAATGGTCATATGTACCCATCCTTTCCGCATAATACTATATTTACATTTAATTTTGAGTATTTATCTCATATATCGTTTATGATCTAAGTATAGCACAAGATAGTCAAAAGGTGAAGAACGTAATTTTTTCATATTGACTCAGGATAACCTGAGCTGTTTCTATTTTCCATACCTGAAACAGCAGCCCCCTTTTCCCCCAAAGGACAGTCTCGACAATCGCCAATTGCAAAAAACCACCCTGCCAGGCCCTTACGGGCTCCTGACAGGGTGGTCTCAGTTATGCCTTTGTTTTGGAAGATTTGGCGTCGATAATCGCAGCCGCCCGGGCTACGATGATGGATGCCAGTTCGTCTTTGGTCATCTTTTCTAAGGTCTCCGAAGATCCGTCGGGGAAAAGCAAGGTAGCAATATTAGTCGTCCCTCGGAAGCCGGCGCCTTCGGCGCTGACATCGTTGGCGACGAGCATATCGAGGTTCTTTTTCTCGAGTTTCTTCGTACCGTATTCGATGACATTCGTCGTCTCAGCGGCAAAGCCGACCAAGACCTGATGGGTCTTCTTTTGGCCTAGTCCATAGAGGATATCGGGATTCTTAGTCATTTCAAGATTCAGAACATCGTCGTTCTTTTTAATCTTGTTTTCAGCCGGATGGGCCGAACGGTAATCGGCAACGGCTGCGGCTTTGATGACTAAATCGCAGTCGTCATAATACGATTCGACAGCCGCTTTCATATCGTTCGTACTGCCGACATCGATACGGCGTGCCAGGCCGACCGGCGTCTTTAAGTTATCCGTCGTACCGGCGACTAAAGTGACTTCCGCTCCGGCTGCCACAGCGGCTTTGGCAATGGCAAAACCCATGCGGCCGCTGGAATGATTGCCGATGAAGCGGACCGGGTCGATCGGTTCCCGAGTCCCGCCGGCAGTGACGATGACTTTTTTGCCTTTGAGCAAATCGTTCTTACAAGCCAGCAGTTCGATGTAATCGACGATGACGCCCGGGTCGGGCAGACGGCCGATGCCTTCGATACCGCAGGCCAGGTATCCGCTGTCCGGCTCAATGAGATGATAGCCGAATTTTTTCAATTTGGCCATATTATCCTGGGTAATAGGATTCAAATACATATTGCTGTTCATGGCCGGTGCCATCAAAATCGGCGCCGTCGTCGCCATGACCGTCGTCGTCAGCATATCGTCGGCAATGCCGCCTGCAATCTTACCGATGATGTTGGCCGTAGCCGGGGCAATGACCAACACGTCGGCCCAGCGGGCCAAGGCGATGTGTTCGACGTTGAATTCAGGAACATCTTCGAACATGGAAACGGCGACGGGATTTCCCGATATTTCCCGCAGGGTCAAGGGCGTAATCAACTCCGTTGCATGGGCCGTCATGATACACTTGACTTCGGCCCCTTCCTTGCGGAGCTGACTGGCAACGGATGCCGCCTTAAAGGCTGCAATGCCGCCCGTAATACCTAAGACAATCTTCTTCCCTTCCAAACTCATGGCAAGTACCTCCGTGTCATTTAATGCCGTCGTGAGGGGCTTCGTAAGTAATTTTATCCTGGTCGATTTCTTCCATGGCAATGGATACTACTTTGGTCGTATCGACATTTACCAGAGCATCATCGTGATCTGTCAGTTCACGTGCCCGTTTGGCTGCCAAGGTAACCAGTGTATATTTGCTGTCAACTTTCGTCATCAAAGATTCGAGGGTCGGTTTAATTAACATAGTTCATCTCTCCTAATCATTTATACAATTCTTTCGTATGGGCAATGTTTTGGGCATTGCGCATGACTTTACACTGTTCGGCTTTTATGATGGATGCCGCTTCATCGATAGCCGCCGTCAAATCGTCATTGACGATGACATAGTCATAGCGGTCGATCCAATCCAGTTCTGCCCTGGCCTTGGACAGGCGGCCGGCAATGACTTCGTCCGTATCGGTCTTACGGCTGCGCAGCCGGTGTTCTAAGACAGAACGGCTCGGCGGCACGATGTAGATAAAGACGCCCTTGGGATAGCGCTCTTTGACCTGCATCGCCCCTTGGATGTCGATTTCCAGCATGACGTGCTGCCCTTCTTCCAGCATTTGGTAGACGTATTTCTTCGGTGTGCCGTAATAGTGGTCGTAGACCTTGGCATGCTCGAGAAAGGCGTCTTCTGCCAAGAGCTGTTCGAAGCGGGCATTGTCTGCAAAATAGTAATTGACGCCGTCGACTTCGCCCGGACGGGGCTGACGGGTTGTCATAGAAATAGAATATTGGATATTAGGGAACTGGTCGCGCAGGGCCGCGCAAATCGTTCCTTTACCGGCTCCGGATGGACCGGACACGACGATGAGCAGTCCGGAATCGTTCATAGTATTACTCCCTTTCTTCTTCCGCTGCATCGACGGGAAAGGCATCGCTGCCTGCCGATATGATACGGTGGGAAATTGTTTCCGGCTGAAGAGCCGACAAGATGAGCCAGCCGTTGTCCATAACTACGACGGACCTCGTCTTGCGGCCGAAGGTCGCATCGATGAGGGTATTGCCGTCGCGGGCATCTTGGATAAGGCGTTTGATCGGCGCCGATTCCGGGCTGATCATGGCCACGACTTTATTGCCCATGACGACATTGCCGAAGCCGATATTTAATAAATTAAAATTCATCATTCGATATTCTGCACCTGTTCGCGGATTTTTTCGATTTCATTTTTAAGCTGCAATACCGACTCGGTAACCGCTAAATCGCCGGCCTTGGAGCCGATGGTATTGGCTTCTCGGTTCATTTCCTGAATGAGGAAATCCAGTTTTCGGCCGACTTCGCCTTCACTTTCCAGCATGCCCTGAAGTTGATTCAAATGGCTGCCGAAGCGGACGACTTCTTCCGTAACGTCGACCTTATCGGAATAGATGGCCACTTCCTGTAAGAGCCGATCTTCGTCAGGCACGGCGACCTTCACCTTTTCGATGAGCTGGCGGATTTTCTTTTCCAGCCGTTCTTGATAGGCTGCCGTCATGGCGTCCTTGCGGCCGGCAATGTCGTCGACAATCCCTCGAAGGACAGCCGCCCGGGCCAGCAAATCGCGGCCGATGTTAGCCCCTTCGCGGACCCGCATGGCAACCATGCTGTCTAAGGCCCCTTTCAAGGCCTCTTCAAAAGGCGGCCAGCTGGCATCCGTATCGATAGCCGGCGGCGTCTGGACGAACCAGTCTTTGGTCAGTGCCATAACCTCACCCAGCGAAACGGGACTTCCATCAAAAAAGCGCCCCTTAGCGCCTTCGAGAGCCAGCTTCACAGCGCCCAAAGCAGCATCGTTAATCTGGATATCCGGCGGTGCCGGAGCAATATCTTGAACAGTAACAAAGACGTCGACTTTGCCCCGCTTCAAGACTTCCTTGATGCCGCTTCGCAGACGGTCTTCCAAAGCCAGGTAAGCATGAGGCATGCGTACGTTCAATTCTAAAAACCGTTGGTTCACTGCCCGCATTTCAATGGTAACAGCCAGTTTACCGTCGTTCCCGGTACCCCTGCCAAAACCAGTCATACTTCGCATGTTCGAACCCCCTTAATAACCTATTCAATATCTCATTATAGCCTATCTGGCGTCCCTATTGCAAATTTTTTATCCCGATATCGGCATATGCCTTCTTTTTATGACGACCTTTCCAAGTGCGGACTGCGTCGAGATAACCTTCCCTGCCCGTCCGTCGATAACTCTACGGAAATAAACAGCCTTACCCCTTTGCCTTTCCCATCTCTTTTGATACAATGAAAGAAAGGAGAGATTCACTATGAGGCGACCGTGAAAGACGTTGGGAGGTCTGCTTATGAACAAGCATCACCAAGGTCTGTCCTTCTTGGATTTTATTTTATATGGCATCGAAATCATCTCTTCCCTCTGTATTTCCGTTCTCATCCTTATCATCGCCGTTCCCTTCATGGTATTCGCTGTCTATCTCTTCTGCCTGCTAGCCTTTCCCGCAGCCTGGGTCATTCCCCTTACGGCAGGCCTTCTCGTATTTATCCTGCTCATCATGGTCATTTCGATTTGGTCCGAATGGCGAGACCCTTAGGCCTAATCCCCTTCTGTCCGGAGGGGATTTTTTCTATCTCTTCACATATCCCTATAAAACATGATATGATAAAAAGGATTGAATTTTTTAGTGTACCAGATAAGGAGGTACTCTTATGAACTTAGACGGTATCACATTACACTGCATTACCAACGAACTGGCCGATATCCTCAAGGGCGGCCAGATTTCTAAAATTTATCAGCTCGACGCCAGGTCTCTGTACTTCCGCATCTTCAATGACACCGGACTTCATCATCTGGTCATCACCCTCGACGATTCGCCGCGCCTCTATATTGCTGACACGGTCCCGCCGACGCCGGATATTCCGACAGGGCTCTGCATGTTTCTCCGCAAGTATTATGAAAACGGACGCATCGCGTCTATCGCCCAGCTCCATCTGGACCGGCTCATTGAAATCGCCGTCGACGTCCTCGATATATCGGGCAAGGTCGTAACCCGTAAGATCCATGTCGAACTCATGGGGAAATACAGCAATGTCATCTTCACCGAAGACGGCACGATCATCGAAGCCCTCATTAAAACCGGCAAGAACAAACAGGCCGTCCGCACCATTGCACCCAAGGAACCCTACGACTTCCCACCGAATTTCATGCGCATGGACCCCTTTTCCTTTTCTGCCCAAGAACTGACAGACATGATGGAAACAGGCGGCGACGAAGCCTTAAAGACGTGGATGCTCAAGCGATTTAACGGTATGAGCACCGTCGTCTTAAATGAATTGTCCCATGAATCCGGCATCGATACGGCTACCGCCGTAGACGATCTGTCCCCGGCTGACCGTTTCGCCTGGTGCCGCACGGTCGAAGCCTTCGGCAAGCGTCTCGAAGGGATTTCCGGTGCCTATGTCTACACCGTCAAGGGCAAGGAAGTCATCTTCCCCCTGGAACTCGCCAGCCTTTCCCAGTATCCGCGGCGTCACTTCCCCCTCATTGAAACGTACCTCAGCGAATACCAGGCCACGCACCGCAGCCTGAACGGCGAACAGGAGCAGCTGCAAAAGAAGGTTTCAAAACTCATTGAAAAGCAGAAGCGCAAAATCAAGCGCATTGCCGATGAAATGAAGGAAACCAAGAAAATCGACACCTATAAACTGTACGGCGACCTACTCATGATCTACGCTTATGAAAAACACGACCACGAAAAACAAGTGACCGTCAAAAACCTCTTGTCCGAAAATCAGGAAAACGTCACCATCGCCCTCGACCCGGCCTACTCCATGACCGACAACGCCAATCGCTATTACAAGCGCTATACGAAGCTGCGCAACCGCAAACAGATATCGGCCCAGCTCCACGAAGAAAACCAGCAGCATCTGGACTACCTCTACTCCCTCGAATATGCCCTGGAAAATACGACGACGAAAGACGAAATCACGGACATCAAGGCCGAAATGAAGCAGATGAATCTCATCAGCGGCCACAATAAGGAAAAGCAGAAGAAGGAATCGGCGCAGGACATCTTGACCGTCGACGCCGACGGACTGACCATCTGGGTCGGCCGCAACAACCGGCAGAACGATTTTCTGACCTTAAAGAAAGCTCATCCATACGATCTGTGGTTCCATGTCAAGGACCAGCCCGGTTCCCACGTCATCTTAGCCTCGCACAATGCCGAACCGACAGATGCCCAGATCGAACGGGCTGCCCAGCTCGCCGCCTATTACAGCAAGGGCCGGGACAGTTCCAAAGTCGAAGTCGACTGCACCCTCGTCCGCCATGTGAAGAAGCCGGCCCACGCCGTCCCGGGCTACGTCATTTTCACCAATCAGACGACGTATATTGTCGAACCGAAAAAAGAATAGTGCCTCTAAAAGAGGTCGACAAAAAAGCTCTCGCAGCAGCTGCGAGAGCTTTTATTATTACATCTGTTTCAAATACCAACTCAAAGGCTTGGCCTTGGTCGTCGTATTTCCCTTGTCTCCGCCAGCCAGCGAAAAGACCAGGGAGTCGCGGTACATCTTGGCAACGGCTTCCAAGGTATCCATCCGATAGAAGGCTTCTTTTAAGTCCGCCCCTACGGTGACGGCACCGTGGCGTTCCATGAGAAAGGCCGAAGCCGTTTCAGCAGCTGCGCCGCAGCCTTCGGCAAGGGCTGACGAACCAGGCGGCGCATAGGGCACAGTCGGTACGGCACCTAAGACCATGGCCCCTTCAGTCACGATATCAGCGGCAAAGGGAATACCGGCAACGGTCAAGGCCGTCGCCGTAACAGGATGGGCATGGATGATAGCCCGGACGTCCTGCCGCTTCCGATAGATGGTGAGATGGAGAGCCGTTTCCGACGACGGCTTCCCCGTCCCTTCTATCACCGTGCCTTCAAGGTCGACGACCAGGAGGTCCTTGGGACGCAGTTCGCCCTTCGGCAGGCCCGACGGGGTAATGACGATCAGGCCGTCGTCACGGCGGTAACTGATATTGCCGTCGCAGGCAGCGACTAAGCCCCCGTCTTTCATGGCCTTTCCGACAGCACAGAGTTTTTTCTTATTGTCCAACGGTTGTCCCCCTTAACGCATAGACGGCATATTGCGGCCGTTGTAGATTTCCAGCATTTCCTGGCGAACCTGGCGCCGAATCTGCTGTTGTTCCCGTTCGCTTAAATCATCTTTGGTAATATTGAACAGGTAGTTATTTAAGTCGAAGTCATGGAGGACCATCTTGGTATGGAAAATATTCTCCTGATAGACGTTGACATCGATCATGTCGTAGCGATTCCGCGTCGCCGGAGCAATGTAGTTCTGAATAGAATTGATGCGGTGGTCGATAAACAGCTTCTTGCCGTTCATATCCCGCGTAAAGCCGCGGACGCGGTAATCCAAGGTGACGATGTCGGAATCGAAGCTGTCGAGGAGGTAGTTGAGCGCATTGAGTGGGGAAATACGGCCGCAGGTCGACACGTCGATATCGGCCCGAAAGGTCATGATCCCCTTTTGAGGGTGGCTTTCGGGATAGGTATGGACGGTCAGATGGCTCTTGTCGAGGTGGCAGACGACGTCGGCATCCTGGACCGCTTCTTCGGAAATGAGGATGGTGACGCTCGCCCCTTGGGGGTCGTAGTCCTGGCTGGCGACATTTAAGACATGGGCGCCGATGATATCCGATACATTGCGCAGAATATTGGTCAGTCGTTCGGCATTATACTGCTCATCGATATATTCGATATATTGGCGGCGCGATTCGTCACTGACAGCATAACAAATGTCGTAGATGTTAAAGCTCAAGGTCTTGGTCAGGTTATTGAACCCATAGAGCTTCAGTTTCTTCGTTTTCATGAATGGTATATCCAGTTCCTTCCATAGGCTTATTTGCGGTCAATCTCATGAAAGGCGATGTCCGTAATGACACCGTCGTCAATGGTTACAACAGCATACGTCCCCTTTCGCCCGTCTCGGGGCAGGCCGATGCTGCCGGGGTTGACGATCCACAAGTCATGGTCGCGCTTGATAAAGCGGCGGTGGGTGTGGCCGAAGACGACGAGGTCCGCCTTTTGCTCACGGCCTAATTCGACGAGCTTCTGCAGCCGTCGTTCTCCATACCACTGGCTGCCGTGAATGGCGACAATGCGGATACCGCCAACGGTAACACAGCGGCATTCCGGATCGTTGGTATGGTTCAGATAGTCATTATTCCCCAAGACGGCATAGACCGGCACGCCCGTGTAGATCGCCAAATCCTCGCCGTCGTCGCAGTAGTCGCCGCCGTGAATCCAGGCAGCTACATCGGGAGCGCTGTCAGCCATGCGGGACAGGCATTCAAAGCGGCCGTGGCTGTCGCTGACCAATCCGACGCGGACGGTACTCATGACAGGGCCTCGACGAGTTTCTTCAAGGCCTTGCCCCGATGGCTGATTTCATTTTTTTCATCCATCGACAGTTCGGCCATAGTCTTCCCCTTTTCAGGAACATAGAATAAGGGGTCATAGCCAAAGCCGTTATGACCGGCATAGACGTCCTGCAGGACGCCGTCACAGCTCCCTTCAGCCTGTACGGTACGGCCGTCGGGCCAGATGAGGACCAGAGAGCAAATGTAGTGAACCGTCCGCTTTTCCGGCGGAAAAGCCGAAAGTTCGGCGATGAGTTTTTGATTATTGGCTTCATCATCACAGTCGGGGCCGGCATAGCGGGCCGAATAGACGCCGGGACGGCCGCCGAGGGCATCGGCAGCAATTCCCGAATCATCGGCCAGGCACGGAAGGTTCGTAGCCTTCATATAATAGGACGCTTTCAATAAAGCATTTTCGGCAAAGGTCGTTCCCGTTTCTTCGGGCTCGGTAACCGACGGAAGGACATCGTGTACTGAAACGGCTTCATAGCCTAAGGGTTCCAAAATACTCTTAAACTCCCGTATCTTTCCGGCATTATGCGTTGCCAATACGATTTTTTCTGCCACGGTGCATCTCCCCCGTCTGTTTATTTCTTAGCCAGTTTGGCGTAATTCTTGATGACGACAATCGGCGTCTTCTGAGACGCATTGCCAAAGGGATTGTCGATGAGAATCCGGGCGATTTCTTTCGGATTGATGCCCTTGCTGTGACCGAGGACGGCCGAGCGCTTGAGGTCGTTGACGTCGGCCACGACAGCGCCGTAGCAGCCCATGCGCTGTTTGATCTTTTCAGCTACCTTATCCGGTTCAGCCGGACCGTAGACGATGCATTTATCAAAGGGCGGCATGGTCCCCGTAACGTCGTCGGTCAGGGAAGCCTGACGGCACTTGGCATACCATACGCCGTTTTTACCGGCCAATTTGGCGAAAAAGCCGACGATGAACCAGAACAGCATCTTCCATTCCCCTTCGAGGTTCATAGCTGCCTGCATCCCATAGAGGCTGGCCATGCTGCCTTCACCGGGGACGAAGCGCCGCATGAGGCGGGCCTGCCAGGACGGCGTCAATTCTTCCGGCCGCGTGTAGCGGTGCTGGGTAATAGCGACGACGCTTTCAGCCGTGCAGACTAAGTCGTCGGGACCGACGACATGCTTACCATATTCTTCGATGACATCGACGATATCATCCTTATCCGTAAGGATTCTTGTTTTTACAGGGACTAATTCTACTGGTACTTCCATTTCTGCCATTATTCTAAGACCTCCTAATTCAGTTCCAATGCGTGCTGTACTTCCGCTGCCTTCAAGGTAATGCGGGCCTTATGGATGTACCATTCGCTGCGGGATACGACTTGATAGACGAGATCAACGGGCATATCGGGGAAGGTCTTCAAGTCTTCGCGGATATTGCCTTCTTTGCTGACTAAGGTAATGGTAACGCGAATCATGCCCCGATCGCGGGGATTAAAAATAACAGATTCCCAATAGTTGTCATCCCGTTCAGCAGCCTTATTGGCAAGTTCAGACTGAACGGTGACCTTGTCATACTGTTCACGAGGAAGGAGGGTCCGGGGATAAAAGTCCATGATCGTTCCCAGCTGCCGGCCGGCATTGTGAATGGGCACTTCGGTTTCAAAAACGGCCCGGTTCTGCGTGATTTCCTTCATTTCGAAGGGCTTCCGATGACGGGCATCGATGACGAAGCGGGCATCGCCCTGCCGCCAGGCAAAAAAGCGGAACAGCAGGTACAGAACGGCAGCAATGCCGATGACGGCAATGATAACATTGAATAAGACATAGAAAAACACGGCGCAAGACTCCTTTATGTAAAATATAGATACGATTAAATGAGGGTGATTTCTTCAGCTGTAAATTCATTGGCCGGAATGAGGTGCTCTGCTAAGTGAGCGCCCCGCTCCTTTTCAGCCGTAAAGCAAAGGCGTAAATAGCCGTTTTCCTTGTTAGGGTTAAGCAGTCCGTCTTTCTTTAAGACATCCAGCGTTTCCAGGGCCATTTCATGGGCCGGGTCGACGAAAGCGATGGAATCACCGCAAAATTCTTCGAACAAAGGCTGGATGAAGGGGAAATGCGTGCAGCCAAAAATGGCCGTATCGGCTCCGGAACGAAGGACCGGCTCCGTATACTGCTGCAAAGGACCGCGAATTTCGGGTCCGTCGAGGACGCCCCGTTCGATGAGGTTGGCCAGGGCCGGGCAGGACTGTTCGACGATTTCGATATTCCCGTCCATGGCAGCAGCGACCTTGCGGTGGCTGTGATTATTAATCGTAAGCGGCGTAGCAAAAACGGCGATCTTTTGGGTCGCACTGATTTCCTTAGCCGTTTTGAGCCCCCGGCTCATGCCAATCAGGGGATAATCGACTTCCTTTACGACCTTATCATAGGCAACGGCCGTTACGGTGTTGCAGCCGATGGCGACGACCTTAACCTTCTGCTCGGTCATAAAATGCAGAATGTCCCGCGTATACTGAAGGATTTCAGCCGGCGTCCGCGTCCCGTAGGGATTGCGTTTGGTATCGCCGACGTAGATGATGTCTTCATGAGGCAGGAGCATCCGCAGTTTAGCGACGACGGTCAGCCCGCCGACACCGGAATCAAACACACCGATAGGCCGTGAATTACCTTCCATGAATGGCTCCTTCGACGTCTGTATCTGCCTGTTCGGCAGCGTACATGGCCTGTAATTTTTTATAGTCCTCATCGGAAAGGCGGGCTACTTTTCCGCTGTCCTTATGGACAAAGACGTTCTGCGTCGTTCCTGTCGCCAACAGGCGGCGGTCATCGTGACTGACGATGCGGTATGAAAAGACCATCTGCGCCCGGCTGAGCTTTACCAGGCGAGTTTCGATGTCAATGATATCGGCATAGTTTATCGGACTGATATATTCGCAGGATACGCTCTTAATGGGATAGGTAATCCCTTGTTCGAGGAGGACGAATAAGTCGAGACCGGCAGCGGCGAAATATTCACAGCGGCCGCATTCAAACCAGCGAATATGATTGGAGTGATGGGCAATCCCCATCATGTCCGTTTCATAGAACCGCACTTTTTCAACAACAGTAATCATAAATTCTTAACTCCTAACTTTATACACGCTCATATTATTTTACGATGATGACCTTTGTTTGTCAAAGGAAAAGTCTGAAATACGAACGATAAAGGGACTGTCCTCGTGCGACAGTCCCTTTATCAATCATGATCCGGTTACTTACGAAATTTTCAGGAACGGGAACATGCGGCGTACCTTTTCCCGGTGTTCCGGTTTGACATAAGTCCCGGCCAAGTGCAAGGCTGCAGCGACGACAGCGGCATCGTCCAGCCAGCCAAGCCCGGCAAAGACGTCCGGCACCAGATCAAAGGGCAAGATGACGTAGCCGATAGCCCCCATGAGGGCCAGTTTAATAAACTTCGGCGTGTCCTTATCTTGCATGCAATAAAAAATTGTCAGGATTTTGGGCAAAAATCGAACTTTTCTTCCTGCTGTGCGAATAAACATAATGAATCGGCCCGGTGTATAAAATTGGGCAAAAAAGCTCAGTATCTTCCACATGGGCGTTCACCTTACTTCAAGTCTTCTAAGGATTTTTTAGCATCTTCTACAGCAGCCTTGACTTTTTCTTCCATATCATCGGCATCCATGTCGGATACTTCCTTAGCAGCGTCCTTGGCGGCGTCTTTAACATCTTCCGCGGCATCCTTGGCGTCTTTGGCAGCATCCTTAGCGGCGTCCTTAACATCTTCCGCGGCATCCTTGGCGTCTCTTGCAACGTCCTTGGCTTTGTCCATGGCGTCCGAATCGACGACTTTATCGACCGTATCATCAAAAGCATCTTTGGCATCACCGGCGGCATCTTTCAGGTCATCGGCTTTTTCTTCGACGATTTCATCGACTAAATCGTCCTTATGGCGGACAGAGTTGTACAGTTCTTCCCCTTTTTCTTTGACGTCCTGAATGCAGTCTTTGGCAGCACTGCCCCATTTTTTCATGAAATCGATGGTTTCATCACCGAGGGGAACGTTCTTTAAAGGATTTTCTTTAATCTTATCGGCCTGTTCACGAGCCTTGTCCTTCCATTCGCCCATCATTTCGATGTACGGGCCCATATCAGTAGGCATGCCGTCTTTCAGCCAGCGCTGAGTGACGCGGCCCAGGCTGTAGGTAATGCCGACGGCAACGGGAACCTGGATGACGCTGAAGGGAATGAGCGTCGTCAGCAGCGTACCGGCTACGCGGCTTCCGACAGCGCCTAAGAAGGCGATCAGAGCGCGTTCGCTCAATTTTACGTCATAGACTTTAGCGATACGGCTGACGAGATAGACTTCATTAGCCATGAGGGCTGCCGTTCCGATAAGGGGAGCAATGACGATGGCACCGGCCCGGGCAGCGGCCCAGCGGCACAGCATTTCGACCTGAACGTCCTTGTCTTCCGTCGTCTGCTCCATGGCTTTGACGACACTGTTGGCAGCGTCTTCACCTGACTGAGAACGGTTCTGCTTGAAATCAGCGAGTTCTTGCTTCAAGGCTGCAATTTCTTCCTGCAACTGCTCTACAATCTTTGCATTTTCTTCATTTGCCATATGTAACACCCCATTCTGTGACGAAATAAAAAACTATATTTTATATTTTCCCATGTTTCTACCAGCTTGTCAAACCCCCATCGACAGGAAGTGCCGCTGCCGTAATGAAGGAGGCATCGTCGCTGAGAAGAAAGGCTATGGTCTTAGCAACTTCCTCAGCCTGAGCCAGGCGGTACAAGGGGTACTGCTCTTTCATCGTCTCCCTTTCCATATCCGGATGGTCTCGGAGCTGTTTTTCCAGCATCGGCGTTTCGACGTCGCCGGGACAGACGCAGTTAACCCGAATTTGGTGCGGCGCCGCTTCGAGGGCCAGGGACTTCGTAAAGGCCACGACGGCCCCCTTAGTTGCCCCATAGACGGAGCAGGCAATGTTTCCCTGCAGTCCGGCATCACTGCTGACGGTTACGATACTGCCCGGTCGGCGGCGCAAATGAGGCAGGGCGTATTTACAAAGGGAAATGGTCCCGTAGACATTGATTGAAAAGAGCCGCTGCACGTCGTCAGGCGTCACGTTTTCAAGGAGTCCCTGTTCATAGATTCCGGCCGAAGTAACGAGGCCGTCGAGGCCGCCGAAGAGGCGGACTGTTTCAGCGACCATATTCCGGCAGTCATCATCGCTGCTGACGTCGCCTTTTATATAATGGACGGCCCGGTCCGGCCCTAACTGCTGCAGAGCGGCCTTCCCCTTCTCCTCGTCCCGGCCGCTGACGGCGACCTGCCAGCCCCGGTCCAGGAGGACGGAAGCCGTCGCAAGACCTATGCCCGACGTGCCTCCGCTGATAAGTGCTGTATTCATAATAACCTCCTTATACGATACCGAGATAGGATAAGCCCAGTTTCCCAATGAGAACAACGGTCACGACGAGCATGACGACGCGGACAAAGGCCGTTCCTCTGCGGATGGCCAGGCGCGAACCGAAAAAAGCGCCCGTAAAGATACACAGGGCCATGACGACGCCGTAGACATAGAGGATCGTCCCGGACCAAACCAAGATGACGAAGGCCGTCACGTTGCTCATGAGATTGAGCATCTTGGCATTGCCGGCAGCCGTGACGAAATCAAAGCCCAGGGCTGCAAAGGCGACGATGAGAAAGGTCCCCGTCCCGGGGCCGGCAAAACCGTCATAAAATCCGATGGCCCCGGCAAAGAGAGCCGTAAGGAGTAAATTTCTCCCCGTCTCGCCGGCATAGGTATTGACCGAACCGAGATTGCGCCGCGTAAAGACGACGACAGCCGCTGCCATAAGGGACAGGATAATCAAAGGCTGGAGCCATTCCGCACTCATATGCAGCATGACCAGACAGCCGAAAACGGCCCCTATAAAGGTACAGGGAAGAGCCTTTTTCATCAGGTGACGATCGACCTTACCGGCCTTGAAGAACTGCCAGGCGCTCATGACGGCGCCAAAGGTCGCGGAAAACTTATTGGTCCCCAGGGCCAGGTGCGGCGGAAGACCGGCAGCCATCAGAACAGGCAGGGAAACGAGTCCCCCGCCGCCGGCGATGGAATCGACGAAACCGGCTAAAAAACCGCCGGCCATGATAAACAGCAGGACTCCGACAGAGAGGGTCGTATGAAAAAACTGAACTTCCATAAAAAAGACTCCTTTTAGAAAAAAACTCCTCTTGTTTCGCAGAGCGAAACCGAGGAGACCCTTTTCTTTAGTGTTCGTATATCAAAGATGACGGCACGGCCTCATCCGTTGGCGGCTGCAGGAGGCGTATGATTTCTTTGCCGATAATCCGTGCGCCGTCGCGGTGGCAGTCGAGACTGGCCTTCGACATGGCTTCCAATTTTTCAGGATGGGTAAATAAGTCCGATACGACGGAAACCAGTTCTTCTTGTTTTTTTACCCAGGCCGCACAGCCTTTGGCCTGCATGTACTTGGCATTAGCTTCTTCCTGCCCCGGAATCGGGCTGTACAGCACCATCGGTACTTGAACGGCTGCCCCTTCCGTACAGGTAAGGGCTCCGGGCTTGGTTAAGAGCAGCGATGCCCGGCACATGAGTTTTGAAATCTGATTGGTATAGCCAAGGATTTCCACGTCATGATCGAGTTCACCGCGCATCTTAGACAGTTCATCGTAGAGATCGGCATTATAGCCGGTTACGACGGTAAAGCTGTCGATGACGTCCAAGCGGTCTAAGAGCGCCAGGGACTGGCGAATCGAGCCCATGCCCAGGCCGCCGCCCATGATGAGGATATTCTTATCCTGCTGATGATCCTTATCCCAGTGCCACCGTTCCTGGTCAAAGGCCTTGCGTACCGGAATGCCGGAGACGACGACTTTATCAGCCGCTACGCCCTGCTTGACGAGCAGGTCTTTTATCTGTGTAGCGGCGACACAGTAGACGTCGATTTGCGGGTACACCCACAGCTGATGGATGGCAAAGTCAGTAATGACGCCGACTAAGGGAATATTCAGGCGATGCTGCCGCTTTAACAGCGCTGCAGCTCCCGCCGGAAAAGGATGAGTAAAGACCAGGACATCGGGCTGGCGGTCGGCTAAGACCTTGAGCAGTCGCCGTTTAAGGCCCCAGGCAAAGAGGGTCTTGACGGCCAAGCCTTTTTTGTACCCTTGTGACGAGTAGTACATCAAATCGTATAACAGCGGAAAGACATCGAGAATCTTAATGTATGTCTCTTTGACGATGTTGTCAATGGACAAGATATCATTGGACAGAAAATCTACGTGTTCGACTTCACATTCCTCAGGAATGGTCTTAACATACTCTTCGATTGCCCGTGCTGCCTGTGTATGGCCTGTACCGATCGAGGCCGACAGGATCAGGACTTTTTTCTTTGTCATGTAGGATCCCTTCTTTTATAAACAGCCTTCGTTGCACCTTCCACTATATAGTACGACAACTTGCATGAAAAGAAAAGGGCCGTTTTTCATGCGGCCCTTCGGATCGTACTTATTTGTTGTTGACCAAATCTTTAAGCTGTTTGCCAGCTTTGAAAGCCGGAGTCTTGGAAGCTTCGATCTGGATAGGTTCGTTGTTGCGAGGATTACGGCCTTCGCGAGCTTTACGCTGACGGACTTCAAAAGTACCAAAGCCGATGATCTGAACTTTATCACCCTGAGTAAGGCTGTCGCTAATAGCTTCGAATACTGCTTTTACAGCTTTTTCAGCGTCTTTTTTCGTCAAATCGGATTTCTGTGCTACTGCAGCGATTAATTCTGTTTTGTTCATGTTACTAGGTCCTCCTTTGGATCGTCACATCTTCTTAACACTAACAGTTTAGAGTTTTTCCTGCCGTTCTATCCGCTTGGCTTCCTGCCAGAATGAGTCCAGCTCATCCAGTGAAAACGCGTCCCACGGCCGGCCCGACTGGCGAACCCGGTCCTCGACATGAGCAAAACGGCTTCGGAATTTACTATTAGCCCGATGTAACGCACATTCCGGCTCTATATGATAGCGTCGGCATAAATCAGCAAATACGAACAAGACATCCCCAGCTTCTTCTTCAGCATGGACGGGATCGCCTTCATCCAGGGCCTGTCGGAATTCATTCCACTCTTCTTGGAACTTTTCCCAGACGCCTTCTATGTCAGGCCAGTCGAATCCGACTTTGGCCGCTTTCTCCTGAAGCTTATCCGCTGCCAGGAGCGACGGCAGTCCGGGAACGACTCCGTCCAGCAGGTGAGCGTGCTGCTGGCGTTGTTCTCCTTGCTTTAATCTATCCCAGTTTAACATACTCGTCCCTATATTTTCAAGGCTTTTTTGGCTAAAAACATAGGGATGACGCCGAATCATCTTATTTGTGATGTCTTTTACAACATCTTGTGCCGAGAATAGCCCTTTTTCTTCGGCAATACGGGCATGGATAGCCACTTGGTAGAGGATATCGCCCAGTTCTTCACGGATGCCGTCCGTGTCGTGACTGTCAATGGCATCGAGCATTTCATAGACTTCTTCGATGAGATACCGACGCAGGGTCCGATGAGTCTGGGCCCGGTCCCAGGGACAGCCGTCTTCGCGGCGCAGCCTGGCCGTGACCTCGGTCAGAGGCATCAGGTCAAAAGGCAGTTCTTCCTTGTCGATGCCCTCTTCCTGCCGCCGGTCATCGATGAGACGGCGCACAGCTTCCGCCATTTCAGGTCCGCCCGGAACGGTATGGACGACAGCGTGAAGGCGGCTCTCTCTCAATAAGAGATCGACGACGGGCCCATACGTTTCGGCAAAACTTTTCCCACCTTCTCCGTAGGCATCGAGGGGACGGTCATCCGTCCCTAAGGCGATGATTTTAATTTCCATGGCAGTTTTCCTCACTTCTGACAAATAGCTTACGCCTGTCATTATATCACGGCCCCCTTCATTTGTCGCGGCCGGCCTAAGGCCTTCCGGACCGAAAAAAGGGCATGGTAAAAAATCTGAAAAGAAGGCCCTTTCAGATTTTTAAAAACGATATCTATATCAGCCGCTCAACTTGGTCAGCAAGAAGATAAGCTGTGTCTGTTCCGCTTCACTGAGGCGGCTCATGAGCATTGAAATGCGGAGATAATGGTCTGGCAGCACATCGTTCATAAACTCCCGTCCCTGGGCCGTCAAGCGAACTTTTTTCCCGCGTTTATCGGTCTGGTCGATTGCCACTTCAGTCAGGCCGTCCCGAACCATGCGCTTGACCATGGTCGTAATCGTCGCCCGAGTGACACCGGCCCGATCGGCGAGCTGAGACGGCGCAATTCCGTCAGTCATCTGGTACAGTACGAACATGACCCGCAATTTACCTCGCGACAAATGATAATGGCTGGCCAGTACATCATTGATCGCTGAGCGGACAAACTCCGCTGCCTGGGAAATGCGGAGCATAGCCAATACGGCTGACGGTTCGATTTCCGGATTATCCTGTGCATATTTTTCCAATTCTTTCCGCGTAGGGAATACATCAAAACCCATAAGCGCTCCCTCCCCTTCTAATTAGTTTACTAATTAAAAGCATAAAATAAAGGCTCTTTGTCAAATATTGGGGTGCCAACTAAATCATCCACCGCGAATGGACG
>NZ_UQBH01000006.1 GCF_900539295.1 uncultured Megasphaera sp.
CACGTCCATTCGCGGTGGATGATTTAGTTGGCACCCCAATATTTGACAAAGAGCCCATTTTTTGATTCACGCACCCATGAAGGGTGCGACATGTAGCCGGAATACCCAACACTTTTTCAAGTTGTTTCAATCCACGCACCCATGGCGGATGCGACTCATACGTATGGAATTACGATTGTCATAAGGGTGTTTCAATCCACGCCCCCCACAAAGGGTGCGACGCGCAACTTTTATCTTTTGGTTTCCGATGATGTCGTTTCAATCCACGCACCTCTTGCAAGGTGCGACCTACAAGGCCGAATGCCGGCGGCGAAGCTGGAATAGAACTCCGTTTAATATTATCTAAAAGTTGTTCTCCGACAGACCTTGGCTTTTTGGAGGCATGTAAAATTGTATTCCATCTTACCCATAGTTACCTCCTGACATTAACCTGGCCGTGAATGAAGATAATAGACGGGTTATTCTGGAAATTTGTATAAGCCTACTTAATACATTCGATGATAGGATCGATACCCTTTTAAAACAAACCAAGCAATCATGAGAGCGATAGTGATAATAAGAAGTGTAATACCTTTAGTCTTATTTTTTCTTTTTATTTCTCCTATGGAGTATTTACCAAGACCAATAAGAAAAAAGAATACGGCCCATAATATAAAATTCATAAATAACACCATCCTATCCTTCAATACATCTACATAATAAGTGCGCCTCTTTATACGTCATTACATCGCGACTCCTGGGGACCGTTTGCAATAGACGTTCATCGACGTTATAGCAATACGACAATAAATACACAAGGTAAAGGTTGCAATCCACGCACCCGTGAAGGGTGCGACGATAAAATAATAGGTCAGGACGAATGTTTCAGCGATGTTTCAATCCACACACCTATGAAAGGTGCGACGACTTTTCAAACAAAAGCTGCTAGGATGCTGTATATTTCAATCCACGCACCTCGTGTGAGGTGCGACAATAAGATAGTGGACCCCGACGGAATTAGTAGAAGTTTCAATCCACGCACCTCGTGTGAGGTGCGACTAACTGCGCCATGATATTGGCAGCCGACGGCGTGTTTCAATCCACGCACCTCGTGTGAGGTGCGACTACAGGCCAATGCAAGACTTTGCCGGCAAGGGCAGTTTCAATCCACGCACCTCGTGTGAGGTGCGACATCTATGGGCGCAGCTGTATCTTATCGACGGCGGAGTTTCAATCCACGCACCTCGTGTGAGGTGCGACCATTATATAGCCCTATTATACGCCCAATGTTCCCGTTTCAATCCACGCACCTCGTGTGAGGTGCGACTCAAGCGTTATCGTCTGGCGTCTTACAGGGCGATGTTTCAATCCACGCACCTCGTGTGAGGTGCGACTTTGTCGCGTACCAACGGTCCCGGGACAAGTAAGTGTTTCAATCCACGCACCTCGTGTGAGGTGCGACCCTAGAAACGTTATCTTGGACGTTATGGCGGCAGCGGTTTCAATCCACGCACCTCGTGTGAGGTGCGACATTACCGGGAAGCGGCTAACATCCGCATCCCGAGAGTTTCAATCCACGCACCTCGTGTGAGGTGCGACAAGCAGCTCGTAAACGGGCCGAAAAAGAAAGAGAAGTTTCAATCCACGCACCTCGTGTGAGGTGCGACGAAGCCCGTGTCCAGCCCGCTATTGTCGACCACGTTTCAATCCACGCACCTCGTGTGAGGTGCGACGAGAGCTGCCTTGATAATGCTGTTTGGAGAGTCATAGTTTCAATCCACGCACCTCGTGTGAGGTGCGACATCGCTTTTCAATCGTATCTGATGTTTGCTCTTCGTTTCAATCCACGCACCTCGTGTAAGGTGCGACGAAGTCATTCGTTTTGTTTTTCGTGGTGCTGGTGTTTCAATCCACGCACCTCGTGTGAGGTGCGACTTTCATTTTACTGTAAGCACCTTGTTCCGACTGCGTTTCAATCCACGCACCTCGTGTGAGGTGCGACACTGCACACCGGCAAAGCTGCAATTCCAGATTCCGTTTCAATCCACGCACCTCGTGTGAGGTGCGACTGCCGGTTAGTACCCCGGCGCGTGTCACAACGTCGTTTCAATCCACGCACCTCGTGTGAGGTGCGACCTGGCCTATCCCAACGCGCTCGATGACGAGCGCATGTTTCAATCCACGCACCTCGTGTGAGGTGCGACTATCATGATATCGATGACAACTACGAGACATATGTTTCAATCCACGCACCTCTTGCGAGGTGCGACCGTGGCCGAAACTTAATTCATCTATCAGTTTTTCGCGTTTCAATCCACGCACCTCTTGCGAGGTGCGACAGGCGGCCATTTTCAACTACAAATTCGTTTCGAGTTTCAATCCACGCACCTCTTGCGAGGTGCGACTGAAAACCTCATTTACGGCCGACTCGTCAAGCTGCTGTTTCAATCCACGCACCTCTTGCGAGGTGCGACGCCGTCTACACTCGATAATAGCGGACGCATCGACGTTTCAATCCACGCACCTCTTGCGAGGTGCGACAATAAGCTTGTTAAGCGATACTCACATAGTTATGGCGTTTCAATCCACGCACCTCTTGCGAGGTGCGACTTTTTGGTCAGGACGATGGAGTCGGACTGTAAATGTTTCAATCCACGCACCTCTTGCGAGGTGCGACAGATGCCCACGGGCGACGGGATTGAGTGGAACGGTGTTTCAATCCACGCACCTCTTGCGAGGTGCGACCCAATATCGGTCTATTTCGAGAAAATTCCAAAAAGTTTCAATCCACGCACCTCTTGCGAGGTGCGACTCTGTCACCGGTTAGTCCGTGCGGTCCGGCGATCCCGTTTCAATCCACGCACCTCTTGCGAGGTGCGACCAAAGAATTTGACGTCCCGGTGCCGGAAGCCGAAGTTTCAATCCACGCACCTCGTGTGAGGTGCGACCGGCTCGCCCCCGTAGCGATATGCAATTTTCTGGTTTCAATCCACGCACCTCGTGTGAGGTGCGACGAGCATCCAAAACGAGGTATTGCAGCTTATCACGGTTTCAATCCACGCACCTCGTGTGAGGTGCGACCGCTCCAATTCCCGGCGTCGTATTCTTGCTTGAGGTTTCAATCCACGCACCTCGTGTGAGGTGCGACAGGGTAATTTCTCCATCAAGCTTGCCGACAAGATGTTTCAATCCACGCACCTCGTGTGAGGTGCGACCGTGAGCTATAACGGGGGATCGTTTTTGGTAGATGTTTCAATCCACGCACCTCGTGTGAGGTGCGACGCCTATTAATGATCCGCGGGTTGCAGATAAATTGTTTCAATCCACGCACCTCGTGTGAGGTGCGACTAGAATTTTCGTTTTTCCGCGATACGCCGGTTAACGTTTCAATCCACGCACCTCGTGTGAGGTGCGACGTCGTGGCCGCATCAACGCAACAAAATACTTGATGTTTCAATCCACGCACCTCGTGTGAGGTGCGACGCTAGGAAGTGAGCAATTCGACTTTTCACAGATGGTTTCAATCCACGCACCTCGTGTGAGGTGCGACTCATGTTTACGGTGGACAACGTTAAGATGCTGATTGTTTCAATCCACGCACCTCGTGTGAGGTGCGACTTTAGACGGAATGACATTATAGGAGGCATAAATGGTTTCAATCCACGCACCTCGTGTGAGGTGCGACATGATATTACCTCCCTTATTTTTTCAAATTTATGTTTCAATCCACGCACCTCGTGTGAGGTGCGACCCGGCTACGACTTATCTACATTAACGGAAGGAGCAGAGTTTCAATCCACGCACCTCGTGTGAGGTGCGACTTGGCGGCACGCAAACGCGCGAGGTCAAAGAGGGCGTTTCAATCCACGCACCTCGTGTGAGGTGCGACTCCTAGGTATTGAATATGACGACAAAGATCACATTGTTTCAATCCACGCACCTCGTGTGAGGTGCGACGCTGGCCGCGCTGGAACGTCATCATAGCGATAGCGGTTTCAATCCACGCACCTCGTGTGAGGTGCGACAATTGTTGTTAAATAAGGAGGCAAAACAATGAATGTTTCAATCCACGCACCTCGTGTGAGGTGCGACCATTTCTGCAACCAATTTGACCGAGTCTGTACGGTTTCAATCCACGCACCTCGTGTGAGGTGCGACTAGCTGCTGAGGTCCTCCGCCTGGATGGACAGTTCGTTTCAATCCACGCACCTCGTGTGAGGTGCGACCGGATAGCCTTAATTTTATTCGTTTCTTTTTCTACTAGTTTCAATCCACGCACCTCGTGTGAGGTGCGACGCACATCATCATCACTCCTTTTTGCGCATAAAAGTTTCAATCCACGCACCTCGTGTGAGGTGCGACGGTCAACTAAAAACGCCCATTCAAAAGAGCAGGCGTTTCAATCCACGCACCTCGTGTGAGGTGCGACACGACAAGCTTAAGGGCTTGCGTGACCTGTTTTTGTTTCAATCCACGCACCTCGTGTGAGGTGCGACGGCTGCTGTATCGCAACCCCGCAGCAGGGGTCCGGTTTCAATCCACGCACCTCGTGTGAGGTGCGACTATTTCGGAAGCCGAGCACATGAAGGCACAGAATGTTTCAATCCACGCACCTCGTGTGAGGTGCGACCTAGAGGAAAAACCAGCAGCTGCTGGCGCGAACCAGTTTCAATCCACGCACCTCGTGTGAGGTGCGACACTCTTTGGCCGTCATATGATACCCCCTTACAGCGTTTCAATCCACGCACCTCGTGTGAGGTGCGACTCAGGTAGTTTCCAAACTTCCCGCCAAGGTCGCCGTTTCAATCCACGCACCTCGTGTGAGGTGCGACAGCCGCCAAAAACGTCAGGTAGCCGCCAATGGCGTTTCAATCCACGCACCTCGTGTGAGGTGCGACTATTGGATTTCGACGCATCAAAATCAGCCCTCATGTTTCAATCCACGCACCTCGTGTGAGGTGCGACGATCGATGATGACGACCTCGGATTGGATGATTATGTTTCAATCCACGCACCTCGTGTGAGGTGCGACGGCGACCAGCAGGATGCATTCTATCAGTCCTGCGTCGTTTCAATCCACGCACCTCGTGTGAGGTGCGACGTTGAAATACATAAATGAGAGAGCATTTGACGAAGTTTCAATCCACGCACCTCGTGTGAGGTGCGACATCGGGCTAAAGCCCGATAGAAAGACAGGTACAGGTTTCAATCCACGCACCTCGTGTGAGGTGCGACCTTGGTTAATTTGATCCCCTCAACAACGATTCCATGTTTCAATCCACGCACCTCGTGTGAGGTGCGACCTTACCGCTTGCATCGGCATTGCATCCGTCTTCGGGTTTCAATCCACGCACCTCGTGTGAGGTGCGACGCTATCACAACTTAATTCGCAAGCAATTCCATGCGTTTCAATCCACGCACCTCGTGTGAGGTGCGACGGTAGATGAATCGCGATTGTTAGTTTTTGACGGCGTTTCAATCCACGCACCTCGTGTGAGGTGCGACGTCCCAAGGTAACACATTGTAGAGATGGGCAGGCGTTTCAATCCACGCACCTCGTGTGAGGTGCGACATGCAGGCGGAAGATAGAGTACATCGTATCGGCCAGGTTTCAATCCACGCACCTCGTGTGAGGTGCGACTCAATTCTTATCCCGCTTCCGGTCCGTTATGCTGTTTCAATCCACGCACCTCGTGTGAGGTGCGACTGTAACATTTACGGACGGGTAATCAAGCGTCAAGTTTCAATCCACGCACCTCGTGTGAGGTGCGACGGACCGGCCGCCGTCTTTAAACGGTATTCCAACTGTTTCAATCCACGCACCTCGTGTGAGGTGCGACCAATGAGCTTCAACCGGCGCCGAAACGCCTTGTCGTTTCAATCCACGCACCTCGTGTGAGGTGCGACCCCAAGCGTCCCGGGCTTCCTTTGTTTCAAAAGCGTTTCAATCCACGCACCTCGTGTGAGGTGCGACGCTCAGAAACAGTGTCGGAAATGGGTTCATAGTGTTTCAATCCACGCACCTCGTGTGAGGTGCGACACAACGAGGAGCTCACCAAGCAGATTGAGACGATGTTTCAATCCACGCACCTCGTGTGAGGTGCGACACTTAACAAGGTACTGGACAGCGGAGCAGAGCCGGGTTTCAATCCACGCACCTCGTGTGAGGTGCGACGTTTGACAGAGCTACAATCGCAAAAATGCAAAGCTGTTTCAATCCACGCACCTCGTGTGAGGTGCGACAACCATAACCTTTAGCATCTATTAAATTACAAAAGTTTCAATCCACGCACCTCGTGTGAGGTGCGACGTTCTCCGTCCTGCGGGTAGCACCAATCCGGCGCGTTTCAATCCACGCACCTCGTGTGAGGTGCGACGATGATCCCCCCGGGGTCCTAAAATTTTTAAGCAGTTTCAATCCACGCACCTCGTGTGAGGTGCGACGTAAGTCGCGGATGGATGGTAACGCCCGCTTGGGCGTTTCAATCCACGCACCTCGTGTGAGGTGCGACCCATTATTTCATCTATTTCTTGCTGATATTTAGCGTTTCAATCCACGCACCTCGTGTGAGGTGCGACGCGAGTCCACATGTATCCAGCACTAACTGGAGATGTTTCAATCCACGCACCTCGTGTGAGGTGCGACAGCATTACCTGTATCTTTGCCGGAAGGACTGCGGGTTTCAATCCACGCACCTCGTGTGAGGTGCGACAATCCAACTCCGACGCAATTACGATATATCAACGTTTCAATCCACGCACCTCGTGTGAGGTGCGACAAAAAAGGACCTTGCGTCGATATGTAACGTGCTTCGTTTCAATCCACGCACCTCGTGTGAGGTGCGACCGCGAAGATATCCGGCCGCTAAAAAACGGCGAAGTTTCAATCCACGCACCTCGTGTGAGGTGCGACAATATCTATTTAACTGTTTTTTCTCTTTTAGTTTGTTTCAATCCACGCACCTCGTGTGAGGTGCGACTTCGAGTCTGTCGGGTGCCCGGCGTTATACGCAGTTTCAATCCACGCACCTCGTGTGAGGTGCGACTCACTCATATTGTTTTAATCTGAATTATGTATTGTTTCAATCCACGCACCTCGTGTGAGGTGCGACGATACGCAAGACACTAACACCGTAGATGACTTCCAAGTTTCAATCCACGCACCTCGTGTGAGGTGCGACATAGGTTGCATCGGCGCCGTCATCGTTCCACCGGTTTCAATCCACGCACCTCGTGTGAGGTGCGACGGGCCATCGTGCAATAGCCACGATCAACAGAGTCGTTTCAATCCACGCACCTCGTGTGAGGTGCGACTGTGAAATCAGCACCGTTTCGATTCAGCTTAGAATTGTTTCAATCCACGCACCTCGTGTGAGGTGCGACCGAAGCGTCCTGTCCTGGCCGCACCGTAGAACTGGTTTCAATCCACGCACCTCGTGTGAGGTGCGACGGCGGGCTATACCCCAAATAGTGTCGCCGTCTTGTTTCAATCCACGCACCTCGTGTGAGGTGCGACATCGTGAAATTGGTCAACGCTTTTTACAGCTTGTAGTTTCAATCCACGCACCTCGTGTGAGGTGCGACGCTATTGCCATTGTTATTACGACTTCTAGCCAACGGTTTCAATCCACGCACCTCGTGTGAGGTGCGACTTTTCGACCTCTTTTTCTAAAATGTCCATTCTGTGTTTCAATCCACGCACCTCGTGTGAGGTGCGACGCCGGCGGTGAGTGGACGCGCTTCGGGAAATACGTTTCAATCCACGCACCTCGTGTGAGGTGCGACGCGGTCTCTGTTTCCGCCAGTCTCCGCGCATTGTGGTTTCAATCCACGCACCTCGTGTGAGGTGCGACTATCCGGGACAGCAACTAAAAATAAGGAGATAAGTTTCAATCCACGCACCTCGTGTGAGGTGCGACCTGGTATTAACTAACGAAGAAGCCGACTACTTTTTGTTTCAATCCACGCACCTCGTGTGAGGTGCGACGCCTTATTAATACCGCCACCTATCAGCCCGAACAGGTTTCAATCCACGCACCTCGTGTGAGGTGCGACCCAAGCATCCCTATCGGCCTTGCTGTCAAAAGCGTAGTTTCAATCCACGCACCTCGTGTGAGGTGCGACTCTTTGATTTGCCGTCATCATCATCGTCGAAGTTGTTTCAATCCACGCACCTCGTGTGAGGTGCGACGATTAGTAACGCCGCCAGTCATAACAAGCAAAAGAGTTTCAATCCACGCACCTCGTGTGAGGTGCGACTTCCGATGTGCTTTATATCGTGTTAATAGGTTTTGGTTTCAATCCACGCACCTCGTGTGAGGTGCGACAATCGGGGAAAGGGCGATAAAGATGTATGGAAGCGTTTCAATCCACGCACCTCGTGTGAGGTGCGACTCTCTGAGTTCAGCATAATATGCTGGTTTGACGTGTTTCAATCCACGCACCTCGTGTGAGGTGCGACTCGTCGTACCTAGACGGCTACCGCATCCATTCTTGTTTCAATCCACGCACCTCGTGTGAGGTGCGACGGCCATGCCGCGAACACCAAGGGTGTGCATCAAGTTTCAATCCACGCACCTCGTGTGAGGTGCGACAGTAGCTACACGTTGACCACTTTTGCCGACATCGTTTCAATCCACGCACCTCGTGTGAGGTGCGACGGCAAAAGGACAGTTTTACCGTCTCTTTTGCTTGTATCCATGGGGTATAATGCCACAGATACGGTTCTTTCTTACTAAATTTAGGGATTTCATCAGATTTTTTATGTTTTGTTTAAGACTTTTGGTGGCTGATATGGTGTTCACTACACCTTCGCACTGTATAATTTACTTTTACACAGGTTGCGATTCGCAATCTCCGGCATAGATTTTGACACCATATCCGCCTACCATTGCAAAAATCGGATTCCCTTTTCCAGCATTACTTACTGGATTTTTTCGCCTTCTTGATAGATTTCAATATTGAGGCCTTCGATATTCTTCAAGGCGCTGTCATCGATGGCGTAGTCGTCAAAGGTATGAGGGGCCGTAACGTCTTCTTTCAAGTTAGACGTAATACTATGATGAACTCGGGCCGACGAGGCGTTACCGGTTTTATTGTTATGGCGAACCCAATAGAATTTCGTCATTTCAATACTGCCTTCCGGCCGAGCTGAGGAAGCATCGTTTTCAAATAAGGTGACCAAGGCTTCTTTTACCTTTTCTGAATCTTCTTCGCTAAAGCCCGTTTTTTCAGCCGATTGGACGTTGATGCTGCCGACGATTTTATAGACGCCGAAGTCAACGCGATGTTTCATCCCCATCGTATCGGAACCTTTTTTATCCCCCGGTTCAGTGTTAACGCTTTTTGTAATCTGCATGCTGGTAATGATGACCGGATTCAGGCTGACTGCCGTATGAACTGACACAGGACCGCGCACACCAATAGAAACAGCGTCAATCCCTGTCGCCTTTTTAAGGGCAAAGACCTGACCAAAGGCACGGACATCAGTCCAAATTTTGCAGGCTTCGTCAGCAAATAATTTTGCTCGTCCCGTATCTTTTTCTTTCATAGCCAAGGGCTTTTTCATGGCTTCTTCACTCTCTACTCTAGTCCGGATACTGTCACAACCGTCATCACAGCGTTCGTTGGACTGAACTAAAATCCGTTCGCCCATATCCTGCAGGCGATTACGAATCTTGCGCTTAATGCAGACGTCAGAAATTTCACCGTAGCCGTCGTAATCACTGCGCGGCTGATTCCCGTTCAAAGGATCCCCATTGGGATTGGCATGGTCTACGGTAATGAAGCCAATAAAGTCAATTTTGTTTGCTAATGTAGTCATGATAATTCCTCCCTATTTCGTTTCATCTGACTGATTCGTTGTATTATTGTCTGCATTCTTACTTTCTCTCAACGCTTTTTCTTTCTTCCGTTCTTCAATGATCTGCTGAATAGAAAATTGCTGACTGTAGAATCCAAGCAGGAATCGACTTCCCAAAGGGGCGTCGGAGACAAAATCTTCTTCTTGAAAAAGGTTCATGATTTTGGCTAAAAGTTTCCGTTCTTCTCCGTATGGTTCCCGTTTCTGCATATACGGGAGCAGGCGATTGTGAATGGTCATCCACGTCGTCGCCGGACGCATGGAAAAGACTTCCATATACTTCATAGCGTTCGTAATCCGTGAACCCCGTTCGTCACCCTTAAAAGTGGACCGTTCCAACTGATCGGCTACAGCCAGCATTCTCCCAAAAAGATAATCACGATTTCGATTCGTTTCATCAAGTGCCACAGTATATACCTCCTCTGGATGGACTTCATTCCATCGATTGCAAATTATGGTACAAGCAGGTTCCAAAATTCCCTGCCTCCACTGATAATATTTATCACCGGTCGCTTGATTTGCCCGGGTGACGACGCGTTGGACGATACACCGTTCGAGATTGAGCGGCAAAGGCCGGCCTTGTACGATGCAATAGAAGATGCGTTCCAGTTCCATCTTCATTTTTGTATCACTGACGTTTTCACCGTAACAGGCTTTGATGAGGCTGCGAGGTGACGGTACGCCAAAATAGCGCAGGGACGAATTTTTTTCTTTATCATATTTGTGTTGAGCCCAGCGGCCGGAAATATGCCACTTTTCCACTCGTTTCGTAAAATCAGTTCCTGAAAATTCATCATAATAGCAAATCGACAATCGTCCCGGTGTTGCCGCATCGAGGACCATGACATTGGCCTGAACAGTCGGGTCTTTTTTTAATTCATGGTAGTAGCCAGTAATAGCCTTGGTAAGGCTGTCTGCCCATTGTTTAAAGGTCTCTGGCCGTGTAACTTCCGAAGTTCCCCCTCCTCGGCGATGCATCAGATAATCGGTATCCGAAAAAACACCGGGAATCGGTTTCGAACTCCATGCCAAAAAGATACGGCCATCGCAATTATAGCCTTGATTTCGAACGAGCCACATCAAGGCATTCATAGCCTTTTGCGACGTTTCATAGCCAATGGACAAGCATTCATTTCCGTTTTCAAAGCGTCCGCGGAAGGTAAACCCGGCGTTATCATTGGAGGAAATGATTTTAGCTCCATCACCAGCAAACCGAATGCCCTTGGCGTGCTTATCGACAGGCATCATCATTTTTCCCGTTGCGTAGCAAAGTTCCGGCTCTTGAGGAAATTCATGCTCAAAAAACTTTATATATTGCTGCTGTACCTGCTGATCCTTCCACAACTCGACGGTTTTATCACCGGCAAGGATGACGCGGAACCGTACTAAGGCCTTTAAAAGATCACCGCTTGTTACCGAAAAAATCAATGGTTTCTCCCGGTCTTTGTCTTTATACGGCCATTTCTGCATAATTTTTCCGTTATCATCGCGATAGAGGACCGGCGGATTGGCCTTACAAAGGTCATCGATTACGTCGTGTCGGGTGACGTATTTATAGACGGCTTCTACCTTAGGATCGCTGTATGGTGACTGAACCCACTTGCCTAAGAGTTCTACGTACAGGGTATAAGGATGCTTCTCCTCTTTCCCGCCTTTTTTAGCTTTTTTCTCGCTATATAAGTCATAGTCACGGGCAATGTAGTTCAGCCGGTCATGCAGTGGATGTGGTGCCGGACTCGACGTCCGAGAGGCTGACTCCGGAGTGCTGGGCATAAGGGTCGGCTGTTCCTCTTTAGCAAGAGCCCTGGCCTGAACGAAGTTTCCCTCGCCGTCGATGGTGATTTCGATTTGGGCATTTTGGATAATATGCCCAATGGGAGGCAAGACGGCCTTGCTGCCGGCGACATCAGGCTTACCGGCTAAGGACGCATTTACGTCATAGGTCTTAACTAACTGCGCAATCCAGCTCATAAGCTTTCTCCTTCCAACCCGGCTTCTTCCCTTTCAACAGGGCAGATATCTTCCGGGGTAAAGACTTTGGCCGTCCCTTTGCGGATATCCCGCACAAGGGTGCAGGCTTCCGGCCGAATAAAGCGAACGATGCCGTGTTCCATGACCGGCTGCCAGAGCCGAACCTGCAGCATGTCGCGACCCGTTTCATCAGGATAGTTAAAGCCGTGGAACATCGTACCTAAGGGAATGGCCGGGATATCGTCATAAAATCCCGGGACCTCGCCATAGGCGACAGGTTCGATATAGCCCTGACATTCCCGCGTGCCTAAGAAAATATCGCGGCGGCCGCCTCGTTCGACCATCCGTTTGGCAATGTTGTGGTGCTTATTTTCATTGCGGTCGCAAGCAAGGTCCGGCCGATGGAGATTGAACTCGAAATGTGCTTTTACTTCATAGCACACATCGCTCAAATACTTATAAATAGAGAGTTCATTACCGCCGCCGTAAACAATGGGTTTTACGCCTCGGGACTGGGTTCGTATTTCATTCATGACCCGCATCTCATCAATAAACCAGCAAATCGTAGGTTTCCAATAGCAGCTTTCGACGATACCCTTCAAGGCCTGATAGGTCGGCACGGCATAGGAGGCTTTTTCACCGCCCATGCGGGTAATGGGATCGGTGAATAAGGCCATCCTTCCGTACACTTTAAAGGTTATTTCATTTCGCAAAATATCCCCTCCTTAATAATTACAAAGTGGATTGGCCTGTTCTTCTAATTTGAGACCGATGGCCGGATCATAATTCGATGCGTTCAAAGCCAGTGGTCCCTGCAAGGTCTGAAAAATGGCCCCCATCCGCTGAAGCTGTTCCACTTCATAGGAAAAAGCATTGACCGTATACTGCTGAGCCGTCTTAAGTAAGGCCAAGAGTTTCTTAGGATCCTCAACCTCACCATTCAGAGCCGTAATTAAACCAGCCCCGTCTCCATAAGGCACGACAATACCGCTCGTTGCCGAGTCAATGACATAAAAGGCTCTTCCGGCATCACCAAAGGCCTGAGTATCACGGAGTAATGCCAAATCTGCTCCATTACCCAGTTCTTTACAAGCCTGCCAGCCCGCTTCATTAAGGGAAAGTAAATCCAGCAAAGTATTTCGGCTCGGCAATTCGTAGGATTTATTGCGCTCTCCTTGAGCAGCATAATATGCTTCAAAGTAGCGGGCCATATTCGTCGGCTGGAGAATGTCCTGAATCTCCATGGTATGAAGCAAGTCTGCAGCCACTTTGACACCGGTTTGGATATCGGGCAGCTTATCGAGCTTCTCCCCTTCCAAATGGAAAACCTTGACCACTCCGTATTCCATTTCACCGTGACGGTTGCAGCGGCCCGCTGCCTGGGCAATGGAAGCAAAGCCGGCCATAGCCCGATATACCGTCGTGAAGGATACGTCGACACCGGCTTCAATCAGCTGCGTTGAGATACAGATGAGCCTGCGCTTCGAGGTTCCACCATGAAGAGCCGCCAAAGCCTCCCTCATGCGGTCGATTTCATTCTTTCGATGGGCCGGGCACATCTTAGTACTCAAGTGAATGATGTCGACGTCGTCCTGACTCTCTTTGACCAAGTTTTGTAACGCTTGATAAATCGTTCGCGCCTGACGGGTCAGATTGACGATACAGAGGACACTGCCCCGTTCCCTCGCATCGTGCAGCAACCGGGGAGCCAACGTTTCCGCTGTATACAGTTCATCTTTCAAATACTCGAAGCGTACCCTCTGAAAAGCTTCAAAGGTGTCGTTTAAATTATCGATCATTTCACTGTCGACATGAATGGGAACGTCCATACGGTCTAATTGAGGCTGCGTCGCCGTACAGAGGACGGCCGTGACGCCGGCAAAATCCTTTAAGAAATTCATAGCCAAATTAAAGATATAGGTGCATTTTACCGGAAGGGTCTGAATTTCATCGAAAATGATGATGCTGTCGGCCAAGGCCTGAAGACGGCGAGCAGATTGACAGCTGCTGTCAAACAATGTGTTGAGGAACTGAACCTGGGTCGTAAAAATAACCGGCGTATCCCAACGTTCGGTCAATAACTTCCGCCAGTCCCGTTCTTCCTCACTCATGTCTTCCTTCGGCAATACGTTGGAATGGTGCTCCAACACGGCCTCATCAAACTGGAATACGTCGCGGATTTCCTTGGCATTCTGATCGATGATGGACGTATAAGGAATGACGACGATGATTCGCTTTTTATGGTATTTCTTAGCCTGAGCT
Source organism: uncultured Megasphaera sp. (assembly GCF_900539295.1). GTDB lineage: Bacteria > Bacillota > Negativicutes > Veillonellales > Megasphaeraceae > Megasphaera. Next base: position 14,075 of record NZ_UQBH01000006.1, read on the forward strand.
AAGGCAAAGCGCATACTGGCCAATGTTTTTCCGCTCCCCGTCGGTACCGACAGAGAGTAGATGCCCGGTTTCTCCGTTCCAAAATGTTGGCAGGCATCACTGATTTTTTGCCGCTCCAAAGCAATGGCCCTGGCCTTACCCTCTGCCGGAAGGGCAAAGGAATGAAGCCGGTCTTCCAATTTTCCGGAAAAGAGATTCCACAGCTCATCGTAGTCCCAATCCTGGGTCAAAGAGGAACCTCCCATGAACTCAGCCGTATCCAATCGATCAGCGTCCACAAGCCAACTGAAGAGCAGCCTTTCAACCATGCCCCAGTAAAACCAATAAATTCGGTCTTCACTATTTTGATCCTTGCCGCCAGCTTTACTCGCCTTATTGATGAAGCCATCCAATTTTTCAACTTCATCAAGCGCCTTATTGAACAAATCATCCAACTCCGCCGGTGACAGGACGGATTCAAAAAAATAGGCTTCTTCCTCTGCGGTTTCAACGCCTTCTTTTTGAATACGCCGTACATAATCCGATTCACCGCGCTCACTCAAAAAATTCGCCAAGCCACCATGATGAGACATAACAGAAAGGCCGGCTAAATTGATGGTCTTCCCTACAAAATATCCCTCACGGTGACGATAACGGTTTCCTAAAAACTGGGCGCCACCGGTCGAATGGTCGATTTTGCCGCGATAGTGAGCTGCCTTTTTAGGATCCTCAAGGGCTAATCGAATATACTTCTGAAAAGGCATACACTCCCCACTCGACGTACTCTGACTTTTAGAAAAATCATGCAAAAGGCCAGTCAACTTTGCCAGGGCTCCTAAGCCCCAAGGTGTCGCCGCCGCTTCCATCTTTTCGGCTACATTCACCAAGTGATTTCGAAGAGGCTGCACTACAATCCGACCGTTCTCATCTTTTCGAAAATGCGCAATAATTTCCATATAATCTCCTATCGATACGCCGTCAGGCCAGTCCATGACGGTAAGCTGCAAGCCATGGACCGGTTCACGATGCTACACCTGACAAGAAACGATTGACATATATGTATCCATCAAACTAATTATACTACTATGTAATATCTATCACAAAGTTTATGCATTATAATTTGATAAAAATCCTTTCAAGGGCATTCCCTCTTTCTCTAAAACAACCATTGCAACGGATGATACAAAAGCCAACGTCCGGTTCACGACGTGACCTTCAATAAGAATAAATCGACATGCCATATATCCTTTGAGCTCATTATATCACCTTCACGATTAAAATGCAACACTTTACAACTATAACTTATATAAACAAATTAAAGCGCTCAATAAATCCTATACCGGCCGTATCCCTATAAAAGGGAATGTACAGCTACGTCCCCTTATCTCGGAAGGACCCGCATCACAGGACACTGTCGTTCCAATGGTTTGAGTATCCTACCCCCGACAGCAGCACAATCGATGTTGATGTATTCTTTATTGTTTCTCAGAAGTTCCCGGCTCAAAGCATAGTATTGAGTGCCGCCTCCGGAAACAACATCATAGCCTTTATTGCTAAGCCCTATGGCGGTCACTATTAATACCCCCTATCTTTTTGACAATGCATTTAACACAATTTTAATTCTATTATATTACAAAGCTAAAAATGAAGCCGTCAGTAAAAAGATAGTCCTCCTACAAAAAAAGACATATCGACCTGCCCTTGGCCGAAGCCAGGGAGCCATGTCGATATGTCTCATTTTTTATTATCGAAAATTATTTTATTGAGATACGCTGTTTTCCTCGACGATCCCATGGGAAGTTCCCTGAAGGGATGTGTATTCTCGATCGGGGAAATTGTACCAGGTCACGTCATGGTTATCGTGTAGGCTGATGGCGATATGGGCAAAGGTGCTGTTTGGCGCAGAGCCATGCCAATGGACGACGCCGGGCGGGCAATAAACGACGTCTCCGGGATGGAGGACTTCTACTTTACCGCCCTTTATTTGATGGTAGCCCACACCGTCGGTGGCAATCAAGATTTGCCCGGTCTTATGGCTGTGCCACCGGTTATAGGTTCCTTTGGGAAAGACGACATACATCCATTCCGGAGAACCCGCAGCGTTCGGCTTTGTCAGTACCTTCCCCAAATAGACGGGATGATTAAAATTAGGCGACGCATAGGGTTCCGGTGAAGAAGGGAACAGAAAGGCGTCGTTTTTTTTCCGGCAGCCTTCGTCTTTCCCGTATCGGAAAAATGGATATTTTCATATTCCTCAGGGCTCAGCGGTCCCGTATGGACGGCAGGAGCGCTTTCAGGCGCCTTCCAGTTTTTATCGTAAATGACGATTTGCTGAAAGGCCGAATCTTTGACGGCACCGTGAAAATGGCTGACACCGGCCGGAACCTGGACGACATCACCGGGGTTGATGAGGACAGCCTCTTTCCCCCATTCCTGATAAATCCCTTGCCCGGCGACTCCCACGACGGTCATAGCCCCATGGGCATGCCAGCCGCTGTAGCTCCCCGGTTCGAAGGTAATGACATTGGTCTGGGGAACCTGATAGACATCGTCGGCCTCAATCAGATCATGGCGATGAACGGTCCCGACGAAGCGATCAGAAATATCGACGCCCACCGGAAACGGCATCTTGTGCGGTTCAGCTGCATCGACGGCCGTAACCGGCAGCATAGACAACATCATCATAAAAAGCAAAATCCATCTTACCATACGTCTCACATCTTTTAAAAAAATAATCTCACTCATCCCGATCTCTCAGGTAAAAATATCCGCCATGCTCCCTTCGCGCTTATAAGGAAGAAGCCAAGGCCCCGGCTTCTTTAGCGTTTTTAGCCATGCCCATATAGGTCAGACCGTATAAGGCAGCAAAGCGCTTCATGGTGAATTCGCCGGCGTCCAGCATCCACGCTTCCGGTGCAGCTCCCTGGAAGATGAAAAAGAGTTTTTTCCCGGATAAGCTTCCTTGGGAAACCTTCCCGTAAAACCGGTCCAGTACATTTCGTACAGAGCCGCAGATATTATGCCAGTACACCGGCGAACCGATGACGAGGACATCGGCCTTTTCAATCTTTCCGAGAACGGCGTCCAACTGGTCGCCGGGCAGGTCCTGTCCGTACGCATTGATCCGGTAATCGACGAGATTCAGCGTTTCATAGGTCTGATTTTTAAGGAGTTCCGCGGCGACTTTTGCCGTATTGCCATTTTCATTGGGACTTCCGTTTATAAATAAAATACTCATTGTATCTTCCTTTCCGGCCAGCATGAGCTGTGCCATTCAACGTTAATCATAAATATCTGTTTCAATCTTTCATTTGACGCTGCCAAAAGCGGACGGCTCGATTCAGCCACCCTTCGGCCACCGTCCCTTCACCGAGGCCAAATCCATGGGGCAGCCCGGGGAAAATCTCAATATCGGCATCGGTTCCATTGGCCCGGATGCCTTCAATCCGCCGCTTCATGGTGCCATACCAGGCAATGCCGTCAGCCGTCCCTACGCAGTTATACGTAGGCGGTTCCTTTCCGGTGACGTCGGACAGGCCGGTGTACTCCATGATGACCGCCGCCGGCTGAGGGTATGGCCTTTCGCCAAAGGCCCCCGTCCCATAGGTGCCAACCCAGGCCGCCATCCGGGCGCCTGCTGAGCCGCCCCAGAGGGAATAATCGCGGATATCGACCTCAAGTTCTCTTGCATGGTCATGAATAAAGGCGATGGCCCGGGACAAATCTTCACAGGCTTCGCGAGCGCCGACGCGATAAATGAGGGCAAAGGCGTTGTAACCTCGCTTGGCAAGCTCCTAGGCATGAGGAAAACTGTCGTGCATGGCACCGACATAGACAAAATCGCCGCCGGCACTGAGAATGGCCGTCTTGCCCTGAAGCTTGCCGCGGAAGAAAAATAACCCCGTGTCCTTCTTTCTCGGATCGGCAGCTTTTTCTGCCGAACTGTAGATATCATAAAAGACCCTCTCGCCGGCAAGGGCTCTCGATTTTAGCTCATTGACGAGACTCACCGTCCGCTCCGGTCTTATATAGCTGTACCAAAGAAGGGCTTTTCCCAAATCCTTCAACGTCATCTGAGGCGATAACGCCAGATCGACGGGAAACAGCAGTCGGCCGAAGCCGGAAAAGGCCTCGTCCCGGATCACATCACTGATTTTTGAATTCAACGAAAACGTTTCTTCCTTCATCTTTCCATCACCTCCTTCTTCCATCATTTACAAAACAATCTGCGGCCCCATCCATCGGACAAACAGGGTGACCCCATTCCCGTGCGGCATCCCGGTCAGAACGCCGACGGACAAAGGCGCTCCGTCGCCATAATAGAAGGCAGGGAAAAGCCCTGAGCCGATACCGGCCGGGCTTTCCGTACCTATTTGAAATGGTTCAACTTCAGGGTCTTACTCTTACAGACGCTTCCCATAGAATTCAGCCAGTTTGTTCACGGCTTCATCAACATATTCCGGTACCCAATAGGTCCGAATGTGGCTGGCGCCTTTGATGAGGAACAATTCCTTATCGGTCGTACCGCTGGCTTTAGCAAAGGCATCTTCCGTCATGTAGAGGGTGTCGGCCTTGTCGCCGGCCATCATCAAGAGGGGCTGATCGATGAGATCCATCCGATCTTCGACGTCAAAGGCCATGAGTTTCATGAGCGATTCCGTCGTGTAGCTGCCCGTCGCATTGGGATGGCGATGGGTCAGGCCATAGTATTCGATGCCGTCACGATAGAGGGTGTTTTCCGGGAGTTCTGCCATCTTGGCCCGAAGATCGTCATCGGTAGCATTGGGAGGCAGGAACCCTTCATAGACAATGTCGCCGGAAAGTTCTTTTTCCCGGGCATCAGCCGCTTTTTGAAGGCGAGACGGAATGCCTGCAATATCGGCATCATGGAAGCCATTGCGGCGTACCCGACCCGAATTAAACATGGATAGGGTCGCCACGGCCTTGATACGCTTATCCGTCTGGGCCGCTGCCAGCGTATAACCACCGCCGCCGCAGATACCGAGGGAAGCAATGCGAGCTCGATCGACTTTATTCAGCGTAGAAAGGTAATCGACCATGCCGCTCACATCTTCAATTCGGTTCGACGGATAATCGCGAAGGCGCGGAGTCCCGCCGCTGGCCCCCTGATAGCGAGCATCGGCAGCCACGGTAATGTAGCCAAGTTCTGCCAGTCGCTGAGCGTACAGGCCGGCTACCTGTTCCTTACTGCCACCGTTGGGATGAGCGACAGTGATAGCGGCATACTTCTTATCGCTCTTTTCATCATAATCAGCCGGCAAATAGAGGTTGGCAGCCACTTTGATACCATCCACTTCATATTCTACAGGGCGAATATTCACCTTGCCCGGTTCATTCTTTTCAATGGCATTGCCGTAAACGAGGCCGAAGGGATTCTCATTCGGCGAAGCGGCAACTGCCGTATTTCCATTCATACCCATCATCATCAATCCTCCCATCAAGGCGATCATGAACATTTTTTTCTTTATACCTATTTTCATACAATTTCCTCTCATTCAGAAGAGTTCAGAAGAACTTACCGCTCTTCATGAACCAAGGATATCAACCGGTAGTAACTACCTGTCAAGCCTTTTTTGGAGAATTTTTTTCATTTCGACAGAAAAGATTTCCTTCCGAGGTCATCCGCTATCGCTTGGGCTGTCTAGGAACCGATGCGAAAAGTCAGTCAGAATCAGAAAAAGCGCCGACTTCCATGATTCGATCAGAGAAGACCTTTTCCGGCGTCGCTGACATGCCGCAGTCCCGATTTCCGTTCATCGTCTCGATGGAGATGAGGTTTGTATTCCGTTTCTCCCCGCAGCACGCCTTCAACGTAGGCCTCAAAGTTGGGATAGCCATTATACTTATCTTCTTTTCGCTTGCCGCGCATGGGTCGTCCGTTGCTGTTCTTCAAAATGGCGGCAATGTAGTTGATATTATTGACCTTGTTTTCGTGAGCCATTTCAATGGCCGTACAAGTGGGTTCGCTGCCCCACAGGTTTTCCAAGGTGATCAATCGATGGGCAAAATCGCCCTGCATGGGTCCAAAGAGGTTCTGATACGTTTGGACCGAGGCATAGCCTGTCACGGCCTTGGGCGTCGTCACCGCTTCCCCTGTAAGGGCTTTTGATTCCCTTTGAGACTCTGCCCCTTCATCAGTATCAGGAATCTCTTCCTGCGGCATGTCGCCCGACTTTTCGGCTATGACAGCTTCTTCGACGAGCTCATCAATGGGCAAGGCAAGAGCTTTCTCTTGACAAGACTCGATGGAATCTTGGCCGGAAGCCTCGATGAGCGTTTCAGCGGAAGTTTCGCTGATGGGATTTTCTTCCGGAAGGCCTTCTTGTTGAGCTTCTTTCTCTTGAGCCAGGCGCTGCCGCTCTCGATAGCGGCGAACCCGTTCATGGGTCTGCTCCCGTCGTCTCTCGTCGCGGTGAAAGCTTTGCAGCTCATCCCAGATAAGGATGCGAATCATTCCCTCTTCATCGCGTTCGATGAGATCTACCTGCTCTAATGCCCGCAGCCCGTTTTCAATAAACGGCTGGCGGCGATGCAGGCTCTTGGCAATGAGCTGCGTCGTAAGGGGCTCGGTCTCCGACACGTAAATCGTACCGTCGTCGTTGACCATGCCGGCCATATCCTTTAAGAAGAACCACAGAACGATGTACGAATCGCCGTTAGGAAGATTCATCAAATAAAGGATACGGGGATCTAAAAAGAGTCCCACTTTCGTTTTCAGCCATTGTAATTTTTTCATTGCCAGCACCTCTTTTTTCATTTTGGGAAATGTCTTGCGAAATTACCCCTCTACTTATATAAGAGAAAAATAAATCGAAATGCGGCACATTTTTTTACAAAAATGGCGTTTTTCGTTTTATCTTTTCTTGAAAAAGCAGCGTATTCCAAGGATAAAGTTTGTTTTATCACGACTTTATTCTTGACTATCAAGTGTTATCCACGAAATACCTAAAGTTTTCCGAACTTTTAGAAATTTGTAAATTAATACATTTGTCCATTTCACACATACAATTTCAGCAAAAAATTAGACAACGCCTTCCCCCGTTCCAAACCTGCCTTTTCTGCCGTCAGGCCCTTTCATTTCCGGCAGCGCCTGTTTCATCTTAGAATGGCTCTTTAGAAATTCCCCCTATAGGTATAAGACAAAAAAAATGCCAATCGTCCACCCCCTATTTTGATAAAGCATCATTTCTCATTTTATCTTTTCTCGAAAACACATGAATTTTCAAAAATACGGATTGTTTATCCATGATTTTATTTTTGACTATCAATCATTATCCACGAAATACCTAAAGTTTTCTGAACTTTCAAAATTTTGCAAACTAATACATTCGTCCATTTCACGCATACAATTTCAGCAAAAAAATTAGACAACGCCGTCCCCCATTCCAAACCTGCCTTTTTTGCCGTCAGGGCCTTTCATTTCCGGCAGCGCCTGTTTTATCTTAGAATGGCTCTTTAGAAAATACCCCTCTCTATATATAAGACAAAAAAAACGGTAATCGTCTAAAGTTTTTTTCAAACTTTTTCCAAAAAGTCACCATTTTCTCATTTTCATTTTTCGTATTTTTCCTTATTTCAGTTGATTATATCTATTTCTAACTCAATGCATTCTGAATGATAAGGCTAGCATTCAAATACTTAACGTTTTCTGAACTTTCAAAAAATCGCAAATTAATACATTTATCCATTCCAAATATACATTTTTTTAATAAGACAGACTCCTCGAATCAGAGAAAGGAAAATTCTTATCCCGATTTCCCCTCTTCCCTGACTCAAAATCAGGCTGAAAAAATTTATAAAATTAAAAAAATATCATGTTTCCCTTATGCCGCTCTCATCATCTCTTCATCTTGTCTTTTCTTATTCTTGTCTTGTATCTTGTCTATTCTTATCTCCCTTCTTTTCTTATCTCTTCTTATCTTCTCTTTCTGTAACGCGTTACACCTCGTCGAAAAAGAGCATTTCAAAAGCCACATAAACCGCAGTACAAAGCCATTTAATAGAATTTCATTCGATTGGCAAATCACCTTATTACGCCCCTATTCTTTCCATATAAAGAACAGAAAGACTTGAGTAAGTTCATCTTTATAGATCTGAATACAACAAAAAAGCCGATACAAAACATCCCAGTCAGATGCCTGTACCGGCTTTTCTCATACAATCTCTTTGTTCAATCTTTCGATAAATCTTCCAACCACGTCTAAAAAAAAAACTTTCCACGGCTTCTGAAAAGTCGATGCCTCTTCTTTCTGAGAGGACGGCCAGCCACCAGACGCATTCCCCGATTTTAGCCGGCAGAATGGCTTGATCGTCACTGGGCCAGCGCCCTTCTTTAGCCATAATTTGGCGCCCGACGAGGCCGGCATCGGTCAAAAAGGCCAGGGCGTCTTTTTCGGTCGTCCATTCGTTCCCATGAAGCTGCTGTTCTAAAGCATGATATTTCTTACCACTTCTTGTTCCTTCTCGATTTCGGGATGGCTAAAAATTCCCGGTAGTGACGGTGACTCATCGTGCCGCTGCGATTCACGTTGTCCTCTCTTGCCATCCGGGCCTCGTATCCTAAAAGCGGCAGATCATCGCGGCCCTCTCCCGAATCCTCTATAAATTTCAAGGAAAAAGGGCCCACCGTCGTTATGACGATGAGCCCTTTCTCCTATATTCACTTATGCCTTATTCTTGAAGAGAGTATGAGATAAAATTCCTACCGGGAATTCCTTTCTTTATTTGTCCTTCTTATCTCCCGTATATTCGATGACGATGATGGCGCCCTTATTTTCCATTTCGGTAATGGGCTTACCGTCTTTACCCATAGCATTGCCGCCGTTATCCGTAGCCACGTAGATTTTTGTCGTATCCGGGCTTACGAGGACATTGCGGTACCGGTTATTGGTCTTGAACATTTTTTCTACATCGCCCTGGACCTGTTCGCTCTTGCCGTCGAGTTTCACACGATAGATGGCGCCACTCTTAAGGGTCGTAATGAGCAGGGAATTCCGCCACTCTTTAATTTTCCCGTTTTCCGGATAGTAGGCAACGCTGGAAGGAGCGATGGTCGGCCAGCCGATGTAGTAAAGGGGCGCATAGGTTTCATCGGCAAAGTTATAGCCATTACGGACAACGTTAAAGGATTTGAGCGGATCTTTAAGATTCGGGGCATCAAAGTCGGTTTCCTTCTGAGTCGGAACGCCTGCCGGAATGTTGTTTGGATCGAATTTTTCCTGTAATTCTTTGGGCGCCTTGGAATAGTTGGCATACACATAGGATTCGTTGTCTCTGTAGCCTGCAACATAGGGCCAGCCATAGTTGCCGCCTTTTTCAATGAGGTTCAGCTCATCATCCGTAGACGGGCCGTGCTCTGTCGCAAAGAGCTTATCCCCTACAAAGGCCAGGCCCTGCGTATTGCGGAATCCATAGGCATATACATGGCTGCGGACACCGTTTAATACGGGGTTGTCAGCGGGAATGGAGCCGTCTTTATTGAGACGCAAAATTTTCCCCGGATAGAGGCTGTAATCTTTAGCAGCAACCTGCGCTGCCGTCGGCAGCATCTGCGCCTGGATTTCCTTAGCTACGCGGGATCCCTGATTATTCCCTTGGTCACCGATGGTGTAGTAAAGCTTGCCGTCAGGGCCAAAACGCAGGCGACCGGAGTTATGGTCGACGCTTGCCGGCAGATTATCGAGGATAGCCGTTTCATCACGGAGCGTCTCAGTCTTCGGATCATAGGTCATGCGGACAATACGGGCATGCTTTTCACCATTGACTTCATAGGTATAGGCCGTGTAGACATAGTTATTTCCCTTAAGGAACTGCGGATCCAGAGCGAGGCCCAGAACCCCTTGATGCGGCGGCGCTGCCACAGCATTGTTGAAGGTATACAGTACCGTATGCTTACCCGTTTTGGGGTCGACCTTAGAAATCGATTTCGACTGCCGTTCCGTTACCCACAACGAATTATCCGGTCCCCAAAGGACTTCCCAGGGAGAACCAAGACCATCGACAAGGACCGTAGCCTTGAAGGGCTCTGCAATATTTACCTTGTCTCCATGAGCTGCCTGAGCCACCATACTGAAACCGGCCGTTGCGGTAATGGCAAGGCCACAAAGTACTGCTGCTGCTAATTTCTTCATAACGAATCTCCTTTCAAATGAAAATTTTTATGCTCAGATATCTCGAATCGGCTATATTCGACTAGAGGTATCCACATACCAAACAACACAAAATGTCACATCTTTGGGTACATTATATGCTACTGAATGGTTATTATGTTCCAATCCAGTATTATAATCAATTCGTTATCATACTACTGATTATACTAAAAAACTATCTACAGAGCAATTATCCGGCTTAATTACTTATGTAAAACCGCCGGCCGGCCTTCATCCCCACCTTAGAGGTGGAAAACGTCTAACGGATTACGTTAAAATTTCCCCACAACTATGTTACAGTCGCTTCCACCCGTAAAAGGGTGGCTCGACGGGAGGCGTAAGCCTTTATGGCTAAAAGTCAGCGTCTCAAAGTACTGGCTTTCACTTTTTTCAAGCCACGGTGCGCATAGCCCTAAAGTGATTCCCTCCTCATCGCTATGAAAAAGACAGGGCTTCATCCTATATTTTCTGGAAAACAAACTTGAGTATATGAGTTATATCTCATACAATATAGATAGGAGGAATTACACGAGCCTTGTTTTTCTTTTATGTAGGAGGAAAAATCGTCGTTACTAACGGCTTTACTAAAAAAACACAGAAAACGCCACCAAAAGAAATATCTCTGGCACAAAAGCGTCGAACCGATTACATTCGCCGAATGGAGGAATTAACATGAAACGCTTAACAGACTTTAAAGCAGAACAGATGAAAGACCCTGCTTTTGCTTCTGCTTATATGGAAGTTGAACCCGAAATGAATATCATCCGGGCTATCGTGGACACAAGAATTGCTCAGCATCTTACCCAACAGGAATTAGCCGAGAAAACAGGTATTGCCCAAACAGAAATCAGCCGAATTGAAAATGGCAGCCGAAATCCTTCCTTAAAGATTTTACAGCGCCTGGCTGACGGCATGAACATGGTTTTAAAAGTGTCTTTTGAGCCGAAAAAGAAAAGTCAAGTATAAAGAGCTAGCTGCATACGAAAGTGCAGCTAGCTCTTTAGCATTATGGAGTTATAAGGGCTACGTATTCAATATGCGTTGATACGTCTGTTTGAATGTCACCGCTCGACCGGCGGTTCGTGAGAACAGGTCCAAGACTCGATTTACTGGCCACAGGCTCCTTTGTCTGTTCGCAAGAAAAGATAGAAGGATTCTTTCCTTATATACTATTATGTACACGAATCTCGAGACCCGGGATTTCTGAGGAATCTCCGCCCGACCATCGTCTCCACTTTAGGTTAAATATTACATATCGCTAGCAAGTATTCTAAAAATACGCGTGTTTTGTTCTATGTGATGTTGAAGAATGATTCTACGATTTGCGGCTGAACACCAAACGTCACTTTGTCCTATTTTATTAAATCGGTTATTTAGCAATACAGATAATTCTGAACGTGAAAGACCAAGAGCTATCAGAATGGCTCCGGTTATATAGCCTGTATCATAGGTTGAAATCTGGTCCAAAGCATTGCCCATAATATTAATTTTTGAAACATAGCCGGAATCATTGACATAGAGAGTAATTATTGCTCCATGTCCATTACCGCCAACCCCAGTAAAATATAGGGTATATGGATCGCTCGGTCTCAGTTTTCCCACTTCTCTTACAGTATCGACTCTCATAGGAGTTTTTCCATAAGAAGAAGCTTGATTGATTTGCTCCGCCAAAGCATATGCACCTAAATCAGAGACCTGTACAATTTGTGCGGAAGCATAGGAAAAGGTAAAAAAGCAAAACATTAAAATCAAGAATACAATCTGCTTGCATTTATGCATTACCATCACCTCCGATAGCCTTCCATAACGAAACATATAATGGTGTTTTCTTGACAGCCATTTCTTAAAACCCCCTTAGAAATTTATATTTCATCAAAGACATTAGCCGTAAATTGTGTCTTTGATATATTCTTATTCCAATTTATCTCTGTTTTATGTTAATATTAATACATTAATATACTATTTTATTATACATCACACAAGCTCATTCACTCAACATTTATATGTTTTTTCATTGTCTACCGGACATGCCTATGTCGGTTCTTTTTTTGTGTATTTACAGACCTTATGTCAGCTCTCACCATTATCAATGGTGACCACCTCTTGCAACGGTATACTTTTAGACATCATAGAGAACAAAAATGCCGTCGTAGGAAAAATACTTGCTGACCGCAAAATAGTAAAGCTCCTGGGTCACCCGCAGAGAACATTCGCGAATGAAATGAAGCACTTCCTCGACAAATATCGTCATCTCCTGGACGATTAATTTTTTTCTATAATATAAAAGGCTCTCAATCATCTATTTCACAATAGTGACTGAGAGCCTCGTTTCGTGATATTAAACGGGGATGTATTCACAAATCCATTTCCATTTTTATTTCTTCAACAGGGACACCTTCGGTACTCCACTCGTTGTTTTCAACGGATTCCACCGTATGAAAGCCCACTTTTTCTGATGCTCTCCCTTTTCAAATTCCGAAGGATGCTAAATCACTCGCTCCTTACTTTTCCCTTGTAATGAGGGCCACAGCTTCTACGTGGTGGGTCCGAGGGAACATATCGACGGGCTGTACTTTCTTGGTATGGTAGCCGTGATCATTAAGGTAGGCCAGGTCGCGGGCTAAGGTTGCCGGGTTGCACGAGACGTAGACGACGCGTTTGGGTTTGCTGTTGGCGATGGCTTTTAAGACCGGTTCGCCGCAGCCGGCACGGGGCGGATCTAAGACGATGACGTCGGGACGGACGCCGTTTTTAATGAGTTCGGGCAGTTTATAGATGGCGTCGCCCAGAATGAATTGGGCGTTGCCGATTTTATTGTCCTTGGCATTGCGGACGGCGTCGCGGATGGCCGAGTCGACGATTTCGATGCCGTAGACTTGTTTTGCCTTCTGGGCCAAAAAGAGGGTGATCGTCCCCGTGCCGCAATAGACGTCGGCGACGATTTCCCCGCCTTTCAAATCGGCAAAGTCGAGGGCCGTTTCATAGAGGCGCTGAGCCTGTTCGCTGTTGACCTGGAAGAAGGACTGGGCCGAGATATGGAAGGTCAGGGAGCCGATGGAATCGTGAATGGTGCCGCTGCCGTAGATGGTCTTGGTCTTATTGCCTAAGATGACGTTGGTATGGCGTTTGTTGACGTTCTGAACGACGCTTTTGAGGCCCGGCACGTCGCGGCGCAGGTACTGGACCAGGTCTTTCATATGGGGAACCATGTCCGACGCCGTAACCAGGCAGACCATGACTTCGCCCGTATGGACGCCGACGCGGCCCATGATATGGCGGACGATGCCCGTCCGGGCGTCTTCGTCGTAGGCGGGAATCTTGAAGTCCTTCATCCACTGGCGGACGGTGGCGGCAATGGTGTTATTGCCTTCTTTTTGAATGGCACAGTTTTCGACGTCGATGACTTCGTGCGTGGCAGCCGCAAAACAGCCGATGGCGACGTTTCGCTTACCGGCGGCAGCTACGGGAAACTGCATCTTATTGCGGTAGTTCCACGGCGTTTTGGCGCCGAGGACGGGCAGGACGTCGACGCCCTGCAAGTGACCGATGCGTTCGATGGCGTCTTTTACCTGCTGGCGTTTTTCCTTCAATTCGCCGTCATAGCTGAGATGCTGGAGCTGACAGCCGCCGCAGCGGTCATAGACGGGACAGGGCGGCTTTTCCCGGTCCGGTGATGGTGTCAGGATTTCTTCTAAGACCGCCGTCGCATAGGTCTTCTTGACCAGCGTAACCCGGGCCCGGACCGTTTCGCCGGGAAGGGCCAAGGGCACGAATACCGTAAAGCCCTCATAGCGGCCAATGCCTTCGCCGCTCGTTCCCAGTCTGGCAATAGATAGCTCATAGGTTTTCCCCTTCTGCACAGGGATTTGCCGTGTTTCTTTCATAAGCTTCCTTTCTTGGCAAAGGCTACCCCTGCCCCTCTCCGAAAAGAGAGGCAGCAACGGGTATCTGCCTTGCTGTTTATAAGATGATGTCACTGACGACAGGTTCCTGAACGGCTGCCTGTTCGTCGGTTACGATGATATGGTCGGCGACGCGCTGGGCGAGGATCATCATATCGGCTTCTTTCTTTCCATATAAGGTGAATAAGGCTTCGCCGGGCCGCACCGGATCGTAGAGCTCTTTAAAGAGACGGATGCCGACCATGGGCTCGATGGCGTCTTCTTTCCGGGCCCGACCGGCTCCCATTTCCATGGCGATTTCACCGAGAGCTCGGCCGTCGATGCGGGTAATATAACCGCCGTCGGTACAGACCGCCGTAAAGACCTGTGCGGCCTTCGTAAGCGGGTGCTTACCGATCCACGACGTACTGCCCCCTTGGGCCTTGATGAATTCTTTAAACTTAGAAAGGCCCTTGCCGGAAGCGATCAGTTCCCGGATCATAGCCCGTCCCTGTGCTTCATCAGCTGCTTTCTGACCGACAATGAGCATCTGGGCCCCTAAGGCTTCGACGACTTCCATGAGGCGCCGGCCGCCTTTACCGGACAAGGCTTCGACAGCTTCGTCAACTTCAAGAGAATTGCCGATAGCCGTCCCCAAGGGAGCCGACATGGACGTAATGACGGCCCGTGTCGGACGGCCGGCCAGGCGGCCGATGCTGACCATGATTTCAGCCAGTTCACGAGCCTTTTCTTTGGTCTTCATGAAGGCTCCGTCGCCGTATTTGACGTCGAGGACGATGGCATCGGCACCGGAGGCGATCTTCTTGCTCATGATGGAGCTGGCAATGAGGGGGATACTTTCGACGGTCGCCGTCGCATCGCGCAGGGCATAGAGCAGTTTGTCAGCCGCTGCGATTTCACCGGACTGGGTAATGAGGGACAGGCCGACGCGGCGCACTTGTTCTAGGAACTTTTCTTCCGGCAGGACGACCTGAAAGCCGGGAATCGATTCCAGCTTATCGGCCGTTCCGCCCGTAAAGCCCAGTCCCCGGCCGCTCATCTTGGCGACGGGCACGCCGGCGGCAGCGACGAGGGGTGCGACGATGAGGGTCGTCGTGTCGGCAATGCCGCCCGTACTGTGTTTATCGACTTTGATGCCCGGAATGGAAGACAGATCGACGATGTCGCCCGATTTTGCCATAGCCAGGGTCAATTCCGTCGTCTCTTCGTCGGTCATGCCTTGAAGATAGATGGCCATGAGCCAGGCCGCTGCCTGATAGTCGGCAATGCGGCCTGCCGTGTAATCGGCGATGAAGCGGCGAATTTCTTCATCGGTCAAAACCTTTCCGTCCCGTTTATGGGCGATGCAGTCCATAGGCCACATAGGATCACCTCAGTTCTGTTAAAAAGCTGGTTCCGAATTGAAGGCCCGTCAGGCCGAAATTATCCATGATGGTCATGCCCAAATCGGCATAGGTCTTGCGGATTCCGAGGTCGACAGCGTCTTTAAGGGACGGGCTGTAGGCCAGGACCGGGACGCGTTCGCGGGTGTGATCCGTGCCGTGCCACGTCGGATCGTTGCCGTGATCAGCCGTAATGATCAGGAGTTCGTCATCCTGAATTTCTGCCATAAGGGGCCCCAATTCCGAATCGAAGCTTTCCAGGCATTCGGCATAGCCTTTGACGTCGCGGCGGTGGCCGTACATGCTGTCGAAGTCGACGAAGTTGGCCATGAGCAGGCCTTTATCGCTGCGATGGGCAGCTAATTGTTCCCGCAGGGCCACCATGTCTTCATGGTTGTTGGCCGTGTGATACGATTCCGTAAGGCCGATATGGGCGTAGATGTCGCCGATTTTCCCGACACCGACGACGGCGAAGCCTGCTTCCGACAAGTAGGAAAAGACCATTTTCCGCTTCGGCAGACGGCTGTAGTCGCGGCGGTCGCCGGTGCGGACAAAGTTCCCCTGTTCCCCGACGAAGGGACGGGCAATGATCCGGCCGACTTCATAAGGGCCGACGCAGACTTCTCGGCGCGTAATGTCGCAGATGCGGTACAGTTCTTCTAAAGGAATGACGTCGTTGTGAGCGGCAATTTGAAAGACGCTGTCGGCCGACGTATAGACGATGGGTTTTCCTGTCTTGAAGTGTTCGGCGCCGAGGCGATTGATGATTTCCGTCCCCGAGGCAATTTCATTGCCGATGTAGCCGTAACCCGTCTTTTCCGTAAAGGTATCGAGGAGATCTTTCGGAAAGGCCTTTTCAAAGGTCGGGAAGGGATTTTCGACGGGGTTCCCCATAAATTCCCAGTGGCCGCTGGTCGTATCCTTGCCCATGGAAATTTCTTCCATGAGACCGTAAGAACCGACGACGTCCGTATCTTCATGATGGATGTTGGCGACCTTCCCAAGGCCCATGCGGCGCAGATTGGGCAGGCTCAAGGGAACGTTAGCGTCGATATGTCCGTACGTATCGGCTCCTTTATCGCCGAAGCGTTCGGCATCGGGTGCTCCGCCGGCGCCGACACTGTCGGTTACGATGACGATGATGCGATTGAATTTCATGTGCTCCCCCTTCCTATAATCCCGGCAAATACTTGCGGGCCTTGGCAAAAGCGGCAATGGTCTTGGCATCGGTGATTTCATTCTTATCGATGAGGGCTTCCACTTCCTGGGGCGTATAGTATTCGACGTTCATGAATTCATCGTCGTCGAGATGCTGTTTGCCCTTTTCAAGACCTCTGGCTAAATAGAGATAAATCCGTTCGTTGCAGAAACCGGGCGACGTATAGACGTAGCCCATGGGCAAGATTTCTTTGGCCGTCACGCCCGCTTCTTCTTCCAGTTCCCGAGCGGCGCAGTAGTCCGGCGATTCGCCGTCGTGTTCGATCTTCCCGGCCGGTACTTCCAGCATGGCAACCGCTGCGGCATAGCGATACTGGCGGACGAGGATGATCTTGCCGTCATCCGTAAGGGGCAAAATGGCGCAGGCCCCGAAATGCCAAACCGCTTCGCGAGTGGCCGTCTTCTTTTCCCCACCCTGACCGTCGTCAATGGACACGGTGTCCACCGTTACGTGGAGCACCCGTCCTTTCATAATTTCTTTACGGGAAACGAGGGTTTCCTTACTAATGCTCATAGTATCATCCTTTCAAAAAAAAGCTTCCCGAACTCCGCTGCTGCGAACCCGAGAAGCTTTCTATTCCAACGCCGACAGCAAGCCGCAGGCTGTATTCTTATAGGCAAAGCGGCTCGGCGTCTCCGGACGGTCCGGAGGCTGCCGCTGTCTGAGTGTGGTTCTCTTATAAACTTAGAAAGCGAACAGATCGTTCAAGCTTTCTGACATCGTCGGATGGGTATAGATAAAGTCGCGCAGGACCTGGTATTTCAAGTTGTTGTCCATAGCCATCTTGACGAGGTTGATCATTTCATGGGATTCGGCGCAGAAGAGCTGAACGCCGAGGATCTGATCGTCCGCACCGACGAGGGCTTTGAGGACGCCTTCCGGTTTGCGCAGGACTTTGGCCTTGGGAATGGCCGCAGCCGGCAGGTTCATGACCCGGTATTCGATGTTCTTAGCCTTGGCTTCGCTTTCGCTGAGGCCGACCCGCGAGAAGGGCGGATCGATGAAGACCGAGTACGAGAAAGCACCGCGGTTCTGCGTCGTCCGGTCGCCCTTGCCGCTCATGTCAGACATGATGATACGGCTGTCGTCGAGGGAAATGTAGGTGAACTGGAGATTGCCGCAAACGTCGCCGGCAGCCCAGATGTTAGGAACGTTGGTCCTGAGGTGTTCGTCCGTTACGACAGCGCCTCTGTCCGAGAGGGCAATACCGGCTTTTTCAGCTTCGAGACCATCCGTATTCGGACGGCGGCCCGTTGCCATCAAGATGGCGTCGCCTTCTAAGACCGTATCCGTATCGCCGACGGTGTAGTACAAGGTTGCGCCGTCGATCTTCGTCGTCTTGGCGCCGGTTACGATTTCAATGCCCTTGGCTTCGAGGACGGAACGGATGTTGTCGGCAATGTCCTTGTCTTCGCGAGGCAAGAAGGCATCGATATCCTGTACGACCGTGACCTTACTGCCGAAGTTAGCGTACATGGCGGCAAATTCCAAGCCGATGTAGCCGCCGCCGACGATGGTCAATTTGGCCGGGAGTTCATCCAAATCCATCATCGATTCCGACGTGTAGACTTTATTGCTGTCCTTGACGCCGGGGATGCCCGGGATGACCGACGTAGCGCCGGTATTGATGACGAACTGTTTGCCTTCGAGCTGGAGAACGCCGTCTTTCGTCTTGACTTCGACGTGCGTTGCGTCTACGAAGGATGCCATGCCGTCGATGACTTCGACGCCGGCCTGGATCAGTTTATTGTAGTTCGCTTTGTTCAAGGCACCCGTCAATTCGCGTTTGCCTTCAATAGCTTTTTTATAATAAGCTGCTTTAGAAGCGAAATCAGACGTCGGAGCCGTTGCCGCTTCGGTAATGAGGCGTTTGGACGGAATGCAGCCGACGTTGATGCAGGTACCGCCGTACATGCCGTTGTCTTTTTCAATCAAGGCGACTTTCTTGCCCTGTTTGCCTAATTGTCCGGCTAAGGTTTTACCGGCTTTCCCAAAACCAATTACGATGACATCATACATTTTCATAATTAAGCCTCCTTAATTAAAAATATATAATCGTTGGTATCCATTTATGACAGCAGTCCGGCAAGGTCTCCCCTGCCGCCTGTTGTTCCCATGAGAAGAGCTAGACGCCGGTACTTCCGATGCCGCCCGTGCGCAGGCCGCCGGCAGCGTCATCGTTGACGGTCAGGTACTTCATGAAGATGCCCTGGCCGATGCGGTCGCCTTTTTCAATCGTATAGGCCACATCATTGGTATTGTAGTAGGCAATCATAATATGACCTTCGTTGTCTTCATTATTGTAATAGTCGCCGTCGACGATGCCCGTGCTGTTAGCCAGCATGAGTCCTTTTTTAAAGGCCAGGCTGGAACGGATGAAAATGGACAAGTATTCATCGCCTTCCATAAAGGCCTTGAGGCCCGTCGGGACGACGGTCACGGCATGAGGCGCCAGTACCGTCGTTTCAGCGGCTTCCAAATCGTAGCCGGCACTCTTGGCCGTCTTGCGAATGGGAAGGTGGATGTCACGGTCTTTATAGGCCGTGACGATTTCAAAACCTCTGCCCGTCATCGCGCCCTACCGTTTCTGGCGGTCGCGATTGCCGCTGTGACCGCCGCGAGGACCGCGACTCCGGTGGGACGGAGCTTCATCACCGCCGCCGAGGAGGGCTTTACGGGACAGGTTGACACGGCCCTGGCTGTCGATTTCGACGCACTTGACCATGATTTCATCGCCGACGTTGACCACGTCTTCGACTTTTTCAACCCGTTCCATAGCCAGCTGGGAAATGTGGACCAAGCCTTCTTTCCCGGGCAGGACTTCGACGAAGGCGCCGAAGTTCATGAGGCGTGTGACTTTGCCGACGTAAGTCTTGCCGACTTCTACGTCTTCCGTCAATTTTTCGATCCAAGCTTTCGCCTTGTCACCGCTTTCGCCGTCGACGGCTGCGATGTAGACTAAGCCCGAATCGTCGATATCGATTTTAGCACCCGTTTCTTCGGTGATCTGCTTGATCATCTTGCCGCCCGGCCCAATGACGTCGCGGATCTTATCGGGGTTGATATGGATGGAAATGATGCGCGGAGCGTAGGGAGACAGCTCTTTCCGCGGTTCAGCGATGGCCTGGAGCATCTTGCTCATGATGTGGAGACGGCCTTCGTGAGCCTGTTTCAAAGCCTGGTCGAGGATTTCACGGCTGAGGCCTTTGATCTTGATATCCATCTGAATGGCCGTAACGCCCTTCATCGTACCGGCAACCTTAAAGTCCATATCGCCGAGAGCATCTTCCATGCCCTGGATGTCGGTGAGGATCGTGAAGTCTTCGCCCTTGGTAACGAGACCCATGGCGACGCCGGCTACAGGAGCCTTAATGGGCACACCGGCATCCATCAAGGACAAGGTGCTGCCGCAAACGCTGCCCATGGAGCTCGAACCGTTCGATTCGAGGACTTCCGATACGACGCGGATAGCATACGGGAATTCTTCTTCGCTCGGCATGACCTGGGTCAAGGCCCGTTCAGCCAATTTGCCGTGACCGATTTCACGACGGCCGGGACCGCGGGACGACTTCGTTTCGCCGACGCAGAAGGACGGGAAATTATAGTGGTGCATGTAGCGGCGGTCCGTTTCCAGGCCGACGCCGTCGATGTGCTGGCTTTCCGACAACGGAGCCAGGGTGCAGAAGCTCATGATCTGCGTCTGGCCGCGGGTAAAGAGACCCGTGCCATGGGTGCGGGCAAAGAGACCGACTTCGCAGCTGACCGGACGGACTTCGTCGACGCGGCGGCCGTCGGGACGAATCTTGTCGACGGCGATCATGTGGCGGACGATTTCCTTGATCATCTTCTGAGTAATGGCGGCGACGTCGTCGGCATTATCCGGGTAGATGTCGGCAAAGTGTTCGTAAATGTCGGCTTCGACGGCATTCATCTTTTCTTCGCGTTCGATCTTATCGGCCGTGAAGATAGCCGTCTTCATGGCTTCTTCGCCATAAGCGTGAACGGCTTCGACGATGTCTGCCGGCGGTTCTTTTTCGACGAATTCCTGTTTCGGTACAGAAATGCTGTCTAAGAAAGAAAGCTGGAATTCGACGACTTTCTTGATTTCTTCATGAGCGACCATGATGGCATCGAGGATCTGTTCTTCCGGTACTTCGTGAGCACCGCCTTCAACCATCAGGATGGCGTCTTTCGTACCGGCGACGACGATGTCCATATCGCTCTGTTCGCTCTGAGCGACCGTCGGGTTGATGACGAACTGACCGTCTACGCGGCCGACGCGGACACCGGCGATCGGGCCGGCAAAGGGAATATGAGACATGCACAGGGAAACGGACGCACCGATCATGGCGGCGATTTCCGGGGCATTATCGTGATCTACGCAAAAATCATAAGCCACGACGTGAACGTCATGACGATACGTTTTCGGGAAGAGCGGACGGATCGGGCGGTCGATGAGACGGGCGAAAAGCGTTGCCGATTCAGGCGGTTTCCCTTCGCGTTTGATAAAGCCGCCGGGGATTTTACCGACAGAATACATCTTTTCTTCATAATCGACGGTGAGCGGGAAAAAGTCTGCGTCTTCACGGGCTTCCTTCGATCCCGTTGCCGTTACGAAAACGGCGGTGTCACCATACCGTACCAGTGCGGCACCGCTGGCCTGCTTAGCGAGTTTACCGACTTCAATTACCAGCGGGCGGCCGGCGAAATCCATTTGGAATTTCTGTTCTTCCATTGTTACCTCCTTGAATCTGACAGGTGATAGGCACTAGTTTGGAAAAATCGGCGATTCGCCCAAACTACAACCTACCAACCTGTGTTTTGAAAAAAGGGCCGATGCAGTCACATCAGCCCTACAGTATGCGAAATTATTTACGCAAGTTCAATTTTTCGAGAATTGCACGATAACGATCGAGGTCGTGTTTCTGCAAGTAACCGAGCAAATTACGGCGCTGGCCGACGAGTTTCAACAAGCCGCGGCGGGACGCATGGTCCTTCTTGTGGCTGCGGAGATGTTCCGTCAAATAAGTGATGCGGTTGGTGAGCAGCGCGATCTGTACTTCCGGAGAACCCGTATCGTTTTCATTGGCACCAAATTCAGCTACGATTGCTTTTTTTTCTTCTACGCTTAACATTGTATCTTTCCTCCATGTGTAAAAAATTAAGACTATTCGCAAAGTGCTAAGTGATCGTCGGAGTCATCGAGACACCGAGCACCCGTACGACATTAGTATTATACTATACCCGGCCAGTTGTGTAAAGTAATTATGAGGGAATCTTTGGGTGACCTGCCCTTTGCGGCACAAATGAATATCCTTGTATTCATCTATTATGCCATTACTTTTTGTTTTACACAAGGGGCTGATTTTTACAATAGATATACCGAGGCCGCCGATCCGAGTCTTGTCAAACCGCCCCCTTTCGCTTATACTATACGAAAAAGGTTGTATTTAATAATGAAGCTGAAAAGTAAAGGAGTCTTGCTCATGAAAAAATATGATGTCATCCTCATTGGGACCGGGTCGGCCAACATCATTGCCGACGCCGCGATTGTTCAGGGTTTATCCGTTGCCATCGTCGAACGGGGCAGCTTTGGCGGTACCTGCCTGAACCGCGGCTGCATCCCCACCAAGGTCATGGTCACGGCAGCCAGCCGCATCCGTGAAATCCGCGAAGGCGGCCGCATCGGCGTCTTTGCCGACAATGCCCGCCTCGATTGGGATATTTTAGCAAAAAGGCTCTGGGAAAAAATCGATGAAAGTAAATCCATTCAGGGCTATTACGACAAGTTCCCCAACGTCGATACGTATAACGGCACGGCAGCCTTCGTCGACAACCATACCCTCGACGTCACCTTAAATGACGGCACGGACGCGAAAATCCAGGGCGACAAGATTTTCATCGCCACCGGCGGCCGGACCAACATCCCCCGCATTCAGGGTCTCGAAGGCGTCGGCTACTTGACGTCAGAATCCTTCTTCGGCGAATCCTTCCCCAAGAAGCCTTATAAGAGCCTGATCATCATCGGCGGCGGCCCCATCGGCTGTGAATTTGCCCACGTCTTTGACGCAGCCGGCACGAAAATCACCATCGTCCAACACAACGCCCGCCTGCTGCCGAAAGAAGATGAAGCCATTTCTGAATTCATCCTCAAACAGTTCCGCCGCTACGGCATGGACGTCCGCCTCAAACAGGACACGCTGAGCGTCAGCCTGCGCGACGGCCTTAAAGTCCTCACCATCCGCGACATTGACAGCGGTGAAGAAGCCGAAGTCGCTGCCGAAGAAATTCTGGTGGCCCCCGGCATCAAGCCGACGACGGATCTCCTTCACCTGGAAAACACTGACGTTCGCCTCGATAAACGCGGCTACATCGAAACCAACGAATTTCTGGAAACGACGGCCGACGGCATCTGGGCTCTCGGCGACATCAACGGCATGGCTCCCTTCCGCCATAAAGCCAACTACGAAGCGGAAATCATCGCTCACAACCTCTTCTTGGGCAATGACCCGGAACACTGGCGCTGGGCAAGCTACGACATCATTCCGGCCGTCACCTACACCTATCCCGAAGTGGCTCAAGTCGGCCTGAGCGAAGAAAATGCCAAAAAGAAAGGCTACGACGTCGAAACGGCTATCAACCACTACTCGGCTTCGGCCAAGGGCTACGCCATGGGCTTTGAACCGGGCCAGGACGATGACGGCTTCGTAAAATTAGTCGTCGACAAAAAGACGAAATTCATCCTCGGCGCCCACATCGTAGGCCCTGAAGCCTCGATCCTCATTCAGCCTTTCATCAACAACCTCATGAGCGGCGAACACACCATTCAGCCCGTCCACGAAGACATCGCTTCGGAAACGGCCAAGAAACTGCGGGCCCTGCCCTTGACGCGGACCCTGACGCCGAAATCAGTCTACACCTTCAGCGAAACCATGACCCCTCACCCGTCTCTCTCGGAAGTCGTCATGTGGACCCGTTACTATTACGAAGGCAAGTAACTCCTCCTCCCCTTAACATACAGCATAGGCAAGAAAAAGGACGCTATGAAAAAATTCATAGCGTCCTTTTCTGTATGCCCATATTCAATTTACTTGGTCGCCATGGCAATGCGGACCAAGGTCAGCATAATCGGCACTTCGGTCAAGACACCGACCGTCGTCGCCAGGGCTGCCGGACTGGTCACGCCAAAGAGGGCAATGGCCACGGCTACAGACAATTCAAAGAAGTTGGATGCCCCGATGAAGCCTGCCGGAGCGGCAATGTCGAAGGGCAGTTTCAGCAGGCGGCAGGCACCGTAGGCGATGAAGAAAATAAAGAAGGTCTGCAGCGTAAGGGGTACGGCGATGAGCAGGATGTGAATGGGATTCGACAAGATGACCTGGGCCTGGGAGCTGAAGATGATAACTAAGGTCAAGAGCAGTCCCCATGTCGTCACGGAATCGAATTTATGGATGAAGGTCTGTTCAAAATACTCGATGCCCTTCTCCTTGACGACCAAGACCCGAGTCGCAATGCCCCCGGCCAAGGGAATGACGACGAAGAGGAAGACACTCATAAAGAGGACTCCATAGGGCACGATGACCTGCGACACGCCTAAGAGGAATTTGACGATAGGCACGAAAGCCAGGAGAACGATTAAATCGTTGGTCGCAACTTGAACGACCGTATAGCCGGGATTTCCCTTAGCCAGGGCGCTCCATACAAAGACCATGGCCGTGCAAGGAGCCGCACCGAGGAGGACGGCGCCGGCCAAGTACCCTTGTGCCAAATCATCCGGGATCCAGGCGGCAAAGACGATGTATAAGAAGAAATAGGAAATAGCGTACATCGTAAAGGGCTTGATGAGCCAGTTGGCCGCCCAGGTAACGAAGAGCCCTTTCGGCTCGCGGCCAATGGCCTGTATCTGTTTAAAATCGACGCTCATCATCATCGGATAAATCATAATCCAAATCAAGACGGCAATGGGAATGGAAATCCCCATGACCTGCAGAGTATCCAGGAAGGCCGGTACGGCCGGCATGGTGTAACCGATAAAGACGCCGGCAACCATGCAAAGGAATACCCAAATCGTTAAATATCGCTGGAAAAAGCTGATGCTTCCAGCCTGTTCATGACTCATGACAATGCCTCCATCGCTGGCAAGGGCTGTAACGCTTGTCAGCCTGATTATAGTTTTTCTAACGTTTGGCCGCGCACTTCATCGGACCGCCAGGGAATGAGAGCCGTGAAGCCCTTCGTATGGTCATGGACGGTATTGATCCACGGGATTTCATGGGCCGCCTTAGCGCAGAGCAAGGGACTCGTCGTTTTCGCCCGGCAAAAAGCCTTGTTGATGACCCACCAGCGGCAGTGAAGTTCCGTCCGCTTTAGGTCGCCTTCAAGGCGCAGGGCCTCATAGACCGGCGTCGCTTCCGGCAGGGTAACGATGACAACTTCCGTTTCATCGCCTTTAAGGCGCGGCAGTAAGTGCTGCACCGACGGCGGCGTTATACCGCGGGTCCGGCGGATTTCCTTATCGTAGTTTTCTGTCGATTCCAAGAGCAGCAGGGTGTGACCGGTCGGTGCCGTATCGATGACGACGATTTGCTCTCCGCCTTGGTCGACGATGTCGGCAAAGGCATGGAATACGGCGATTTCTTGGGTACACGGTGAGCGCAGGTCTTCTTCGATGTAGGCCAGGTCAGCCTGACTGAGGCCGTTGGCTTTGGCTTGGGCCAAGACGGCGTCCCGATACTGCTGCAAGGCTGCCCCTTCATCGATGCGGCTGACCGTCAGTCCCTCCGCCTGACCGACGATATCAGCAGCGTGAGCTGCCGGGTCGGTCGTCGTCAAGTGGACCTTGTGACCTCGACGGGCGAGGCCCATAGCGATGGCTGCCGCTGCCGTCGTCTTGCCGACACCGCCCTTGCCCATAGTGAAGATGATCTTTCGACCATGCTTTTCTAAGTCATCGATGACGTCTGACAAGGCTTTAACCGGTTTCAGGTCTTCAACAGACGAGGTGCCCTCAGGGATATCCCCGGTTAAGAGGGCCCGCACATGGTCGAGGCCGGTGACGTTATAAGAACGCAGGGGGATTTCAAAAAAGGGCCGTCCTTCAAGGGTTTCCGGCAGGGATTGCAAGGCCGATTCCTGTTTTTCATATAAGCCTTTCGTCAGGTCATCGTCCCAGGCATCCAGTTTGCCGTTGATGACGACAAGCTGACGGGCAATGCCCAAGGCGGCCAGTTCCTGCGAGGCCCGGCCGGCTTCTTTTAAGGGCAGGATATCCGGGCGGGCGACGAGGATCATCGTCGTCTGTTCCCCGTCGGCCAAGGTTCGAACGGCCTGTTTATATACTTCTTTTTTCGATTCCAGGCCGGCCAGCTGTCCCAAACAGGAGGCGCCGTGCTTGCTCTTTTGAATGAACTGGCTCCATGCCGACGGTAGCTGCAGCATCCGCAGGGTATGGCCGGTCGGTGCCGTATCGAAGATGATGTGATCATAATCTTTGCTGATTTCACCATCGGTCAGGAAGCGGGTAAATTCATTGAAGGCCGCAATTTCGACGGTACACGAGCCGGACAACTGCTCTTCCATATTGCGCAGAGCCGCTTCCGGCAAGAGGCCGCGGTACGGACCGACGACACTTTCCCGATACGCCGCTGCCGCCTGAATGGGGTCTAAGTTGGCAACGGACAGATTGGCCGCTTCCGGAATGGGTGTCGCCTTATCGCTCAGCTCCATGGAAAAGACGTCCTGCAGGTTCGACGCCGGATCGGTACTGATGAGCAGGACCTTGCGGCCGGCATCGGCTAAAGCAACCGCTGTCGCACAGGCCACAGACGTCTTGCCTACACCGCCCTTTCCGGTCAAAAAGAGGTATTTAGTGCGAACGGCGTCTAAGGGATCATATAATTTCATCAGGCTTCACCTCAGCAGCAAGAACTGCCGTCACCGCAGCAGCAGGAGGACGTATCGCTGCTCGTATCATCACCGCAACAAGCATCCCCTGCATCTTCCCCACAGCAGCAAGACGATGCGTCGTCACAGGTCGTGTCGGGAGAAGCCTGAGCCGCGTCTTTCAAAATCTCGATATCAAATCCGATGAGGGACGCAAATTCCTCATTCGTCGGATAGCGGCCCGAAAACTGAACGGCGCCGTCGACGAGGATGAGAGGCAGGTCTTCCGGCCCGTGTCCTTGGAGAAAATCGGTAACGGCCTTGGTCTGGACGAATTTCAAGGGGGCGTTCGACAAGTTATAGCGGCCGACGTCGATGCCCTTTCCCTTCAGCGTGTCCAACACCGTCGACAGACGCAGCAATTCCGGATCGATGGACGGGCCGCAGAGACCGGTCGGGCAGCACATCGCTTGTTCAAAAATTTCCATTTTCTTCATCGTAAAAACCTCCTCAATTCATTTATACATTTACATTTATCAATATATCAGGTAAAAGAAAGCCGGCCATTTCAGCAGCAGCGGCCGGCATCGTCGGGAGCCGTATCGCCAGAAGGCGTCATCAAATCGCGGATCATCTGCTGCAGGACATCCCCTTGGTGAACATTCAAGGAATAATAGACCCACTTCCCCTCTCTGCGGCCGGTGACGAGGTTGGCATCACAGAGAATCTTCATGTGATGTGACAGCGTCGGCTGAGACAGGTTCAAGTCCTCCAAGAGGACGCAGGCACAGCGTTCACCCTGCCGCAACAGCGACAAAATGCGAAGGCGCTTTTCATCCCCTAAGGCTTTAAAGACGCGAACCGCTTCCCTTTCTTCCATTCCCAATCCATCCTTTTATATTGATGTTTATCAATCTATGAACAGTATAATCCTCATATTGATACTTGTCAATCTATAGACTAAAAAAGAAGCCGCCCGAAGGCAGCTTCTCTTGGATTATATGGTAAAAAACTTATTTGCTGACTAAGTCTTCTTCTACCTGAATATGAAGTTCATGCAGCTGTTTCAGTGCAACCGTCGACGGAGCTTCGCTCATGGGATCGATGGCGTTCTGGGTCTTCGGGAAGGCGATGACGTCGCGGATGGACTTGCGTTTGAGCATGAGCATGATCATGCGGTCCAAACCGAAGGCCAGGCCGCCGTGGGGCGGTGCACCGTATTCGAAGGCCCGGAGAAGGAAGCCGAATTTCTGTTCTGCTTCTTCCGGCGTAAGGCCAATAGCTTTAAAGACGCGCTGCTGGACGTCGGGCTGGTAGATACGGAGGGAGCCGCCGCCGAGTTCGATGCCGTTGAGGACGAGGTCATAGGCCTTGGCATAGACGTGACCCGGGTCGGTTTCGAGTTTATCCATATCTTCATCGCGCATGGCCGTGAACGGATGGTGCATGGCGACGTAGCGTTTTTCTTCTTCGCTGTATTCAAACATCGGGAAGTCGACGACCCACGTGAAAGCGAATTCGTTTTCGTCGATGAGGTTCATGCGGCGGGCCATTTCTTTACGCAGTTCACCGAGGGCAGCTGCAACGACTTTCGGTTTGTCGGCAATCATGAGGACTAAGTCGCCTTTTTCAGCGCCGCAGGCCTTGCCGATTTCAAGGAGTTTGTCTTCGCCGAAGAATTTCTTGATCTGCGATTTCAGGGTGCCGTCTTCAAGGAAGCCGATCCAAGCGAGACCCTTAGCACCGTAGTGGCTGACGTATTCGACGAGGCCGTCTAATTCGCGGCGGGGAATGTCGGCGTCGCCTTTGACGTTGATGGCTTTAACCTGGCCGCCGTTGTCGATGACGCTGCGGAAGACTTTGAAGTCCGTGTCTTTGACGAGTTCCGTGACGTCGGTGAACTTCATGTCAAAGCGCAGGTCCGGTTTGTCGGAGCCGTAGTTTTCCATAGCGTAGTCCCAAGTCATGCGGTGAATCGGGAGCTTGACGTCATGTCCAAGGGTTTCTTTAAAGATGTAGTGTACCATTTCTTCGACGAGGGTCAGGATTTCTTCCTGGTCCATGAAGGACATTTCCATGTCGAGCTGGGTGAATTCCGGCTGGCGGTCGGCACGCAAGTCTTCGTCGCGGAAGCAGCGGGCAATCTGGTAGTAACGGTCCATACCGGAGATCATGAGCAGCTGTTTGAAGATCTGAGGAGACTGGGGCAGTGCATAGAACTTGCCTTCGTTGACGCGGCTCGGTACGAGGTAGTCACGAGCCCCTTCCGGCGTGCTCTTGCACAGTTCCGGCGTTTCGATATCGATGAAGCCGTGGCCGTTCAAGAAGGTACGCATGGCATGCTTTACTTTATGGCGCATGATGAGGTTGTTCTGCATTTCCGGACGGCGCAGGTCGAGGTAGCGGTATTTCAGGCGAATCTTTTCGTCGACGTCGATGTTGTCTTCGATGTAGAACGGCGGCGTCTTCGACGAATTGAGGATGCGCAGTTCTTCGCAGCGGATTTCGATCGTACCGGTCTTCATCTTAGGGTTGACCGTGTCGGCGTCACGCATGCGGACGACGCCGCGGACGACGAGAACGTATTCCGTGCGGACCTGTTCTGCCTTATCGAAAGAAGCCTGTTCGTAATCCGGAGAAGCGACGACCTGTACGATGCCCGTGCGGTCGCGGAGGTCGATGAAAATCAATCCGCCGTGGTCGCGGCGGCGTTCAACCCAGCCGGTTAAGACGACTTCTTTGCCCTTATCCGCTTCGCTTACTTCAGCGCAGTAGTGGGAGCGGTGTAAACCTTCCATTGTATCCATGAGTAAATCATCCCTTCTTGTGTGTTTCCATATATGCAACAATCCCATCAAGGGGAACGCTGACTTGTTCTTTGCTGGCCATATCGCGGACCATGGCAGCTCCGTTGGCCAATTCATCTTCACCGATGATGACCGTGTAATCGGCATTGAGCTTATTGGCCGACTTCATCTGGCCCTTCATGCTGCGGCCCAAGAGGTCGATTTCAGCATAGAAGCCTTTGTGGCGGAGAGCCTGCTGGAGTTCAAAGGCCTTGGTCTTCGCCGCATCGCCGAGGGAGACGATGAAGACCGGTTTTTTTGCATCGACCGGAGGCAGGAGGCCCTGTTCCTTTAAGGTCAGGAGCAATCGTTCCATGCCGATGGCAAAACCGATGCCCGGCGTTGACGGACCACCTACTTCTTCGATGAGGCCGTCGTAGCGGCCGCCGCCGCAGACCGTGCTCTGTGCGCCCAGAGGAGCGTACATGATTTCAAAGGCCGTATTGGTGTAATAGTCGAGGCCGCGGACGAGGCGCGGGTCGAGGGTAAAGGGAATGCCGATGGCCGTCAGATATTCCTGGACTTTGTGGAAGTGTTCCTTACATTCGTCGCAGAGATTATCCGTGATCAGGGGCACGCCCATGTTCATCATCTTTTCGCCGTCTTCTTTGCAGTCGAGGACGCGGAGAGGATTCTTTTCCAGCCGCGAATTGCAGTCGTCGCAGAGCTGATCTTTCTTGTCGGCAAAGAAGTCCAGCAGTTTCTGGCGGTAAATGGGACGGCACTTCGGGCAGCCTACGGAATTGAGGTGCAGGACGAGGTCCGTAAGGCCCAGTTCCCGGAAGAGCTGGAAGGCCATGGCGATGATTTCTGCATCGACGGCCGGATCCTTGGAGCCGATTTCTTCGACGCCAAACTGGGTGAACTGGCGGTAGCGGCCGGCCTGAGGGCGGTCGTGACGGAACATGGGTCCCATATAGTAGAGTTTATGGACCTGCGGTTCGCCGTAGAGCTTGTGCTCGAGAAAGGCCCGGACGACAGATGCCGTATTTTCCGGACGCAGGGTCATGCTGCGGCCGCCGCGGTCTTCAAAGGTATACATTTCTTTGGTAACGACGTCCGTCGTTTCCCCGATACCCCGTAAAAATAATTCGGTACTTTCAAACATAGGCGTACGGATTTCGCCAAAACCATAGAGCGAGCAGATCTGCCGGATTCTTGCTTCCAGCCACTGCCATTCCGCCGTCTGTTCCGGCAGGAAATCCTGCGTACCTCTCGGTGCAGTAATAGCCATTTTAAATATCCTCTCCTCCGTATACGATAGCACACAAACGGCGGCGCCGAGCCATTTTGTCGTCCAGCGCCTGAATGTATGTATTGACATCTTTCGGCATATATACTTTTTCCAGCGTATGACCGTCGCGGCCGAGGAACTTCGTCGCCCCGCCCGGTCCGGCTGCCAAGACAGACTGCCGTTCTTCCATCATTTCGATATTATAAGCACTCACCGTGCCCGGCAGTGCGTAGCCGATATTGGCAAAGCTGGCGGCCATGTACTTCTGGCGGTACATATAATAAGGCACGTAGCCGCCTTCGGCCAAGACGGACTGACAAAGGCTGACCATGCGGCCCGTCACGTCAGCCGGCGGGATCGCCGATCGCAGCTCGTGATGAAATAAAGGTGCCCGTTTTTTTAATGCTAACGTATGAATTGTAACATTTTCCGGGTGCAGTTTGCAAACTATTTCCATATTTTCCTGCATATCCCCTAGGTTTTGCCCGGGAAGGCCGGCAATAAAATCCATGTTGATGACAGAAAATCCGACCTTGCGGCAGGCCTCATACATGGTATAAATATCTTCCACGCGGTGCCGGCGCCCTAAGGCGTCGAGCAGGCGCTGCTGCATCGTCTGGGGATTGACGCTGATGCGGTTGACGCCGCAGTCCTTGAGCATCGTAAGGACGCTCTCTTCGGCCGTGTCGGGCCGGCCGGCTTCGACGGTCCATTCTTCGGCGTGCGGGAAATTCTGAGCCAGGCGCTCCATGAGGGGCTTTAAAACCGATTGCGGCAAGCAGGTCGGCGTGCCCCCGCCGACGTAAAGACTGGTCACGTCGAGATCGTAATCCCGGCAGAGGTCTGCCAAGTCGTCGAAGTCTTTCAGCATGGCCTCGCGAAAAGCCGCAAGACCGCCCTCCCCTTCTCCGCCAATGAGGCGTGACGGAAAAGAGCAGTAGAGGCAGTGACTGGGGCAATAGGGAATGCCGACGTATAAGGCCAGTTTACGGCCGCGGTCGGTCACATAAGGCCGCTGGAGGGATGCCATAGCGACCAGGTCCTGTGCCGTTTTATCAGCGACGTGGTACGATTCGGTCAGTATCTTCTCAGCCCCTTTTTCATCAAGGCCCTGATCAAAGAGATGGTGAACGAGTTTCGTCGGCCGCACGCCGATGAGAGTCCCCCACGGTCCGGGGCCGTGACCGGTAAAGCGCTGGTGCCAGTGAATGAGGCAGTCTTTGATGGCCCCCCGCTCGCCATCTTTCGATAAGAGGCCGATTTCAGACGACCACGACCGCCCTTCCTCGGTAAAGGTACAGCTGACATAAAGATGGCTGCCATCGTCCCGAAGGGTAATGGCAGCTCCGACGTCGCGGCTTTCCCGACCGCCGACATACCCCAGGGAGGCCATGACCTGGCCGATGAGAGCATGCAGGCCTTCGGGGCCGCAGTACGTATAGGTCTTTTCAGGCATCTTATTCCGCTGCTTTCGCGGCAGCCGCTTCTTCAGCGTCGCGTTTCTGCTGGCATTCTTCACAATAGCCGTAGACCTTGAGCTGATGGTCGACGGTATGGAAGTGGAGTCGTTTTTCCAAAATCGTTTCCAGCGTTTCCAAGAGGTCGTCTTCGCATTCCCATACCTTGCCGCAGCCGAGGCAAATGAGGTGATGGTGGAAATGGCCTTCATTGTCGCGGTCGTTCAATTCGTAGCGGCTGCAGCCGTCATCGAAGTCGAGTTTTTTGAGGAGGTCCATCTGGGTGAAGAGATCGAGGGTCCGATAGACCGTAGCCAAGCCGATATCAGGAGCCTTTTTCTTGACCAGTTCAAAGACTTCTTCAGCGCTCATATGGCGAATCGGGCTTTCGACGAAGGTCCGCAGGATGATCTGACGCTGAGAGGTCATTTTATATTTTTTGAATTTGATTTTGTCTTTCATGCGTTTCATCATGGTATCCATGATTTCTTTTTTATTGGTTTCCATTTTTATTCATCGCCTTTTCTCTATAGGAATTGTAAAACCACAGATGTTTGCACAGGATCTGTAAAACTGCCGTCACCGGGACGGTAAGGATCATGCCGGCTATGCCAAAGAGGGTCCCGCCGATGAGCAGGGCTATGACAATGACCACCGGGTGCAGTTTAATGACGGCACCCATGACCTGGGGCATGATGAGGTGGCTGTCGATCTGTTGAATGACGACGTAGAAGATGAGAACCTTCAAGGCCAGGGACAGGTCGATCAGGGCCCCCAAGAGGATGGCCGGCGCCGCGCCGACGATAGGCCCGACGATGGGGATCCATTCGGTAATGGCCGCCAAGAGGGCGATGACCATCGGATAGGGCACGCCCAAGGCCCACATGCCGATAAAGGTCAGGACGGCAATGATGCAGCTCATGAGGATCTGGCCGCGGATGTAGCGGCTCAGAACGTGCTGGATTTCCAGAAAGAGGGACGCCAAGTGGTCGCGGTAGCCTGCCGGAAAGATGCCGACAAAGGTCCGAACCATGCGGCTGCCGTCTTTCATGAAGTAGAAGGTAATGATGGGCACGACGAAGAATTCGACGACCGTGCCGGCAATGACGAAGACCGACTGCAGGAGATTGGTAATGCCGTCGATACCGTAATTGCTGGCCCTGGCGAAGGCGTCGTTGATGATCCGTTTTACCTGATCGGGAATGTAAAGCTGGGTCTGCTCGTTTTCAAGCTGCATGACCAGGTCCGCCGTCCGATTGACTAAGTTGCTGAAGTTGGCAGCTAACAAATTCGTCTGGACGACTAAGGGCTTGACGATGCTGTTGGTAATGACCGTCACCAGGAAGATGAAGACCACAAAGGAGATGAGAATGGCAATGCTCACCGGCATCTTGCGCCCTGTAAGGCGCAGGAAGCCTTTGATGATCCCGTCTCGTATAGGCATAAGGATAAAGGTCAGAATCAAGGACACGATGGCCGGCCAGTAGATGGCATGGACCGTCAAAAACAAGGCCCCTGCCAGGACGGCCAGGGTAACCCGCATCCAAAATTCGGCTTCCTTATAGGTAACCATAGTTTACCAGCCCCCGTCCAAAAAGGGATTACCCATCCGTTCGTCGCCGATCGTCGTCGCCGGGCCGTGGCCGGGCAGGACGACCGTATCATCGGGCAGGGTCAGGAGCTTCGTTTCAATGCTGTTCAGCAAAACATCCGACGAGCCGCCGTATAAGTCGGTACGGCCGACGGAATAGCGGAACAAGGTGTCGCCGGAGAAGACGACGCCTTCCCCGTAGAGGCTGAGGCCGCCTGGCGTATGGCCCGGCGTTTCCAGGACCTTGAAGCGCAGGGTCCCCAGGCTGATGACGTCCCCGTCTTTCGACAGATGATCGGCCGACGTGCATTCGATAGCCTGCCCCATGAACATCGACAGGTTTTGATGCGAATTCGAGATGAGACCGGCGTCGCCGGCACCGACGTAGACCGGTACGTTTTTGCGCTGGCGCAGTTCCTGCAGGGCTCCGATATGATCGGCATGACCATGGGTCAGGAAGATGAATTTCAATTGAAGTTCATAGCGGGACAGGGCCATGTCGATGGCCTTGTAGTCCCAAGCCGGGTCGACGACCATAGCTTCTTTCGTGTCGCTGTCATAGACGACGTAGCAGTTGGTCATGATCGGCCCGAGTTCCATACTGATATATTGCATACTCATGTCGTTTTCCCCCTTAAAAAGTTTTTTTGCTGTCTAATAGAATCGTAACCGGCCCGTCGTTCTCGAGGGACACGACCATATGGGTCCGGAAACGGCCTGTTGCCGCCTCTACACCAAAGGCGCGGACGGCTTCGACAAAGCGGCCGTACAGGGCTTCGGCCTGTTCAGGTTTGGCAGCTTCTGTATAACTGGGGCGGCGGCCGTGACGGGCATCTCCGTACAGGGTAAACTGGGAGATGACCAGCATGTCACCGCCTTTATCGAGAAGGGAGTCGTTCAGTTTTCCCGCTTCATCTTCAAAAATTCGCAGGTGAACGATCTTATCGGCCAGATACTGGGCGTCTTTTTCATCATCATCGACGGAGACGCCGAGGAGGACCGTAAGGCCTTCGGCAGCCGTTCCGACGAGGACGCCGTCCGAGGTGACCGATGATGTCAGCGTCTTTTGTACGACAGCTCTCATTGCATGCTTCCTCCCGTATATCGTTCGACGACATAGACATCCTTCAAGCGGCGGATCTTAGTGGCAATGAATTCAAACTGTGCCAAATCCTTGATGCTGATGCCCATGTGGATGACGACGTTTTTCGTATCACTGGTCTTGGCATTGATGCTTAAGATGGAAATCTTCAATTCCGCCAGGGCGGCCATGATTTCGGCCATGATGCCCGTGCGGTCATAGGCGACGATTTCCATGTTGACTTCAAAACGTTCGTCCCCTTGGTAATCCCACTCGACGTCAATCAAGCGGTCGACATCGTTCTGGCCATGAGTGACGTTGGGACAATCGGCACGGTGGACGGAGACGCCGCGGCCGCGGGTGATGAATCCGATAATCGGATCGCCCGGTACGGGGCTGCAGCATTTGGCAAGGCGAACCAACAGTCCCGGCTCCCCTTTTACCAAGATGCCCGTGCCGCTGTGTTTTACGGGTTTGCGGGTCTTCAGTTTTTCCAGCATGGTCAAACTGCTGTTCTGTTCTTCCTGCTTCTGCAGGTCTTTCTTCTGGAGCTCCAAGAGCTTGATGAGGACCGTATTGACGGCAAAACCGCCATAGCCGACGGCAGCTGCCAAATCGTCCTCCGAGCCGGCGTTCATCTGCTTGGCCACCCGGCCCAGACGACCGCCGACGTTTAAGGTCTTCCAGTCGTGGTTGAGGCGCTTGCATTCCCGTTCCAGGGCTTCCAGGCCTTTTTCGATGTTTTCTTCCCGGTTTTCTTTCTTGAACCAGTTGCGGATTTTCGACCGGCTTTCAGAGCTGCCGACAATATTGAGCCAGTCCAAACTGGGTTTCCCCGTCTTGGACGTAATGATTTCAACGATATCCCCGTTTTTCAAACGATAATCGAGGGGCACGATCTTGCCATTGATCTTGGCGCCAACGCAGCGGTGGCCGACGTCAGTGTGGATGCGGTAGGCAAAGTCGATGGGAATGGCCCCCTGGGGCAAGTCGATGACGTCGCCTCGCGGCGAGAATACGAAGACTTCGTCAGAAAAGGCGTCGAGCTTGAGGGCATTGACGAATTCCTGAGGATTGCTCGTATCCTGCCATTCCAAGAGGTTTCGCAACCAGCCCATCTTTTCATCGAAGGAATTCTTATTCGCCGTCTGGTTTCCTTCTTTATAGCGCCAATGAGCGGCGACGCCGTATTCGGCGATATGGTGCATTTCCCAGGTACGGATCTGGATTTCAACGGGCTGTCCCCGCGTTCCGATGACCGTCGTGTGCAGAGACTGGTAATTATTGGGCTTAGGCATGGCGATGTAGTCCTTGAAGCGGTACGGCAAGGGCTTCCACAAGCTGTGGACGATGCCTAAGACGCCGTAGCAGTCCTTGACGTCGTCGACGATGACCCGGATGGCGAAGAGGTCGTAGACCTGGCTCAAGTCGCGGTTATCTTTCTTCATTTTTTTATAAATGCTGTAAAAATGCTTGGGCCGGCCGTTGATTTCGCAGTGAATATGGGCGTCGTCGAGGGCTTTTTTCAAGATATCAATGGCTTCGTTGACGATTTCTTCGCGGACGTGCCGCTTCTGTTTCATCTGGTCGACGAGGTCATAGTATTTATCCGGTTCAAGGTAGCGGAAGGACAAATCTTCCAGCTCCCATTTGATGTTAAAAATACCGAGGCGGTGCGCCAGGGGCGCAAAGATTTCCAGCGTTTCCTGGGCGATCCGCTTCTGTTTGTCGCTGCGCATGTAACGCAGGGTCCGCATGTTGTGCAGACGGTCAGCGAGCTTGATGACGACGACGCGAACGTCCTTGGCCATAGCCAGGAACATCTTGCGCATGCTGTTGAGCTGCTGATCTTCTTTCGTCCGGTAATTGAGACGGCTCAATTTAGTGACACCGTCGACGAGGAAGGCCACTTCCCGGCCAAATTCGCGGCGGAGGTCTTCGAGGGTACAGGACGTATCTTCGACGACGTCATGGAGCAGCGAGGCTGTAATCGTCGTCGTATCTATTTTCATGTCGGCCAAAATTTGGGCCACGGCCAGGGGGTGCAGGATGTAGGGCTCCCCACTGACGCGATGCTGGTCCTTATGGGCTTCTTCTGCCGCATGATATGCTTTCGTTACATCTTCGCAGTCTGCCTGTGGCAGGTACGAGTGTATCGTATCGATGAGGTGCCTGAATTCGGCATCTTGAATTCTTTCTCCCATAAAAACCTCCTTACTCCCTGCAATACCGTTCATACGTCGGGGACATATGAAGATCCATTTTCCCTGCAAGGATAGGAAAATAATAGACTGGACCGTCGTCATCCTGGCGAACTTTGAGGACGCCGATTTCCCGAAGGACGACGATGGCCGCATAAATAGTATGGACGTCATAATGGTCGGCCTGAGAGGCTGCCATGCGGCGCCGGACCTGCCAGACGGGCATCCCCCATTCAGGCAGGCATTGTTTCAGAGCCATGTAGATATCGACCATGACCGTCCGATTGAGTGTCGCCGTACCGTTTAAGACGTGAATGTCCTGAACGACCAGTTGGGGCGACGACGTACCGTTAAAGTCATTGCGCTCGAGCTGGAAGGCGACGTCGACCTTATCGCCTTCGACGACGGCATCGCAAAGGCCCGGCTGAGACCAGGCGACACCGCTGAGCCTTGTTTTATGAGGGCCGCTGACGACGAGGCGGACGTGCTGCTTATCCCGCCCGATAGGCCTGATTTCTTCAACGGTCAGGTCGGTCAGGGAAAAGACAGGCCGGTTGTTGCCCATGCCGTAAGGCTCAAGGGCGGCCAGTTCGGAAATCATGTCTAAAGAGACATCCTCCGTTTCCAGTTCCCGGTCCAAGTGGACTAAAGGGACGTAATCGTCAGCCGTCATGTGCGTGGCCGCGTAGGACAACAGGCGCTGGCGCAGGCCTTCGATATTCTCGGCCTTGATGGAAAAGCCGGCGGCCATCGTATGGCCTCCGAATTGAAGGAGCAAATCTTTGGCCGACTGCAGAGCCTCATACATATTGAAGCCGCTGATGCTCCGGCAGGACCCTTTGCCGATACCATCGTCGCTTACGGTGATGACCAGGGACGGCCGATAATACCGCTCGACGAGGCGCGATGCGGCAATGCCGATGACGCCGACGTGCCAGCCTTCATGACTGGCGATGAGGACGCCGTCCCTCCCCTGACGCTTACTTTCGATTTGAGCCACGGCCTCTTTGGCAATGGCATGTTCGATGTCCTGCCGTTCCGTATTGAGACGGCTCAACTCAGAAGCGGCAACAGCCGCTTTTTCGGCATCGGTTTCTAAGAGGAGTTCGACGCCCTTGGTGGCATGGCTGATGCGGCCGGCAGCATTCAGCCGCGGTGCCGCCGTAAAGGCGATGCGGCCGGCTGTAATGCCCTTCTCGATCAGGCCCGATGCCTGGAGGAGTGCGTGCAGCCCTGTTCGCTGTCCTTTTTTCATCAGTTCCAGGCCGCTGCGGACGATGATCCGGTTTTCCCCGACTAAGGGCACCAGGTCGGCAATGGTTCCTAAAGCCGAAAGATCGGCATAGCCTGCAAGGTCTTCCCCACAGCAGCGCTGCCAAAGGGCCCGGCAGAGGACGTAGGCCACACCGGCACCGGCCAACTCTTTAAAAGGATAGGGACAGCCGGGCTTTTTCGGGTTGAGAACGGCCAGGGCCGGTGGTATCTGTTCCGGCGGCTCATGGTGGTCGGTGATGATGATGTCGAGTTTGGGTGAAAACTCACGGACCAGCTCATAGGACGAAATGCCGCAGTCGACGGTTATCAAGACATCGGCTTCGCCCTGCAGATGCTGAAGGGCCTCTTCATTGAGGCCGTAGCCTTCACTCTGGCGTTCCGGGATGTAGAACCGAGGGTTCCCGCCCAAATCCCTTAGGACAGAATAAACAAGTGACGTCGACGTAATCCCGTCGACGTCATAGTCACCATAGATGACGATGCGCTCTTTATCCTGAACGGCCTTTTTCAGCCGCGCTACGGCAGCTTCCATCCCATCCATCAGGAAGGGGTCGGCCATGTCGGTCAAGGTGTCGTGGAGAAAATGGCGGCCTTCTTCAACATTGGCAACGCCGCGATTGGCCAGTATCTGTGCCAATACCGGTGATATGTGCAATTGTTCTGTTAAGGCCGACGTAAGACCTTCTTGAAAGGGGGCAAACTGCCAGCGTTTCTCCATCTGCATCACAACTCATTCTCAGGAATAATCACTATCAATAAATCAATTATTATTTTATCACTTTCTATTCTCAAAATAAAGACTAAATTAATATGCACTTAGCATGATTTTCATCTTGCCAATAGATTTTACCGTCTCTTTACGTCCCCTTCCCCTTTCTTCAAAAGGCGGAAACACGGCAGGAAGATACCGAAAAAGGACTATCCATGAAAGGTCACGAATAGCCCTCTTTATCATATAATCATGTAAAAATATGGTCTTACGACGGCAGTGCTTCAGCAGATGCGCCAGCTTCGACGGTATCTTTTTCTTGTTCACGATGAACGGGATTGATGTCATCGTGAGAAATCGTCAGGCGATGGCGGGCAGCTTCCAAGATGAGGTCGGCCGTCTTGACGATGCCGTAATCACTGGATTTGAGGCTCAAATCGTAGTTGGCCCCATACCCCCAGAAAGAGTCCGTACAGTACATGCAGTGATCCCGCCGTTCACGATTGACGTGATTGCGGAGTTTCGTCGCCCTGTCGGCATCGATGTGTTCCCGGAGCATGATGCGCTGGACGGCCCAGTCCGGATCGGACGAAATGAAGACGTTGAAGGTATTCGGCCGTTTGCGCAGGACGTAGTTTGCCAGGCGGCCGACGATGACGCAGGAATGGCCCGTCGTCAAGGCTTCAATGACTTCGGCTTCATCGCGGAACATTTCCATCTGATTCGATTCATAGCCCGATGCATAGTGAACGTAGTCTTCGTAGACCTTGGAGAGGAGCGGCCCCAAACGGCGCTTCTGATCCTTGCACCAGGCGACGACGGTCTGGGGGTGTTCTTTCTGGGTCCGGTTGAAGATTTCCGTATCGTAATAAGGAACGCCTAATTTACGGGCTACGAGCTTGCCGACATTGCGGCCGCCGCTGCCGAATTCACGAGAAATGGTAATGACCAGAGGGCAGTCCGTATTTTCCTTCATCCAAGCCGGATGATTGGTACGGCCGGCGATTTCGCCGATAGCGCGGTGCGGAAAGAGCAGGTGTTCAATAGGCCCTGCCATGGTGCAGCCCAAGAGGATGAGGACCAGGCCGATGACGGCATTGGCCGTAACCGGTTCCGATAAGATAATCGACGCCAGGATCAAGGCGATGATCGGTTTAATGAAAAAGGCAAAGGAGGCATTCGACGGGCCCGTAAGTTCAATGGCCTTCATGAAGAACAGGTAGCCAAAGCCGGTGACGACCAAGGAACAGTACAGGAGCGGCCAAATGGTACGCGAGTTGATCCCGGCAATGATCGGGTCGCCGTGGAAGATGAGAATGACCAAGAGGAACAGACAGCCGATGAGAAAGCTGAAGGCATTTTCGACGTTGCCGCCAAGTTTCCCTATCCGCAGTTTCCCCAAGGTCGTGTAAAAGGCAAAGGAGACAGCGGCTGCCAAGGACACCAGGAGTCCTACGTTTCCGTTCTGGATGATGTCCACGGGATTGGCGACGATGATCAGGCCGATGAGGCTTAAGATCAAGGTAATGGCCTTCTTGCGCGTAAAGGCTTCGTGGATCAAGAAGTACGAAAAGATCATGACGAAAATAGGATTGCTGGAAAAAACGATAGCCGCCAGACTGGCGTTAGCCATGTTGACGCCGATCTGGAAGAGAATCATGCTGAAGCAGATATTGACCAATCCCAAGACGGCCAAATAGCCCCAATCAGACCGATCGAGACGGATATGGTGATGCTTCATGTCCCGAATGGCCAGCGGCATGAGCAATACCCCGCCGACGAGAAAGCGGAGAAAGGTCAGCTGAAACGGCGTAAAGGCAGTACCGGCGATCTTCAGGGAAATTTCCATCGTCCCAAAAGCCAAGGCTGCCAGGATAATACAGAGCGTACCAAATTTAGATGACATAAAAGAGGCCCCCTAGTTCATCTAATTATTATGATAGAGAATAAAAAATTTGATAATCCAATCACGATTCATTATACACTACTTACCCATAAATGACAAACAAAAAGGCCCTGCGTGGTGGAAACCACCACACAGAGCCTTTCCGTTATGTATCATGCAGCAAGTGCACTAGAATTAGTCTTCAAAACCCTTCTGGAGACGGACGTAGGAATGACGACGATTCTTAGCGTCTGCTTCAGTCTTAGCATAGAGGGCTTCAGCTTCTTCAGGGAAGCTCTTCTTGAGGGATGCATAACGAACTTCACCCTGCAAGAATTCCTGGAATTTGCTGTAATCCGGTTCTTTGGAGTCGAGGCTGAACGGGTTCTTGCCCTGTTCTTTGAGATCCGGGTTGTAACGGAACAGATCCCAGTAACCGCATTCGACAGCGAGTTTTTCTTCTGTCTGGCTCTTGCCCATGCCCTTACGGATACCATGGTTGATGCAAGGAGCGTAGCAGATAACCAAGGACGGGCCATGGTAAGCTTCAGCTTCGGTGATAGCTTTGAGGAGCTGGTTCTTGTCAGCGCCCATAGCTACCTGAGCTACATAGACGTAGCCGTAGGAAATAGCCATCATGCCGAGGTCCTTCTTCTTCGTGCGTTTGCCGGCAGCAGCGAACTGAGCGATAGCTGCAGTCGGGGTAGCTTTAGAGGACTGGCCGCCCGTGTTGGAGTAAACTTCCGTATCGAGAACGAGGACGTTGATGTCGTTGTCCGAAGCGAGGACATGGTCAACACCGCCGTAACCGATATCGTAGGACCAACCGTCACCACCGATGATCCACTGGCTGCGTTTTACGAAGAACTGTTTCTTAGCGAGGAAGTCTTCGAGAACCGGTTTGCCGGCAGCTTCTTTTTCGAGGAGAGCCGTCAATTTGTCAGCGCGTTCACGAGAGCCTTCGCCTTCGTATGCATGAGCAGCCCAATCGCTGAGAGCTTCCTGGAGTTCCGGAGAAGCGACAGCTTTAGCAGCGTCGAGGTTTTCAACCAAGTCTTTGCGGACTTTGTCTACGCCGAGGAACATGCCGAGGCCGAATTCAGCAGCATCTTCGAAGAGGCTGTTTGCCCAAGACGGGCCGTGGCCGGCAGCGTTCATGGTGTACGGAGAAACAGGAGCCGATGCACCCCAAATGGAGGAGCAGCCTGTTGCGTTAGCGATCATCATGCGGTCGCCGAAGAGCTGTGTAACGAGTTTGACATACGGTGTTTCACCGCAGCCTGCGCATGCGCCGGAGAATTCGAGGAGCGGCTGTTCGAACTGAGAACCGATAACGGTCTTCTTGTTCTGCGGGTTAGCTTTCGGAGCAACCTTTTCGGTAGCATAGTACCAGAATTCCATCTTCTTGCGTTCTTCGTCGGTGTTCGGGACCATGGTCAAAGCCTGGACCGGGCAGACGTTTACGCAGGAGCCGCATTCGAGGCAGTCGAGCTGGTCGACTACGATAGCCAAATCGTATTCTTTACCGGATTTAGCTTTAACAGCGACTTTGTAACCAGCCGGAGCAGCAGCCGTTTCTTCTTTCGTCGTCAAGCACGGACGAACCGTAGCGTGCGGGCAAACGAAGGAACACTGGAGGCAGCCGATACATTTTTCGTTATCCCAGGAAGGAACGTGCAGAGCCGGGCCTGCTTTTTCGAATTTAGAGGTGCCGGAAGGCATGGTGCCATCTTCGCGGCCGACAAATGCGGAAACCGGGAGATCGTCGCCAACCTGTTCGAGCATCGGTTTTGCAACTTCCGTGAAGTACTTCGTAGCCGGACGGCCTTCGACGACTTCGTCAACGGCATCAGCCCAGGAAGCCGGATAGTTAACTTCATGGAATTCTTTGATACCAGCATCAACGGCGCCATTGTTCATGTCAATAATCTTCTGGCCTTTTTTGCCGTAGTTCTTGATGATGGAGTCTTTCAAGTATTTAACAGCGTCTTCTACAGGGATGATCTTAGCAAGGGCAAAGAAAGCAGCCTGCATGACCATGTTGATACGGGTGCCGAGGCCGAGTTTCTGGCCGATAGCGTCACCGTTCAAGGTGTAGAATTTAACGTGATGTTTAGCGATAGCGCGTTTGATGCGAGCCGGAAGTTCGTGTTCCAGTTCTTCATCAGTCCAGGTGCAGTTCAGCATGAACGTGCCGCCGTCTTTGATGCCGCGGAGAACATCGAAACGACCTACATAGGACTGACGATGGCAAGCGATGTAGTCAGCTGCGTCGATGAGGTACGGCATATCGATCGGGCGAGTACCGAAACGCAGGTGAGAAATCGTTACGCCGCCGGATTTCTTGGAGTCATAAGCAAAGTATGCCTGTGCATACATATCCGTGTGGTCACCGATGATCTTGATAGCCGATTTGTTAGCACCGACAGTACCATCAGAACCGAAGCCCCAGAATTTGCAGGACGTAAGGCCCGTCGTATCAACCGGCATTTTCGGTTCGCGTGCAAGGCTGAGGTTGGTAACGTCGTCGACGATGCCAAGGGTGAAGCCGTTGAGCGGATGATCTTTCTTCAATTCTTTGAAGACGGCGAGGAAGTCTTCCGGAAGAACGTCTTTGGAGCCCATGCCGGTGCGGCCGCCGATGACGTCAATGTTAAGACCTTCTTCT
Source organism: uncultured Megasphaera sp. (assembly GCF_900539295.1). GTDB lineage: Bacteria > Bacillota > Negativicutes > Veillonellales > Megasphaeraceae > Megasphaera. The sequence continues at coordinate 57,555 of NZ_UQBH01000006.1, forward strand.
TTTACGAAGCCCGTGATATCGAGATAAAGCGGTTCGCCGAGGGAGCCCGGTTCTTTCGTGCGGTCGATGACAGCAATCTTCTTGACCGTTTTCGGAAGAACGTTGAGCAGGTATTTGTTGGAGAACGGACGATAGAGGTGAACGTTGATAACGCCGACTTTTTCGCCCTGGCTCTGCAAGTATTCGACCGTCTGTTTAGCGACGTCGGAGAGAGAACCCATGGAAACGACGATGTGTTCAGCATCAGCAGCACCGTAGTAGTTGAACGGTTTGTAGGAGCGGCCGGTGATTTCAGAAATCTTGTCCATGTAGTCAGCTACGATATCGGGCATAGCATCATAGAACTTGTTGGCAGCTTCTGTATGCTGGAAGTATACGTCCGGGTTTTCAGCAGTACCGCGAACCTGCGGGTTATCCGGGTTAAGAGCACGTTTGCGGAAGCTGTCGATAGCGTCCCAGTCGACGAGTTTTTTGTAGTTTTCGAAATCCATGACTTCAACTTTCTGAATTTCGTGAGACGTACGGAAACCGTCGAAGAAGTTGATGAACGGCAAGGAACCTTTAATAGCAGATAAGTGAGCGACACCAGCGAGATCCATGACTTCCTGAACATTGGATTCGGCCAAGAGACAGCAGCCCGTTGCACGAGCAGCCATAACGTCCTGGTGGTCACCGAAGATGCTCAGTGCATGGTTAGCCAAAGCACGTGCAGCTACGTGGAATACGCCCGGAAGGAGTTCGCCGGCAACTTTGTACATGTTCGGCATCATGAGGAGGAAGCCCTGAGATGCTGTGTACGTCGTGGTCAAAGCACCAGCCTGTAAAGAACCGTGGAATGCGCCAGCAGCGCCAGCTTCGGACTGCATTTCAATGACGTTGACTTTGTGTCCGAAGATGTTTTTCATGCCATTGGCGGACCAATCATCGACATGTTCTGCCATAGGAGAAGACGGCGTGATCGGATAAATTGCGGCAACTTCAGTAAATGCATAGGACACCCATGCAGCTGCTTCGTTACCATCCATGGTTTTAAATTTGCTCATAGATAAAACACGCTCCTTAATTAAATGTTATACACAATATGGAAGATTCCATACTGATAGGCTTAAGAAAGCTATAAAGACGTTCCGCCGTATCTCATACAGACGGCGCGAACAGCTGCACAGGTTCCAACGATGCATTCTGTTCACGTATCGGCCATACACGTCCCAAATTGAAAAAAACGCAACAAAAAGCGGGAAGGTCTGACAATATTCAAAAAAAGTATTGCTAATATTCTGAATCTGTACTACTATTATAGTGGTATTACAGATTCGCACATTACCATATCTCTTTTCAGAATTGCTGACCATCACAAACCGAACGACTTTGTAACTTTATCTTACAAGTTAATTATATGCCTAAGCAATGTTAAATTCAATAGGAATGTGATGCTAGTTTATGCATCGTTCAGTGCTATTTTGTAAACGTATACCAATGGAGTGTATATTCTAACGTTATTTGATATACACTATTAGTTAGTGGAGGTGTTAGCATGGATTTTCATCATCTTAAATACTTTGTCGAAGTAGCAGACAAGAAGTCATTCAGCAAAGCAGCGCGAACACTGCATATTTCTCAGTCCGCCATCAGCCGTACCATCAAAGCCCTGGAAGAAGAACTGGGCGTCGTCCTCTTCATGCGAAATGCGAAGGCCGTCGAACTTACCGACGCCGGCACGATTTTCCTGTCCCACGCAAAACGAGTCGTCTTCATGTTCGAACATTTGAAGACCGACTTTGAAAATGAGTTTAAACTGGAACAGGGCACGATTCTCATCGGTCTCCCGCCCATCACCGGGGCCCCGATCTTTGCCAACCTCTTAGGGGCATTTAAGCAGGAATATCCGCAAATTGAACTGGACTTATACGAACACGGCTCCAAGAAGGTCGAAATCAGCGTTCAGGAAGGCCTCATCGATCTCGGCATCGTCTGCACCCAGCCGAAGGAGAAGGATTTTGAATCGTTCTTCCTTACCCAGGACCCGATGAACGTCATCATCCACCGCGACAACATCCTGTCCAAGGAAAAGACGATTCCCTTGAAGAAACTGGCCAACGAATCACTGGTCCTCTACCGCGATGACTTCAACCTGCACGACGAAATCATCCAGCACTGTAAGAAAATCGGCTTCCAGCCGAAAATCATCTTTGAAACGAGCCAGCGCGACCTCATGATCCAGACCGTCGTCGCCAATCTCGGCGTCGCCCTCCTGCCGAGCCGCCTGTGCCCGACCAAGGAAGCCAATCCGCGCGTATCGGAATCGGTCGTCGTCCGTCCCCTCGTCGAACCGGAACTCATGCACGTTCTCTACGTCATCTGGAAACGCGGCCACTACCTGTCCCATGCCGCTCAGTTGTGGCTTGACTTCGTCCGCAATAAAGCCCGCGTCATTTCAAACTTATAATGGCCGAAAAAAAGCAGGACCCCACCTCTCCTATCCGTCACCTGCGACAGCAGATGCAGCATGGAAAGGCCGTCTTCCTCGGACAGTACCGCCGCCTCCGGCAGAATTGGCACAGCCTGTCAAAAGGTCAAAAATATATGGCTGCAGCAGCGGTCCTCCTCTTCGTGTGGACCCTGGTGCTGCAAGTCCAGGTTCTTTCCTTGTCACAGACCGTCGCCCTGCAGCGGGTCCGCATCTCCCAGCTCGAGAAACAGGCCCAAAAGCAGAATAATCAGCTTTACTCGGCATCGGTTACCTTAGCTGACATCGAAAAGAAATGGCACGCCCTCAACTTCCGCGTCCTGGAAAATACCTGGCGCATCGAAGAACCGAAAAAAAACCCAGACTCCTTATAGAGTCTGGGTTTCCTTTTTATATTACGATTCAAGAAGTGCTTCGAAGGCTTCCGGTTCCGGAAGGGACGGAATGATTTTCCAAGGCTCGCACTTGGCCAGGTTATCGTACGTATGGCGTCCCGTAGCGACGCTGATCGTCCGGGCGCCAATGGCTTTTCCGCACTGGATATCGTGAGGCGTATCGCCGATGACATATATCGCTTCGATATCGTCGCCCCAGGTCCGTTTGGCAATAGCCAGGGCATTGCGGGCCAGGTCGTCACGATAGTAGTAGTCGAAGGCAAAGCCCGAATGGTCGAAATCAAAATACTGAGACAAGCCGAAGAAATCCATCTTCAGGCTGGCGCCGACGCGGCTGTTCCCCGTCAGGAGTAGCTGCTGATAGCCTTCTCTACCGTGGAAGAACGCCAAATTTTCCTTGGCATTCGGCAGGATGACGCCTTCGTGAGCCTTGCGCTTCAGCCATTTCAGGAGCTTTTGCTCATAGTTCCGGCAGAAGGCAAAGACTTCTTCATCAGTCGGCATGACACCTGTCGACTTATAGAGCAGCTGCTGACAAATAAAATTGTCCGTCCTGCCGCCGGCATCGATTTTCGGTATCGGTATATCGGCACCGTTTAAATCATGGAGGACTTCTTTAATGGCATGCAGTCCGGCATGACCTGTATTCAATAAGGTTCCGTCAATATCCCAGTATAATAATTTCACATTCTTCACTCCATTTGAGGCACTATTACTGCTTGGATACGATGTCCTTCGTATCGCGGGCAATCATGATTTCTTCATTCGTCGGAATGACATACATCTTAACCGTCGAATCGTCGGTGCTGATCAAAGCGTCTTTGCCGCGGACATCGTTGCGCTGCGGATCGAGTTTGGCACCGAGGTATTCCAGGCCTTCGGCAATGGCTGCGCGGTCTTCAATGCCGTTTTCGCCGACGCCGGCCGTAAAGGTGATGACGTCAACGCCGCCCATGGCAGCTGCGAAAGCGCCGATTTCCTTGCGGACCTGATAGTGGAACATGTCGAGAGCCAGCTGAGCCCGTTCGTTGCCTTCACCGGCAGCTTTGCCGAGGTCGCGGAAGTCGCTGGAAACGCCGGAGATGCCGAGAACGCCGGACTGTTTGTTCATCAATTTGTCCATATCCTTGGTCGTATAGTTATGGTTGTCCATAACGTTGAGGACGATAGCCGGGTCGATATCGCCGCAGCGCGTGCCCATGAGGACGCCGGCCAAGGGAGTAAAGCCCATCGTCGTGTCGACGCATTTGCCGTATTTGATGGCTGCTAAGGAAGAGCCGTTGCCGAGGTGGCAGTTGATGATGCGCAGTTCTTCAACGGGTTTGCCCATGACTTTAGCGACTTCACCGGCGACATAGCGATGGCTCGTGCCGTGGAAGCCGTAACGGCGGATATGATCTTCCGTGTAGAGTTCGTACGGGAGGCCGTACATGAAGGCTTTTGCCGGCATGGTCTGATGGAAGGCCGTATCGAAGACGCCGACCTGAGGTACGCCGGGCATAATGGCCTTGCAGGCATTGATGCCGATGATGTTCGGCGGATTGTGAAGCGGAGCCATGGCCGAGCATTTTTCCAAGGCTTTCATGACTTCGTCCGTAATGAGCGTGGAAGCAGCGAATTCTTCACCGCCATGGACGACGCGGTGGCCGACAGCGTCGATAGCATCCATCGATTTGATGACGCCGCATTCAGCGTCGGTCAAGATGTCGAGGACCAGCTTAACGGCTACTTGGTGATCCGGAATGGACTGTTTGATTTCCTTTTTCTGCCCATTCCATTTGTGGGTCAGCTGCGAATCGGTAAGGCCGATTTTTTCGACCAAACCTTTTGCCATTACTTCTTCATTATCCATGTTGACGAGCTGATACTTCAAAGATGAGCTGCCGCAGTTTACAACCAATACGATCATGAAATTTTACCCTCTTTCGTTTGTTTTAAGATTACTTTAGATGACCAAATACGTGGTCAACTACTTCCTTCGCCAAATCGTCGCCGTCTTTGTACATGTACATGACGTGCCAGATCTGGCCATTATCTTCAAAGAAGAAACTCCGCACGATGAGCTTTGCCGGCTGGCCGTTCAATGGCTCCGTGTAGGCGGCATCGACGACAACGGCCTTGCGTCCGCTCTCTTCGGCGTCGGTAATCTTCGTTTGCAGATCAGATACATCCGGTGTCTGTTTCAGCCTGGCAACGTATTCGTTGGCCATGGCAACAGGCGTCGTTTCGCCGGCTGTTTCAGAAACAGCGACGACATTAATGTGTTTGTCATTATTGATATACATCATGCCCTGGCCTTCCTGACGGTTCACGTGTGCCAGGTCAAACGGGGTCATGACATACACTTCAGAATTGCCAGCCTTCAACTGGACATAGCCGAAACTGTATTCTTCAAGCATCGTATTGCTGCCACAGCCGGACATCAATACGGCAGCCGTGATCATTGCCGCAGCTGCAAGTCCTTTCAATCCTTTCATACAATCACCTATTTATGCTTTCTACAGACTAGGTTCATTATAGCATAAAAGAGTTATAGCGTCATCTAAAAAAAGCATGAAATGGAAATACTTTCGCTATCCCGTCGAACAGCCAAAAAGAATGGACGGCCTCCATTGACGATTGCCTTTACCTTACGTATACTTATAAACAACTTATACCGCGACATCCCCCTGTCATCAAGCCGTCCCGGTCTCCTCTACCGTCGCGATTCCCTGTAATCATTGTGAAATTCAGAACATAAAAGAGGTCTCTATGGAATCCATTGCCGTCATCGCTGAATTTAATCCCTTTCACACAGGCCACGCCTACTTACTGTCGGAAATCCGCCGGCAGAGCCCGGCCGATGCCGCCATCATCGTCATCATGAGCGGCTCCTTCGTCCAGCGCGGCGAACCGGCTTTCTTCGACAAGTGGCACCGTGCCCGTTGGGCCGTCAGAAACGGCGCCGACGCCGTCTTTGAACTGCCTGCCGTCTATGCACTGTCGAGTGCAGAAGGCTTTGCCTCAGGCGGCGTCCGTTTAGCCCATCGCCTTAGCTGTACGGCCCTTGCCTGCGGCGTCGAAGACGGTACGGCCGACGCCTTTCTCCGTCTGGCTGAAGCTGCCTTAATGAAAGCGCCCGGCGAGGAGAAGAAAGCTGCGACAGCCGGCCGCAATCAGACCGAGGACCTGAAAAAAGCCCTTCCGGAATCAGCTCATCTTTTGGAACAGCCCAACGCCCTCTTGGCCCTTGAATATGCCAAAGCCGTCCTCCGCTTGCCGTCGCCCCTTACGCTGATGACCATCCCCCGCAAGGGAAGCCACCACGAAAAAAGCCTCGGCCAATCTTTTACCAGTGCTTCGGCCCTCCGAAAGGCCCTTGAAAATGGTTTTTCCGCAGAAGCAGCAGCCTACTTCCCGAAAAGCATCTGCGCAGACGTTGAAGGCCTGGTCACCTCCGGAATCTTCAGCGATTACGGCCGCTACCACGACTTCGTCAGCCTGCAGGGCCGCCTCCTGACAGCGGAACAACTGCGCCGCCTGCCGGCTTTTACGGAGGGACTGGAAAATCGCTGGCATAAGGCATTTTCTACCCTTTCGACATATGATGAAGCCCTGTCAGCCATCAAGACCAAGCGCTATGCCTTCAGCCGCCTGTGCCGCATGGGAGCCTACACGGTACTGCAGCCGTCACAGGACTTCTTCAACGAATCTTACCAAGAAGGACCGCAATACGGCCGCATCCTGGCCTTCAATGACCGGGGCGCCGCTTTTTTAAAGACTGCCAAAAAGGCCTTCCCGATCATTACCAAAGTAACGCAGGAAGCAAAAAGCCTGTCCCCCTTAGGACAGACTCAGCTTGCACTCGATATGCGGGCCACGGACATTCAAGCGCTCTGTTTCCGCAGCACTTCTTGCCGCCAAGGACGAAGGGACTATTATACCCCCCCCTGCTATCTTTCCCAAGCGGACGGAGAAGGGTGACATCCGGTTATTTTTATCCGCATATTTGTTTTACAGCCCGAAATCTGTTATCATAAGTACTGTATTTTTTATTTTTTCATAACCTATTTCATCGATTCTGCCCATAATCGGTAAAATATGAAGGGGGCTTATTTGTGGCTGTAAATCTTAATATTTATCAAACATTAGCCGCAGCGATTGTCGTTTACTATACCGGCGTATTCTTGCGTGCAAAATTCGACGTCCTGCGCAAGTACTGTATCCCCGCTCCGGTCGTCGGAGGCATCTTATTCGCTATCATCAACTGCATTCTCTATACTCAGGGTCTTTGGCAGTACGAGCAGGATACGATTATGCAAAACATCTGTATGATGCTCTTTTTCACCAGTGTCGGCTACACGGCCAGCATCAGCCTCATCAAACGAGGCGGCATCATGGTCTTTAAAATGGCCATCGTCACGACGATTCTCATCACCTTCCAGAATATCATCGGGGTGAGCCTCGCGACAATCTTCGACCTCAGTCCTCTCATGGGACTGGCAACGGGATCGGTTCCCATGGTCGGCGGTCACGGCACGGCAGCGGCCTTCGGTCCCTTGTTGGAAGACATCGGCCTTGACAGCGGCGTCACCATTTCCGTCGCCGCCGCTACCTTCGGTCTCGTCGCCGGCGGTGTCATCGGCGGGCCGATTGGGGAAGGACTGATTCACAAACACCATCTGGTCAGCTCGGCTGAATCAGAACGGTTCGATCCTTCGGCCAACGCCGACGCCGTATCGCGGTTGAAAGCCGTAGCCGGCGATAAGGAACGGGCCGAAAACGCCATCAAGATTGAAAACAAAATCGGCCAGACCATCGACAACTACCGCTTCATGAACGCCATGGCCCACCTCTTTCTGGCCATGGGTCTCGGAACGATCGTCAGCGGTTTCTTCAGCAGCATCGGCCTTGTCTTCCCTGGCTACATCGGCTCGATGATCGTCGCTGCCGTCATCCGCAACATCGCCGACTTTACGCACAGCTTTAAAGTCTACCAGCATGAAAGTGAAGTCCTGGGCAATCTGAGCCTGACCGTCTTTTTGACATGCGTCCTCATGAGCCTCAAGCTCTGGCAGCTGGCAGACCTTGCCGTACCTCTGGTCGTCATGCTCCTCAGCCAGGCCTTGTTCATGGCCCTTTTCGCCTACTTCATCGTCTTCCGCATCATGGGCCGCGACTACGAAGCTGCCGTCATGACCAGCGGCGTCTGCGGCTTCGGCTTAGGGGCTACGCCCAACGCCATCGCCAACATGACGGCTATGACGGAAATCTTCGGCCCGGCACCGACGGCCTTCTTCGTCATTCCCCTCATCGGGTCCTTAATCATCGACCCGGTCAATGCCACGATTATTACGGTATTTATCAATATCCTCCATTAATCGTCCTGACTTTTGTTTCGCCAATATAGCGCTTCATCGCGATCCATTTCTACGCCATCGCCCCTTTCCAGGGCGGTGGCGTAATTTTTCATGCCCTCTTTATAGCCTGACGCTGCAGACTGAGCAAACCAGTAGGCCGCCTGAATGCTGTCAGGACCTACGCCGTGGCCGTCACGGTAGAGGACGCCCAAGTTGTTCTGCGCCGGCCCGTCGCCGGCCATGGCCGCTTCATAGTACCAGTGCGCAGCCAGTTCCCAGTCTTGAGGAACGCCATAGCCTTTTTCATAGAGATAGCCGAGATTGTTTCCGGCAATGACATTTCCCTGCTCTGCCGCCTTGGCATACCAATAGGCGGCTTTTTCATAATCCGGTTCCCCGGTGTAGCCGAACTGATACATGATGGCCGCATTGCACTGGCCGTCGCCGTCGTCGTGATCGGCAGCCCGCCGGTACCAGTACAGGGCCTTTTCGTAATCCTGAGGGAGATCCTCCCCTATTTCATAGAGATGGCCTAAATTATTCTCAGCCGCTCCATAGCCCCGGCTGGCGGCCGCACCGTACCAAAGGACAGCCTGTTCGATATCGCGCTCCGTGCCTAACCCATGCTCATATTGGTAGCCCAAGTTATACTGACCGGCAGCATAACCGCCCTTGGCCGAACGGCTGTACCAGTAAAAAGCCTTCTTATATAAATCATCTTTATCTTCTATATCGGCGTCAAAAGCGTCAAAGAAATAATCGTCTCCCATGGCACATTGAGCCGCTGCATCGCCGCTAAAGGCCAGTCGTTCTGTTTCGTCCATCGTCGGACTCCTTTCATCGGTCTCCCATGACGGAAGACAATCTTTATACTGCCTCGATTGTAGGGGAAAGGATGAGGGCTGTCAACAACGTCTTTTCCAAAAGATTTACAAATTTTCCTTTTTGACATATTGATTTTTTGACTTTTACAGCTATAATGATACTAGAAGCTAGCGAAAAGCTCCTAATCCTGAATACAATCGCCATAATAAGGAGGTCTTACTTATGGGAAACGAAAAATATACACAGAAAGTCATGGAAGCCTTCCAGTCTGCCCAGCAGATTGCCGCCCTCCATTACAACCAAGAAATCTCCTCGGTCCACATGCTCATGGGCCTGCTCAAAGAGCCTGAAGGCCTGCTGAGCACCATCCTTACGGAATGTCAGACCGACGTCCCCATGCTCCAGGCACGGTTGGAACAGCTGCTGAAGAAAATCCCTTCCGTCCAAGGTTCGAGCCAGATGTCGATGTCGACGGAAATGGTCCGGGTCATCGGCAAGGCTCAGCAGTTAGCCGACTCCATGCACGATGACTACATCAGCACAGAACACCTGCTCCTCGGCATCGTCAGCGAAAGCAGCAGCGACGTCCAGGAACTGTGCCGTGAATTCGACCTGCACCAGGACAAGATCATGAGTACCATCAAGGCCAACCGCAAGGCCAACGTCAATACCGACAACCCCGAAGGCAACTACAAGGCCCTTGAAAAATACGGCCGCGACCTGACGGCAGCTGCCCGCCAGAATAAGCTCGATCCGGTCATCGGCCGGGACGACGAAATCCGCCGGACCATCGAAATCTTGTCGCGTCGCCGCAAGAACAACCCGGTACTCATCGGGGAACCGGGCGTCGGCAAAACGGCCATCGTCGAAGGATTGGCCCGCCGCATCGTCAGCGGAGACATTCCGGAATCGCTGAAGAACAAGACACTCTACTCCCTCGACATGGGTTCTCTCATTGCCGGGGCCAAATACCGCGGTGAATTCGAAGAACGGTTGAAATCGGTCCTCAATGAAATCGCCAAATCCGACGGTCAGATTCTCCTCTTCATCGACGAAATCCACACCGTCGTCGGCGCCGGCGCGTCCGAAGGCTCCATGGACGCCGGCAATATCCTGAAACCGATGCTGGCCCGCGGCGACCTGCGCTGCATCGGGGCTACGACCCTCAACGAATACCAGAAATACATCGAAAAGGACGCTGCCCTCGAACGGCGTTTCCAGCCGGTCATGGTCGCCCAGCCGTCCGTCGAAGATACGATCACCATCCTCCGCGGCCTGAAAGAACGCTATGAAGTCCATCACGGCGTCCGCATCCGCGATAAGGCCTTGGTTGCAGCTGCCGTCCTCTCGGACCGCTACATCTCGGACCGCTTCCTGCCCGACAAGGCCATCGACCTCGTCGACGAAGCCGCTGCCAAGCTGCGCACGGAAATCGAATCCATGCCGACGCCGATTGACGAATTGAGCCACAAGATCATGCAGCTCGAAATCGAAGAACAGTCCCTGACCAAGGAAACGGACGACGCTTCCAAAGAACGACTGGCTAAGATCACGGCTATGAAGCAGGAATTGAAAGAAAAAGAAAACCAGCTCAAATCCCAATGGGATACAGAAAAACAGTCCATCCTGCACACCCAGGAACTGAAAAAAGAAATCGACGCCGTCAAGGGCGAAATGGCTCAGGCCGAACGCAACTACGACTTGGCGAAAGCATCAGAACTGAAGTACGGCAAATTGCCGGAACTGGAAAAACAACTGGCGGAACAGGAAGCTCACCTGGCACAGAAACAGGATTCTCAACTCCTGAAAGAAGAAGTCGGCGAAGAAGATATCGCCCAGGTCGTCAGCCGCTGGACGGGGATTCCCGTCACTAAGATGATGACCGGCGAACGGGAAAAACTGCTCCACCTCGACGAAACCCTCCATAAACGCGTCGTCGGTCAGGACGAAGCCGTCCGCGTCGTCAGTGACGCCATCATCCGCGCTCGGGCCGGCATCAAAGACCCGAACCGTCCCATCGGTTCCTTCATCTTCCTGGGGCCGACCGGCGTCGGCAAGACCGAACTTGCCAAGACCTTAGCGGAATCCCTCTTCGATGACGAACGGAACATCATCCGCATCGACATGTCGGAATACATGGAAAAACATACCGTATCGCGCCTGATTGGGGCGCCTCCGGGATACGTCGGCTATGACGAAGGCGGTCAGCTCACCGAAGCCGTTCGCCGCCGTCCCTACAGCGTCATCCTCCTCGATGAAATCGAAAAGGCTCATCCGGACATCTTCAACGTCCTCCTGCAGATCCTCGACGACGGCCGCCTGACCGACGGCAAGGGCCGGGTCGTCAACTTCAAGAACACGATCATCATCATGACCAGCAACCTCGGTTCTCATGAAATTTTGGAAACGCCGGACTATGAACAGGCCAACCAGAAAGTCCGCGACCTGCTCAAACAGTACTTCCGTCCGGAATTCCTCAACCGTGTCGACGACATCGTCGTCTTCAAGGCCCTGCAGAAAGACCAGGTACGCAATATCGCAGCCATCCTCTTGGACCGCCTCGGGCAGCGCCTGGAAAAACAGATTAAGATCAAACTCACCTGGACTGATGAAGCCCTGCAGGAATTGGCCGACAAAGGATTCGATCCCCAGTTCGGTGCCCGTCCCCTGCGCCGCTTGATTACCCATACCGTTGAAACATCCTTGAGCCGCAGCATTATTGCCGGCACCATCCGCGAAGGCGATACGGTCGCCATCGGCTTTGACGGAACGGATTTTACCTTCACGCCCATTCGTGAGCACAAAGCATAACTAAAACGAGCCTCATGGGGTTTTAACATATCCCGTGAGGCCCTTTTTGGTTTACAAGTTCCCAAAAACAGTATATAATTAATTGTAACTAAGTAACGGGTGGAGATTTATGAATAACACATTAGGAAAACATGTACTCATCGATTTTTATAACTGCAAAGCTTCTATTACCGAAGCCGAAGACTTGCAGCCCTTAGTGGAACGCGCATTCGACCTGGTAGGCGCGCCTGCTGAGGGCATTACCTTCTTCCATATAGACGACGAACTGACATGTATGGCTGGATCGGGCAACGCCCATATCAGCATTCATGCCTATCCTCTCCTCTCCTACGTGGCAGTAGACATCTACAGTTTCAACATCGACCTCAAAACGAGCCAAATCATGAGCGCATTAAAAGTAAACCTCCGTTCTGACCGCATCAAGGCGACGAGCATTCGCCGCGGTGATTTTGGCTCTATCCGCGACATGCGCCCGAAGCGCAAGTCCAAGATTACGACAGCACGGCGTATGAAAAATACAGGGGCTCGCATCAAAAAGACGAGTGCCAAAATGTTCAATATCCTTCGTCATCCAAAAAAAGTACGCCAGTCGAATCGGACGACGAACGAGTAAAGTGGTTGCAGATGAAAGGGTTTGTTTGTCATGTATATGGTATCGTTAAATCAAGCAGCGGGCATTGCCCGTGAAGAAATGACGTCACTGGACGGCATTACGGCAGAGTTGCTCAACTTCATACAGCTAAAAAGTCAGCGCTTATATATGCACTCCCTGCAAGTTGCCAACTACAGCGTCAGTATCGCTGCCAAACTCATGCTTCCCAAGAGCGAAATCGAACAGATAAAATACGCCGCTCTGCTCCATGACGTCGGTCTTTTGGTCGTATCTAATACACTTTTGGTCAAGATACCCTATTTAAACCGCTCCGAAATGGCACAGTACAAGCGCCATGCAGCGTCAGGCGGCAACATGCTGGAAAACATCCCCTGCTGCCAGGACATCGTCCCCTACATCCGCTATCACCATGAGCACTGGGACGGTTCCGGCTTTCCCAAACACCTGCGCGGAGCCAATATCCCCTTAGGGGCGCGGATCATCGCCGTGGCCGACTACTACGACATGATCATCAACCCGTCGACAGAATTTTGGGCGAAGACAAAAAAACAGGCCGTCCGCGAACTCTTCAGTTCTTCGGGCCTCCTCTTTGACCCGGAAGTGGTCAAGGCCTTCATTGAAATCTTAGGCTGATAAAAAAACATAGACAAGCGCCGCCGGCGACAGACTCCCTGTCATACCGGCGGCGCTTTTTATCGTCCTTCCGCCTCGTTTCAGAAGACAAAAATTCCGTCCTGTCCGCTGTAAAAAGCCGACAAAAGAACGATCCGACAGATGTTCTGCCATTCAATATATGGTATAATTAAATGTAATTATGAAGCTTATTGATAAGCAAATTTTCCAAAGGATGTGATGGTATTGAACCTGGCACCCCGACGTGCTGACCGTGGAACTCATGTAATGATTCTACTGATTACCTGGCTTTATGTTTTCATCAATATGATGACTCGTGACTTTGAAATCCCATCCATTATAGCCGTCGTCGTCTTATTCATCGCTTTTACTTGGCGGCGCATCATGTACATCGTCATCACGGCGGCCGTTACGATGCTCCTCATCAGTATCTTTCCCTTTTTGGCACCCATTGCCTTTATTATCATGGTGGTCATCTTCTGCCTGCGCCTGAAATATATTGCGGCCAATTGGCGGGCCGTCGCGGCCGGATTCTATATGTACGGCGTAGGCTTCTACTTTGCCTTTCTTCGCAGTACGACCGTCGAAACGATTCCGGCCCTGCTCACGGGTTTCGTCGCAGCCGTTGGTTTCCACCTCATCCTGATTTGGCTTTACAATCATCATTACACCCTGGAACGGGCCCTTCCCATCATGGGCGTCGCCCCGCTGCTCATCATCCTCATCTGCCTGCCCTTCATCAAGGCCTTCGGCGGATTTGACGCCATCACCGATGCTGCCGACACGGCCGTCGATACGGCCCACCACGGCGGCGACATGCACGGCGGTTCCGATGCCGTCACGCCGGCACCTGGCCACCACTATACCCACGACTATTACCGCACCGGACCGGACGGCACCCTGCATCACGTCAGGGGCTACGAAGCGACCAATCCCGACGGTATCGTCACTAACAACTATTCCTATCACGGCCAATCCGTCTCCGGCCACGCTTCCGGAGGCCATGGTACAGTGTCTGCCGAAAATGCATCTGCAACGCCGACGGATCCCATTGCCGACAGCACTATCGTCGCCGATCCCGGTCCGAAACGGACAGAACCTAGGGAAGAAGAGGATTGACGCAAAATAATACCTCAACAGCACGAAAAAGCCTGATTTCTTGTTACGAGAAGTCAGGCTCTTTATGTATGTGGAATGTTTCTTAGATCACCAAAAATAACAGGAGGATCATGATATGGATAAAACAAAAATGGCGCTGATTGCGCTGGCTATGATGTTTTTTGGTACGGGCATCACGGAATTCATTGCCGTCGGACTGCTGCCGATGCTCTCTCAGGAATTTAGCATCGCCTCTTCCGTTGCCGTCAGCTTAGTATCGCCTACCAAAAGCGCCGGCGCCATCGCCTTCATTTTCAGCGGCTTTACCATCGCTACGGCCTTTGCAGTCCCCTTGGGAACGTATCTCAGTTCCTTCTTCAGCTGGCGCCTGCCCTTCTGGAGCGTCGTCGCCGTCGCCGCCCTGACCTTGTGGCTTAACTACCACTGCATCCCCAATGATGCCGGACAAGCAACGACCAGCCCCAACTGGCGCAATCAGTAGAAATTGATGTAGCCGGAATGGGACTCATGGCCTTCATGAGCGTCCCCATGCTGCAGGCCAACATCATGCTGCTGGCCAAACGCCACGTACCGAGCGCCGTCGATTTGGCCTCGTCCCTAAACATCGCCGGCTTTAGCGGCGGCATCATGTTAGGCGCCATCTTAGGCGGCATCGTCATCGACCATATCGGCCTGGCCTATACCCCGCTGGCAGCCGCCTTCATGGTAGCCCTCAGCGTCATATTGACTATCGTCGCCATAGCCCTTCAGAAAGAACCCGTTGCCTCTTTAAAACTGCAAAGAGCCTCGAATTAACAAGGCCCTGCATGTACACCTAAGCCAAGATTCTCACCACTAAATATACGATCGATTTCAATCACCTTTCCGATTCACAATGCATAGTGACTTAACTGCATCTATGCTGCTTGAAAGGTGATTTTTTAATATCGTCATTTCTCCAACATAACTGTAGTGACTTAGAATAGGCACTTTCTCAATAGAATCCCCTGCCCAAAGAAAAAGCCTGATTTCACGCATCCTGGAAATCAGGCCTTTCAGCATATTCTCAATGACTTTAGTGCTATCAAAAGATTACTGAATACTTCTTAAATCATCGAACAATTGCCTATTTCAAAATTACCTATCACGGTCTTTAAATATGTCAATTAATAGGAATAGCCTAACTTATTTAATTGTTTAATGGCATCTTCATCTCCCCCTGCTGCCGCCTTCCTAAACCATTCAACGGCCATTGCCTCATTTTTCGCTAATCCCTTTCCTCCGACTAAGTAAGATATACCTATTAGAACTTGCACATCATTCGCCCCTTGTCTTTCTGCTTGTTTAAATAATTCGACAGCTATCGCTACATCTCGATCTACACCTCTTCCCATTCCATAGCACATACCCAAACGAATCATTGCTCGAGTATGCTCCTGTTCCACTGCCTTTCTATACCATTCAACAGCCTGCGCTTCATTTTTCTCCACGCCGACCCCTTTGAAGTAGCAGTCACCCAAATTATTTTGCGCATTGGCATAACCTTGTTGCGCCGCCTTCCAAAACCATTCCACAGCCTGTGCTTCATCCGTTTCTATTCCGACTCCGTCTAGATAACTCAAGCCCAAACGATCCTGTGCCCTGGCATAGCCTTGTTCCGCCGCCACCTTATACCATACAACAGCGCGCTCTTCATCCGATTCTACTCCGTCTCCATTTAAATAACAGTCCCCCAACGCATATTGCGCAAGTTTATTTCCTTGTTGCGCTGCCTTCCGATACCATTCCACAGCCTGTGCCTCATCTACTCCTACTCCAACTCCGTTTAAATAGCAGTCACCCAAATTATTCTGTGCATCAGCATCGTCTTGCTCTGCTGCCTTCTTATACCATTCAACAGCTCTCGTTTCATTTTGCTCCACGCCAATTCCCATCTCATAACACATCGCCAAATAATACTCTGCAGCGGCATAGCCATGCTCCGCCACCGCTCTAAACAAATCAACAGCCTTCCCTTCGTCCCTCTTTACACCTCTTCCCATTAAGTAACACTCACCCAATTTAATCTGGGCTCTGACATAACCTGCCTCAGACGCCTTCTTATATAATTCAACGGCTTTCTCCTTATCTTCCCTGACGCCTTTTACACTATCATAGCACAAGCCTAAATTGACCATTGCATCAGGTAGTCCTTTATCGGCAGCTTTACGGAACCAGGAAACAGCCTTTTGATAGTCTTGCGTTGTGCCTAGTCCATACTCATAGCAAATGGCCAAGGCATTTTGTGCTCTCGCATCACCTCTCTCGGCAGCCTGTAAATACCAGTCATAGCCGAGGCTCTGGCAGTCTTTTATGCCTGTCTCCAGATCAAAAGCTTGTCCCATATAGATTTTATCCATACTAGCCTCGGAATTGGCAATGAGGGGACTCTCTTCAGCACACTGGTCCAGATTGAACAGTAAGTCCAATAGCAAATCATAGTACGTAACCTCTGTATTCAGATCTACTTGAGCCTGCTTCTTCATATAATTTAAAAGGACCGTTTCTTTCAGTTTTTCAGTATCCGTAACGCCCGTTACCTCCGACAAGGTGGCCAATAAATAAGACTCATCGCCATCTAATTTTTTCAGTTTATTCAAGGCACCAAAGCACAACAAATACTCTGGTTCTGCCTGATCAATTACGATGTCCCCGTCGCCCAACAGATAATCTTTCAAGGCTTTATCCTCGTTGAGATGCTGTACCAGGGTTAAATAGTTTATTTTTTCCCGAGCATCAAGGCCAATGGCTCCCATGGCCGACTTTAACAGCAACAGCTCACCTGTATTCCAATTCCCTTTTGTAATGTCGTAAAAATCTCTGGCTGTGCAGACGAGCTTTTCAACAGGTGTCAAATCGATGTATTCTCTCCCCTGATACATTCGATATTCTACGGATGCCTGCCAATTTAATAAAGCCACATTCCGCTCCACTTTATCGATGCGCAAACTCAGCTGCACAACTTGGCTTTGGTTATATTTTACAAAGTTCCGGAGTCCTTCATACAGGTCTTCAAATCTACGGTCGACTTCTCCTAAGGAAGCATCCATCTTATTATTCACAGCCTTCAGCAAATCAAAGCTCAAGACATTTTGCTCTGCCATTCTTTGCAGTATTTTCTGTGAAGCATACTGCGCCGTAACTAGTTGTGCACCGCCGGCATTGGCCAGCTTCTGATTACTGCCGGTGATGCTGCCGATTATTCTAGAGAGAAAACCTTTATTTTGCAGTTTTTGCTGTGCCTCTTCGGATTTACCCAGGGCAGCAATACACTCAAAGGTAAGGCGATTCACATCCTTACGGTTTTGTTGAGACTGCTGAATAACCTGATCAATTTTACTATCGAGGAACACGACTTCTTGAGGCGTTAAAACTTCATCAATCTTTACCGTTACGAAATTATTTGCTTCCATTTAGCAGTTCCTCCAGTTCTTTTTTATATGCTGAAATTCTGGCGTCTGATGCTTCTTTTTGCCTTTTATATAGAATTTCATCATGTTTCATTTCATTCAATATCACTTCTATTTGCATTGAAGAAATATTTCTTTGCTTCATAACATACCAAGCCTTGTCGGCAACCCTTTTATCAACATCTTGGTTGAGGAGCCGTTTTGCCATAGCCACCGTATCCACCTCGGCCGTGTTCGTAAGATAAGACATATCACGCTCTTCCTCAAAACCTTCGAGCAAATCCCCCAAGCCGGCAACAATCTGTCCATACTCAGGAATGTAAATAGCGGCCCTCATGGAAATGACGCTTAAAATAATTTTTTCCAGCATCTGATGTGCAAACTGTCTCTGATCGTCGGCGGCAAACATATCTTCAAGGACATCAGCCGTCAAACGGCTTTGTAAATCGCCTAACACGATATTTGCTTCTTCTTGAGACAGGAGGTACTCGTCAGCTAAAACCACCAACTCCGATTCCATAATTGCAATCATCTTATCGGCGTCATCTTCAATGAATGTGCTCATAAGCGCATGGGCGGCCTTCCCGGCGGCCATACCGCCGACAACACCTCCGGCGACGGTACCGACGCCTTCCACTATCATAGAGCCCAATACGGCCCCTCCCGCTCCTCCTGCCATGCCGCCGGCAGTTATGCTCAGATTCTTGAGTAGCTGCTCTTTCGAAATACGGCCTCGAAACATACTGATAAGCTGCGGCGTCGTTACAACTAATCCCAGTACGGCTGCTGCCGCAACGTTGCTTCTCAAAAGCTTCGCTAAATTCTTAGTAGCTGCATTCCCATAAATATTCGATCCGTCTCTCATAGAATTGACCAGCATATGACGCACATTGCTGGGAAGCATTTTAACCAGTTTGATCGATGGTTTGAGTAAGATATTATTTAATTGGGTACGAGTCAACTGTGCCGTTATAACCTCTGCTACGAAGGCCACTCCTCCCACCTGGATCCCGGCAGCTAAAGCCTGATTCAAGGCCACTTCCGGTTTTTCACCACTCCAGATCGCTTTGGCGAAGGCAATCGTTCCGGTGATTCCCATGGCACTCAAAGCCACGACGGCCCCGTGGGCAGCATCAAATTTTAATGACTCGATATTCCCTGCCTTCGCAATCTTCACGGCCTGCTCATAAGTAACACGCCCTTCTCTGATGAGTTTTTCCGCATCTTCCGGATTGGTGCAGCCGGGAACCTTGCCATCTCTGATTTTCTCTTTTAACAGCTCGACAGCTTCCTTAAACTGCCCCTTGGGGACTTCTAACTGCATCGGCTTCCCCTTACCATCTAAATACCGATAGTTCCCATCATGGCCAAAAGCTGAATTCACGCTCATCTTGGCATTTTGACAATATTTCGTTTGAATTAACGTGCCGTCGACGATGCGATCGGCCCCGTTTTTACGATTGTCATCGCCTAAAATAGCCGCATTTTTGCCGGACAACTTATCATATAAGTCATTGGCCTGCTCGGCTGCAAAACCGTGCCCTTGCCGAGCATTGAATTTCGACATTTTCTCCGTGTGGGCCCCGATATTGGCCCGTGTACTTTCATAATCAGCGGCTAAGGTTTGATGCAGCGGGCTTTTTAATCGCTGCTCTTTCCGATCCTCATTTTGTCTGCTCATATGACCTCCACATAGACGACCTGCCTCTATTACATCTCATTCACTGTTTCTATCAAGCGCTTATTCATATTTTTATTGTATACTTAAATTTACTAATACGCAACAACACAGATACTTCACTTATCATTATACCCTTCCAGATGGTCAAATTATGTCTATCCACCTTATCTGCAAAGCTTTACTATAAAAAATGACCTCCTAAAGTCAGCCAAACTTCAATGACCTTTCCTGTCTGTGATTCATGTCGCCCCTAAGGCTGTAATGATGCGAAAAGGTACTTTTTTAATATCCTCGTCCTCTACCGGGAAAATCATTTTTAGCAGTCTCAAAAAGATACGCCTGCGCAAAAAAGGCCTGACTTCTGGAAATCAGGCCTTTCACTTACGGTGATATTATTTTAAATGATCTTTGAAGAACTGTTCGAATTTATCAAAGGGGATTTTCTCGGTATTATCATAGAGGTCCGTATGGTTGGCACCGGGAACGATATAGAGTTCCTTATCCTTTGAACCGACGGCCTTATAAGCATCTTCGCTGAAATAACGGGAATGGGCTTTTTCACCGGCCACGATCAGCGTCGGCGTACGCATTTCTTTGGCGTATTCCATGATGGGCATATTGATGAGGCCCAGAGGCATGAGCGTCGTCCAGGAACCATTGGGGTTAGAGTTTACCGAACGCGGATGATAGCCGCGGCTTGTCCGATAGAAATCAGCATATTCGGCGATAAACTTCGGCGTTTCCGATGTAATATCTTTTTCCGGGTCCAGATTATTGGCCGGAGCTAAATCGGTATAATCATGTTTCGAGCTTTCCCAGCGAGCATTATTCAGTTGTTCCTTCATCTGGTACCGTGCGTCGGCACTTTGCGGAGCTACACGATCGTATTGCCCTTGGGGATCCATCGTAATTTCATAACCATTGGCCATGACCTGAGTCATATTATACATCGTGCTGACAGCAACAGCTTTGACGCGGGTATCCTGAATGGCATCATTCAAGGCAAAGCCGCCCCAGCCGCAAACGCCCAAGATACCAATTTTGTCACGGTCTACCATATCCAAAGATCCCAGATAATCTACCGCAGCGCTGAAATCTTCTGTATTAATATCGGACGATGCCGTATTGCGCGGATTGCCGGAGCTTTCACCGGTAAAGGAAGGGTCAAAAGCCAGGGTCACAAAACCGCGTTCTGCCAAGGTCTGTGCATAGAGACCGCTGACCTGTTCTTTTACGGCACCGAAAGGCCCGCTTACGGCAATGGCGGCTAATTTCCCTTGGGCGTTTTTCGGCACATACAAATCCCCTACCAGGGTAAATCCATAGCGGTTTTTAAAGGTTACTTTGCGGTGATCCACCTTATCAGACTGGGGAAATATCTTGTCCCATTTCTGTTCCAACTGGATCGTTTGGCCCGGTACAGAAACAGCAGTCGCATTGTCAGGCAAGGCTGCCAAAGAAGTAGCCGTAATAGCAGCAGCCAACAGAGCTGCCATCGAAGTCGTTTGAATTACTTTTTTCAACATAGTCTTGTCTCCTTTATCATCAAAAGTTTAGTTTTATGCTTCATTTATTATTCAAATGGGATATCCTGACTCCATTATAATGGGAGCCATCATAACATAACAAATACATTTATATTATGTCTTGTCATGTTTTTTAATTATATCTGCGCTTATGATACATCGATTCCTATGACCGGATTCATACTGCGCTTCCGGCATTGCCCCCAAAAAAGAAGGGCGGCTGCAGCCAGAAAAAGCAAGCCTCCGTAAATAACGAATTTCGTGCCAAAAGAATCAATAAACATGCCGCTTACCGTCGTAGCTGCCATGGTTCCGAGATTAACGGCCGTAAGGAAGAGGCCGTTGGCAAAATCAGGAGCCTCCGGCGCCGCGTGAGAGAGCCAGAATTGGTTGATGTTGGCGTTGATACCGGCCAGGACTCCCCAGAAAATCGTAAGGACGGCCACCATCAGTTCGCCGTCCCCTCCCGTAAGGAACAGAAGATACACGGCTCCCAGCAAGAAGGGAAAAAATTTCACCGTATCTTCGGCCCGGCTGGAAAGAAGGTGTCCGGCCGCCATGCTGCCAAAGATGGTGCAAAGGCCGTAGCCAAACAGGAGCAAACTGACAAGGTTCGGCGCCAGCCCGACAACATTGGTCAAGTAGGCTGCCCAGTAATTGAAAACGCCAAAGACCGAGCCGTTCAGGAAGAGGATGGCAAAAATAGAGGCCCAAACCATGGGCTTTTTCAACACGGCCAACTGTTCTCCATAAGACAACCGCCCTTCTGCCGGCATGGAAGGAACAAATAAGGCCGTCGCCATCATGACGAAAAACGTCACAAGGGCAAAGAAAGACATGGAAACGGATAAAGAAATATGTTCCGCCAGGAAATTACTGATCGGGACGCCGACGACCATGCCCGCCGACACACCGATGTTTATTTTTGCCACCGCCTTCGGCGCCGCTTTCACACCGGCCACTTCCGCTGCCATCGTAAAAGCCATGGAGCAGTAGACCGGATGGAAAAAAGCAGGAATGACCCGCACGGCCAAAAGCAGATTGAAATTCTCAGCAAAAACAGAAATGGTATTGCATATCGTAAACAATCCCAACACCAACAGCATGACATACTTACGGTTAAACCGGGAGAAAATAAGAGGCATGACGGGACCGGAAAGGGCCACGCCCAAAGCAAAGAGGCTGATGAGCAGCCCGGCGTGGACGATCGTCACATCGTAACGCTGCGCAATATAAGGCAGAATCCCAATAAAGCCCATCTCCGTATTAAGGATGCCGAACACCCCTGCCATTAGAATAAATATCAAAAGACGCTTGTTCACTTGCAAAGCATCACTCCTTTCTCGTTGATGGATTAAGGATATCACAGAAAGCCAAAAATAACTAATACCTATAACATTTATCTGGACATAATTGGATTACATATCTGACTCTGTTATAATGGTAGCAGAGGTGATGGAAATGGAATTTCGTGTCTTAAAATACTTTTTGGCAGTTGCCAGAACGGAAAATATCTCTCACGCCGCAGAAGCCATGCACGTATCCCAACCGGCATTGTCCCGGCAGCTCATGGATTTAGAAGAAGAGCTCGGCGTGAAACTCTTAGTCCGGGGCAATCGAAATACTACACTGACAGAGGCCGGTTTCCTGCTCAAAAAACGAGCTGAAGAAATTGCTCAACTCGTCGATAAAACCGTAGATGAACTGTCCCATGCTCAAGAAGGCGTAAGCGGCAGCGTCCGCATCGGCTGCGGCGAAACAGCCGGCATGAGGGTCGTAGCCCGCGCAATCCAGTCTTTACGAAAAGAGTATCCCAACATCCACTATCAGTTTCAAAGCATGGATGGCATGGTCGTAAAAGAGCAGCTAAAGAGAGGGACCTTGGATTTTGGCGTATTGATACAGCCTGAGACCCCACAGGATTATCCCCATATCGAGCTGGCCCACGAAGATGTCTGGGGTGTACTGATGCGAAAAGACAGCCCGCTGGCCGCACACACGACCATTCGAGCCGCAGACCTGGAAGGACTCCCCTTAATCGCTTCCCGACAGGCGCTGACTGCAAGAGAACTTAGCCTATGGTTTGACAAGGACGAAAGCGAACTCAATATCATCGCCACGTACACCTTGATTTACAACGCCTCTCTCTTGGCCGAGGAAGGCGTCGGCTACGTGCTGTGCCTGGACCGCCTCATCCAACTCCCGAAAGACGGAAATCTCGTATTCCGGCCGTTAGAACCCCAAAACATCTGCCGCATCTTCTTTATCTGGAAAAAGAATCAACTCTTTTCAGAAGCCGCCCGATTATTAAAAGAAAAAGTGATGGAATTGTCCGAAACATAGTCTGCTCTAAAAAGCCCACTTCCATCAAGATATGAGTTCCCAACTACAATATCATCATCGCAGCAAAACAAAACCGACCGCCTAAAGTCAGACCAACAATCTAACCTTAGGCAGTCGGTTAATTTATGCGAATATACACAGATACCGTGCCTATATTATTATAAATTCCTATTACGGTGCTCCGCTGGCCATGACCAAGCCGATTACCTCTGCAGCACCCTTCCGCTTCAAGGCTTTGGAACAGATTTTAAAGGCCCGGCCGGTCACAAGTAGAGCTAATCAAAGGTATTTGTCTTCAATATAATAAAAGGATTACAGAGGTTTGGAACATCCTGTGTTCACGGCTATACAATTACCAGGCTTGGCCGGTACAAATTATGAACATCCCAAAAAGAACTTTCTGTATCGAATCCGATTCGTTATTTATTCGGTGTACTTTTTCGCAATATGTTTTACACAAAAAGCTCCGCCTCCGCAAATAGTGCTGCTCTACCGCGTATTACCGTGTGTTCTCCGGCATAGCTGCAATACAGCACCCCTCCACGTGCGGATGCCTGATATGCGATAAATTCCGTTTTTCCGGTTCTATCCGCCCAGTAAGGAATGACATGGCAATGCCCACGTCCACAGACGGGATCTTCTGCTACATTGCATTTTGGCGCAAAGGAGCGTGTTACGCAATCATACTCATTACCGAGGGCGGTGATGTGCAAACAAACCCCCTCCATCTGTCGAATCAAATCTTGATTCGGGTGAACATTTTTAACCTGCTCTTCATTTTCTAAAACGCATACCATATCAGCCCCACAGTAAGCCTCAACAGGTTTTACTCCCAAAGCCGCTGTCATTTGTTCCGTGACGGGAACCGGCTGCAACTGAAAAGATGGAAAATTCATCACTAGCAAATCATCTTGTTTTTCTACGGTCAGAATGCCGCTAAGTGTATGGAAGGTCACTGTTTTCAGTTTGGGCTCTACAAAACGAGTAATGACATAAGCCGTAGCCAGCGTTGCATGGCCGCACAGTTCTACCTCACCGCCGGGAGTAAACCATCGCAGATGATAAACCGCTCCTTCTTTTACAGCAAAAGCTGTTTCAGAGAGATTATTTTCAACGGCAATATTCTGCATAATCTGATCATTTAACCACGTATCCATCACACAGACAGCGGCAGGGTTGCCTGTAAAAACTTTTTCTGTAAACGCATCCACTACATATTGTTTCATAATTGCCTCCTTATTTTTTTCGATTGAAAAGGTATTCACTGACCAATTGAATGCACTTTGGGAAACTCTTACGGCACAGGCCGATACGAAGATATTCATCCGATTTTTCCAGCACCGAAGAAGGAACAATCAGCACGCCGGTATTCTCCAAAATTTCCATACAGAATGCCATTGCACTTTGCTTTCCCTTTAATTTCACATATGCCATGGTGGCACCCTTAGGTGGAACATAGGAGAATATTTTTTCGTGTTGCTTCACAAACAGCGCCAATAGCTCGGCATTGCGATGGACAAGGGCATTATTACGCTGTATGATAGCATCTCGTTTATTCAGCAGCTCCCTTGCAATCCATTGACACGGCAGATTGGAGCACGTGCTGGTAAAATGGCGGTAATCCAGTAATCTATGCATGAGTCCCGGATTTTTGGTCGCTATCCACCCCAGCCGCAGTCCAGGAGCCGCAAAGGTTTTAGAAAAACTGCCCAGAACAACCGAATTTTCATACAAATCTGCAAATGAGGCATCCGAACAACTTTCCTCCATACGGAGAAAACGATATACCTCATCAGCTATCAAATAGAGATTATACTCACGACACAACGCTGCAATAGAAGCCATTTCACGGTCTGTTAAGCAGGCGCCTGTTGGGTTATGGGGATAATTCAAAATCAGCAGCCGAGTCTGCTTAGTAATTTTTGTTTTCAGCGTTTCCAAGTCAAATTCCCAGTTTTGCTCAAAACTAGGGCGATATTCGATAATAGAGCACCCAATCTCCTTTGCGATGACGGAAAGAGACTGATATGAGGGTGTTTGTACTACGATTTCGTCACCTGGTTTCAACAGCGCACGCATCGTGACATAGATGGTTTCCTCGCCACCGTTCATGACAGCAATTTGGTCAGGTGTGACGTTTTCATAGAGTGCAGACAGTTGCTCTCGTAGTAGCAGATATCCCTTTCCCAGTGCATAGCCCAGTGGCTCATCTGCATAGTCGGAAAGGTCGGACACGACGTCCTTCAGCGATAGGGATTCCGGGTCGGAACTCCCCATCATGTATTTAGATTTCGATTCATATTGGGTGAAATAGGCATCCACTAGAAACTTACTCATATCCATAAGGAATTCCTCCAATGCTTGTGTTTTGTATGAGATTATTATATACTCAGGGATATAAATAAGTAAAATCGATGTTTATTATTATAATATGTAAAAGGATTATTTGAAGAATGCAGAGATACATTGCTCTTTTGAAAATAATTGAGGTTGGTAGTTTTACAAAAGCGGCTGACCTTTTGGGCTACACCCAGCCGGCTCTCAGTCAAATGATTGCTTCACTGGAAAAAGAGTTGTCCATCAAAATTCTATATCGTTCCCGTTATGGTATTCGCCTAACACCAGAGGGAGAAAGGTTGTATCCATCCATGCAAAACGCGGTAATACAATACCAGACCATGCGCCACACAGCAGATGAAATCCGAGGACTGGATTCCGGCATCGTGCGTATCGGAACGGTTTCCAGCGTATCTTGTCACTGGTTGCCTGGCATCATTCGTAGATTTTGGCAAAAATATCCGAATATTCAGATTGTGTTACACCAAGGTGACTATACGAGCATCTCAGAATGGGTACGTACTGGGGCAGTAGACTTTGGCTTTGTGAATCCTAACGCCGTCAAAGGAATGGAAACCACGTTCATCAAGTCCGGTGAATTTCGTGCAGTACTTCCGAAATATCATCCCTTGTCTGAAAAACAGTCCCTGTCCCTTAAGGACTTAGCGAATGAACCGTTTTTGTTACTGGAGGAAGGCGCATATAGTGAACCTTTAGAGGCTTTTCATGCGATAGGTATCACTCCAAATATCAAACTACGTGTCCATGACGATTATTCTATCCTGTCTATGGTAGAGCAAGGGTTAGGCATTTCTATCTTGACTGAACTTGTACTGCGCAAGACAAGTTATGAGGTAGTGGCACTCCCCATTGACCCTGTAATCATCAGAACTATGAGTATTATCACAAAAGATAAAAACACACTGCCACAAGCGAGTAAAAAATTTATTCACTATTTATTAGAAGAAAAAAATTCTTTATACTAATTTTTTAATTTTTCATCTTTAAAGGTCACCCATATACTCTTTCTCCCTACGGGAAAACCACTGCCAACTTCCATCAAGATGCGTATCCGTATAGGTTCAGATTTATAGCATAAAATAGACCTCCTAAAGTCAGACCAAAGATCTAACCTTAGGAGGTCGGTTTATATTGTGAATGAGTAGGAATAAGTCAGGCAGTATTGTCCTATTACGGGGCCCCGCTGGCCATGACCAAGCCGATTACCTCTGCTGCCCCGTTTCGCTTCAAGGCTTTGGCACAGGCCTCGAGGGTTGCACCGGTGGTGAAGATGTCGTCGACAAGGAGGATATGCTTGTTCTTAACATCGGCTGTTTCTCGAAGGCCGAAGGCTCGATGAACGTTTTCGGAGCGCTGGCTTCTGGGCAGGTTCCACTGAGCATCTGTGGGACGCAAACGCTGGAGGATGTCGGCCCAGCGATAATGATCGTCAGCCCATGTTTTGAAAAGGCTTTCGACCTGGTTGAAGCCGCGGCTTTTCATTTTCTCCGGTGCTAAGGGCACGGGAACGACCATATCGATGGCTTTCAATCGTTCGGGCCAGGGAAATCGTTCTAATAAGACGCGGCAAGCTTGGCATTTTCCCTCTCTGCCCTTATATTTAATATCGTGAATCAGACGGCGCATAGCCCCGTCGTAGTCGGCCAAACAGTAACAGGCGTCGAGGGCCTTCAACTGTCGGGAGCGGTTGATGCGCCGCGGATACCAGACCGACGCCAGGCACGACGGGCACCAGTCGCCGTCGCGCTTCATGAGGATGCCGCAGGCCGGGCAGGTCGGCGGATAGAAGAGGTTGGTAATAAGGGTGAGCAGTGACATAAAAATGCCTCCTGTCGCAAAATATTACGTAAGCAGCTCTCCTTGGAGCCGCGGGATGAGCAGCGTAAATCGCCGGCTCGTCCGCTGATTCTGAACGGCCGTTTGGACGGCCCGTTTAGTGCCGACTAAGATGACTTTTCGTTTAGCCCGGGTGACGGCCGTATAGAAAAGGTTTCGCTGGAGCATGATGGAATGGCTGTTGACCAGGGCCATGATGACCGTATGGTATTCGCTCCCCTGGCTCTTATGGACGGTAATGGCATAAGCCAGGGTGATTTCATCGATTTCCGCGCCTTCATACTTGACGTCCTGTTCGGGATAACGGACGTAGACCATGTCGTGCTGTACGGCAAAGATTTGACCGATGTCGCCGTTGAAGACGCCTTTTTCATAATCGTTGTGCTTCTGCATGACCTTGTCGCCGACGCGGAAAATCATGTGGCGGCCCTTCAATTCGCCCTTCCCCAAGACGGGCGGATTGAGCCGTTCCTGAATGAGCTGGTTGAGGTTATCGACGCCGCAGGGATCCTTGTACATAGGAGACAATACCTGGACGGCAAATTCGTCGCCTGTTTCCTCCACTTCACTGCGATACAAAGCGCTGATCTGCGTCGCCCCGTCGGCTTCAGTCTCGATTTCGACGAAGCGGAATTCCAGATCTTCGTTGACCACCGGCAGGCGGCCGTTATTGATGAGGTGAGCGTTGGTGACGATGCGGCCCCCTTCTTTTTGACGGAAAATCGTGTCTAAGCGGACGACGGGAACCGTTTCCGAGGCGATGACATCGTGGAGGACGGCGCCGGCTCCGACCGACGGCAATTGGTCGGCGTCCCCGACAAGGATGCAACGGCACTGGGGCTTCAAGGCATTCAGTAAGTGGTACATCATTTCCATGTCGAGCATGGATACTTCGTCGACGATGACTAAGTCGGCCGGCAATAACTTCGTTTCATTGTATTCAAAGGACTGGACCTTGCCGACATGGCCGTCGGGAATGAGGAGTCGATGGATGGTCTTCGCCTTTCGCTGCGTCGTTTCGGCCAGTCGCTTGGCGGCCCGTCCCGTCGGCGCACAGAGCAGGATGCGCAGGCCTTCTTGTTCGGCCAAGCGGATGATGGTCTGAACGACGGTCGTCTTCCCCGTCCCGGGGCCACCGGTAATGACGGTTATCCCCGATTGAAGGGATTTTTCGACGGCTTCCCGCTGCTTGTCTGCCAGTTCAAAATGACAGGAATCCTGCCATCGGTCCAGAAAGAGCTGAACATGCGTTTTCATAGAAAGAGGCTTCATGGCAGCCATCTCACGGATGCGGTCGGCAATATATTCTTCCTCTTCATAGGCTTCCGGCGTATAGACGTAGACCGTCCCCTCAAAATCCGCCGTCCGTAATTGCCCCATATCGACGGTATCCTGTAAGATATCGTGGAGGCACAGGGCATCAGCCTGCAGGAGAAAGGCCGCCCGCCGTACCAGCTCGGCATCAGGAATGCAGACGTGGCCGTTTTGGGTCATAGTCTGAAGAACGTAGGCCAGGCCGGCGCTGAGGCGCTGCGGCGACTGGCGGTCCATGCCGTACGCCAGGGCAATCTGGTCGGCCGTCTTAAAGCCGAAACCATCGATTTCATGAATCATCCGATACGGTTCTTCGGTCAGGACGTATTTCACATCGTCACCATATTTTTGCAGGAGCCGACCGGCATAGCGTCCAGCGACGCCGTGTTGTTCCAGGTCATAGGCGATGTCGTTGATCTGTTTTTCTTCGTAGAAAGATTCCGTTATGACGGCCAATTTTTTAGGGCCGATGCCTTCGATTTCAAGTAAGCGCTGAGCGTCCTTTTCCAAAATGTCCATCGTATCCTTGCCAAAGTGGGCAACGACGCGGTGGGCCAAAGCCGGCCCCATTCCTTTGACGGCGCCGCTTCCGAGGAAGCGTTCGATGCCGTCGAGGGATTCGGGAATGACGCGGCTCCAACCGTCGGCCGCAAACTGGCGTCCATAGCGCTTGTGCTGGACCCAGTGGCCTTTTACTTCTAGGCGGTCGCCGACGAGGGGTTTCGTCCCGTGACCGGTTACGGTATAAGTCGTATCGTCGCTTTCATCGTGGAGGCGAAAGACGCGGTAATCCGAATCGGAGGCTTCAAATAAGATGCGTTCGGCAATGCCTCGTACAATAAGTTCTTCCATCATCCTATCCCCATGTGTTCCCGTTCATATTTTTTGCTTTCATCCATGATGCACTGGTAGATGCGGCGCAAATAAGGAGCCAAATTTTTCTGCTCCGTCAAATTAGAAATCTTATCCAGCACCTGCCGTTCCCTCCGCGGATCATAGACTTCCATATGGTGTTCTTTTTTATAAGCGGCAACGGCAGCCACGACCTGCATGCGCCGCTCCAAAATCTTGGCCAGCTCCCGGTCCAATAAGTCAATCTCCCGGCGGCATTCTTCTAATTCCATAAGCTATCCTTTCCTTTTACGCATGGTAATACTATTATTATAGCGGAAAAGCCCCTAAAAGGCTATAAACGTTTCGCTACCCTATATAATTCTTGCATAATTGCAGAATATTTATTTGTCATCGACGCCAACATCCTATATAATATATTCGTATGAGTTTTTTTAGATTCTAGTTATCAATTTAATACAAAAGGTTGTGATTTTGCATGGAAGAAACTCAACAGCAGCAGCAAAAGCTGCGCCGCAGTCTGAAAGCCCGCCACATGAACATGATCGCCATCGGCGGTGCTATCGGCACCGGCTTGTTTGTCGCCGGCGGTGAAACAGTCAGCACTGCTGGGCCGGGTGGGGCACTCGTCGCTTACGCACTCATCGGCATCATGGTCTATTTTCTTATGACGGGACTGGGTGAAATGGCTTCATACCTTCCGGTCAGCGGCTCCTTTGAAACGTATGCCAACCGCTACGTCGACAAATCCCTGGGCTTTGCCCTGGGCTGGAACTATTGGTTCAACTGGGCCATTACCGTTGCCGCCGAACTCGTCGCCGGCGCCCTCATCATGAAGTACTGGTTCCCCGACGTACCGGCAGCCCTCTGGAGCGGCCTGTTCCTAGTCATCTTATTCGCCCTCAACTACCTGTCGACCCGGTCGTACGGCGAAAGTGAATTCATCTTCGCCGGCATCAAGGTCCTGACGGTCTTGATCTTCCTGTTTACAGGGACCCTCTTGATTTTGGGCCTCGGCTCTGAACCGTCACCGGGCTTCGTCAACTGGACCGTCGATGAAGCGCCCTTCGTCGGCGGCTTCACGGCTATGTTGGGTATCTTCATGGTCGCCGGCTTCTCCTTCCAAGGGACGGAAATGATCGGCATTGCCGCCGGTGAAAGTGAAGATCCGGAAAAGAATGTCCCCCGTGCGGTCCATTCGATTTTCTGGCGTATCCTCATTTTCTACTTAGGCGCTTTTACGGTCATCGGCTTCCTCATTCCTTATACCGATCCGAACCTGCTCAATACGGATATCGTCAACATTTCCATCAGCCCCTTTACGCTGGTCTTTGAACGCTTCGGCTTAGTCGCCGCCGCTTCGATCATGAATGCTGTCATCTTGACGGCCGTCCTTTCGGCCGGCAACTCGGGCCTCTACGTTTCCACACGTATGC
This sequence comes from uncultured Megasphaera sp., assembly GCF_900539295.1. Classification (GTDB taxonomy): domain Bacteria; phylum Bacillota; class Negativicutes; order Veillonellales; family Megasphaeraceae; genus Megasphaera. The sequence continues at coordinate 88,531 of NZ_UQBH01000006.1, forward strand.
TCTACGCCATGGCTGAAACGGGGCAGGCTCCGAAATGCTTCCTCAAACTGAATAAGCGCGGCGTCCCGTCGTATGCCTTATTTGCAACGGTCGTCTTCGGTTTGGCCGCCTTCCTCACGTCCCTCATCGGCGAAGGAAAGGCCTATGACTGGCTGGTTAACATCAGCGGCATGGCCGGCTTCATCACTTGGATTGGTATCGCCATCTGCCACTATCGCTTCCGCCGGGCCTATATCGCCCAAGGCAAGGATCTGAAAGACCTGCCGTATAAAGCAACCTGGTTCCCCTTCGGCCCTCTCTTGGCATTGATCATGTGTATCATCGTCACGGCCGGCCAGAACTACTCGGCCTTTACCGGTGCCGAAATCGACTGGTACGGCGCCAGCGTCGCCTACATCGGCATTCCTGTCTTCCTGGCAGTCTTCCTCTATCATAAATTTAAACACAAGACACACCTCATTCCGCTGAAAGAGGTTGACCTGTCGCGTGATAAGTAATACCGAGACCGTCCGTCATGGGCGGTCTTTTTCTTTGCTCAATACTTTAAACTTAAACGTTTATCTATTTATTTTCAAAAAAATATTACTTTTCTTCCTTGACTTTTTAAGTTCTCGGTGATATCATAAGCCCATCAACAAAAAACGCCATAAACGCGACGACGCAAAATAGTACGTTCGAACCCCTCGTTTTCAGAGAGCTGCCGGCCGGTGCAAGGCAGTACAGGAGCCGAACCGAACTCATTGCCGAGCGGAGACGCTGAACGAAGTAGGCCGACACGGGAACTCCCGTTACAGAGCATGGATATCGCCGATGGCCGTATCCGAGAGTGCATCCGAAAGGATGAAACAGAGTGGTACCGCGGAAGGACATAACGCCTTTCGTCTCTTAGCAAATACCCTTGCAGAGAGACGAAAGGCGTTTTCGTTTCTCTCCCTGTCCATCAAAGGAGGAAACCATTATGGCCAATATTTCATCGATTAAAACGGCATCCCTCAGTATGTGCTTTTCCGTCGGCGCCGTCCTGTTCAGCTCTCACGCCGGCGGCGGCTTTGCCACAGGCAATCAGGAAAACGTCTACTTCGTCAGCCTGGGCTGGCTCGGTCCCATTACGGCGATCATCACCATGCTGCTCTTTACCCTGACCATCAAAGAAGCCATGAACATGTACAATTCGCGGCACCTCACCAGTTACCGCCAGTTATTCCAGAACTTATACCGCCCCTTTACGGGCATCGAATACTTCTTTGAAGCCTTCTTCTATATCATGGTCTTAATGGCCGTATCGGCTACGATTTCCGGTGCCGCTTCCGCCATCAACGCCCAAACCGGCCTCAACTACTACGCCGGTATCGGTGTCGTCGGCATCATCATCTTCTTCCTGACCATCTTCGGCGCCGGCCTGGTCCGCCGGGCCACGACCTACATGGGCATGGCCATCCTGGCCATGGTCGCCATCATTTTCTCGGTCGGCATCTATACGGCAGGTTCCGTTGAAGGAACCCAGGCCTTTACAGCCGTCATGGCCCAGGACTTTTCCGCCAACGGTTTCAGCAACGTCCCGACAGCCATTCTCCACGCCTTCACCTATGCCGGTTTCCAGTGCGTCGTCATCCCGACCATGATTGTCGTCGGCACTCCCTTAGTCACCCGTAAGAACTGCGCCACGTCGATGTGGATTTCCTTCGCCATGAACGCCGCTGCCCTGACCTTAGCCGTCGTCATGCTCTTAGGCTGGTCCGGCTTCTACGGTAAATCGACGCTGCCGACCCTGACCAGCAGCCAGGCTATGGGCTTACCGTGGCTGACCATCGTCTACAGTGCCTTCCTGATGCTGTGCCTCATTTCCACCGGCGTCACGACAGTCTTCGGCTTCACCGCTCGTTTTTCGGAAATCAATATCCTGAAAAAAATCAGCTCCCGCTCGGTCATCCGCGCTGCCATGGTCACGGCTTTCATCATCATCGCCTCGATGACCGTTTCCATCGCCGGCCTGACCAATATCATCAAATACGGTTACGGCTACTGCGGATACGCTGCCATCGCCATCATCATCGTCCCCTTCCTGACCATCGGCCGCTATAAAAATAAGCGCTATGCCAGTGATAAGGAATACCGAGCCCGCATCGACAGCATGAACGAAAATCCGCAAACGGCCCAGGCTTTCAAACCGACTGCCGAAGCTGCCGGCCACTAATTGACGATCACTCAAGGTATCCTCAAAAGAAAATCCCGCTCACAGACAGACAAAATGCCTTGCATCCACAAAGGTGCAAGGCATTCTTTATTGCTTATGATATTTTTTATTCAACTAAGCGGTCAGGTACTTTCAGTTTCATGAAACCGTATGTGCCGTTGGCAATCATCAGCAAGTCCCGATCCTGTACGTTGAGTTTCTGACGGATTTCAGCATCCCGATTCGCCAAAATCTTGGCGCTCCAATTGGGATCGATGAGGGACGAGCAGCCGGCAGCGACGATTTCCGAATGAGCCAGTGCCGCTTCTACGTCGGCACGAGTGCGAACGTCACCGACGGAAATGAGGGGCACGCGGCCGCCAATGGCGTCGTGGACATAGGCCAGCATCGATTTTTCCTGGTATTCCGGAAGGTTGGTCTTGCGGTCATAACGGGTCAGGGAAATATGGAGATAATCCAATTTCTTATCGGCCAGTTTATCGACGAGCCACAAGGTTTCCTTCAAATTGAAGCCCGGATCCGTTTCTTCTCGCGGCGAAAAACGGTAGCCGATGATAAAGTCGGGAACGTTCATGGCATCGATGGTTTCAATGATGCCATCGACGACGCGTTCAATAAAAGTATAGCGCTTTTCAAGGCTCCCACCCCATTTATCGGTGCGGCGGTTGGAATGGGGCGAAAAGAACTGGTGCAGCAAGTAGTGGTTGGCACCGTGGATTTCTACGCCGTCAAAACCGGCTTTGACAGCTCGAACGGCAGCCTTTTTAAAGTTTTCGATGATTTCTTCAATTTCGTCGTCCCGCAGTTCCCGCGGCGTTTCGGCACCTTTCTTGGCAGCGGCGACGGCGCTGGGGGCTACAGGCTGTTCGCCTTCGATGGTCTTGCTGTCGGTCATGCGGCCGGCATGGAAGATCTGAAGGATGGCCCGCGTGCCGTCCCGTTTTATCGTCGAAGCCAGTTTGCTGAGGTTGGGAATGAAGGCATCATCATCGACGCTTAATTCCCCGGTCCAACCCTTGCCATTGGGCTGGATATAGGCTACGCCCGTAACAAACATGCCGACAGCACCGGTGCGCATGCCGTAATAGGCGATTTCGTCACCCGTGACCGTGCCGTCATAATAACTCATGCGCGTCGTCATGGGCGGAATGGCCAAGCGGTTCTTTACCGTAAGGCCCCGTCTGAAAGTAAGGGTATCCGTTAAGTTAGTCACTGTCTTCACCTCTCTTGAAAGATTATGTCAGTATACGTTTAATAGAGGCACGCCATCATGCCGGCCTTTCGTTCTCAGTCCCGGTCGGACGCGCTTAAATTCGACGATTCCCGTCGGAATTGAATGTAGCCGTCATAACGGTGCCTGCATCGTACCATCTAGCGTGGTTTGTTTTATCATACCCCAGGCCCTCCAAACCGTCAAGAGAAGTCTCACTCCAAAATAATTATCAAGCTTCATAAAAATACCCGATATCAGAGGGGTTTCCTTGATATCGGGTATTTTCGTTTATTCAGTTTGTTGCTGTACGCCTTAATGGAAGCGCCAGGTCATGCCGGCATTGAGTTCCCATTCATTGTCGTAGGAGCCGTTGAAGTTTCGTTCAAATTCAAGCCACAGGCTGCGGTCGTTGCTGAATTCGGCCGTAATGCCGGCGCCGATATCGTACCACGTATCGTGGTCGATCTTATCGAAGCGCAGGCGTTCCAAGCCGTCAATAGATGTCAGGTTATAGGTGCGATTCCCGGCAAATTCATGGAGAATATCGGCCTTGAAGTACCAAGCCTTGTTAGCGTCGATGTCACGGCCGAGGCGGAAGCCCAGTCGGCCGATGAGGCTGTGGACGCTGTCGAAGTCCTGGCCGACGCCGTCATTGCTCCGGAAATCGTATCCGTTAATGTGCGTATATTGGAGCTGACTCTGAGGTTCGATATACCAGGCATCGTTCAAGACCTTCTTGCGGCCCCATTCGACGCTGGCCTGCTGGTACCAGGTACCGAAGGAGCTCTTCGATTCGTCACCGTCGAAAAGTCTTGCCATCCCTTCGCCGTTCATCTTCCCAATGCGACCGACGACGTCGAGGTAATGGCCGTTCTGTCCGAACCAAGTCCGGTACAAGCTGCCCGTATAGCCTTTGTATTTCCCATTTCCTTCATCAAAGGAGGTTTGGCTCTTGAGGTAACTGAAGGACAAGCCCTGACGAAGAAGGCTGCCATCATCTCCGTTCACCGGATCGTCGTAGCCGAGTTCAAAGCGGTTGCCGTGGCCGTCATAGCTGTCGCGGCCGATATGGCGGTAGGTCCAGCGGGCCCACATGCCCGAATTTTCTCCGGCGGCATAACGAGCTTCACCGAGTCGCTTATTAAGGGTATCCATATGGGTCGCTAAGTCGAAGAGGGCCCGATTCTGTACGTCGGCGGCCGGAACGACGTTGCTTTCAACCCTATCGACAGCCGTGAAATACCAGTCCGTCATATCGTCCGTCGTTTCATGAGTGAGTCCGATAACGGGGTCATAAAGATGACCTTTATGGGCGATGCGTCCCTGAATGGAACTGGTAAGGATGGCGTCACTATTATATAAAGAGGCGATATACAAGCGGTCATTGACGGTCATCTTATCGAGGTTCATGGCCGACGAATCAGCAACCACTTTCTGCGTTCCCGTGGCGCTGTCGGTCACGGTCACATAATCGCTGTTGGCCGTCGCGCCCTTCCTTCCCTGGTTGGACAGCCAGTCCAAATCCATGGCCAGCGTGCCTTCACCGGAAAGGGTATTGACCGTTAACTGCTGACCGGTCCGGCGGCTGTCTTTCATATTGACGGTGCCGTTATTGGTAAGGCTGGTCAAAGAGCTATCGCCGGTTACATTCCAAACGGTCCCATTCTGAAGGGTCAAGTCCAGCGTCCCCGTGCTTTCATCGGTACCGTCTGCTGCTCGATTGCGATAAGCAGCACGAGTAAGGTCTGCGCCATCAGACACGGTCGTCGTCCCGGTCAGGTACGAGCCGGCCTTATTGAGTTCCAGCGAAACAGTGCCGCCGTCGGCAACGATATGGCCTTCAATGTATTTCGCTGCATCAGCTGCAGTCGCCTCGATGACACCGCCACCGGCAACCCGTAAAGCCGTATCGGTGCTGTGAATCTTCAAAGGGCCGTTGAAAGTGATGGTACCGTCATTTTGAGCAACAGCGCCATCAGCACCGTTCAGGGCGGCTTCTCCGCCGACGGTGATAGTACTGCCGTCAGCCATAAGTCCCGTCGCCGTGCTGGTGATCGTCAAGGGACCGTTAAAGAGGATTGTTCCGCCATTTTCAGCGATAGCTCCGTCGGCTGCAGTAAGGACAGCTGCCCCGTCGAGCGTGATCCTGCCCTCATCGGCCGTAAGTCCCGTCGCCGTGCTGGTGATCGTCAAGGGACCGTTAAAGAGGAGCATTCCGCCATCTTCAGCAAGGACTCCGTCGGCCCCATTCAGGACAGCTTCACCTGCGACAGTAATACGACTATTATCGTCGTCAGCGATAAGTCCGATATCCGTACTGCGCATGGTCAAAGGACCTTTAACGAGGAGAGTTCCGCCGTTTTGGGCGATAGCTCCGTCAATAGCCTCGACATCAGCAGTACCGTCCAAGGTAATATTTCCGTTATCAGCCGTAAGGCCTACAGCACTGCTATTAAGCGTCAGGGATGGGCCGGTAAAGATAATTTTTCCGCCATCGGTAACCACAGCTCCGTCTGCCGTATCCATGACGACCTTCCCACCAAGAGTGATGCTGCCGCCGTTGTCAGCATAGGCTCCGACAGCTCCCTTATTCGAAATGGTCAGAGTCCCCGCGGTGGCCTTAGCCGTAATATCAGCCTTCCCACCATCGGCATAGAGATTGGCAATTGACAGAGCCAGACTATCCGCTCCCGTCGTCGAAAGGAGCATATCGTTACCGGCTTTCAGGTTTACCCTGCCCTTTGCATAAACGACAGGCGCTGCAACGCCGATATCCAAGGTCATGTCGTGACCTGCCGTGATATCAGCCGTACTGCTCTCATCGGTATCAATCAGACTAACCGCTTGGCCGCTCTTGGTACTGACGGAAATATCATTTCCGGATCCTACCGTGACAGACGCCCCCTCCTTAAGGTCAAACATTTTTACCGACTGGGCATATTTCAGAATAATATCATGTCCGGCATCGATAGATGCCTTGCTTCCAGATTCTAAAACATGAACAGGGTTCGCATTTTCCGTCTGATTATTATAGATAATATCGTTCCCGGCCTTAAAATTGACTTCCCCCTTCTCCTTACCAAATACAACACGATTCACACCTTTATTATTGAAGCGGATATCATTATCGGCAGATAGGCTCACTTGACTCTGATTCTCCGCGTGAATCATCTGATTCGTACCGTACTTTGGATTCTGACCATACTCCTGATTCAATATCACATCGTGATCAGCATGTATATTCGCTGTTCCCTCCTCTTTAAGCTCTATGATAAAACTCATGCTGCCATTCGTTACAACGACATCCTTCCCTGCCGATAGAGAAAGAACACTCTCCTTATCTCGAATAAAAAGCGGTGAAAAATCATTATTATTTTCAATCTTATTAAATTCAATATTGTTTTTCGCATCAAGAGAAATGGTATGGCCTTCCCCCCGAGAAAAGATAGCAGAAACCTTATGGAAGTTGCTAACTATATTGTCGGCATTCGTAATCGCAACTTTATTATCATTTCCGCCTGAAAAATTGATAAAAAAACCACGGTCCCCGGTGGTCAAAGAATGTCCATCCATATCGAGGGTAAAGGACTTATTGCCTTGACCACTCGCGCCAATAATCGGCCAACTGTCGCTAGGATCGTTGTTATTGATTGTCACATCTCCGGTGGCCTTGACTTTTTCGTCATTCTTATCCACCGTAACCCCATATTTCCAAGGCGGAAGGGTATATTCATCGGATATCGCCTCTCCCTCCGTCCAAAGGGTGGTACTGGCATAGGAACCGGCCACCGGCATAGCCAGCAGCATGGTCAAAATACAAGCTCGTAATACATTCCGTTTCTCAGTTTTCATTCAAAATGCGGGCAGGATACTCCGACCTCTTAGGTTTGGGAGGAATGCCCGCTTCACCTCACTTTCTTAAACGACTAGAATTTTAGTAAAATATATGATATGGTAGTTTTGATGAAAGTAATATAATTTTAGAAAGGCCGGTGAGAAAAGTGTACGACCTGACCAAAACGATAAAACTTCGCATCCATGTTTCGCCAGAACAAGAAATCCTGTTTCGTCAAATGACGGAGCGTTATCGTCAGGCCTGCAACTTTGTGTCACAACACATCTTTGATAACCATTTCTCTTTGGCTTACCAAAACCTTAACAAAGAGCTATACAGCGATCTTCGCAAACAGTTTGGGCTGAAGTCACAGCTTGCACAGTCATCCATCAAAACGACTATCGCTCAATACAAAACCGTCAACGAGCAACTCTTACACTCCCCTTTTAAATACAAGGACCAAGACGGTACCTGGAAATACATCACCAAAACGCTCGAATGGCTTTGGAAGCCTATATGCTTCAAGCTCCCGCAGGCGGATTTGGTTCGCAACCGCGATTACAGCTTCGTTGATGACGGAAAAATGCTGTCTATCAACACCCTTGGAAAACGAACCCGTTGTACCTTTGAAGACAAGCCTTTCGTGGAGTACCTTAATGGCTCGTGGAAGCTCGGTACGGCAAAACTAGTTGAACTCAAAGGACTGTGGTATCTTCATATTTCGATTACCAAAGCGGTTGAGTCCTTCCGGAAAGAGAACGTCCGCCATATTGTCGGTATAGACCGTGGCCTTCGTTTCCTGACTGTCAGTTATGACGAACAAGGCAAGACAAGTTTTGTTTCTGGGAGAAAAATTGCAGCCAAACGACACAAGTTTCTCAAAGTCAGACAACAACTTCAATCCAAAGGAACAAAATCTGCAAAGCGTCGGCTCAAAGCCATTTCAGGGCGAGAGAACCGTTGGATGTCTGATGTAAATCATCAGATTTCTAAGACACTCGTCGAGAAATACGGCAAAGATACATTGTTTGTGCTGGAAGATTTGACGGGTATCAGCTTTGAAGAATCGAATCTCTCCCAGCATACAAAGGTGCAGCGCAGTGACCTGCGGAGCTGGCCTTTCTATCAACTGGAGCAATTCCTGACCTACAAGGCTCACGAAAATCACTCTGAGGTGCTGAAAATCTCGGCAAAATATACATCGCTACGCTGCCCAAAATGCAACATAATCCACAAAGAAAACCGTGACCATAGTAAGCATCTGTATCGCTGCCAATGTGGGTATCAATCCAACGATGATCGAATCGGTGCGATGAACATCCAGCACCTCGGAATTAGGTGGATTTTGGGAGATAATCACCCTCGTTACGAGAGGATAATAACGGCCTCGGAGTAAATCTCCCCGGCAAAACGGGCATAGTCAACTGTCCGATGATGTAGGCAGAATTAGGGAGACATCTCCAGGATGTCGCGACTACCTATGCGTTTCTGACTTACAAGCCACCTATTCTATAAGCGGTGGTAGTTGACTGTATCCTCTCCGAACATAAAAAACCCGAAATTCGTTCATTTTATTAAAGTATAAATTACTTTTGGTCATTTATCTATATACTTTTGTAATGTATAGGTCATTTATATGTATAATATTTGTAAGTTTTATGATGATACAATGTATTTTCCGATATTTTTTCTGTTATATATGTATTTTTTAAACGAAAAAGTCCCCGATATCAAGGTATTTCGCCTGATATCGGGGATAATAGTTTATTTATTCAATTGTTTCCCTTATTTTCCTTAATGGAAGCGCCAAGTCATGCCGGCGTTGAGTTCCCAATCGCGGCCATAGGAACCGTTGAAGGTTCTTTCGAATTCAAACCACAGGCTTCTGTCATGACTCAGTTCGGCCGTGATGCCGGCACCTACGTCGTACCATGTATCGTGGTCGGTCTTATCGAAGCGCAGGCGTTCCAATCCATCCACGGAACTCAGGTCAAAGGTGCGATTGCCGGCAAATTCATGGAGGATGTCGGCTTTGAAGTACCAAGATGTATAGGCGTCAAGGTCTTTTCCGAGGCGGAAGCCTAAACGGCCGATGAGACTGTTCATGCTGTCGAAGTCTTGGCGGATGCCGTCACTGGTCCGGAAGTCGTATCCGTTGATATGCGTATACTGGAGCTGGCTCTGAGGCTCGATGTACCACTGATTATTCAAGGCTTTCTTGCGGCCCCATTCGACGCTGGCCTGCTGGTACCAGGTTCCGAAGGAGCTCTTCGATTCGTCACCGTCGAAGAGTCTCGTCGTCCCTTCGCCGTTCATCTTTCCAATGCGGCCGACGACGTCGAGGTAATGTCCCTTCTGTCCCAGCCAGGTCCGATAGAAGCTGCCCGTATAGCCCTTGTATTTCCCATTTCCTTCATCAAAGGAAGTCTGACTCTTGAGGTAACTGAAAGATAGGCCTTGGCGAAGGGTACTGCCGTCGTCTCGCTTGTCGGCGTCATCGTAGCCGAGTTCAAAGCGATTGCCGTGGCCGTCATAGCTGTCGCGTCCTAAGTGACGATAGGTCCAGCGGGCCCACATGCCCGAATCTTCACCGTCGGCATAACGAGCTTCGCCGAGGCGTTTATTGAGGGTATCCATATTGGTCGCAAAGTCGAAGAGCGTCCGGTTCTGTACGACAGCTGCCGGAACGACGTTACTTTCGACCTTATCAACGGAGCCGAAGTACCAATCTGTCGTATCGCCCGTCGTTTCATAGGTCAGGCCGATGATGTAATCATAGAGGTGGCCTTGATTGACATTGCGCTGTTGAATGGAGCTGGTGAGGACGGCATCGCTGTTATTGAGTTCGGCGACATAGAGGCGGTCGTTGACGGCCATCTTATCGAGGTTCATGGCCGACGAATCAGCAACTACAGTCTGCGTTCCCGTTGCACTGTCGGTCACGATCACATAATCGCTGTTAGCCGTAGCACTCTTGGCCCCCTGATTGGACAGCCAGTCCAAATCCATGGCCAGCGTCCCCTCACCGGAAAGGGTATTGACGGTTAACTGCTGACCGGTCCGGCTGCTGTCTTTCATATTAACGGTGCCGTTATTGGTAAGGTTAGTCAGGGAGCTATCGCCAGTTACATTCCAAACGGTGCCATTCTGAAGGGTCAAGTCCAGCGTCCCCGTGCTTTCATCGGTACCGTCTGCTGCTCGATTGCGATAAGCAGCACGAGCAATGTCTGCGCCATCAGACACGGTCGTCGTCCCGGTCAGGTACGAGCCGGCCTTATTCAAATCGAGAGAAATAGAACCATTGTCGGCCACGATATGGCCTTCAATGTATTTAGCCGAATCCTCTGCGGTCGCCTCGATGACGCCGCCGTCGACAGCCTGTAAAGCCGTGCCGCTACTGCGAATCGTCAAAGGTCCATTGAAATGGATCTTCCCGCCATTGGCGGCTACGGCACCATGCCCGACTTCCATGACGACGGGACCTTCGAGGGTAATGCTGCCGCCGTTATCGGCATAGGCACCGACGGCACCATCATTTGAAATGGACAGGGTTCCGTCAATGACCTTCGCCGTAATCGTGCCGTCGTCGGCATAGAGATTGGATTCGAGGGGATTTTCCCCATCTTTGCCGGCCGTCGAAAGAATCATATCATTACCGGCCGTCAAATTGGCCTTGCCGCCTGTATCGACATGGACGTTAGGGGCTGCGACGCCAATCTTTAGCACCATATCATGACCGGCTGAGACGTCAGCTGTACTCCTGGCATTCACGGCAATCATACTGAGCTCATCAATAGCCCCCGGCGTGTCAAAAATGAGGTCATGATTGGCCCGGACCGTCAATTGCGAATCGTCACGGGTTCGCAGGGTTCGCTGGGCATTGCTAAAAAAATTACGACTTCTCAGAGACAGAGACGAACCATACATGCTGTAAGCACTGGGAGTCAAAGCCAAGGTCTTCACCTTAAAGATGATATCATTGCCTGCCACGACGTCTGCCGAAGAGCCGTTCTTGACATTAAACAGATTGGTCGAGTAGAGACTGTCTATAATCAGGTCGTGGCCGGCCTTGACGTGAGCCTCCGTCTCATCCCCCAAATAATAAACGGGGTTGCTGTTTTCATGATTTTGATAATGGATAATGTCACGACCGGCTTCGATATGTATCACGGCTTGATGGCCATTTACTTCATTAGGATTCCCATCGCTATTAAAAATAATGTCATTGCCGGCAACGAGATGCGCCCTCCCTTGCTTCTCAACATAAACCATAACGACGTCATCTTTATTGTTCATGACAATATTGTTCCCGGCTGATAAGGAAAGGTCATTATCACCGCCCCAATAAATGATAGGATATTTGTCTTCAATCGTATCTTCTCTGGTTAAGCGAATATCTTCCGCAGCCTCTAAGGAAATGACATGTCCCGTTCCGGTAGCATGGATATCATGAGAGAGATGAGACGTGCTGACGATATTTTTTGCATTTTTAACGATAATCTTATTATTCTTCCCCTCGGTTAAATTGACAAACGAGCCGTAGTCTCCGGAAATAAGGCTATGCCCCTTCATATCGAGGGTAAAAACCTTGTTAGATCCATCCGTAGCTCCAATAATAGACCGGTTCGTATCGTTGGTGGTATCTCCGTCCGCAGCCTCCGTATTAGAGATAATCACATCATCCACGGCCTCAACATCTCTTGACTGTCTAAAAAAAATGGCGTTGTTTCGCCCCTCAATATGGTATTCACCACCGATTTTATCACCGGACAAGGGATAATCTTCTGCCGCCCAGACTCCGGTGACGGGCATAGCCATCAACATGGTCAGAATACAAGCTCGTAGTACCGTTTTTCTCTCTTTTTTCATAGTTTCGTCTCCACTGTAAACATTAAAATATCGGAACTTTTTTATCTAATTACATTGTAAATCATATCGAATTATAAATCTACACGTATTTGTTATTATTTATACTTTTAATTGTATTAAAATTGTTTTCTGGCTCTTTGTCAAATATTGGGGTGCCAACTAAATCATCCACCGCGAATGGACGTG
>NZ_UQBH01000007.1 GCF_900539295.1 uncultured Megasphaera sp.
GGGCCTTGTGAACAGGAGTGTCCACAAGACCCCAACATTTATTATAGAACCAAAAAAGGCGCACGTATAGAACCATTCTTTGTAATAGTTCTAAAACATGCGCCTAAACAGTCAATCATTCGGCTTAAATCAGTATATCCTGTTTGCAACAAAATGTCAATCGTAAAATAACCTCCAGACATAGAAATCAGCTCCTATATCCAGAGGTTGTTCAGTCCCCTATGGTACAAACTCTTTTTTCTAAAAAGAGTCTAATTAAATCCGGGGATTTGGGTAAAATACGACTCTGTCCCCCAGTACCCGCGCCCAGAGCGGGCCCACAGGAGATTTTTTCAAACCTATGGGGGTACCCTTTTTTCAATTTTCAAACCTCGGCGTTTTTTCCCACCAAAATCGTTTTATTTCGGCTAACGTATTTCCTTCATTTCTGGTCAATTGTCAAACTCCGACGGTTCTCCCTATTCACGCTCTGCGATGTTTTTCATTCGCCGCAGCAAATCGAGAATCAGGTCTTTCATGGCTTCTATCGACAAAGATCCCTGGTCGTTGGCGTGGTTGATGTTGTTCCGTTCGATACGAATTTGCCAGTAGTTGTAAAGGATTTCCAAGGTCGCTCGGACCGGCCGCACATAGCCAGCTTCGCCATGGTTCATCAGTCGTAAGTAATTGGCTTGACGATTGTTCCAATTGTCATCCTCGCAGTAGATGCCGAAAATATAGCCCTCAGACGGCTCGTTACTCCCCGGCAGAACGCCCTTTTCTAAGGCTTCATCGAGCCGGTACTTCTCAGAAATCACATCATCTTCCGAATTTTCATGATCCGCCGAAATCACGTCGTCTCCCAAAGTTTCATCGGCTGTCGAAGATGGGGTGGTTTTTACCGTTTCAGCAGCTGAAATCCCTTCAGAAGGCAGGTCATCTTCGCCCCCTTCAGGAGACTGCAGCAGAATCTGAAACAATTCATACGGTGCCATTTTCAGAAACTCATAGACATCTCCCATCTCACGGGTTTTGAAGTAGTCTTCTGCAGTCCGAGTAAAGTCCGGATCTTCTGCAGCTTGGCGGTACATGGCCCATAAAGTCGTATAGATTCTTGGCAATTTTTCTTTTAATTGCCCCAATGTCAGCAAGTCTCTTTTCAGGTCGTAGAGAGCGCGATGACAGGCATTCAATTCTTCCAGCAAGGGCTTAAAGGGTTCGGCCTCATCGGAGAAAAACTTCGAGACGGAGGAAAACTTGCCCGTGCATTCAAAGACTCGGACCATGGTATGCTTTCTCTGTTCCCGTCTCTCCCGATCCGTTTGTTCCGATCGTTCTTCTTTTTGGGGAGCTTCATGGTCTTCTTTCGAGGCTTCTTTCTCTTCCCCCTGGCCGACGGTAAGGTCGTTCAAAAAATACTGCTGCCACGTCTGGTAATTCGCCTTTTGCCGATTACATTCGGCGATGATGGAATCTTTGACAGGATAAAAGATATGCCGGCCCACGATTTCACCGGGGATCCATTCGCTGCACAGGGTCATGGCTTGTTGAAGGCAGCCTTTTTCGACGCACCAGCGGATGATATCGAAGTTGGTAAAATCTTCTTTCAGGAGAGAGCCGTACTCCGACTTAAATACTTCCAAGATGCGCAGAAAGATTTTTTCCTGCAAAGAGACGGCACCGGCCTGTTCAAAGTTCTTCAAGGCTTCCTGGAGTTCCTTAGCCAGGAGGGCTATGTCCCCGGTCCGGCAGATGCGGACGGCATCGGTAAAATCGCCCATCGTCTGCAGCAGCATCTTCGTTTCCGCCGTCTGCTTCGCCCCTTCCATGTAGGCCATGATTTCACAGGTGCTGCCGAAATTGATGAACTCATCGGCGCCGGAGATGAGGTTAAACATACGGTAGATGTCGGTTACGTTTTCGACTTGCTGCTCATGGCGGTTGGAATAACGAACGGACGTCGTCCGAATGCCGCCGTATTTCAAGAGCTGCATGACCGACAGCAGCATCATCGACGCATGGCGAAAGCCGCCGGTAACATCGACATGGAGTTCGACGTCTTCCGGCTGCCACGACTGTGCTTCTATAAAGGTACGGATGGTGTTGGCCATCTCGAGGGCCCGGCGAATACTTTCCTCGGTCTGACTCCGTTCATCGTAATCGATGCGGATACAGTGGGCGGCAAAGGATTGCACCCGCTCGCGAAACAAGGCTTCATGAGTCATCGTACGCTCATCGCCGACTTCGTCGATATAGCTGATTTCTTCCTGTGTCTGCTTCGTTGAAAAGTAGAACAGGCAGTCCAGCCGCTCTCCCTGCTTTTGTAATAAGTCGGCAGTCCGGCGAACGGCTGATTCGTTCGTTTGAACGCAATATATCATCGTCCCGTCAGGGTTCTTATAACGAGAAAAGGATAAGGTACGGTCGGGATTCAAGTGGACTTCGCTTAAAAACAGCATCATGATATGCTTCATCGATTCACTCCCCTTTACGGTATGGTCCCGGCTTCAGCCATCGTCGTCACGGACTGTCAAAATCAGCGAAGTCGCTTCCTCAATATGCGTCGCCCCCTTAGCTGCAGACGACACGCTGACATTCGCAGAACATCATTTAAAATCGATCGTATAGACGTGATGCCCCGGCGTATGCCGCCCTTCATTGCTGCCAAGAGGCTCGGCAACGATTGCTTTTACGTCCGGCGGTCCGAATTCCAATACGTCTTCTGCCATGAGGCGATTTCGAAATGCCTTAAAAAATGACCGGACCCGCATTTCCTTCACCCGGCCAAAGAGACCATGTTCCTCGACCTGCGGTTCATCGTACACATAGATAAAATCGATTCGATGGTCATAGATATGAGCCATTGTCTTTTTGTCACCGGAGGCTATTTCGATCCGATTCCATTTATCCGTGTAGGTTATTTGAGGACGAGGAAATATTTCGCAGACTTCTTTAAAGGATGCATTCCCGGCCAAGCCTTTAAGATTGGTAATAGTGCAATCGGAGAAATTAAAGGTATATCGCTCTTCTATCAGGATAATGTCATCCGTAAAGGACGCTCCCATAGCCCTTCACTCCCTTCTTCAAGCTAAATAAAGACACGACAACCTCCGGACATAGGAAGCGGCTCCTACATCGGGAGGTCTTTTCAGCCCCCTTACGGGGATTTTTGTAATACGATGCTGGCCCCCGTCCTCGTTCTGAGATTGGAATCACATGCGGTTTTCCTTCGGCCAAGATATTACGCTTATTTATGTTTAGTATACTTTTTCCGATTTTTCTTGTCAAATGAGTCACATCCCGTCTCTATCAGTCAGTTAAGCCGATTTTTCAAGTTCAGTCGGATAAAATCACCGTCGGCTAAGGGCGGCCATCCAATCTCCGTAAGAGTCCCGATATTAAGTCTGTAACCTCCCGTGTCGACAGGGTATCTTCGGCGTTGATATGATGAATATGATTACCTTCTACCCGGATTTTGAAGTAGTAGCACAAAATCTCCAAGGCGTCTTTCATCGAAGGCCGATATTGAACGATCCCGTAATTCATCATTCTCACATACTGTTTCTGCCGAATATTCCACGCCGCTTCGGCACGATAAAGTCTCGGTACATCTCCCATAGGAACGGGGATGTACCCTTCCATATTTTCCGGCGGTACCACATCCACAGGAATGAACTTTAAAAGCACTTCCGACGATGCGTGGGCTAAATAATTGCATATATGTTTCAGTCTGCGGCGACTGAAATATGTCGCTTCCGATAGGATCGATGACGATACATTACTATCCGTAAGGTACATGGAACGGAGGACAGCATACGTTTTAGGACAAATGCTCCTTATCGATAAAGGATCGATTCCTGCTTTTTTCATATCCGCCAGTAACTTCGATCCGATAAACAAGTCATCTAACAACGGCTTCAGTTTGGCCGTCGCTTCAGGATAGTGCTTCGAAATGCGATCGGTCGGCTCATTCTGTCCAAAAAGGAAGAGGACCTTACGCCAAGCCTCTTCCTCATCGGGAAGGGCCGTCTGCCTACGCAAATTTTTAGGCATATAGGTATTGATAAAATAATGCTCCCAAGTCTGATACTTTTTTCTCATTTGATTGCATGTGTTCTGAATATCAGGACGAATCGGATAAAAGATATGCCGGGCTACGATGATCCCGGGAATCCATTCGCTGCACAAGGTCACAGCCTGCTGAAGACAGCCTTTTTCGACACACCAGCGAATGATATCGAGGTGGGTCACCTTTCCCTTCAGGAGGGACCCGTATTCCCTTTTAAAGAAGGTCAGGATACGCAGGAAGATTTTTTCCTGCAGGGAGACGGCCCCGGCCTTTTCAAAAGCCTTCAAGGCTGTCTGAAGCCTTCTGGCCAGGGGTGCAATTTTCCCGGTCCGGCAGATTCGCACGGCATCGGTAAAATCACGCATGGCTTGGAGTAAGGCCGCCGTTTCCGCCGTCTGTTCCGATTCTTCCATATAGGCCGTGATTTCACGGGTACTGCCGAAGTTGAGGAACTCATCGGTTCCGGAAATGAGGTTGAACAGGCGGTAGATGTCGGTTACGTTTTCGATTGGCTGTTCATGACTGTCGGAAGAAAGGACGGCTGTCGTCCGGATGCCGTAGTATTTCAAGAGCTGCACGACTGACAGCATCATCGAGGCATGGCAAAAATCGCCGGTAACATCGGCGTAAATCTCGACGTCTTCCGGCTGCCAGCCCTTTTCTTTCAGAAAGGACCGGATCGTGTCGGTCATGTCAAGGACTGGGCGGACGCCTTCCGCCGTCGGGCTCTGTTCATCGTACTCGATGCCGATACAGTGGGCTGCGAAGGGACGTATCCGTTCAAGAAACAGGGCTTCATGGGTCAGGCATCTTTCTTGGCCAGCGGCATCAGTGTATCGGATCGTCTCTTGTGTCTCCTTGGTTGAAAAGTAGAACAGGCAGTCTAGCGGTTCCCCCTGTTGCTGTAAGGAAGCGGCCGTCCGGCGAAGAGCCGCTTCCTGAGGCTGAACACAGTCAATCACCGTTCCATCAGGAAGCGTATAGGGAGAAACGGATAGGCTGCGGTCCCGATTGAGCCGGACTTCTCGTAAAAACAACAGCATGATATGCTTCATAGCTTCACTTCCCTTTTATTTCATCAGTCTTTCCGGGCTACACCGAATCGCCATCGATGGCTTCTATATCTTTTGAATCGACGGGCTCTTTCTTTTCTGACAAGGCCAAGGGGTCCTTATGGGACAGCAAGTTGTCCTGTCCGCCAGTCAAATTGGGGATGTTTTTTTCTTCCAGATTGATGATTTGCTGGTTTAAATGCGTCAACATTTCAAGGGTAATGCTGTTAGCCTGATCGATGAGCTTATTCTTATCGGCTAAGATGCTGTCGACGATTCGGTTCTGCCGCTCTTGTATCGTTTTAAACTGTAAAGAGATATGCTCCATATGGAGTACCGTATCGTCGTCGATCCGCTTTTGATACAAGGCATAGGCCGGCGAATCCTTCTCATATTTTGCTAAGATATCTAAGAGCTTCGGTAATTTTTCAGTATTATAGATATCGTTGTCCCGATTAATTTTTTCATTCAATTGATCGTACATGACTTCGACGTCATGAATGACGGATAAGGAGCCTTTTTCAAGGATAAGCAATCGCTTTTGGGCAATGTCATTGAGCTGCTTCTGCATTTCCGTGATTGTCTCAGCCACTCTTTGGAAGCCTCGTACCTGAGCCTCTTTCAGCGCCAGTTGGGATTGGGTTTCATACTGCAGGATTTCAATTCGTGCCTGTTTAATCCGGTCTACCCGTTCGTTTTCAAGATGGGCCAATTTCACCTTCGTTGAGCTCTCGATTTGTTTACTCAGATCTACTCGCTCGTTTTTAAGCTGGGCCAATTTTACCCTTGTCCTATTTTCAATTTCGGCAATCTTGACCTTGTCCGGTTCGTAATTATAGGAATGAGTCGTTCTTTCGCTGCTGCCGCCGAAAAGCCCTTTAAAGAAATTACCGACTGAACTGAAAAATCCCATACTTTCTTCCTCCTCATTGGGCATCCTGCCGGAAAAGAATCGCTCCACCTGATGGCTCCGATAAGCCCCCAAGGTGCAGGCATTGGCAAAATGCTCGCAGTTATTAAAGATAAGATGATATCCAGAATCACCCAAACAAAATCGGGCATATTGGACAATTTGCTCAACGGCATAGAGATCACTGAACTCGTCATCCGTATAGTCCTTCACTTCCAGCGTACCGCCGGCAAGAAAACGGGCCAGCGACGTCTTGATAACGCGGCACTGGGACCAATCAAGGACGCTGTCGTCGCCGGTACCGGTAAAATGGATGACTTCCTCGTCTGAAACATAGATGCCGTGATGAGCATAGAGACCGTCATAGCGCTTGACCCGGATATGGTCGCCCTTGACGGGGCGCCGGCATTCCCATTTTTCAGACTCGCAACTAATGAATGTACCGAGTACAAATATAGGGAATACGCCGTCATTCCTGATAAATCTGCGTACCAAAATATCGCCTCACTTTTGATAGACATTTGATGCCAATTCCTTACGCATTTTGAACATCAGGGAATCATACTGCTTTTCCCGTTCTTTCTGGGCCTTGCTGTATGCCGCGACATCGTTTAAGAAGGCAGCATAATTGCGCTTCTTCAAATCGGCAAATTCATGCAGTACTTTTTCAGAAATCTGGTCCAGGCTGCAGTCGGATACAAATTGAAGAACCGCATCGATCTGAAGGTTCCACAAAGGATAGGCCCATTTCAAGATGGTGATTCGGTCTTCGCTTTTTGGGCAGGAAAAGAGAATCTTGGAAACAGCCTCTTGAAAAGCCAGGGTCCGCTTGTATAAGTCATTTTCAGCAGCAAATTTATCCTGCAGGTCTCCGCCAGGCTGAAATGCATATTTCTGATAGATACCCTTCCGTTCTTTCAAGAAGAAGTCGTCGATTTGCTGTTTATAGGCTGCCAGTTGGTCCATCAGCTTTCCTTGGACGAATTCATTCTTCTCATCTAGGACCAATTCTTTCAAGCTCCAGGCAACGAGGGGTTCCATCCCTTCTTCAATTTTTCGGCGAAGGCTCTGCCAGTCCTTGTACCACGCGCTCCAAACTTCCGCTTCGATGTCGTCCTCTTCGCAGAGGTGCTGCAGTTCTTGACGCCGCGTCGATTTGAATACCCGGTAATCATCGCTCCAAGACTGCCACAAAGCGATAGCTTCTTGGACTAATTCCTTATGGGTTTCAAAATATTCAATTTTGAGCAAGGCCTTTTTTATGATCTTAGCCGTATTTTCAGCAATGAAGGAAAAAGATGGTCGGGGTTCCGCATCCAAGGCGGCCCAAGCCGTGAGGGACTGCTCATCGGCATCTAAGTCGTCGAGCCGCTCTTCCAATGCATCGGCCTGTTCCTTGACGGAGATTAATTTTTCCTTGACCTGATTCATATCGAGGGAGAAACGCTGGCAGAAGAAGTGCTGCCGCCTTTCCAGCAAGGCATTTTCATCTGCAGTCAGATGGGGATCGGCCTCGTATTTTCGGGACAAGGTCAGACTGATGACGTTGAACTCGCGTATAATGTCGTCCTTCAGGCCTTCGTATTCGTCTAATTTTTCCAGCAGCGTCCCAATCCAGCGCTGGATTGCCGTATAGTACTGGATAAGCGAAGTGTCGATAGCCGACACATCGTAATCGCCCAGCATATCATGATAGTCGAAAGTTTCTGACAAGGGAATAAGCGCACTAATCTGCCCAATGCGATCCTGTAAATCCGCCATCAAGTTCGGTGTTTCAAAGTATACCTGATGGTATAATTCCGTAATGGAATCATCCGTAAAGATGGGTTGCAGTCCATGTCGTACAAAGAGATCCAGCGTAAATTGGAGGCGTTCTTTTTCTGTATAAGCCTTGTTATCGACCGCAACGTCGTCTTTATAGGTTGAACCCGCGACGAGAATAGGACTATAGGGAATTACACTACCTTTGTCAGTGTTAAAGGGATAAAAATTCTTGTCGAGGTCAACGCCTCGTATTGTATCACCAGTTCGATAGAGCCAATAACGACGATTTAATATACGATCGCCACCCCCCTCTCGAAAAGGAAAGGATGGGTCTGAAATAATGGCTCTAAGCGTATCAAAGAGGGGCAATTTCCAGTCCGCATAGCCGTCGCCATCAAAGGCTTGAACGACCCTTTCGGCTTCGCGTTTGGCATAATCGCCGCCCCCACCCTTTTTACAGCAAGGGAAGTGCTTCAGATTGGCCCATAGATATCCTGTATCTCTGTCAAAGAAGACCTTCGGCTTATTTTTAATGAAGAACCAGCGCTGCTTTTTGATGGCGTCTAAAATTATGTTGCGGCTGTCATTATATAGCCGATTCGCTTCACCGTTCATGACTTGAAGTTTCTCCTTCACGGCAGCAATTTCATCTTTTTTCCGTCCTTCTCCGACCCCATCCAAACCCTTCAATCTCTCCAGCAGTCCTTGCTGATTCGCTAATAAGGTTGATAATTCTGACATGCTAAGTCCCCTTCCTATGATAGCGTGCAAAAATCGAACATTTCTATATGTTATAATTTCTACACTTATTCTATATAATCCTGCCAAGAAATTGAGCTTATTTGAGTTCCTTTTTCATATGTCCGTAAAGCTTTCTTGCGAAACTTACAGTCGGCCTATATTCGTAAGTTTTATTGAGTTATGATAAATCCGATGTCATAGCATTATACAATATATAAAGAAAACACTCCCTTTGAAGACGCTTGCCGGAACCTCTGGTATCTATCCGCTTCAAAGGGAGTGTCTCTATGTTACGTTCTTATGATTTTGAAAAACCTTTCATAACTTATTTACGTTTCGCAGCACGTACCCGTTCTACCGTCGGGTTGCCGTCTTTGTCGGTATGAACGGTGTCGACGGTGAACCGTTCTAATTCAGGAGCAAATTCAGTTAGAATCTTGTCCGAAAGGGTGGCTCCGTTGACCATAGCCCGATACAGCATGGCGGCAAATTCATAACGCGTCATGGGGCGGTCGCCGTCAAATCTTCCGTCAGGATAGCCATGAATCATGCCGTTTCCGGCCAGGGTGGCGACGTATTCATACGCCCAGTGATTCTGGGGAACGTCCGGGAAGAGCTGGAGCTTCGATGTATCGATTTTGCGGCCGGCATTGGAGTCGAGCATGGCTGACTTCATAGCTTCCAGTTCACGGCGCAGGTCTTTGATTTCCTTAGCCATGGCTACGCGGGACGTGGAAATGCTGTTGCCCTGACCAAACTTAATGGATACGCCGGCATTCACCATGTTGTTGCCATTGCCGACGGTTCCGCCGACGCTGAACATGGTGTCTTCATTAGGACGATAGAAGGCACCGACGGCTACCGAGTTTTCACCGCGGTAGTTGCCGTAACCGGCGGAGAAATCCCATTTGTCATCGGGGTCAAAATCGAGCGGATGAAGGGCTGCTAAGGCGGCAGCACCGGCACCAACTTCATCGATGCGGTTGTCCAGTTGATTGACCTTATTGTCCAAGTGGTTAATGGCCAGGCTGTTCTGGGCAACCTGCTGCTGAACGCCTTTGAGCTGGCTCACATTGACGGCGTCCGTATCGGCTTCACCGGCTTTGACATTGGTGATTTTTTGATTGTTGGCATTGATGCCGTCTGTTGTGATATACGTATTTTCACCGACGGCAATACTTTGAGAAGCCGTGATACTGCCATCATTGGCGTTGATGTGAATCGTGTTGGTTCCGTCGTCGCCCGTCAAAGTAATGTCGTTGGCAAGAGATACGTTATAGTCCGCTTCCTTGTCGTCCGTGGCTTCCGTTTTTTCTACTTTAATGCCGTTACCGGCAGAAACGGTACGATGCTTTCCGGCTTCTGTTGCAGCGTTATCGACGGCCTTGTCCAGGGCTTCAATAGCTTCGGTGACATTCATATCGTTATTGACGACATTGCCTTTGCCGGTTTCATTATCAAAATACTGACCGTCACCGACGATTTCATCGAATTTCTTTTTCGACGCCACATCTTCAATAACGACATCGGTATATGTGGCATTCCCGTCTTCATCGACACCTTTTATTTTTAAGGTTACTTCCCCTTTATCATCAACGATATAATTACCTCCATCGGGATTGGCAACGAGATGCTGGTCTCGAAGTTGTTGATCCGCTTTCATATCACCCATAGCGGCTTTGAGTTGTTCTTCCGTTGCAGCACGACCAACCATAGCAAAGTCGGAAACATCGAGAGTCTTGTTGGTCAAGCCGGTAATATGACCTACAGCCCCATCTATTTTAATTTTCTTGCCTTCGGCAGAGCCAACTGTGACAATATCATTCAACTTAATGTTGTAATCGGTAATATTCGTAGTTTTATCAGTTGCAGGTGTTAAAACAAAATTATCATCTACACTGACACTGGCATTTTCCGCATTAACTATATATGCCGTTTTACCGCTGGTTTCATCTTTTTCAGTACCAACAGATGCTATATTGGTCCCGGCAGAAACAACCCCACCGGCATTTGCAATTTGAGCCGTTAAATCGTTGGCTAAGTAATAAATCTGCTTACCATTAATAGCATCTGACGAGTTGGGACTAATTCGCCCTTTAGCCACGTTAATGATACGTCGTTTATCACCGGGAGTACCCACTGAAACAACACCATTGTCACCGTCTGCGGCTGAAATATTCCACTTTGCATTATAAAAATCGCCAAGTTTTTCTTTGAAGTTTTTCAACTTTTTACGAGTAAACAAATTACCTTTTTTTACTTCACTAAAACTCCCCAAAGCCACACTATAGTCAGTATCAGCTTCAACCTTACTCCATGCACCGATAGCAGTTGTATAGTCATATTTTGCACTGGCCTTAGAGCCTACGACAGTCGCACCAAAAACATTATCCGGCACAGAGGAATCATAACCACCGATAAAAGAATAATTGGATTCTTTACCAATAGTGGATTTTGCACCTATAACAGTTGCTCCTTCACTGCCTGATTGAGCGCTATGCCCTACGGCTGTCGCATATGTAGCTCCACCGGTGATTATAGATTCCCCGCCCAAGGCCACACCATACGAACCGTTAGCATTTGTTTTATACCCGATAGCCAATGTCTCTTTAGCATTATCTATGATAGAAGCCTCACTCCCTATCGCGGTACTATATGTACCGTTAACGTTAGCTTTATATCCTAAAGAAATTGCTTGTTCAACATCTTCATTATCATCTGTGACTTGTGCGGTATAGCCTATCGCGATATTATTAAAGCCTTTAATATTTGAATTTGCACCCAATGCTATCGAACCATCGGACTCATCATTAAGCGTAGTATTGGCCCCAATAGTGATACTCTCATCAGAGCCTGTACCTATATTAGACTTAACACCTATAGCAATACTGTCATCAGACTCAGTTCCAATATGAGACTCGCTGCCAATAGCAACCGTCTTCTGTGCTGAATAATCAATTTTCGCCTTATGCCCAATAGCAAGGGAGTCATTAGATGTCCCTTCGATTGATGCATAATCACCTAGAGCAACAGCATACCAACTCTGAACTGATGCTCCATAACCAATCGCTGAGCCATACGATACTTTATCCGTAACCTTTGAAAAAGACCCAATAGCCATACTATGCGAAGAATCGTTACCAACACTCGCTTTTATGCCCCCAATAGCAATAGCGTGATCCGATTCAGTTCCGATTGTTACATCTTTACCTATCGCGATGCCTTCATCTGCTTCATCATTAATTTTAGTATTACCAGAACCTATAGCAATGGAGTCCTCTGATTTATCTCCGATGGCAATACCCGGGCCTATAACGATGCCTCTGCCTGAACCATCACTATCATTGCCCATTTTAGACCACGCACCAATTACAATACTAGCAGGCGATTTATTACTAGCCTCAGACCCGATAACGATTGAATAGTTACTGCCCGGCGATGTCGAAATTTGTTCAGCTTCTTCTAAGGATGGGCCATTTTTTGCCTTATACCCGATAATAACTGACTCATTTGTGTTGAAGCCGAATTCCATACCGTTACCAATTGCTACGGAGTCTGCTATATACGAAGTTACTTTGTTATCATTGCCAATTAAAATTGTACTATTGATTTCTTCAGCCGATGTATTTCTACTCCCCAGAATTAGTGAGTTACGATAGTCCCAATAACCAAGAGGTTCATTGGTAAATAATTTATTATCATTACCAATAATCCATGAGGATTGTAATGATGAAATCGTGTTTCCATCACCGATAACATAGTTACTTCCAGTATCTATACCTAATTCATTTTCATCACCGATAATATCATTATTAGCGGTATGTACTTTATTACCGTCCCCGACAACGGTGTTATCCTTCGCTCCACCGCCCATCGTATTTTCCGTGTCGATGTGGGCTGTGAAGTTGCCATTGGAATCAGTTGCCGTCGTCCAGCTTCCGTTGGTGGCGGCGTCTGCCATACCACCGGTGCCAGCCGTCAGAGCAACCACGGCGAGAACGGTTGCCATTTTCTTGGTGACTTGGCCTCCCGATTGTTTTCTGCTACTTCGAACCAATTCGGACACGACGACATATCGATGTTTTACATGACTCCAAATAACCTTATAAATCCTATTCATAATAAACGTCTCCTCTCTCATGATTATTAGTATTATGGGATTGGTAATCAGCTATATGAATCAGATTGGCTTTCTTCACAGCAGCCATCTATGTTGTTTTTGCTAAGCTATAATTTGTCCTGTAATTCAAGGACCTTTCCGTCGGCAAAGGTCATCTTTTGGATGGTGAATTCTAAGGTATAGTTATTGAGACCATCGGTGTAGATTTTCTTTTCCTTATCGATGAAGGGATTCAAGGATTTTTCGCTTTCGCTGTCAAAGGTCCAAATCTTATCGCTGCTGTAATCGGAAGCGGTGTAATTTTTATCGATGTTATCGATTTGGACGGGAAGGGTGACAGCGGTCTTTCCGTCTTTATCCTTAACGTTCAGATAACCCATGACGGAGCTCACCTTTTTATCCGGCGTCGGCAGGGTATAACCGATCTGGAAGCGGATATAATGGGACGGGAAGAAGGAATTCTGACTGACGATACTGCCGGCGATTCGATTGGATACGTCGAAGGCAGCGTCCATTTCTTTCTTGACCGGGGCATTGATTTCAGCCAGTTTTTCCTGCGTCGCCTTTTCCTGTTCCTGCATGAATTCGATTAAGTTGGCCACTTCGACGACCTGCCATTCGCCTCCGTCAATGGCCCGCATTTTGATTTTCAGGTCAAAGTCTTTGTCGACCTTCTTATCGTGGAGGATAAGGGTCACGATGGCAATGTTGCCGTCTATCTGCGTGCTTTTAACTCCGGAATACTCGAGATCCGGCGTATTTAATTTCTGGCTGACTTCCTGAATCGAAGCCTGATTCTTGCCACCACTTTGGGCCGGCTTTTCAAAATTCCCCGTTTCGACGTATTTCTCGGTTTCGGTGATCATCGTTTGAATCATGTTTTCTTTGAGGGCCGCGACGATGCCGGACACAAAGGCATTGGACGCGTCCTCGCCCAAGCTTTCCTGCATGAGGTCATCGAAGCCGCGGCTGTATAAAGACTTCAAATCAACATGGCGTCTAAAGGTCGGCAAATCGTGGTTTTCTATCGACTTTTGGACAAGTCCTAAAGAATAAGCCGGTGTCTTGACCCAATAGAGAAAATAAAACAACAAGGCTCCGATAAGAATGACTAAGACCGCGGAAAGACCGATAAGGACCTTGCGGTTCTTTTGAAATGCAAATGACATGATGACATCCTTCCCTTCCATTCGCCCCGCCTTTATTAAAAGCAAAATACTGTATACATATTTATGTTATATTTCTATATAAAATTCATAAATAAAACAAAATAGTCCCATTTTATAAATTTTGTTTAAAATAGCAGGCATTATATAACACATTATAAATTAATTAAGGGCGAATATTTGTATAGCTTTCTTTCTAGTATAACATATTAATTGTCCTAATTCTGTCATAGTTAACACATTTTAACAATATTTCTATGATATTTTTTTAATATAAGAGTATGGGGTCATGCAAACCAGTTATAAATCATTTTGTGATGAAGACAAGGAATCGACCTAAACACTACGCCGAGCTTTATAAAATCAGCCCTTTCAGACAAGAGACAGACGCAAAACAGCCCTGCTCCACCATCATTTTGATGACGATGAAACAGGGCTGT
Organism: uncultured Megasphaera sp.; assembly: GCF_900539295.1. Lineage (GTDB taxonomy): Bacteria > Bacillota > Negativicutes > Veillonellales > Megasphaeraceae > Megasphaera. The sequence goes on from NZ_UQBH01000007.1 coordinate 14,242, forward strand.
TAGGAAATACCGGTGATGACTGCCTACCTTTATTCCGGCTTTATAGTAGATACCATGGCCGCTTTAAATTCATGGACTTCATAGCGAGCCATGTCGTCCTTAGCAAACACGTCTTCGGCGAGGATGGCGTCAAGTTCTTCCCGCGAAGTCAGGTTGGACAGCATGATGCCGGCCTTAGGAATATCGATGTAGGGCCCGACGAGGACGAAATGTCCCAGATTAAAATGTTTGGTAAACCATTCCACATGCTGCTGAAATAAAGATTCTGCCTGGTCCTGAGGAATGTTTTCCGGATTCAAGTATTCGCTGATAATAAACATGGTGCATGACCTCCTTTTCAATGGCTGAGTCGCTTTGATACTTACAGCTTACAGCATGGAGTTTAGTCCGGGCAAGGCGTTGCTTAGAAAATTTTGACACCTTTCGTCAGTTTCGGAGAGAAGGATTTTTATGTCGCATGTCGAATTTGTAACATATGGATTGTTTTTCAGATCTGATAATTTATTTACTATTGAAGTGAAGACTGTTTCCCATAGGGATTTTCTAAAGGAGGCGTTTTGATGAAGTGGAAGAAAGTTTTTTGTACCGGCCTTTTTGCAGGCCTTTTGACCGTAACGGGAATGACCGGCTTTGCCCTTGATCTGACCAAGGAAGCCGACGTCATAAGCCGCAATCCGTCCAACGTCTATACGATGTACCTCGGCATGTCGGATGCAGAATTCAAAAAGAATTTTTCCGGCGTTACCGGTTGGAACTATAATAACTCGACGCAGACCAAGATGTGGAAGCTGCCAAGTATTTTAGAAGCTTACGACAATGGCCAAATCGGCATTGTCCACACTTACGGCCGCTCTGAAAAGCACGACACGGTGCCCTACGTCATGAAACGCGAAGCCCTGGAGGCTGATTTTAAAAAGGGCCGGCCTTTAGGCAATTATTCCGCTATACTGAAGATGACCGTCAAATCGGATGACGTAAAAAAATTGAAGCCCGATGACGTCTCAACCATCATGCAGGAAGGCCTTTCGGATTTTAAATTGGCAGCCGACAATATGACCAAAGCCTTAGGAAAAGGTCCGACGGGCTCTCGTTATCTCGACGGACAGCTCAACGGAAGTGCTTTTGCCAAGCAAATCATCTACACCTGGGATACCAGCAGCCGCTCGGGATATTCCTTAAGCATTGCCTACAACATTCCCCAGCCCATCGACCGCAGCCGTCCGCAGCCCGTCGATTATACAGAGCATCCCGAGTTTGACCCGGAAGACGTCATCATTACGCAGCTCGTAATGCAGCACTACGACTGGGATTTGGAAGACAAGTAGGAGGTTTCTATGTTCGATATTTTGAAGACCATCGGCGAAATCCTTATCGCCATCTGGGTCCTCCGCTATTTGATTCACATCTACAATACCCTCGGACGCACTCGCGAGCCCGTCCGCAAGGCATTGGCCGATATTTCGACGTATAAGGCCCAGCGGGAAGCGACGCTCTATCACCTCTACGTCATTGCCGAGCAGTTCAGCCAACGCGAAAGCAATACCCTCACGCAAGCGAGCCTGGCGAACATGTCTCGTCAAAACGCTAATTTCCAGGCCTTAGCCGCAGCTTATCCGGAGCTGAAGTCGAATCAGACCTATCAGTCCCTCATGGACAGCGTGAAAGCCTTGGAACTCCGGATTCAAGAAAGCCGTCAGGAATATAACCAGGCCGTCAGCAACTATCAGACCCTGCGCAGCCAGATTCCTTACTGCCTGCTGGCGCCTCTCTTTGGCTTCAAGCCCGCCGAATACAATCAAAAAGAGAAGGATCTCGACGCCAGTCCCGCCGAAATCAAGACGGCTCCGGAAACACCGCCGCCGGTCATCGAAAGTTCGGTCAAGGAGGTTATGCCGGAACCGGTCTATCATTGTCCCAAATGCCAGTCTGAAATTCATCAGCTGAAGGGAAAATTCGGTCCCTATTGGCGCTGCGAAAACCCAAAATGCAAGGCCGATTTCACTGACGACGACGGAAAACCGGTCATCCGCCTCTGCCCGACCTGCGGCACCGGCTACCTGCACAAACGGACCCTGTCTCACAAGGACTACTGGACGTGCAGCAACTACCCGGAATGCAAGGCCAAGTACCCTGCCGATACGGCCGTACTGACCGAGGCGGCAGCCGACGATTGATCCATACCGGGGCGGTCGGTTCTATGATATTCCGGCCCGCTGCCGTCCGAAAAGCCTTCATTGACAAATACCGACGGTTGTCGGTATAATGAACGGGTAATAAATTCAATAACAGGACTTCTAGTGGCGCTAGAGGCTTCGGCAAAAGAAATAGCTATGTACGCTAATGGCGTATGTTCGGCTATTTCTTTTTTTGTTTCAAGGCCGATTTTTCGTTCCGAGTGCCAAAAGACAGCTTCTGTCATTGGGCCTATTCTATTTTTCCTTAAAGGAGGGTTTAACGAACATGTCCCAACCTCAATCAAACGGACTTTTAGAACGATTATTCCATTTATCTGAACATAATACGACGGTGCGGCGCGAATGCCTGGCGGGTCTTACGACCTTCGTCTCCATGGCTTACATTCTCTTCGTCAATCCTATCATCTTAGGCGATGCCGGCATGGATCCCGGTGCCGTCTTTACGGCGACGGCCTTATCGGCCATCATGGGCTGCCTGCTCATGGGCTTTTTGGCCAACTACCCCATCGCCATTGCTCCGGGCCTCGGCGACAACGCCTTTTTCACCTATTCCATCGTCCTGGCCATGGGTATGCCTTGGCAGCAGGCCATGGGCGGCGTCTTCATTGCATCCATTTTATTTACCCTGGTATCCTTATTCAAACTGCGTGAAATCATCATCGACGCCATTCCTCAAGACTTAAAGTACGCCATGGCTGCCGGTATCGGCATCTTCATCTCCTTCGTCGGCCTCCAGGGCGGCGGCATCGTCATGGCCGACCCGTCGTCGATGGTCGCCATCGGTTCCTTTAAGGTCGCTACGACGTGGCTGACCATTTTCGGCATCTTCGTAACGGCCATGCTCATGGCTAAAAAGGTTCCCGGCGCCATCTTTTACGGCATCGTCCTGACGGCTGTTTTGGGCCTTGTCACCAATCTCATCCCCTTGCCGGACAGCATCATTTCCATGGCTCCGAGCCTGGAACCGACCTTTGGCGTCGGCGTCGCCAACATGGGCGCCATCGTCACCGACCCGCAGATGTGGGCCGTCGTCGTCATCTTCTTCCTGGTCGCCTTCTTCGATACGGCTGGAACCCTGATCGGTCTTGCCCAGCAGGCCGGCATCATGCACGACGGCAAGATGCCCCGCATCGGGAAAGCCCTCATGGCCGACTCCCTGTCCATGCTCGGCGGGGCCGTCATGGGAACGACGCCGACCGCCGCTTACGTTGAATCGTCGGCCGGCATTGCCGTCGGTGCCCGGACAGGCCTTACGGCTATCGTCGTCGCCATTCTCTTTGGCTTCAGCATGATTTTCTCGCCCCTCTTGTCGGTCGTTACGGCCCAGGTCACAGCGCCGGCCCTGATCATCATCGGCGTCCTCATGACGTCGTCTCTCCGCGAAATTCACTGGGATCAATTCGAAACGGCCTTCCCGGCCTTCTTAGTCATCATCGGCATGCCCCTGACCTTTAACATTTCCTACGGCATCGCCTTCGGCTTCCTCTTTTACCCGATTCTGATGACCATTGCCGGCCGCCGGAAAGAACTGAATCCCCTCATTTGGGTCATGTTCGTCCTGTTCCTGATCCTGCTCTATACCTTGACGATTCTTAAATTCTAAGGAGGTAGCCCTATGCTTACGAAAGAATTATTATCCGACTATATCGATGCCGGCGCAGCCAAAATCAAGGCCGACCTGGCCATCGTCGGCGGCACCCTTATAAACGTCAACACCGGCGAATATTATAAGGCTGACGTCGCCATGTATAAGGGAAAAATCGTCGCCGTTGAAAGTGATATTTCCGACTACATGGGCCCTGACACCAAGACCGTCGACGGGACGGGAAAGTATTTGGCTCCGGGCCTCATCGACTGCCATATCCACGTGGAATGCAGTAAGATGAGCATGACCCGCTTTGCCCAGGCCGTCGTTCCCTGCGGCACGACGAGCATCGTAAGCGGCCTTGACGAATACATTTCCGTCATCGGCGTCGACGGCTTAGGCCCGATTTTTGAAGAAATCGACGCCTCGCCCTTGAAGGTCTTTTGGGCCTTGCCGTATAAAACGCCGTACACCATTCCCGTATCGACCATCGCCTACAATGTCACGGCCAAGGATCACGCCAAATACCACCAGAACCCGAACTGCTACGGCATTTGGGAACTCGTCCGCGAAGCCGTCCAAACGAAGGATCCCGATACCCTCGAAGCTTTGGTCTTGGCTCAAAAATACCATCGCCCCATCTTCGGCTGCAGCCCCCTGGCCCGCGGCAAGGACCTCAACGAATACCTCATGAGCGGCGTCCGCGTCGACCATGAAAGCTACGATCATCAGGAATTTTTAGAAAAGGCCCGCAAAGGGATGCACACCATCATCCGCGAATCGGCAGTCACCAAGTTCCTGAAGGAAAACGTCCGGGCCATCACCGAAGGGGCCCCGGGCATCGCCCGCCACACCAGCTTCTGCTCGGACGACGTCCACGCCCGCGGCATCTTAAAGACCGGCCATATCGACAACATGGTCCGCCTGGCCATTGCTGCCGGTCTCGCTCCGATGACGGCCATCCAGATGGCCACCATCAATGCTGCCGAAGCCTATGAAATCGACGACCGCGTCGGCTCCATTGCCCCCGGTAAAGATGCCGATATCCTCCTCATCGACCAGCCCGGGACCTTCACCGTCGAAACGGTCATCAGTAAGGGCATGGTCATCACTGAAAACAAGAAAAACGTCTTCACCTACACCGTACCGGCCCGCGATGCAGCCCTGCTGAATACGGTACAGCACGAAAAGATGAGTCCCCTCGACTTTGCCTACCACGTCGACCTCAAAGAAGGGACGGCCGTCGTCGAAACCATCAACAGCGTCGGTCCTTTCATGCGCAAACGCCGTGACGTCGAACTCGAAGTCAAAGACGGTATCGTTCGCCCGAGTGCCGAAAAAGACGTGGCCTTAGTCTCGGTCATCGAACGCTACGGCAAAAATGGCAACGTCTCCAAAGGCTTCATCTCCGGCTGGTCCCTCACCAAGGGCGCCATTGCCACGACGGCCGCTCCCGATGACAACAACCTCGTCGTCGCCGGTGCCAACTACGAAGATATGGCATTGGCAGCCAATACCCTCATCGAAAACGGCGGCGGACAGGTCGTCGTCCTCGACGGAAAGATTGTATCCTTCCTGCCTCTGCCCATTGCCGGCATCGCTTCCGACATGACGCCGGAAGAACTGGCTCAGAAAGAAAACGAACTCGATGAAGGGGCGAAAACCCTCGGAAGCCGCCTGCCGGACCCGATCTTCTACCTCTCCTTCCTGCCCATTACGGCTATTCCCGACCTTGCCATCACCGACGGCGGCAACGTCGACTATACGAAACTGGCTTACTTTGACCCCATTTTGCAACTGAAACCGTAATTTCTTAGCAAAACAAAAAATTATAATCATCCGATACAAAATCGCCCCCATGACATAGAACAACTACGTCATGGGGGCGATTTCATAAGATACCGTTCAAGATATCCTTGCTAACAGTTATAAAAAGATAATCATATCACCGATCATAATGCGCGGAACCTTTTTGCCTTCCAAGGCGATTTGGCCGGGCATTTCTGCCTTTATCCCGACTCCGAAAACGAGGGTGCAGTGACCATGTTCCTTCAAGGTCTGATTGGCTTCCGAACCGACATCACTAACCAGATATTCTTCATCGGCAATGAGCAGCTTGTCGCCGACTTCAATAGGCTGGGACAAGGTGCTCTTGGTGTGGGACACGACCATATTTTCATACGCATAGGGAACGTCGTTATCGAAGATGATAATGCTGTTTCGTATTTTCATAAACGACAGGACAGATTCCCCAATCGCAGTAACTTTTGCTTCGTATTTCATAATAGCAGCTCCTTTCTGTACATCTTAAACAGATATTCCAGCGTTAACAAAATCGCTGTAACAGAGGCTAAGCAAATAAACTTTTTCTGTATAGCTTAAAATATAACAGATATTCCCAGCGTTAGCAAGATAGCTGTAACCGAAGCAAAACAAGTCGCCACAGTATATGATTTCAATGCCCTTTCAACGGTCAGGCCGAAATATTCCTTAACCATCCGGAACCACGATGAATACCTAGGAATCTGTCAGAAAAGAAAGTAAAAAACGGTCAAGAAGATTTTAAATGTTTTACATTGAATTTTTCCAGTGTTTTACATATTCTATATGTTCCTTTGGTATGCTGTAAAAAATAGACTAAAAGGTGGGATTTTTATGGCAAAGACTTATGTGCTCGATACGAATGTCCTGATTCAGGCTCCGTATGCTATGCAGTGTTTTGAAGATAATCATGTCGTTATTCCCCTGGTTGTCGTTGAAGAATTGGACGGATTAAAAAAAGCGGATGGTGAACGCGGGTTCAATGCCCGTCAAGCCATCCGCTTTTTGGAACGTTTAAGGCTTCGCGGGAATTTACTGGACGGCGTAGCCCTTGATAACGGCGGCACGGTGCGTATCGAGATTAACTGCGTCCATGAGGCGCTGCCGGAATCGCTGCCTGAAGATCAGGCCGATAACCGAATTCTGAAAGTCTGCTGCCACCTGCAAAGCTGCCAGCCCATTTTGGTCACTAAAGACCTGGTGCTGCGGCTCAAAGCCCAGGTGCTGAATATTGAAGCCCAAGATTTCAGTACGGAACAGGTACTGCCGGAAAAGAACGGCTATACCGGCCGTCAGACTTGTTACGTTCCGGAAAGCGACTTCGATTCCTTTTTGGAAGAAGGCATCGACATCAGCCGCCTCTACCAAATCGACGGCGATGCCCAGCGTTATGACGTGACGGTACAGGAAAATGAGTTCATCATCTTACAGGCCGACGCCTCTCTTCGCAAAACCCATTTAGGCCGAGTCCATCAGGGCCGGGTCATCCCTTTGACCTACGGCCGCATGAACCCCTACGGCATCAAGCCGCGAAATGCCGGCCAGTATTTCATGCAGGAAGCCCTCATGCAGCCTGCTGACGAAGCACCGCTGGTCATCATCAAGGGCCAGGCCGGTACGGCAAAGACCTTCTACTCCTTGGCCGTAGGCCTTGAAAAAATCGTCAACCATCCGACGGGCGAATACCGGCGCATCCTCATCTGCCGGCCGAACGCCCAATTCGATTCCGATATCGGCTTTTTGCCCGGCGATGAACAGGAAAAGATTTCTCCCCTCATGCGCCCCATTATCGACAACTTGGAGCAGCTCATCGACAGCAACGAAGCCGAACGCTATGAAAATGAACGGGAACTGGCCGAAAAGATTGAAGAAATCTTCGACCGCCACCTCATTCAGACCGAGGCTTTAAACTTCATCCGCGGCCGCTCTTTGGAAAAGACCTATCTCATCATCGACGAAGCGCAGAACATGACGCCCAATCAGGTAAAGGGCATCATTACCCGTGCCGGCAAGGGCACGAAGATCATCCTCGTCGGCGACCCGAACCAGATCGACCGTCCCTTCCTCGACGAACGGACGAACGGCCTGACCTATGCCGCCGGCAAGATGAAGGGCAGCCCCTTGTGCTATCAGCTGACCATGCGGGCTGACGAATGCGAACGGTCGCCCCTGGCTTTGGATGCCGTTCAGCGGCTGTAAGCCCGGCTTTTAGCGGTTATTTCAGGTACTGCTGTGATACTGCCGGATTCCACGAGCAGGGACTGTCTTCTTTCTCAAAGCGCCAGCGCTGACGGACGTCGGGGTATTTTTCGTGATCCACTTCGCTGAGGAACATCTCTAAGGGACGGATGAAATCGCGGTATTCGCCGTATAAGGTTTTGTAGACGACGTACGTTTCCTTCGTCGCAGCATCGTCGGCAAGGCCGATGATACGGTAGCGCTTCTGTTTAAAGTGACGCCACGTTTCGCCGGGTCTGGGCAGATCCCGTCCAGCGACAAAAGCGCTGAGAGCTCCCAAAGACGGCAGAAAAGCGGCAGCTTTCACCCATTTGGCATCGACGAAGCCTTGGTCGCACATGGCTTCTAAGAAGGCCTTCAGGGGCTGATAATAGCCGTTGAAGTCGAGGAAGGCGAAGCGCCCTTTGAGATGGCCGAGCTTTACTTCACTCATGACCTGGCTGATTTCTTCCAAGGTGCCGAAGCCGCCGGGAAAAGCCAGAAAGATATCGCCCAGTTCCATCATCTTGGCTTTTCGCGAAGCCATGTCCGGCGTGACGATGAGTTCTGTCAGTCCTTCCAGCTGCAGGGCCGTATCGATAAATTCCTGAGGCTCGACGCCGATGACGGCACCTCCTTTTTTAAGAGCTGCCGCTGCTACGGCTCCCATGAGTCCCGTTCGGCTGCCGCCGTAAATCAAGGTGTGCCCGTGTTCGGCAATCCAAGCCCCTAAGGCTGAAGCATAGGCTTCATACCGCGGGTCCTTTCCCCGGCTGGCGCCGAGATAGACAGTAATGTTCATCGTATTCCCTTCTCTCCTCTAGATTCATGGCCTTGACGGCCATTGTATGCTACAATAATACTATCTATTATAGCATATGTGAGGAGTATTCCGACGTATAAATGTCAGGAAAAACCGCAGCTGTCCGGCAAGTTTTATCGGCGAAAGAAAATCCCGTAAGGGAAGAGATTTCGTTCGCAGCGATTCGTGCCCTTAAGGATTTCATATCCCGCGGCGATCTGATTTTGCAGGCCGACAGGCGGTTCATAAAAGAGCTTCACCCATCGAGGTATACGTAAAAGGCGTATTCACAAGAAACTTCTTGCGAAACGCCTTTTTCTGTATCTCTATAACTGTAAAAACGAAAGGAGCATGTACCTTGCCCAGAGAAACGGATGCGCCTAATTTTTTTATCGGCCGCAGCGACGCCATTGCCAACAACGACAAATTATCTCATAAATCCCGTCAGAGCCTGTATACGGCCCGGGCGGCCAATACGGTCGACGCCTATCGCTCAGACTGGAATGACTTCTGTGATTGGTGTGCCTACCACAATCTGTCGTCCTTTCCGGCCGAACCGGAAACAATCGTAAACTACATCAACGACCTGGCCGACAATGCCAAGGCTAATACCATTGCCCGGCGCCTCAGCGCCCTTACGGAAAACTTCGACGCCGCCGGCGTTCACGACAACCCCTGCCGCTTTCCCATGGTCAAGAATGCCCTGCGCGGCATCAAGCGCATGAAGGGCACCATCCAAAACGGCAAGGCGCCGGTCCTCTTTGATGATATCAAAGAAATGCTGACCTTCCTCGAAGGCAAAGACCTTCAGCAAATCCGGGACCGGGCCATCTTATTGGTCGGCTTCTACGGCGCCCTTCGCCGGTCGGAACTGGCCGGCATCGACGTGGAAGATTTGAAATTCACCCGCCTGGGCCTGCTCATCACCCTGCGCAAATCGAAGACTGACCAGTTCGACCAAGGCCAGATGATCGCCATCCCCATGGTAAAGGATACGAATCTCTGCGCCGTTACGGCATTAAAAAACTGGCTCGACATGAGCGGCATCACGACGGGTCCCGTCTTCCGTGGCCTGACCAAGGGCCACCATATCCGCAAGACGCGGATTTCCGATAAGGCCATCGCCCTCATCGTCAAGCACTATGCCGAACTGATGGGCATGAATCCCGATGACTACGGTGCCCACAGCCTGCGCCACGGCTTTGCCACGTCGGCGGCTCAGCATCATGTGGAAGAACGGCAGATCATGCGCCAGACCCGCCATAAGTCACAGTCCGTCGTCCGCCGCTACATCGACGAAGCCGACCGCCTCATCGACAATCCTATCTTTAAGATTACCGACGACAAACCTTAAGGGACGAGCTGGCCGGCAAAGGCCTGGCGAACGTGGCCGGCTTTTCCGGCGGAAACGGGCAGGCGCAGGACTTGGCCCGGCTGAATGGCCTTGTCACCGGTCAGTTTATTTTCGTCGAGGATGGACTGGATGACCTGACGGACATCTGTATCTTCGTCGACGACGACCGATGCCAGCTGCCAAATGGTCTGGCCCTGTTCGACGCGGACGGAAACGTATTCCTGTGAAGGCTGGTAGCTCCAGCCGATTTGGGTGCACATAAAGATAGCCAAGCCGATTAAGGCGGCATATTTGAATAAGGGGCTTCTGGCTCTTCTTCTTTTTCTCATGGCAATCACTCCTAAGTAAAAACGAACGTTCTAAGAACAACTGTTCGTCGACACCCTTATTATATCTTCGAACAGTTGTTCTTGTCAAGGCGATTTGAACAAATGTTTGATTTTTTTTGAGAATTTCGGTATAATATGACTAGCTATACTGGAATGATTGCAACTTGCCAGAGACTGGAGTGACTATATATGATTACCAATGAAAAAATGCTGACGACCCGTCAAAAACAGATATTAGAATACATCCGCACCTGTGTCCACCAATTCGGCTATCCCCCGTCGGTCCGGGAAATCTGTAAAGAAGTCGGCCTCAGTTCGACATCGACGGTTCACGGCTATCTCCATCGCCTGGAAGACCTCGGCTACATCCGCCGAGACCCGGCTAAAAACCGGACGATTGAACTCCTCGACGAAGGCTCGTGGCGGTCGAAGAAAATCGTTCCCCTGCCCCTGGTCGGTCAGGTACGCGCCGGGGCCCCCATCTTTGCCGAAGAATGCGTCGAAGACGTCTACCCTTTCCCGGCTGATTTCATCGGCAACGATGACTGCTTCATGCTCATCGTCCAAGGGGACAGCATGAAAAATGCTGGCATCCTCGAAGGAGATCAGCTCATCGTCCGCCATCAGGACACGGCGGAAAACGGCGAAATCGTCGTGGCCCTCATCGACGATGAAGCGACGGTAAAGCGCTATTTCCGTGAAAAAGATGCCATTCGACTCCAGCCGGAAAATGACGAATATGAACCGATTTACACGCGAAACTGCAAGATTCTCGGCAAAGTCGTCGGCCTCTACCGTCAATATTAGGAGGTATCTCTATGGTTGATGTTGCAGCGGCAGCAGCTGACAGCGCTCTCTTTGACGGCATCCGCCCGGAAGACCGGTCAGCCATGCTCACCTGCCTGGGCGCTCAGACGAAGACCGTACGAAAAGGTGAATTTTTAGTTCTGGCTCAGGATGAAGTCCGCTATATCGGCGTCGTCTTAAGCGGTGAAGTCCACATGATCCACGAAGACCGCTGGGGCGATAAGGCTGTCCTGGCCGTCATCAAAGAAGGCGGCCTCTTTGGGGAAACCTTCGTCTGCGCTACGATGCTCCAGTCTTTAGTCACCTTCCAGGCCGTCAAGACGACGACCTTCCTGACCCTGCCCTTTCAAAAAGTCCTCCACGTCTGTACCCAGGCCTGTCCCTTTCACCATCGACTCATCGAAAATATGCTGCACCTCATTGCGGCAAAGAACGCCCAACTCATGGAAAAATTGGAAGTCGTCTCGAAAAAGACCCTGCGTAAAAAGCTGCTGACCTATTTCTCCTTCCAATCGGAAAAGGCCGGCAGCCCGACCTTCACTATTCCCATGACGCGGATTCAGCTGGCTGACTATCTCTGTGCCGACCGAACGGCCGTCGCTCGGGAAATGACTCGGATGAAAGAAGAAGGACTCATCGATGTAAATCAGCAAACCGTTACTCTGAACTGACATACAAAAAAACGGAGTGCTGCCACGTGATGTTGGCGGTACTCCGTTTTTGCATGCCTGATATTCACTTATTTCTTCAAAGACAGGCCGTCGTGGAAGGCTTTGCCGACGACGGGACCGATGAGGCGGTAAGTCTTGGTACTGCTGTCGTACATGATGGGCTGAAGCTTGTCGTAGTCGACGAGGCCGTCGGTGAGGACCGATTCATCAGCCTGCTGGGCCACGATTTTACCGACGAGGATTCCCGTTTCGTCATCATAGCTCTTGCATTCGCATTCGAGAGTGACGGGAAATTCTTCGATAATCGGAGCCTTGACGTGACTGCTTTCATGGACGTGGCAGCCGGCCACTTCTATCTTATTGACGCGGTTCCCCGTTTCGACGCCGAAGTAATCGGCCAGGACCATCGTATCTTTGGTTGCAAAGGCCACCGTAAAGGCGCCGGTCTTTTTGACGTTGTCCGTCGTCTTGTGCTTGTCTAAAAATAAGGTGATTTCATCGAAATCGGACTGGGAGCCCCAGGCTGCATTCATGGCATTAGGAACGCCATTTTCATCGTAGGTTCCGATGATGAAAACCCCTTCCGGGGCGATACAAGCTTCTTTCCCGGTAAATTCTTTACTCATGATATCATTCCCCCTTACGGTTATTTTCTTTATTATAACAGAAACTCGTAAGCGATGGATACAGAATGCGGCGAAAAAGGAAAACCCGACCGCCCTGCGGCAGCCGGGTATATGACGATATGACGTTCAGTTCGTTACCGTCAGTGTGGCGTCGAAGGACTTACCGATGACGGGGTATGGGTGACGGTACGTTTCGGTACGGCGGTATTCGAGGATGAACGGATGCTGGTCGTCGACTGAGCCTGCTTTTTTGCGGCAGCAATGCCGTACGGAATGGCCAGAAAGACGACGGCACCGACGAGATTGCCTAAGGTGACCCACAGGAGGTTGTAGCCGAAACCGGAGAAGCTTACGGCCATGCCGGCCGGATTGAGGAGGCCCAAGGTCAGGACGGTCATGTTGGCCACGCTGTGTTCAAAGCCGCAGGTGAAGAAGGCGTAGAGACACCAGAAGGTCATGATCAGTTTGCCGCTGTCGGACTTGCAGCGGAAGCCGCACCAGACGGCCAGACATACCAGGACGTTGCACAAGATGCCTCGCAGGAAGAGGACCAGCGGCGGCAGACTCATTTTAGTCGCGGCGGCTCCGGCCAAGGCCTGTCCGACACTGCCGGCCGTCCCAGCTGCCCCGTAGAAGAGGAACGATAAGATGAGGGCGCCGACGAGGTTTCCAACGTAGCAGACAATCCACAGATGAACGACGTCGAGCAAAGAAACGGTCTTTCCGCGCCAGCCGCTGAAGAGGACGAAGGCGTTGCCCGTAAACAATTCTGCCCCGGCGATGATGACCAGACTGAGGGCGACGCCAAAGGACAAGCCCATGGCAATCTTATTCATCGGAATCGGCCCCAGGGTGCCGCTGACCGTAAAGGCCAGGAGGACGCCGAAGCCGATATAAGCACCGGCCAGCGCCGACAGGAGAAAATATCCCAAAGGGTTATTTTTTAAAAAACGTACCTTGGCAGCCGCACCGGTAGCGGTTGCTGCATATTCTTCATCATACATAGTACCTCGCCTCCTACTTCAAACCTGAATAGCGGATGCCGTCCAATACAACGGCTATGGACCTCAGCTTTGGGCGGTAAGCTGACGTCCTTCATGATCCGGCGCAGAACCTCCTCCGCGCCCGTCCGATGGACGATGCAGCCGATGGGTTCTTTGCCGCCCGGCGCTTGCGGATCCATATATGTTGGGCGTAGGCGTAGACATGGCAGATGATGTTGATGACGCTGTCGGCGTCAGCCCATTTCATAAAATCGATGCCCATGCGGATTTTTTTGCCGCTGCGGCCGGGAGAATCATGAGGAAATACCGGGGCTTGCTGTGCGTCCGGAGCGGTTCTTATCCATTCTCAGGGCTTCGACAGAAAGCTGTTTGTACTTTTCAATGCAGGCACTGCAGCTGATGCAGCGCATCGGATCGAATTGAAGCTCGGTCATACCGATAATGAAATCGTGCATGCGGACCTTGCCGCAGTCGTTGAGTCAGCCCGTGAGAGCGACTTTGACGTGAAGTCATTAGGGAAAATGGCCTTTTCAATGCGTTCAATGATTTTTTCACACATTGTAATAACAAACCGCTTTTTATTTTATTCTTATAATACCACAAATGAGCGGTCCAAACTATGGCTGCCACAGCATATATTGAAAAAATCGCATTATACATATATTAATAAATCATGTTTGCTTTTTCTTTGTTCCGAAAAGACAAAAACGGCTCCCATTGTGGAAGCCGTTTTTTGGTTCTTTGTCAAATATTGGTGTTCCCCTGACATCATTCACCACGACCGGATGTATTTCTTTATTATCGCAGAAAATTCGGATGAGACGGACAAATTCAACTATTCAGCGATTTTTTTAGCCGCCACCCCGTAGGGTATGGCCAGGAAAAGAATGGCGCCGACGAGGTTCCCCAAGGTGACCCACAACAGGTTGTGCCCGTATCCTGTGAGGCTTACGGCCATGCCGGCCGGATTGAGGAGGCCCAGGGTCAGGACGGTCATATTGGCCACGCTGTGCTCAAAACCGCAGGTAAAGAAGGCGTAGAGACACCAGAAGGTCATGATCAATTTTCCGCTGTCGGACTTGCAGCGGAAACCGCACCAGACGGCGAGGCAGACCAGGACGTTGCACAAGATGCCCCGCAGGAATAGGACCAACGGCGGCAGGCTCATCTTGGTCGCGGCAGCTCCTGCCAGGGCCTGTCCGACACCGCCGGCCGTTCCGGCAGCACCGTAGAAGATAAACGATAAGATGACGGCACCGACGAGGTTGCCGAAGTAGCAGACGACCCACAAACCGATGACGTCGGTTAGGGTAACGGTCTTTTGCCGCCAGCCATTGTAGAGAACCATGGCATTGCCCGTAAAGAGTTCGGCCCCGGCAATGATGACCAAGCTCAGGGCGATACCGAAGGACAGGCCCATGGCGATTTTATTCATCGGAATCGGACCCAGGGTCCCCCCTACGGTAAAGGACAGGAGGATGCCGAAGCCGATATAGGCACCGGCCAGGGCCGACATAAGAAAGTATCCTAAGGGATTCTTTTTCAATAAGCGTACTTTGGCAGCCGCACCGGCTCCCGTCGCCGCATATTCGTCTTGATACATTGCGTCTGCCCCCTACTTCAAGCCCGAGTACCGGATGCCGTCCCAGTACAGGGGTTTGTAGATTTCGGCCTTCGGCGGCAGATTGACGTCTTTCATGATCCAGCGCAGGAATTCTTCCGTTCCCGTCCGGTCGACGATGTAGCCGATGTGTTCTTTACCACCCGGTGCTTCGGGATCGATGTATTTCTGGGCGTAGGCGTAGACGTTGCTGATGATCTTGACGACGCTGTCGGCGTCAGCCCATTTGATGAAGTCGATGCCCATGCGGGGGTTCTTCTTGCCGCTGCGCCCGAGGAGGGTCATGCGGAAGTACTGAGTCTTGCTCCGCGTCCAGGCACGGGTCGGGCAGGCGTGGGCACAGACGCCGCAGCCGATGCATTTTTCGACGTTCCGTACAGGCCGGTTCTTATCCATTTTCAGGGCTTCGACGGAGAGCTGTTTGCACTTCTTGACGCAGGCGCCGCAGCTGATGCAGCGCGTCGGGTCGAATTGGGGCTCGGTCATGCCGATGATGCCGAAGTCGTGCATGCGGACCTTGCCGCAGTCGTTGGGGCAGCCAGTCAGGGCGACTTTGACGTGGAGGTCATTGGGGAAAATAGCCTTTTCAATCCGTTCGGCCAGGGCCGTCGTATCGTAGTTGGCAAAGGGACAGATACGGTTGCCGACGCAGGCCATGATGTTACGCGTGCCGGACGAATCGTAGCCGCGGCCTTTTTCCGACTGGTTGATGCCCAGTTCTTCGATGATAGGCTGCAATGCCTTATTGACTTCGTCGACTTTTTCAAAGGGAATGCCCAAGATTTCAAAGCCCTGACGGATGGTCAGATGGACTTCCCCGCTGCCGTAGGTTTCGGCGATTTCCTGAACTTTGCCGAGGACGTCAGCCCGGAGATGGCCGCCGGGAACGCGGACGCGGGCCGACGTGACGCCGCGGTTCTTGGTGACGCGGAAGGCGTTTTTCTTTAACTTGCCACAATTCATATCAATCATCGTTCTTACCTCCTAGTCGATAAATGAGCGAACCGTCGTGTATTTGAATACCGGGCCGTCTTGGCAGACGTAGAGCTCGCCAATGCGGCAATGACCGCATTTACCGAGGCCGCAGCACATCTTGCGCGATTCTGACAGCCAGATTTTTTCTTCGTCGAAGCCGATTTTTAAGAGTTCCTGAATGGAGAATTTGATCATCATCGGCGGACCGACGACGACGGCGATGGCGTTGTCGAAATCTTTGAGCGGCAGTTGTGGGATGTACTGCGTAACCAGACCGACATTACCTTCATAGCCTTCGGGGGCGGCGTCAACGGTGTAGATGAAGTTCATGCCGTCGGCGATCCAGCGTTTCAAATCGTCGCGGAACAAGATGTCGTCCGGCGATTTGAAGCCGGAAATGATGTTCAGGCTCTTGCATTCATCCATGTGATCGGCGAAGTAGTCGATGACGCCGTGGACCGGAGACAAGCCGGAACCGCCGGTGATGAGGACGATTTCCTTGCCTTTAAAGATGTTGACGTCGAAGCCGTTGCCGTAAGGGCCGCGCATGAAGAAGTGGCCGCCGACGTAGTTTTCAAAGATTTCTTCCGTAAGGGAACCGACGCGGCGGATGGTGAAATCCAGGGAATGGTCGGTGATGCCGCTGACGGAGATGGGCGCTTCGCCGTATTTCGGGATGGAGATCTCAAAGAACTGGCCCGGCTTGACGGGATGCGTGTCGCCGCGGTCGTAGGACATGCGGAAGGTATATTCCACATCGGCGTGTTTGATGACCTCTAAGATTTCTGAGCGAAAAGGCATATATGAATTATTCATGGCCGCTGACCTCCTTCATTCCGGCTTCTAATTTTTCGACACAATGGGTAAAGGAAATGTATTCGGGACAGATGGCATCACACCGGCCGCAGCCGACACACATCTGGAAGCCCGAGCGCTTCTTGAAATCGAGAACCTTGTGGAGGACCTTGAAGCGCATCCGTTCGCCGGCTTTCTTGCGGAAACAGAGGCCGCCGGCCACTTCCGTATAGCCGTCGATCATGCACGATGCCTGGACGCGGCGCCGTTCGCCGGCCTGGCCGTTTTCGGTGTAAAACAGATCCTGCATGGACCAGCAGGTGCAGGTCGGACAGGCAACGGTGCAGCGTCCGCACTTGATGCAGCGCTTGTCGTATTCGTCCCAAATAGAGCTCTTGGCAACGGCTGACGTCAGGTTTTCCGGAACCTTGACGGTCAGGCTGTTTTCCATAACAGCATCAGGCGTGACGTCCACTTCGGCAGCGCCCATGTCGATGAAGGCCCTGGCCAGTTCCGGATCTTTGCAGTCGATTTCAAAGCCGCCGCTGCGGACGTTTACGGCCACGTCGTAGTCCGTGCTGACGTTGGTCCCCATGGAGACGCAGAAACAGCCGTCAAAGTCGTGGTCGCAGCCCATGAGGACGAATTTCAGTCCATCGCGGACGCGCTTGTAATAGGAGTCTTCCGGCCCGTTTTCGAGGAACATATAATCGAGGCGTTTTACGGCGTGGAGGTCGCAGCTGCGGAGGAAGACGATAGTCCCCCGCGTCGGCCCTTCCGATTCGGTCATACCATGTTCCGTAAAGTACAATAAGGTCTGGCTCAATGGCAGGAGAATATCCTTAAAGGAGTATTCCGACCGATCGTTCCAATCGATGTCGGCCAAATCCGTGACTTTCCCGTAACGAACGACGTCTGTTTCAGAAAAACGTCCCGTTCCTTCAAAGACTTTCGGAGCGTAAATGTCATATTTTTTTCTCCAGCTATCGAAGACAGTTTGAAATTTTTCAAGTGATACCGCGTATCCCATAGCAGTCCCCTCTTTCAGTAAATACTTTTTTTCACATAGATCGTGACAGCAATCTTATTTCTAGCTTGTCCTTATCATAGCAGGAAGGCGTCGTTCAAACTGTTGCCGTGGCAACGGTTATTGAAAATTCCCGCAATTAATCATGCTTAAAAGTCATCCATACCTCCATCCCCAAAAGGCAAAAAAAGTGCCGCTCCCGCCGTGGGAACAGCACTTTTTTGGTGATGAAGTTATTCAAAATCGTTATGGAATTTAATCGTGCGGTACGTTTCAAAAGTCAGCCATTTATCGAAGACCTTGGCATCGGGATTGTCCCCGGCAGCGGCATAATCGGCCTTAAAGGCGGCAAATTCCTGTGCCGAATGGACATTGATGGCAAAGCCCCGGCCGTTGACCAATGGTTTTTCTGTATAGGCATACCCGTCGAGGGACAGGATGTTGGCTACCTTGGCCTTACGGATTTCGACGGCCAGATTATCGCGGAGGATAAGGATGTCGAAGTCGTCGGGGTAGGCGTAGGTTTCACCTTTGGTCGGAATGGCATCGCCAATGTGATACTGGCGGTAAGCCGGTTTAGCCTTAGTGATGTTCAGGCTCTGCATACCGTAGAAGAAGTCTTCAAAGACGTCGCCCCGGCCTTTCAGGCTGCCGTTGACAAAGGTGTGGTCCCTGTCGGTATCGTTGCCGTCGATGACGACGCCGCAGGCCGAGGTCATGTTGGTGACCCGGTCGATGAGGATCAGTTCGCCAAGCCCCTTGTGATGACTGAAGGTATCGACAACGATCGGTTCCTGGAGGAACAAGGTGCAGACGGCGATTTCGTTCTTAGACACGGATGTCGCCCGTTTTTTCTCGCCCGTATTGACGTCGATGGTGTAGTCGACGTCGGTCAGGACGCCGACGATTTCTTTCGTTCCCAATTTGACGACGTATTCTTTTCCGACGACTAAGGGCTGATCATCCATCCAGAGCATGGTCGCCGTAATGCGCTGACCGAGGCCGATAGCCGTGTCTTTGGTAAAGACGCAGCCTCGGGAGACGTCGACTTCCCGGTCGAGCTGGACGTTGACCGGCTGACCTTTTGAGGCCGACGGCACGGAATTAAAACCGACCAAGAGGTCTTTGACCTTAGCTTCCTGCTTGCTGGGCAGGATATGAACCGTGTCGCCGATGGCCAGGCTGCCGCTTTCGATCTGACCCTGGAAACCGCGGAAGGTATGGTTCGGCCGGCAGACGCGCTGAATGGGAAGGTAAAAGCCTTCTTCGTCATTTTCTTCGACGTCGACTGTTTCCAAGTATTCGAGGATGGTCGGGCCGTCGTACCAAGCCATGGGCACGGACTTTTTGGTAACGTTGTCCCCTTCCGTCGCCGAGACGGGAATAAAGACAGCATTTTCCAATTCCAAGTCGTCCCGAAGAGCTTCGATATCCTGTTTGATGGCTTCAAAGCGCTTCTGATCGTAGTCGACGAGGTCCATCTTGTTGATGGCAAAGATGAAGTAGCGGATGCCCATGAGGGCGCAGATCCGGGCGTGGCGCCGGGTCTGGACCAAGACGCCCTGGGTGGCATCGATGAGGATGATGGCCAAATCGGCAAAAGAGGCGCCGACGGCCATGTTGCGCGTATATTCTTCGTGGCCCGGCGTATCGGCGACGATGAAGCTGCGATTATCCGTATTGAAGTAGCGATAGGCCACGTCGATGGTGATGCCCTGTTCCCGTTCGGCCATGAGCCCGTCGAGGAGGAGCGAATAGTCGATGGCGCCGCCGCGGCTGCCGACCTTACTTTCCAGCTCCAAAGCTCGTTTCTGGTCGGCATAGAGCAGTTTGGCATCGTACAGTAAGTGGCCGATCAAGGTCGATTTGCCGTCGTCGACGCTGCCGCAGGTGATGAATCTTAATAACCCGTTTTCATTTCTGTCCATTAGAAATACCCCTCTCTCTTTCTGCGTTCCATGCTGCCGGCTGCTTCATTGTCGATGACCCGGCTCGTCCGTTCTGACGATACGGCACTCAAGGTTTCGTCGATGATGGCGTCCAGCGTGTCGGCATCCGATTCGATGCCCCCCGTAAGCGGATAGCAGCCCAGGGTCCGGAAGCGAATCTTTTTATGCATGACTTCTTCACCGGGTTTGAGGCGCATGCGGTCGTCGTCGACCATGATGATGTTGCCGTCGCGGTAGACGCAGGGCCGTTCAGCGGCAAAATACAGGGATACGATATCGATGTTTTCCCGCTTGATGTACTGCCAGATATCCTTTTCCGTCCAGTTGGAAATAGGAAATACACGCATACTTTCCCCTTTATGGATATGGGTGTTGTACAGTTTCCACATTTCCGGACGCTGGTTTTTCGGATCCCAAGCCTGAGCTTCGTTGCGGAAGGAGAAGATACGTTCCTTGGCACGGGACTTTTCTTCGTCGCGCCGACCGCCGCCGAAAGCTGCCGTAAAGCCGTATTGGTTCAGGGCCTGCTTTAAGGCCTGGGTCTTCATGATATCCGTATAGGACGCGCCGTAATCGAAGGGGTTGACCCCTTGTTTTACCCCTTCCTGATTGATATGTTCAATGAGCTGGAGGCCGTATTTTTTCATCGTTTCATCGCGGAAGCGAATCATTTCCTTAAACTTCCAGGTCGTGTTGACGTGGAGGAAAGGAAAAGGCGGCTTTTCCGGATAAAAGGCTTTCAAGGCCAAATGGAGCATGACCGAGCTGTCTTTGCCGATGGAATAGAGCATGACGGGCTTTTCACACTCTGCAGCCACTTCGCGGATGATGTAAATCGCTTCGGCTTCCAAGTTGTCAAGATGCGATAATGCAGACATAATAATCCCCCTCTAAACAGATAGATAGTAAGGCCGGTTAATACGAATTGGCCTGTTTGCGGTCGATGGTAATCGTTTCTTCCTTGCCGTCTGGCCGGTGAATGTGCCACTTGATGAACTGTCCTTCGGTAGTGACGTTCATCGTGCTGCCCCGGCCGCCCATATCGGCGCCGAGGTAAAAGTCGATGGCCTGAACGGGACACTCTTTGACGCAGGATACACAGCCCCAACAGTCTTTGGGGTAATGCATCCAGGCCTTGCCGGCGTCGTTCATATCGATGAGGCTGCCCGGGCAGACGGACACACAGCGTTTGCAGCCGATGCAGCGGTCTTGATTAATGCGAATGCTCATAAAGAGTCCCTCCTGATACTAAGTCGCGGTACACCATGTGAATCTGACCGTCTTCATCCATGCGGGAATTGACGTATTTCAGCCATTCGTCCTTCTGGTCGGGATAGTCGAGGTTTTCGGCAAAGGAATGCCACCGCGTTTCCTTGCGGGCCCGGAGGTGGGCAATGAGGACTTTGCAGACCGTCAGCCGTTCCCGGAGTTCGTAGACGAAGAGCAGTTCATGGTAATCGCCGGCACCGACGCTGGTCGCCAGATCCGTGAGCTGGTCGATTTTTTCATCGGCCAGCGCCAGCTGTCGTTCATTGTACTGGTAATGGCTGCCGATGCCGCCGGCGTAGGTGTCCATGACTTTCTGCATGGCTTCTTCCAGTTCTTCGACGGTAAAGAAAGGCCGTTCTTCGCCGAGGAAGGCGTTGTATTCAGCCACCTTGTCGGCTAAGATCTGCCGTTCTTCGTCAGCCGTCAGTTCAAAACCTTCGGACAGGGCCGTTTCCACGATGTGCTTAGCGGCGATTTCCCCTTCGACGAGGGCACCGGTTACGTACTTCTGCGGGCAGCCGCCGGCGACGTCACCGGCAGCATAGAGGCCGTGAATCGTCGTCTGCCGATGGGTATCGACCCAGTAGCCGCTGGCCGTATGGCCGCCGACGACGTAAGGTTCGGTCCCTTCGATTTCGACGTTCTGCTGACTCGGCCGTTTCCCCGATTCAATCCACTTCAAGGTCTGGCTCGGTGCCATATTGAGGTAGGCTTTTAAGAGGGCTTCATCTTCGTCAGCCGTCAGCCCCTCTGTCTTGAGGTAGCACGGTCCCTTGCCGTCAAGGCTTTCCCGGACCGTACCGTAGAGGCGCTGAGACGTGGTCAGGCCGTATTTATCTTCATAGACTTCGCCTTTGGCGTTGATCTGCTTGGCGCCGACGCCTTGGGCGATGGTCCCCGTCGGGGCAATGGTATCCTTGCAGCGCAGGGCGATGAAGCGCATTTCAAAGGTCGTCATTTCAGCGCCGGCCCGGATGCCCATAGCGTAGCCTGCGCCCGTATTAAAGGGGCAGTACCACATCTTATGGCGGGAAAAGCCGGGGTTGTTGGGCCGATAGAGGCCGGCTGCACCGCCGGTGGCGCAGAGGACGGCCTTGGCCCGGATTTCATAGGCTGTACCGGTCCGGATATCGAAGCCTAAGGCTCCGGCAATGCGGTTGTCGCGGACGATGTAGTCGGTGATATTCAAGTGGTTGATGACCTGTACGCCGTCCAGTTTCTGTACGGCATCGGCTAAGATGGTCTTGATGTTTTCGCCGTTGATCTTGATGTTGCGCGGGCCGCGGGTGACGTATTCCCCCTGTTCGTCCTTCAAGATGACCAGGCCCAGTTCTTCGAGCTTTTTAGTGACTTCATTGAGGCCTTCCGACATGGTCAAAAGAAGGTCTTCGCGGACGATGCCGGCAGCGTCTTTTTTGGCGTAGTCCACATAGAACTGCGGCGTATGGCCCTTGGTGATATAGGCATTCAAGGCGTTGACACCGGCTGCCAGACAACCGCTGCGGCGAATGTCTGCCTTTTCGGCGATGACCACGGAAGCCTCTGACAGGCTCTTGAGGGTCAGGGCGGCGTAACAGCCGGCCGTGCCTCCGCCGATGATGAGGACATCGGTATGGATGATTTGCTCCTTGGTAATCTGCATGGTATAACTCCTTCGCTTAAATATAGAATATATCGCCGCCGCTCATGGCGCTGTTTTCTCGTAAATAGGTCTTATCGCCGTCGAGGACGTGGAGGCGGTAAATGAGGACCTGCACCGTTTCACCGACCTCAAGGGCCGGTGCATCAAAAGCGTATTCGCCGTGAACGAGGATATCTTTGATGCGAACGGTCACGTCGAGGCGGCTGCCCCGGAAGACGACGGCTTCGACGACGCCGTATTCCGCGGCGCTGGCGTAGCGCTTCATGGTCCCCTGTTTATAAATCTTGAGGAATTCCGGCCGGATGATGGCCTTTTTCGGGCCGCCGATGTTGACGAAGCCCGTGAGGATGCTGCAGTTATCGATGACGACAGGCGTCCCGATGAACTGGGCCACAAAAGGCGTCTCGGGCTTGCTGTAAATGTCGAAGGGCGTCCCGACCTGCTCGATTCGGCCGCGGTTGGTAATGATGATTTCATCGGCCACCTCGACGGCCTCATCCTGGTCGTGGGTGACGAAGAGGCTGGTAATGCCGACGCGGTGAATGGTCTCCTTCAGCCAGTTGCGAAGTTCCTGCCGCACTTTGGCATCAATGGCCGCAAAAGGTTCATCGAGGAGGAGGACCTGAGGCTTCGGCGCCAAGGCCCTGGCAAAGGCCACGCGCTGGCGCTGGCCGCCGGAAAGCTGGTTGGGATAGCGCCCTTCCATGCCGGCCAGGCCGACTAGGTCGATCATCTCCAGGACCCGTTCACGAATCTGTTTCTTCCCCATCCCCTGAATGGTAAGGCCGAAGGCGACGTTGTCAAAGACCGTCATATAGCGAAACAGGGCGTAGTTCTGAAAGACGAAGCCGATGCCCCGCTTGGCAGCAGGAATGTCATTGACTCGTTTGCCGTCGATGACGATGTCGCCGCTGTTAGGATTTTCAAGGCCCGCCAGCATGCGCAGGATCGTCGTCTTACCGCTGCCGCTGGGCCCCAAAAGGGCGACGAGCTTGCCCTTCTCGACGCCAAAGGAAACGTCCCGCGAGGCGTGGAAGGAGCCGTAATTTTTTTCAATATGCTTCATCTCGACGTACATGACATCACCTCCTATGATGGCTTGTGGAGCTTCGATTCAAAGAATACTCTCAGCAAGAGAACGCCGACGGCCAATAGCACCAATAAGGACGACACGGCAAAGGCTGCCGTAATGGCGTCGGCCGATCCCGACTGGTAGAGGGCATCGATTTCAAGGGGCAGGGTAAAGGTTTCGCCCCGCAGTTTCGACATGGCACTGACAGCACCGAATTCGCCGAGGGCCCGGGCCGAACAGAGGACGATGCCGTACAATAAGGCCCATTTGATCTGCGGCAGAGTTATGCGGAAGAAAATCGTCCTGCCCTTGGCCCCCATGAGGGCCGCCGCCTCTTCTTCATCGCGGCCGTTGGCGTGAAGGACTGGGATGATTTCCCGGAAGACGAAGGGAAAGGTGACGAAAATCGTCGCCAAGATGACGCCGGGAACGGCGAAGACGATTTGAATATCGGTCCCTAAATAGTCGTTCAGGACTTCAATCCACTGACCAATCCAGCCCATGCGGCCGAAGGTCATGATGAAGGCCAGGCCGGCAATGACCGGCGAGACAGAAAAAGGGATGTCGATGAGGGTCGTCAACAAGTGCTTTCCCCGGAAATCGAATTTTGCGATGGCCCAGGCGGCACAGAGGCCGAAGACGGTATTGACGGCGACGGCAATGACCGTGGCAATCAAAGTCAGGCGCAGGGCCGACAGGACGTAAGGCGTCGTAAGGGCTCTGACATAGAAGGCCCAGCCTTCGGCCAGAGAATTGACCAGGACCGAAATGAGGGGCACGATGAGCATGATGACGACGAAGACGACGCTGATGCTCAGTAAGAGTATTTCTGTCTTGCTGTGCTTCATGATTCCCCTCCTCTACTGAACGCGGCGAGCCTGCCAGACCTGAATCATATTGATGGAAAAGAGCATGGCAAAGGCGATGATAAGCATGACCAGGGCGATGGCCGTAGCACCGGCATAGTCGACATAATTGAGCTTCTGCATGATGACGTAGGACACGACCTGAGTATGATTGCGGGCACTGTTGCCGGCAATGTAGATGACACTGCCGTATTCACCGAGGCCCCTGGCAAAGGCCAGGCCGAAGCCGGTCAAGAGAGCCGGCCGCAGTTCGGGAAAGATAATGCGCCGGAAGATGGTGAACTTCGATGCGCCGAGCATACTGCCCGCCTCTTCATAGGTCGGATCCAAGTTTTCCAAGACCGGCTGAATGGAGCGGACGACAAAGGGTATGCCGACGAAGACCAGGGCGATGACCAGGCCGATATGGGTATAGGCAATGGAAATGCCGTACTGGGCGAAGAAGCTGCCGAAGAAGCCCGTATCGGCATAGAGCTTCGATAAGGTAATACCGGCAACGGCTGTCGGCAAGGCAAAGGGCAGCTCGATGACGCCGTTTAAGAGGGCCTTGCCGCGAAATTCATAGCGGACCAGGACCCAGGCTAAGATAAAGCCGAAGAACGAATTGATCAGCGCTGCCAAGAAGGAGCTGCCGATAGTCGTTATGAAGGCATTGCGAATGGCGCTGTTGGTGATGAGCTTAGCGTAGTCATTGGCCGTCAACTGAAAGGCGTGGCCTAAAATCGACATCAACGGGATGAGTATCAATAAGGACAGCATGGCTAAGGTCACGCCCATGGTCAGGCCAAAACCGGGAATAATTCGGTTTCGCCCGCCCGCCGGGTTTGAAAATGGATTCATCTGCATCCCTCCTTATTGACTGCCATCGACATCAGCCATGATTTTATCAAACATAGCATCATCGTCGAAGAATTTGACATAGGCTGCCTCCCAGCCGCCGAAGTCGCTGATGCGCGTCAACTTGACGTTAAGATCAAAGCGGTCGGCATAGCGCCGGAGAATATCCGGGTTGGACGGCCTGAAGTCGTTCTTGGCGGCCAGTTCCTGGCCTTCATCGGAATAGAGGTAGCGCAGGTATTCTTCAGCAGCCTGTTCGTGACCCTTGCGGCGAGCCAGCCGATCGACGACGGCTACACTGGGCTGAGCCAAGATGCTGATGCTGGGTACGACGAGTTCAAAGCGGCCGGGATATTCGCGCATCGTATAGAGCGCTTCGTTCTCCCAGGCAATGAGGACGTCTCCCTGCCCGTTTTCGACGAAGGTCGTCGTCGAGCCCCGGGCACCGGCGTCCATAACGGTGACATGACGGTAGAGGTCGGTCATGAAGGCCCGGGTCTTGATTTCATTCCCCCCGAAATGATCAAGGCCCCAACTCCAAGCGGCCAAAAAGTTCCAACAGGCACCGCCGCTGCTCTTAGGATCGGGCGTAATGACACTGACGCCGGATTTCGTCAAATCGTCCCAGTCGCGTATCCCCTTAGGATTCCCCTTGCGAACCAGAAAGACGATGGTCGACGTGTACGGCGCCGAATCATCAGGCAGTTCCTGCTGCCAGCCGGCGTGGATCAGTCCGGCCCGTTCTAAGCGCTCGACGTCATAGGCCAGGGCCAGGGTGACGACGTCAGCCCGGCTGCCTTCGATGACCGACCGGGCCTGACTGCCCGACCCGCCGTGAGACTGGACGATACGGATGTCCTTCCCGGTCTGCGCTTTATAATGCTTCTGAAAGGCTTCATTATATTCTTTATACAGTTCACGCGTTGGATCATACGAGACGTTGGTCAAGGTAAGCGTGTCCTCATCAGTTCCTCGACCGCAGCCGGCCAAGAGACCGGCCGCCGTGAGGACTGCCGTGACAGTCAGTACCGCTATGATTTTTTTGTGCTTCATATCTTTTCCCCCTCGATACCGACTGCAGGGCCTTACAGCCCTTCTTCAAATAATGACGTTGATAAATAGCGCTCGCCGCCGTCCGGCAGGAGGACGACGATGGTCTTGCCCTCATTTTCCGGACGCTTGGCGACGGTCAGAGCCGCCGCTAAGGACGCGCCTGACGAAATACCTACCAAGAGGCCGTCGGTCTTGGCCACTTCCCGGGCCTGTTCATAAGCAGCTTCGTTCGATACATCGATCACATCATCTACGAGTGACATATCGAGAACGCTGGGAATGAAGCCGGCGCCAATCCCCTGAATGGCGTGGGGCCCGGGCTTTCCGCCGCGAAGGACGGCCGAATCTTTCGGCTCGACGGCGACGATCTGCACGTCCCGGTTATGGCTTTTTAACCCCTCAGCCGTACCGGTAATGGTGCCGCCCGTCCCGACGGACGAAATGAAGATGTCGACGGTGCCGTCCGTATCGCGCCAGATTTCTTCGGCCGTCGTCGTCCGGTGGATGGCCGGATTGGCCGGATTGTCGAACTGCTGCGGAATGAAGGCATTGCCATAAGACTTTCGCAGTTCTTCGGCCTTGCCGATACTGCCGCGCATCCCCTCGATGCCCGGTGTCAGCACGACTTCAGCCCCCAAGGCCTTGACGATTTTCTGCCTTTCCAGGCTCATCGTGTCCGGCATGGTCAAGATCAGGTGCAGGCCCTTCACGGCGGCGGCCATGGCCAGGCCTATTCCGGTGTTGCCGCTCGTCGGTTCGATGATGACCGTATCCTTATCGATCTTGCCGGCTTGTATCCCGGCGTCGATCATGGCCACGGCCACTCGGTCCTTGACGCTGCCCAAGGGATTGAAGTATTCAAGCTTGGCCAGGACCCGGCCTTTGATGCCGTGTACCTCCTGCCAGCGAGTCAGCTCCAAGAGCGGCGTATGGCCGACCAGGTCGGTCACGTGTTTTGCGATATGCGCCATAAGATTCCTCCATATTGCCAAAAGAAAAGCGCCACCTGTGATAAGCAGATGGCGCAAGAAATAAACGTATGCCCATGACTTCATCTGCCAGGTAAAATCCTGCTGGAATTGGCACCTTACATGCGTAGGTTGCCGCAGCGTCGTCGGGCCAGTCCCTCGGCTGCTCTGGATGAATAGGTTCGTATTGTATTGTCCTATGACAGATGGCTGTACAATACGATTATATCGTACAACACATGATGGTCAAATTTTTTAAGTACCCCATGATGACATACCTCATTCTTATACAATGTATACAACAACGATTCGCTTGAAACGTTACTGGAATTGTACACTTTGTAAGGCTTCTTGTCAAGGTGTTTTATGAAAAAAATGAAATAAAAAGTTAAAATAACCTATAAAAAGCCCGTCACAGACCTTCATTAAAAAGTAAGGCGCATTTGATACCAAACGGCTCCGCCGTGTTCCGACGTACTGAGGCCTTCATTTTCAAAGCCGAATTTAGCATAATAATGCAAAAGTTTCTCCTTACAGGTCAGGACCAGTCCTTGGCGGCCTTCTTTGCGGGCGTCATCGATAGCTTTCGTGAGGAGTAATTCAGCATATCCGCGCTTCCGATAACTTGAAAGTGTGTTGACGCCGAATATCATCTGCCAGGCGCCCTTTTCATCGTGGAGCGACGCATCGCCATAGAGGTCATCGGTCAAATCTCGTTTATCCGTAACCATACCGTCGACGAAAGAAATCAGGGTTCCGTCGTCGCCAAAGAGCAGCCAAAAATGCCGGCCAAAGTAGGAAATACGGTCACGCAGCCGTTCTTCCGATGCAGCTTCGGCCGCTGGAAAACAAGCGGCTTCTACGGCGGCAACCGCCTTGAGATCGTCGAGAGTTGCCGTTCTGATATTCATACCATCGCTCCTTCCGTCACAGCCCGCCTGCCCCCTGCAGTCGGACCCGATGAAACGTATATTTCAACTATTATATCGTAAACGCCGAAAAAAAGCTACTAAGAAAACTCGCGGTGACACCGGCCTTTCTGAGTCTGCCGAGAGTCGAAGAGCCTTCCGAAAGATTCGAAAAACTGTTATTTTTACCGAAAAAAACGTATCAAGGCGGCAGATACAGCAAAGGACCTGCATGAAGGTTTCCCCCTCACACAAGTCCTTTTCAGCAGTCTTTATTACGTCTGTTACGCCTCAGTGTTCGTTTACACTGACACGACCTTCTTCCCTGGCTGCGTGATCGGCTGCCATGCGGCGGAGCCGTTTATTGCGCCGTACCTCAGCTTTCCGGTTCTTTTCCTTTATGTTGGCCACGACGGTCCTGGCCAGCCAGCCCATGAGACAGCCGGTCAAGAGGATTTTAACAGCCAGTAAATCCCAAGACGTGGACAAAAGCAGTGCCAAGACGACGAAGAAAGCCGTAACGAGCGTTTTAGTCATGAATCGATGCATCTCCCTGTAAACGTACATAAATAGCCTCAAATTGAATCTAATTATACACGCTTTTCAGGAATAAAACAAGCCGTAATCGCAGGGGCCACTTCCCTTGCGTAAAGGCTAAATTTGGGCAAAGAGTTTTTCTTTGGTCCGTTCGGCTTCAGCTTTGATCTTTTCGATGTCGAGTTTGGTAAACTCTTTGTTCCGCAGGAGGACTTCGCCGTTTACCAAGACCGTGTCGACGTCCATGCTGTTGGCACTGTAAGCCATGAGGCTGAGAGCGTCGTGTTTGGGGTACCAGTGGAGGCCTTCGCGGTCGACTAAGGTGATGTCGGCTTTGTAACCGGCTTCGAGTTTGCCGATATCGGTGTAGCCCAGGCATTTGGCCCCGCCTTCAGTCAGCATGTTGATGGCCGTTTCAGCCGGGATGACCGTCGGATCGAGGGTGTTGGCCTTATGGACTAAGGCAGCTAAATGCATTTCTTCGACGATGTCGAGGTTGTTGTTGCTCGAGGCGCCGTCCGTACCGAGGCCGACGGTGATGCCCTTTTTCAGCATCTTGGCAATGGGTGCAAAGCCGCTGGCCAGTTTCAGGTTGCTGCCCGGGTTGTGGGCGACGCGGACGTGTTTTTTCAGCATAATGTCCATATCGTCGTCATCGACCCAGACGCAGTGGGCGGCCAGGCAGCCCGTATCGAAGAGACCCAATTCGTTGAACCAGGCAATAGGCGATTTGCCGTACTGCTTCTTAATGTTTTCGACTTCGCCCTTCGTTTCCGACAGGTGGGTATGGATTTCAGCCCCTAATTCGTGGGCCAAGTCGACGACGCGGGAGAGGTATTCCGGCGTATTGGTGTAGGGCGCATGAGGTCCAAGCATGACCGTAATGCGGCCGTCCCCTTTTTTATGCCAGTCTAAAAAGAGCTGTTTATTTTCTTTGAGGGCCGTTTCGGCGCTGGGCGTAATGCCCGTCATGCCCCGGCTCAGGCAGGCCCGGATCCCCGACGCGTCGACGGCGCGGGCAACGTCGTCCATGAAGAAGTACATGTCGGCAAAGGACGTCGTGCCGCAGCGAATCATTTCGGCGATGCCGAGCATGGTCTGGGCGTAGACGACGTCACCGTCGAGTTTGTCTTCGGCCGGCCAGATTTTCTTCTGGAGCCAGTCCATGAGCTGCATGTCGTCAGCATAGCTGCGGAAGACGGTCATGGCGATGTGGTTATGGGTGTTGACGAAGCCCGGCAGGGCCAACATATGCCGGCCGTCGATGACTTCATCGTAATCCGACGCCTGGGGGTTTTCGGGAAAGCCCGTAATGACGGCGCCGTCGATGGCGATATTCTGGTCTTCTGTGACCTTGTGGTCCCGATAGAGGCCGACGTGCTGAATCAGTTTTTTCATCCTAGTCCGCTCCTATCAGTCGAGATTCAAGTATTTACGCTGTTCTTCGCTGAGGGTATCGATGGCGTAACCCATGGAAGCCAATTTAATCTTAGCAATGTCGTCGTCGATTTCATGGGGCAGGACGTAGACGTGGTTTTCCAGTTCCGTATGATGGTCGAGGATGTATTTGGCAGCCAGGGCCTGAACGGCAAAGGACAGGTCCATGATTTCAGCCGGATGGCCGTCACCGGCAGCCAGGTTAACCAGACGGCCTTCTGCCAAGAGGTTGACGACGTGGCCGTTGGGGAGTTCGTAGCCTTCGATGTTGTGGCGGGCTTCAAAGTGGCGGACTGAGAGGGCTTCCAATTCAGGACGGTTGATTTCAACGTCGAAGTGACCGGCATTGGCCAGGACGACGCCGTCTTTCATATTCTTCATGTGTTCGCCGCGGATGACGTCTTTATCGCCGGTCAAGGTGACGAAGATATCGCCGACTTTGGCAGCTTCAGCCATGGGCATGACTTCAAATCCGTCAAATACGGCTTCAATGGCTTTAATCGGGTCGACTTCGGTGACGATGACGTGAGCGCCGAGGCCTTTGGCACGCATAGCGCAGCCCTTGCCGCACCAGCCGTAGCCGGCGACGACGACTTTCTTGCCGACGACAGTCAGGTTGGTCGTGCGCATGATGCCGTCCCACGTCGACTGGCCCGTACCGTAGCGGTTGTCGAAGAGATATTTGCAGTACGAATCGTTGGCAGCAATCATGGGGAACTTCAGCTGGCCGGCTTTATCGAGACCGTGAAGGCGATTGACGCCGGTCGTCGTTTCTTCCGTGCCGCCCAGGAGATTTTCCATAGCGTCGCTCCGCGTCGTGTGGAGCAGATGGACCTGATCGCCGCCGTCATCGATGATGATGTCCGGCTTATGGTCGAGGGATTTATTGAGGAAATCGAAGTATTCTTCATCGGTCGCGCCGTACCAGGCATAGACCGTCAGGCCGTCTTCGACGAGGGCTGCGGCGACATCGTCCTGGGTCGACAAGGGGTTGCTGCCGGTGACGATGACCTTAGCGCCGGCCCGGTGGAGGACTTCGGCCAGGTATGCCGTCTTGGCTTCAAGATGGACGCTGACGCAGATGGTCTTTCCTTTAAAGGTCTGTTCGGCTTTTAATCGGTCACCAATTGCATTGAGGGCCGGCATGTGCCGGTCGACCCAGTTGATCTTTTCATGGCCGCTCTTAGCTAATTTGATATCGCGAATAATTGATTCCATACGGTTCATACCTCTTTCTATAATGAATTCTTTTCAAAAAATGCTTGTACGGCCGCCGTGTCGGGGCGGTCGATGACGCCCTTTTCGGTGACGATGGCCCGGATATTTTCATGGGGCGTCACGTCAAAGGCCGGATTGAATACCGGCGTATCGGAAAGGGCCGATGCAGCACCGCCAAAGGAGCGGACTTCGTCGTGATTCCGTTCTTCAATGGGAATCTGACTGCCGTCGGCAATGGACCGGTCAAAGGTCGACAGGGGCGCTGCAATGTACAGGGGGATGTCCAGGACCTTGGCCATGAGGGACAGGCCGTAAGTCCCGATTTTATTGGCCGTATCGCCGTTGGCGGCAATGCGGTCGGCACCGACGATGATGGCGTCGACGCCCTTCTCCTTCATCGTCCAGGCAGCCATGTTGTCCGTAATGAGGGTGACCGGAACACCGCCTGTCATGAGTTCAAAGGCTGTCAGCCGCGCTCCTTGGAGAAGGGGCCGCGTTTCATCGGCATAGACCATGGCGACTTTCCCGCGGCGATGGAGCTCGGTAATGATGCCGAGGGCCGTGCCGACGCCGGCTGTCGCCAGGGAACCGGCATTGCAGTGCGTCAGGAGAGTCAAGGGACGATCCCCTTTCCCGATTTCATCGGCACCCCAGCCGGCCATGGCCGTATTGATAGCCACATCGTCGGCATGGATGGCCTTGGCCCTTTCTTCCAATATCCCGACGAGGACCTCAGGACTTTCGCCGCCGTGATGTTTTGCGCAGGCCATCATCTGTTCCAAGGCCCAGTGAAGGTTGACTGCCGTCGGCCGGGCCCCGTCAAGGGCCGTGCAAATATCCTGAAGGGCCGTCAAAAAGGGCTTGTCCCCCTGCCCTTCACAGAGAGATTGGGCGCCTAAGACGACGCCGTAAGCTGCGGCGACGCCGATGGCCGGAGCACCGCGGACGGCCAGGACGGAAATGGCCTTATGGACGTCCTGCCAGGTCGTACAGGTCAGGTAGGTTTCGGTAAAGGGCAGGACCGTCTGATTGAGGAGATAGAGGGTCCCCTTTTCCCAGCGCAAGGTTTCCATTATACCGTAAAACCTCCGTAAGCCTGGAGCGTGTGGTGGCAGGCACAGTCGTCGTCATCGGGATAATTTTCGATGCTCTTTAAAATGAGCTGGCGCAGACGCAGGGAGCTTTTGGCCATGGCATCGACGACTTCTTCATGAGTCAGGGGCTTGTCGGAAATGCCGGCGGCAAAGTTGGTGACCATGGAGACCGTGGCGTAGCAGATTTCCGCTTCCCGGGCCAGGCAGACTTCGGGAACGTTGGTCATGCCGACGATATCGCCGCCGAGTTTTTGGAACATGCGGATTTCAGCCGGCGTTTCAAAGCGCGGCCCTTCGGTGCAGACATAGGTACCCTTATCATGAAGGCGGCAGTCCCCCAGTTCAGCAGCGGCCGCTACGACGTGACGACGCAGGGTCGGGCAGTAGGGCTCGGTCATGTCGACGTGGACGACGCCGTTGGCTCCGCCGTCGAAAAAGGACGTGTGACGGCTCTTGGTAAAGTCGATGAACTGGTCGGGCAGGACGAAATCGCCGGGCTTTTGATCCGGATTCATGGAGCCTACGGCCGTCGTCGCCAAGATGGCCGTAACGCCGAGGCGCTTCAGGCCGAGGATGTTGGCCCGATAGTTGATGAGGTGCGGCGGAATGGAATGCATCCGGCCGTGACGGGCTAAAAAGATGAGGTCCCGATTTTGATAGGTTCCCTTCCAATAACGAATGCTCCCGTAATAGGTGTCCATGTATCCTTCGCGGACGTTGGACAAAATCTTCGGGTCACAGACGCCGGTACCGCCGATGATGGCAATGAGTCCCATGATAAAACCTCCCTTTATAAATTGAAGATCAATGCGTATCTGTCCCTGCCTTTTCGTACAAGGCAGCTAATTCGTCGTGGGACAGGGTATACTTGGCGCCGCAGTAGTGGCAGGTCATTTCAACCTGGGGATCCTGCAAGAGGGATTCTTTGTCTTCCGGGCGCAGGGATAACAAGGCACTTTCAAAGCGCTGGCGTGAGCAGGTGCAGCGCCAGTAGAGATGCTGACGGTACAATTCTTTATAATGCATACCGCCGAGGATGATGTCAATCAGGCCTTCTCCCTTAGGATGATCCTTGAGGTAGGTCGTCAAGGCGCCGACCTGGGTGATATTGGCTTCGACGCGGGCCAAGTCTTCGTCTTTAGCACCGGGCAGGGCCTGGACGAGGAAGCCGCCGGCAGCGGCAATGGTGTAATCCCTGTCGACGAGGACGCCTAAGTTGATCGTCGACGGCACCTGTTCCGACGTATAGAGATAATAGGCAATGTCTTCGGCAATTTCACCGGATACGAGGTCGGCCTGGCTGGTATAGGTCGTCGTCTTGGGCGTAAAGCGGGTCACGGTCAGTTGGCCGTTTCGTCCGACAGCAGCCGAGACGTCGAGTTTGCCGTTCGGTTTTAATGGCAGATCTATTGTCGGATTATCGACGTAGCCGCGAAGCTTATTGGTATCGAAGCAGTCGGCATGGACGGCGCCTAAGGGACCGTCGCCGGCAATCTTGATGGATACGCCTTCATGGTTCTTATAGTCCCCGGCGAGAAGGGCTGCACCGGTCATGGTCCGGCCAAGAGCGGCACAGGCCACGGGCGATAAGTTGTGGCTCTGGCGGGCTTTTTCCACGATGCCTGCCGTAAAGGCGATGGACACGCGAATGGCCTCATCTGATGTATAGTGAATAATTTGATTGTCTCTGATCATAATCGATTCTATCCTTTCTCTACAAATCCAATCCTTATTATACAACATCTGTCCACCCCTAGCCAGTAGTGCCCCGAAAAAGGTCGCCCTCCCGGCCGAGGCCTGCTGCCGACCCCTTTCCTTTTATTCAATTATGTTATTTAAAATTGATAAAGTCT
Source organism: uncultured Megasphaera sp. (assembly GCF_900539295.1). Taxonomy (GTDB): domain Bacteria; phylum Bacillota; class Negativicutes; order Veillonellales; family Megasphaeraceae; genus Megasphaera. The sequence goes on from NZ_UQBH01000007.1 coordinate 48,774, forward strand.
TTCATCAGTCCCGGCAGGAATTTGCCTCCTCCGTCCCGAATATTATTAGGAAGCAGTCAAGAAGGAGTGATATCTGTGAATACGGAAAAGAAAACGGTCCCTGCATTACAGGAAACCTATACGGACGATGTCAAAGAAATGGCCCTCTGCCAGTCAGCTCCGACGCCGGAAGATGACGACCCGGAAGCGCCTTATATGGCATCGGACATGTATCAGCGCATCGTCGCCCTGATCAACAACTTTGAATCGGAACTCCCCGATACGATGCAGGCCGGCGGCCGCCTGGTCTCAGCCGGCGACATTACCTTCAGCATTCAGGATATCGGCTACTGGGACCCGAATATGATCGTCTTTTACGGCGAGCTCTCCGACGGCTCGGCCGTCGAACTGGTCCAGCACCTGTCCCAGCTCAACCTGCTCTTGGTGGCTGTCCCCCGAAAGGATGACGTCAAACAACCGCGCCGGGTCATCGGCTTTACCCAAAAAGCAGAACCGGACATCATACACGATTCAGACGATTGATTACTATTACGAAAGGATATGCTTAATGAAACACGAACTTCCCTATTTCCACATCGGTGCTGCCTACGGCGGCAATCAGGACTGGCTCACAGACCGCATGATGAACCTCGGCGGCTGCGCTGCCGTAACGGCCTGCGATTCGTCGATTTATTTCACCCTCTATAAAGACGCGAAAGGTCTTTATCCCTACGATGCCGATGAGGTCAGCCGGAAGGATTATATTGCCTTTACGGACGTGATGAAGCCTTATCTCCGTCCGCGCTGGGGCGGCATCGACCGCCTCGACATCTATATGGACGGCATGGGCCGATTTCTCGCCGACCGCGGCGAAACCGACATCGCCATGGACCCTTGGTCCGGCGACAAGACGGCCGAGGAAACGAAAGAAGTCATCAAGGCTCAAATCGACGGCGGCTGGCCCATTCCCCACCTCGTCCTGCACCATGCCAACCCTAATTTCAAGTTCTACGACTGGCACTGGTTCTTACTGACGGGCTACACCGAATTCGACGGCGACTTCATGGTCAAAGCCGTCACCTACGGTTCCTGGCGCTGGCTCGACTTCAACGGCCTGTGGAATACGGGGCACCGCAAAAAAGGCGGCCTCATCCTCTTCCGTCGCCCGTAAGCCCCCATCCTGCCAGACATGCAAAAATGCTCCGATTATCTCTCGCTGCTGCGACGGATAACCGGAGCGTTTTTTTATTTCATGAAATCGGCTGTCCGAAGCCACTGACGAACGGCATCGGGCGCTTCGTCCATATCACTGTGGTGGAGGACAAAACCTTCGTAGACGGCAGCGTCCGGCTCCAAATAAGCAATGTCTTCGACGGTATCGGCAAAATCGCTGTCACCAGACGAGGCGACGGCGTACACCGTCTTGCCGGACAAATCAGTCTCGGTCAGGAAGGACTCGACCGGTTCCGGCAGGGCATCCCACCAAATGGGATACACCAGGACGACCGTATCGTAGCCGCTCATATCTCCGACATGACTTTTCAGCTCCCGCCCTTCACGACGGACGGTATCGGACTTTTCATCGCGGATCAGGGCATCGTAGTCCGCGGAATAAGGCTTGGCAGAGAGAATCGAAAAGACGTCACCGCCGGTCTCCTTGGCGATTTCATTGGCAATGACGGCATCATTTCCGATGATTTCACCGTCTTTGACATTGAGGCTGGCCGAGGCCATGACGTCGTATTCCGTCGAATGAATCTCTTTGGCGTCCGTATTGTCAGGATAGGTAAAGTAAGCAATGAGTACGCGTCGGGGATTTCCCTGACCGTTATGGACGACAGCCGTCGACACGGGCTGCTTTTCAGTTTGGGCAAGGGTCTCCCGGTGGGTATCGTTATCGGTCCGAGCCGGCCCCCTGGCACAAGCCGAAAGGATGAGCATCAAAACGAGGGTTCCCACGAGGACTGCAGCGCGTTTTACCATAGAAATATCTCCTATCATCGAATATCGTATCTATAATTTATATTATACGATAGTAAGATTCCCTTGTAAAATAACAGTCCGTGCAGCTGTGGCTCTTGCCAGTGCAAAAAAGGCCTGCACCAAAGGATGCAGGCCTTTATAAAAAACTAAGAACGCTTGATGTGGAACCAGGCGGCATACATCGTCGGCAGGACCAAGAGGGTCAGGACGGTGGCCACCAGGAGACCGCTGGCAATGGCCACGGCCATGGGGCCCCAAAAGACGCTGGTCATCAAGGGGACCATGCCTAAGATAGCCGCCGCTGCCGTCAGCATGATAGGCCGGAAGCGCAGGACCGCCGAATCGATGACGGCATGCCAGGGATCTTCCCCGTCGGCCATGTGCTTTTCGATCTGGTCGAGGAGGATGATGGAATTGCGGATGATGATGCCCCCTAAGGCCAGGATGCCGAGGTAGGCGACGAAGCCCAAGGACTGTCTGAAGATCAGCATCCCCAGGGAGACGCCGATGAGGCCCATGGGCGCCGTCACTAAGGTCAGCCCCATGAGGGGCAGGCTCCGGAGCTGGAACATGAGCAGGGTCATGATGATAATGATCATGACCGGCACCGGTCCTAAGAGGTATTTCAAGGATTTTTCACTGTTTTCCAGGGAACCGTCGACTTCGACGTCGTAGCCAAAGGGCATATTTTCACGGATATCGGCAATGGAATCGTAAGCCTTTTGCGTCGCATCATCGGCTGTTCCCGACTTGATGCCGCCGTTAATCGTAACGGTGGGCTTCAGGTTGCGGCGCCAAATGAGGCCGTCTTCGCCCTGATAGGAAATGCGGGCGATCTGTTCCAAAGGAACGTAGCCGGCTTGGCCGACGTAGACCGGCAGGCTCTTGACAGCCGAGAGATCTTTGCGGTCCTTATCGTCGAGGCGGAGCTGGATGTCGATGGTCTTATCCGGTGCATAGTACTGCGCCACCGTCGCCCCGGACAGTTCCGTATACAAGGTCTGGGCAATGTCCTGTCCGGAAACGCCCATGGCCCTCAGTTTATCCTGGTCGAGCTCGACGTGCATGACCTTGTCCTTCTGATTCCAGTTAAGGAAGACATTTTCCGTATTCGGGTCTTTGGAGATGCGGTCGGCAATTTCCTGGGCATAGGCTTTGACCTTATCCTTGTCGTAGCCCGAGACGCGCAGCATGATGGGATAATCCGACGGCGGCCCCAGGGAGATGTGCTTAATATTGCTGCGGACGTTGGGGAATTTGTCAGCCAACTCCGTCTTCAGCGACGCCGCCAGGGCTTCCCGAGATTCCGTATCCTTGGCGACGACGACGAACTGAGCGTAATTATCGGCCGGAAGGACAGGCTCGACGGTCAGGACGAACCGCGGTGCCCCCTGCCCGACGTGGTAGGAGTAATTCTTCAGCTTATCCTGCTGGCCGTCGAGGTACTGGGCCAGGCGGGATGCTTCCTTCTGAGTCGCCTCCATGGACGAGCCTTCGGGCAGGGTCATTTCAACGATCAGTTCCGGCCGCAGGGACGGCGGGAAAAATTCTTTCGGGATGAAATAAATCAACCCGGCAGAAATGACGAAAGCCGCTGCCGTCCCGCTGATGACCACTTTTCGGTGGGTCAGGCACCAGGTCAGTACCTTCCTGAAAAAGACGTAGAACCGGCTGGTGTAGAGCTTTTTGGGTTCGTCTCCCTCCCGCTGTTTGGGCTTGATGAGGTAATAGCCGAAGAGGGGCGCTACCATGACCGACACGATCCACGACAGGACCAACGCCGCCGTGATGACCGGAAACAGGGCTTTACAAAATTCAGCGGCAGCACCGTCGGAAAAAGCGACGGGAATGAAGCCAGCGCAGGTAATGAGGGTCCCGGTCAGCATCGGTTTAGCCGTAGCCCGGAAAGCGTAGCAGGCGGCGTCGATGCGGCTCCTCCCCTTTTCAAGCTGAACGGTCATCATTTCGACGGCGATGATGGCGTCGTCGACGAGGAGGCCCAAGGCGATGATCAGGGCCCCTAAGGAAACCTTATGAAGGTCGATGCCGGCTATTTCCATGATGCAGAAAACGCCCGTCAGGACTAAGGGAATGCAGAAGGCGACGACCAGGCCCGTCCGCAGCCCCAGGGTGATGAAGCTGACGACAAGGACGATGGCAATGGCTTCCCACAGGGTTTCCGTAAAGTCACTGATCGATTCCTTTACGATTTGCGGCTGGTCCGACACCTGGTCCAGTTCCATGCCGGCCGGCAAATCGGTTTTGACGCTGGCTTCGAGCTTTTTCAGATTTTCGCCGAGCTTTAAATTATTGCCGCCGTCCTTCATGGCCAGGGCGATGCCGACGGCAGGCTTGCCGTTATAGAACATCTTGGGGTCGGCCGGTTCGGTGTAGCGCCGTTCGACGGTTGCGATGTCGCCTAAGCGGAAGACGCGGCCGTTGGCATTGATGGGCAGATTGCGGATGCCTTCGACGTCTTTAAAGACACCGGACAGGCGCAGGTAGACGTTGTCCGACTCGGTGCTCACCATGCCGGCCGGCGTCATGTCATTCTGGCCTTTGACGGCATTGGCAATGACCGTCGGCGGGATGCCTAATTCGGCCAGTTTGGCGTTGGCCACTTCAATATAGATCTTTTCCGACTGTTCGCCGACGAGTTCGACCTTACTGACGTCGTCGACGTTCATCATCATGCGGCGTATCTTTTCGGCTTTCTGCCGCAGTTCTTCATAGGAATAGCCGTCGCCCGTGAGGACATAGATAGAGCCGAAGACGTCGTCGAAACGATCGTCATAATAAGGGCCGTAGACACCGTCGGGCAATTCACGCTTGACGTCTTCCGTCAAATTGCGGACTTCGTGCCACGTGTCGCGGATGCTGCTTTGCGGCGCCTGATCGTCTAAATTGACGTAAATGACCGATTGCCCGGGACGAGAATAGCTCTTGAGGTAATCGAGATGCGGCGTGTCCTGGAGCTTCTTTTCAATCTTATCGGTCACCTGTTCTTCCATCTGCTCTGCCGTGGCTCCCGGCCAGGCGACGGTGACGATCATGGTCCGCACGGTATACGTCGGGTCTTCCATGCGGCCGAGCTTGACGTAGGAAAAGACGCCGGCAATGGCCACGAGGATGATGAAATACCAGACTAAGGCCCGGTTACGGAGGGATACTTCTGATAAGTTTCTCATGTATCTGCCCCCTCAGTGCGGACTTTTTCGCCGGCCCGGAGTTTATGGACGCCGGCCGTGACGACGACATCGCCCTTGTGAAGGCCTGTGACCTTGACGCTGTTGTCGCCAAAGGTTTCGACGGACACATTTTGAAGGGTCAAGGTCTTATCCTTGCCGACAACCCAGACCTGAGGCGTACTGCCCGTCTGATAGATGGCCGATAAGGGCAGGACGACCGCATCGGCAGCAGCCTGTTCTTCGCCCGCATTGGCAACGGAAGCCGTCATGCCCAGCTGCAGTCCCTGGGGCGGATTGGGCAGGGCAATATTGACTTCATAAGTCCGCGACACGGGATCGGCCATAGGCGCCACTTCACGGACAACGCCGGAGACGTTTTGATTCTGAAGAGCCCAAAAGGAGACGGCCACGGCCTTGCCGACGGGAAAGTCGGCTAATTTATTTTCCGGTACGTTAATGGTTACTTCTAAGTCGCCGTCATGGACCAAGGTCACGACGGGCTGGCCGGCCGGAACGACTTGCCCCACTTCGGCGCTGACCGCGGCAATGACGCCGTCGGCATCGGCTGTGAGCTGGGTATAGGCCAGCTGGTTAGCCTGAGCCTGCTGGCCGGCTTGGGCCTGATTATACTGGGCAGCTGCCCGGTCATAAGCCGTCTGGAACTGATCGAGGTCAGCGGCACTGACGGCATCGGAACTGTAGAGTTCCTTGTAGCGCTTTAAATTGGCCTCCGCCAGTTGGAGCTGGGCCGCTGCCGCATCGACTTGGGCCTGAGACTGGTTGACGGCCTGCATGACGTCTTTCGGATCGATGCTCATCAAGACGTCGCCGGCCTTGACCCGCGTGCCGAGCTGGACGTTTCGCGCCGTAATCCGGCCGCCGGCCTGAAAGGACAGTTTGCTTTCATACCGCCCTTTGACCGTTCCCGAATAGGTACCGGCCGTACTGTCGCTGCGCTGCCCCACCGTCATCGTCTTTACCAATTGATCCGGTTCGGCAGCCGTTTGGTCACTGCCGCAGCCGCCCAGGATAAGAGCACTTACGATGGCTCCGGCCATAAAAACGGCCTGTATCTTCTTTCCCTTCCTCATGGTATATCCCCCTCTTTCTGTAAATCGGTCACATCGGCTTCCGCTGCCCGCTCGGCGATGGTGTGCATCATCAAAAACAGCTCGTCAAGCTTTTCTTCTTCAAAGCCTGCGACGAGATGCTCAATCCAAGCCTGTAAAATGGCCTCCAGCTTCGGCTGAAGATCCCACCCCTTAGGCGTCACATAGATGAATTTGAAGCGCCGGTCCCCGTCTTTTTGGCGGCGGCAGACGTAGCCCTTCGCTTCCAAGGTCTTCAGGCTGCGGGCAATCAGCGCCTTGTCGGCTTTAAGGGCCTTGCAGAGCTCATTTTGGCGGCAGCCGTCATAGTCGTACAGTTCCATGAGCGGCACATATTCCGAATAAGACAGGCCCCAAGGCTGACAGGCCTCGGTAATGTAAGCCTGCGACCGGCGGTTGATAATGCCGAAATCGTGACCGGCATATAGGTAATTCATCTCGTTATCCTCCTCTATTAGTTGACTTAATCAACCATTCGCCTACAGTATAACAAACTGACGCATCAAAAGCAAGAAAAAAAAGAGGATGCCCGGGAGGCAATCCTCTTTACAATCTATTATTTTCCTAATTTTTCAGCGATGGCTGCTAATTTAGAGCCGATGACGGGCAGGTTGGCTAAGTCTTTTACGGCCACGGCCCGGAAAGCAAAGATACCGATGAGATAGACGACGGCAGCGGCGGTCATGGCGATGATCGTCGCCAAACCGTTGCCAATCAGGTTGAGCAGGCTGTGATGGATGATCCAGGCCGTACCGGCCATGGCAGCTCCCGCAAGGAACAAGCGGCCGATATAACCCCACTGGACGCCGTAGCCGACGAAGCGGCGGGCAAAATAGAGGTTCAAGGCCGTAGCCACCGCCAAATCGGCGTTGGTCGCCCAAGCGGCCCCGACTTCACCGAGCCAGGGCAAGGCCGTCAGGTGCCAGCTCAAGAAAATCTTGACTACCGCAGCGGCAGCCATATTATAGAGCGGCACCGCTGTCCGTCCCATGCCCTGCAGAAGACCGCTGGTAATCTGCTGAAGGCCGACGAGGAAGACGGAAATAGACAGGACGCCGATAGCAGGCCCGGCAGCCGGCGTAGCATACAACAGTCGTGAAATGGGCAGGGCCAAGACGGCCAGGCCCAGGCAGGCCGGAACGGTAATGACGTTGGCAATCCGCATGGCCGTATGAGTCCGCTTCAAGACGACATTCCGCTTCCCCTGGGAAAAGGCCGCTGAAACGGCGGGCACCAAACTGGTGGCCAGGGAAATGGTCAAGATGGCCGGCAGCTGGACCAGGCCGTTGGCCATGCCCGTCAGGTAGCCGTAGAGGGCTGTTGCCTCATGGGTGCTGTAGCCGGCTGCTTCCAGCCGCAGGGGCACGATAAAGAGGTCGATGCTGGCCACGGCCGGCAGGAGCATATTAGCGGCTGCCACGGGAACGGCTAAGACGACGAGGCGACGGATGATATGCCCCGTCGACTGCATGACGAAGACGCCGTCGTCATCGGGCAGGGGATTTCGCCGGTGTCGGTAATACAAGAAGGCTATGAGTATCAGCCCCGCTGCCGCACCGGGAACGGCGCCGAAGGAAGCGCCGGCAGCGGCCCATTCCAGCCCTTTAGGCAGAAATACCCAGGCCAGGACAAGCATCGTGCAGACCCGGACGAATTGATCGGCCATCTGGGACAGAGCCGTCGGCGTCATGAGCTGCAGGCCTTGGAAGTAACCGCGGAAGCAGCAGACGATGACCGACAGACTGAGGGCCGGCGCCAAAACGGCCAAGGCCGGCAGGGCCCGGCTGTCGCGGACGATGCCAAGCTCGATCATGGCCTTTGCCCCAAAGGGCAGGGCTATGCCGCAGACGACGGCGACGACGGTCATAAAAGCCAGGGTCACGTGGAAGATGCGGCGAACGCCGCTGTAATGACCTCTGGCCGCTTGTTCGGCAATCATGATCGACACGGCGATGGGAATGCCGGCGCCGATGATGCTGAGGAGCAGGATGTAGACCGGATAGGCCATCTGATAGAGGCCGATCCCTTCCCCGCCCAAAAGGCGCGATAAGAAGATGCGGTTCAATCCGCCTAAGATCTTGACGACGATGCCGGCCACGGTGAGGACCATGGCGCCTCGTAAAAAGTTAGTCACGAGAATCCTCCTTTCGGAGGGCAGAAAAGGCCGTCAGCAAGGTCTGGATAAAATCGAGGATATCCGAGATTCCTGCCAGGGACACGCGGACCATGACCGGAATGCCGGGGACGAGGCGGAAGCGGCTGCGCAGGGATTTTTCGAGTTTCGTCAAATCAGGTATATCCGAAACGCGGCGCCATTTGATTTCGAGAACTTCCTTCTTCTGAGCGATGAGGACCATCCCCTGAGACTTGGCTTCGAGACGGGTCGCCGTCACTTGCAGGAGTTTTTCAACATACGGGCTGGGACGGCCGTAGCGGTCTTCCAGTTCGCGACGCAGCTCGTCGAGCTCTTCTTTCGACGAGACGACGGCCAGGCGCTGGTACATGTCGATTTTCTGGCCGCCGTTTTGGATATATTCGTTGTCGATAAAGGCGTCGACGTGGATTTCCATGACCGTTTCCGGCGGCGGCGGTTCCACCTCTTTGCCGGACTGGGCCTTAGCAATGGCCTCTTCCAGCATGTGGCAGTACATGGCAAAGCCGACGCTGGCAATGTTGCCGTGCTGCTCCCTGCCGAGGAGGTTGCCGGCACCGCGGATTTCCAGATCGCGCATGGCAATCTTAAAGCCTGAGCCGAGTTCGGTAAATTCCTTGATGGCCTGAAGGCGCTTTTCGGCGACTTCGGACAAGATCTTATCGCGGCGGTACAGGAAATACGCATAGGCCATGCGGTGGCTTCGGCCGACGCGGCCCCGCATCTGATAGAGCTGGGACAGGCCGAAGTGATCGGCGTCGTAAATGATAATCGTATTAGCATTGGCTACGTCGAGGCCGTTTTCGACCAGACTCGAACAGAGGAGGACGTCATACTTTCCTTCATAAAAGTCGAACATCATCGACTCGAGGAGGCTCCCGGCCATCTGGCCGTGGGCGATGCCGATGGTCACGTCAGGCAAAAGGGCCTGCAGTTCGTCTTTCATGCGCTCGATGGACGCCACGCGGTTATAGACGAAGAAGACTTGACCGCCCCGCCGCTTTTCGCGCATAACGGCGTCGCTGACGATGCGGGCGTCGTATTCGGCAACGTAGGTCTGGACCGGGAAACGGTCCGTCGGCGGCGATTCGATGACCGACATTTCCCGCAGGTTGACCAGGGACATGTGAAGGGTCCGGGGAATCGGCGTGGCACTGAGGGACAAGACGTCGATGTTGGCCGCCCAGGCCTTCCATTTTTCTTTTTGAGCAACGCCGAAGCGCTGTTCTTCGTCGACGACGAGGAGTCCCAGGGACTTGAACTTAACGTTTTTATTGAGCAGGCTGTGGGTCCCGATGAGGACGTCGATGTCGCCGGTCAAGGTCCGAGCCAGGATGGATTTCTTTTCTTTATACGAGCGGAAGCGGTTGAGGACTTCGACGTGGACACCGAAGGGACCGAACCGTTCCATGAAGGTCTGGAAGTGCTGCTGAGACAAGACCGTCGTCGGCACTAAGACGGCGACCTGCTTGCCGGCCGTAACAGCCTTAAAAATGGCCCGCATGGCCACTTCTGTCTTACCGAAGCCGACGTCGCCGCAGACTAAGCGGTCCATGGGCGTCGGTTTTTCCATGCTGCCCTTGATTTCATTGACGGCCTTTAATTGATCTTCCGTTTCTTCATAGGGAAAGGCTTCTTCAAATTCTTTCTGGAAAGGCGTATCCGGCGGGAAGGCATAACCCGGGACGACTTCCCGTTTCGCATAGAGGGCGACGAGTTTTTCGGCCAAATCGGTAATCGACTTCTGGGCCTTAGAGCGTATCTTCTGCCAGTCCGAGCCGCCCATCTTCTGCAGTTTCGGCGTATCGCCTTCGTTGCCGATATAGCGTTGAAGCAGGGATAACTGGTCCGTCGGCACGTAGAGGATGTCTTTCCCGGCATAGTGAATTTCCAGGTAATCTTTGTGGACGCCGTCCATTTCAATGGTCTTGATGCCCATGTAGCGGCCGATGCCGTGGACTTCATGGACGACGTAGTCGCCGGATTTCAGGCTGGTAAAGACGCTGATTTCCTGCCCCTTGGCAACGCGATGGCGCAGGCGCCGTTTCTGAGTGCCGAAGACGTCTCGTTCGGCGACGGCGACGACCTTGGCATAAGGCAGTTCAAAGCCGTCGTGGATTTCCCCTTCGACGATATACATGCCGCCGGCGGCGCTTTTTTCGTCGTCATAGTCTTGTATCGAAAGGTCGTGCTGCTTCATCCAGGCTTTGAGGGAAGCAATTCGTTCCTTGCTGTTGATGACGAAGACGATAGTATTGCCCAAGCTGCGCCAGTGGCCCACTTCTTCTTCGAGGAGGTTGAACTGCTTTTGGAAGCTGGCCATCATCTTGGCGGCAAAGCTGAAGGACTCGTCGATGAGCATATCCGGCACGGATTGAGCCATGAGGGACAAGACGATCTGCGGGACGTTCCGTTCCGGCGAGACCATGTTTTTCCACGACGCCAGAACGCCTTTGTAATCGTCCGATTCTTTGAGGATCTTTTTAAGGCCTTCGCGAATCCGGTTCGGTTCATCCCAAATGATTGTCCCGTCTTCGACGTAATCGAGGAGGGTGTAGGATTCATCATCAGCCGTCGTCAACGACACCGGCAGGATTCGAGCCCGTTCGGCATCGTTCAGGGATTTTTGGCTGTCCACGTCGAAGGCGCGGATGCTTTCCAGTTCGTCGCCAAAAAAAGCCAGCCGCAGAGGCTGCGGTTCATTGACGGCGAAGACGTCGACGATGTCGCCGCGAACGGAAAAATGGCCGCGGCGTTCGACCATGTCGACCCGTTCATAGCCGGCGTCAACGAGGTGCTGCAGTAAGTCATCGCGGTCGTATTCTCCTTGGATTTCGACGTCAATGGCCGCATCGTCGATGCGCTGCGGAGCCATGACGTACTGTGCCGCTTCTTCCGGCGCAGCCAAGACGAGAACCGGATCACCCTGGCGCAGACGGCCCAGGGCTTCCATCTGACGAGCCATCCGATCGAGGCTCTTGGCCGTCGTCGTAAAGACGGCCTTGTCGACGACGGGAAAGTCGAGGATCTTTACGCCGGGCACCAAAAAGGCCAGGTCCGCCTGCCAAGCCGCGGCTTGTTCCCGCGACGGGACGACGAGGACGACCTGACGAGCCCCTTCATGCAGCACTTTAGCGACCAGAGCGCTCTTAACAGAGCCGCTGAGGCCGTAGATGCTGTGACAGCCGGGCTTTGAAAAGGCAGCGCCGGCGGAGCGGATATTTTCATCTTGATTCATCCATTGAAAGAATTGCTTCATGCTTTTTTTACCTCATGACAAAGGGGGCTTTAGTTGCCCAAAGCCCTCAATAGTTATCATCTACTTGCGTGTTTTTTATTATATCATAGTTCATTCGTCCCGACTAGGCACATTATTGTCCCGCCGTTCCCTGCATGATGAAGGCTTCCCGTTCCTTACGACTCATCTTGAGAAGGCTCTTTCCTTTCAGGGTGTCTTCGTAAGACGGAGCGGCTTCACCCATGGTTTCCATCCGCTTTTCGACATCGCGGCGGATCTGAGGCAGCATGTCGTAGAGGTGCTGGCCCGGGCAGTCCGTGCTGTTGACGTCGCGGTGGCCGACGATGGTCGAAGGTCCCGGCGTAATGTCATAGGTTTTGCACAGCCAGGCGACGAGGCCTTCCAGAGCATGAATCTGAGCCGGCGTGGGGATTTCTTTATCAAAGTTCCCCGTGACGTTGATGCCGACCGTATGGTAATTCTGCCCTTCAGCGTGGGCTCCGACCGTCGCTAAAGGACGGCCCCGTTCGATAGTCCCGTCTTTGCGGATGACGTAATGGTAGCCGATGCCGGCCCAGCCGTTAGCTAAGTGGGCCCGGTGAATCGCCGCTGCCGACGTGTCGCCGTCAGGGATGCCAACGTGATGGATGACGATCATATCCGTCTTAGGGCGCAGCAATAAGGGTTCATTGAAGCGGAAATTCGTTTCCCGAATGGCCATGGGTTCGGCCGGCGCTGCATCTGTTGCCGGATGATAAGTCTGCAGGACGCCGCGGGCACCGGCAGGCTTCGCATCCCGCGGGACGCTGCTCACAGCGACGGGCTGAGGCCCTTCTGAAGCAGTCCTCGAGGTATCGGCGTCTCTTCCCTTTTCGGCCGACGCCTTTTTATCAGCCCCCTTTTTCTTTTCACTCGTCTTACCTTTTTCAGCGGCCTTCTTCGCCGCTGCAGACTGACCGGAGTCGGACACGGTTCCGATGGTATAGGCCGCTTCCGTATCCGACGGCGAGGCTCCCAGTGAAAGGCTTGAAAAACCAAAAGCCAGCCACAGCGCAACGGCCAGGGCTGACAGGGTCTTGCTCGTTTTCATATTTAGTACACTTCCCCATGATGATGTTGAATCTGTGAGGTCAAGTTTTCCCACAACGCCTGCGGTTCCGGATGACCGTAGGTGCCCAGAGCAATATGAGGCTTGGCCCGGCCGTGATAGTCGCTGCCGATAGTCGCCATCAGGCCGTGTTCATCGGCAATCCGGCGATAAAAAGCACTCGTAGCTTCATCGTGATAGCTGCAGTAAGCTTCAATGCCGTCGAGGCCGAGGGCGATGAGGGTTTCCGTCAAAGGCCGGTTCTGCTTCATATTGGCACCGGGATGGGCCAATACGGCGACGCCGCCTTGGTCGTGAACAATCTGAACGGCTTTCGAAAAATCCATGAAGGTCATGGGTATAAAGGCCGGTCCCCCCTGGCCGCAGATATCCCAGCCGAAGTTGACATACGGCGCATCGCTGCGGCTGCCTCCCGGCCGGTATGGCGTAAGAGCCGCACAGTCTGCATTGCGCGGATCGGCAAGGGCAACGCGGGCAATGTGCACCGAGGCAATGACTCCGCCGGTACAGAGCTTCCAAATGGCGTCGCGGTCAAGGACGATGCCCAGTGCTTCGACGGCGTCCAATATCTTATCGGACACGTCTTTTCGCTGGCCGTAGACATCCTTTTCAATATCCTCAAATACGGCGGCATCGGGATGGATGCCATAGCCTAAGAGGTGAAAGTTCTTTCCTTCATGCTGGCAGCTGATTTCAATGCCAGGTATAAGCCGCAGTCCCAGACGAGCTGCTTCTTCCCGCGCTTCGGGAATGGCCCGGGTGGAATCGTGGTCAGTGACGGCGACGGCCTGTACCTTGGCGTCAGCGCACTGGCGCATCAAGTCGGTCGGTTCAAATTGACCGTCCATGCTGTATTTTGTATGCATGTGCAAATCAAGCCATGTTTCCATACTCTACACTCCCTCTCTCATTAAGATACCGCCCTTATTATACTACGCATCCCGGCACCTTGCCAGTAAGAAGTAAGTAAGATATGGCTTTATCCGCGAGTCAGCTTATAGATGAGGGCGTTGCAGATAGCAGCGGCAATGGTGCTGCCCCCTTTGCGGCCCTTGGCGACGATATAGGGAACGCCGGCTTCCATGATGACGTCTTTAGCGTATTCGACGTTGACGAAGCCGACGGGAACGCCGATGACCAGGGCCGGCGAAATACGCCCCCCATCGATGAGTTCTTTCAGGCGTAAAAGGGCTGTCGGCGCATTGCCGACGGCGATAATCAGCGGACCTTTGAGCTCTGCAGCCTTATCCATCGAGGCCTGAGCCCGCGTCGTACCGTGCTTAGCAGCAGCGGCAGCCACATCGGCATCGGCCATGAAGCAGACTTTCCGGCAGCCTAATTTCGTAAGGCCGGGCTGACTGATGCCCATGCAGGCCATATTGGTATCGGTCACGATGGTACATCCCGACTGCAAGGCTTCCAAGGCCTTACAGACGGCACCTTCACTAAATCGCAGGTTGCGGACGTAGTCGAAATCGGCACTGGTGTGGACGACGCGCTTGATAATATCCTTTTCATCGGGCGGCAGCCGGATAGGCCCTAATTCGGACTCAATGATTTCCATACTGCGGCGTTCGATGTCGGCCGGTAAAATATGTTCGATTTTCATACATATCAATCCTTTCTGGAAAGGGCCCTGTTTCGGCAGGCATTGGTGAAGTTAGCCGCCCAGTCCTCATTCCCGAGAAAATGGAGGTGGAGATAACTGGCCGCCAGGGTCTCCGTGGCAATGCCTGCCGGCCAACGGCGTTTACTGCCTGCTTTATGAGCCGTAAAGGCATCCCCTTCAAAGGTACTCTTTGAATAATGAAATTCATGGGCCGGTATGGTACTTCCGGCCTTACAGAGGAGGTTATCCTTTTCTGCCTCCAAGGTGACATAGCCGAAGTGCTGGAGGGACGTCGTCAGGAAGGTTTCACCGGACACGGTGCCGACCCAGGCGTATCGCGTCCCGTCGTTCCCCCGAAAATACTGGTGGAGGTACATGAAGCCGCCGCACTCGGCAAAGCAGGGCAGGCCGTCGGCCAGGGCTTGTCCGATGCTGCGGCGCATGGCGTCATTGGCTTCGAGTTCCTTGGCGTAGAGTTCAGGATAACCGCCGCCTAAATAGAGGCCGTCACAGAGCGGCAGAACGTCATCATGAAGGGGGCTGAAACAGATCAGCTCGGCTCCGCATCGGCGCAGGACGTCGAGACTGTCTTCATAATAAAAGCAAAAGGCCTCATCATAGGCAACGGCAATGCGGGTTTTCTCCCCGGCTGTCTCTTTCTCGTCAAGGCTCCCCTTTTCTGAAAGGGGCGGTGCCGCCTTTGCCAATTCCAAGAGACCGTCTAAATCTATATTTTCTTCTGCCGCCTCGGAAAGGCGGGCCATAATGTCTTCCAATTCCTTTATTTCTCCGGCCGTTACCAAGCCCAGATGGCGGCTGGAAAAGGCACAGTCCGGAAGGTCTGGAAAGGAACCTAAGGCCTTAAGGCCCGACGCCGCTTCCCAAGCCTTCTTAAAATGAGCGTACACCATGGGTTTGACGCGGTTTACGATAAAGCCGGCAACATGGCTGTCGGCATAAAAATCGGCCAAGCCCTTTAAGACAGCCCCTAAGGAGAGCCCTGCCCCACGGCCGTCGACGACGAGGACCACCGGCGTATCGGTCGCAGCGGCGACGTCATAGGCACTGGCTTCGTGTCCCCTTCCGACGCCGTCGTAATAGCCCATGGCCCCTTCGATGACCAGAAGGTCCGATTCTCCCCCATGACGGCAAAGGAGCTGCCGAGCCGCTTGGGCCCCTTTCTCGCCGCGGCCGAAGAGGAAGAGGTCGAGGTTGTACGACGGCGTATGGAGGACGCGGCGGTGGAACATGGGGTCGATATAATCTGGACCGGACTTAAAGGCCGTCAGGGAAAGCCCCCTTTTCTTCAAAGCTTCCAGCAGGGCGCAGACGACGGTCGTCTTGCCGCTGCCGCTTCGAGGAGCCGCCACGAGAATCCTGGGAACATTCGGCATACAGGTCAACCTCCTTTACAGGCCTTGTCATCGCATCTCGTCCTTACGGACAATGGTAACGATATAAATAGGATTTTGGGCCATCATGAGATGACTGGCACCGACCTTTTGGCTCCGGGCCGTACTGACCTGGGTGATGTCCAGTTCATAGTCCCGGCGCGATCCGTAATAGGCCGTAAGAGCCGCTAACGTTTCAATGGTAATGGCCGTGACGACGATGGCACAGGCTTCATTTTTGCCGTACAATTCGTCGAGGATGGCCGACAGCCTTCCCTTGGTCCCACCGATAAAAGCGTAATCAGGCGGCGTCTCGATATCTTTCAGGCGTTCACCGGCATCGCCGGCGACGACAGTGACATTGGACAGGTCAAAGTGGGCAATATTTTGCTTCAAGACCCGCAGGGCATCGTCGTTTATTTCAAAGGCATAGACCCTTCCAAAGGGCGCCTGCAAAGAGAGTTCCACCGTACAGGACCCGGTGCCGGCACCGATATCGTAGACGACGGCATCGGCAGCCGGTGCCAGTTTCGACAAAGCCACGCTGCGGATTTCCTGTTTGGTCATGGGTGCCTTGCCCCGCAAAAAAGCCTCGTCGGGCAGGCCGTGAACGGGGCGCTGCCACAGACGGGCGTCGTCGTTTTCAATCATCATGACAGCTAAGGCGTCGTCCCCTCTTTCCGTAAAGTCAGCAGCCGTACCGCGAAGGATGACTTCGTCGTCATAAGACAGATTGCAGCCGATGGCAACCCGCACGGCTCCGAGACCGGCGTCACAGAGGCTGCGGCACAGGGATGCCGGCGATTCGCTGCCGCCGGTGAGGACGAAGACCTTGGCATGCTGGCGAACGGCGGGAATGAGCGGTTCCTTTCGGCCGTGGCGGCTGACGATGAAGACGTCGTTCCAAGACGTTTCCAAGGCGGCGGCAAAATAGACCAGGCTGCTGATGCCGGCCAGGCGGGTCACGGTGCAGCCGGGAATGTCCTTTAATAAGGCAGCCAGACTGAAAAAACCGACATCCCCCGATACTAAGACGGCCATGGGACCGTCGGACTCGGTCCGGGAGGAAGCTAAACGGCAGATTTCATCGCGCCGATAGGTCCGGACCAATTCTTTCCCCGAACCCTCAAAGGGTTCCAGCATCCGCTTGTCGCCGACGAGGAGGGTCGATGCTTCGATAGCCCGTTTCGCTTCTACAGTCAGTAAGGCCGGATTGCCCGGCCCGGTGCCGATAACATAGATATGCATATACAGTCCTTTCCCTGACGAAATAATCTCCCTGTCAGCGTTCGATGATGATGACCGTCGCCCCCGTTCGTTCGGCCCCCTTCAGTTTCTCTTGGAAACCGCCGGTATGGCCCGAATTTTTGGTCACGACGTAGCGAGCCTTGGTTTCTTTGAACATGGCCTCATTGAGGTCCGTCGAAAAGGGCCCCTGCATGCAGATAAGTCGTGCCGGCGGATAGCCCAGATCCAAGGCTCGTTCGAGGGAGGCCTTGACCGGTAAAATACGGGCGTAGACCCGATTTTCATAATCCGGAATCTTGGCAAAGGCGTCGAGGTTCTTACTGCCTGTCGTCAAAAATACGGACCCTTCCGTATGGCTCAGGACTTCGACGGCTTCGTCGACGGTGCGGACAGCGATGGTGCGGCCATCCGTCCGATACGTTCCGGCCCGCCGGTTGATGCGGCGATAAGGGACGCCGACCTTTTGACAGGCAGCCTTGATGTTGTCGGTAACGACCGTCGCATAAGGGTGAGTCGCATCGATGGCAAGGCTGATTTTCTTGTCCCGAAGGAAGGCTTCCATAGCCTCCTCATCCATGCGCCCTTCCAGGACAGTCACATAGGGGCTGACGGGCAGCAGGGACGCTCCGTATGCCGTGGCCACCGAGACGTAGGCCCTTACCCGAAAACGGGCAGCGTAGCCGGCCAATTTCCGACCTTCTGTCGTTCCGCCGGCAATCCACACCGGGCCGATCATAACCGATAGCCTCGGGGCGTAACCAACTTGCCGTTCAGGACCTTAGTCTGGCTATTGCCGATAAAGACCGTGCAGAACATGTCGAGGTGCTGGCTTCGCAATTCGCCTAAGGTGAGAATCTTGACGTCTTGACCGTCGCGGCCGATGTTGCGGACGATGCCGGCCGGCGTATGGGCCGACTGATGGCGCAGGATGATATCGCAGGCCTTTTCGAGGTAGTCAGACCGCTTCTTGCTGGCCGGATTATAGAGGCAGATGACGAAGTCGCCGGCAGCGGCGCAGTCGAGGCGGTTTTCAATCTTATCCCACGGTGTCAAAAGGTCGCTCAGGGAAATGAGGCAGACGTCGGCAATGAGGGGTGCTCCCAAAAGAGCCGCTCCGGCACTGGCGGCGGTGACGCCGGGAATGACTTCGATATCGACGTCCGGCTTATCGGCAGCCACCTCGTGCATGATGCCGGCCATGCCGTAAATGCCGGCGTCGCCGCTGGACACGATAGCCACCTTCTGGCCCTCAAGGGCCCGTTCTAAAACCAGGCGGCAGCGAGCCACTTCCTGGGTCATGCCGGTGACGACGAATTCCTTGTCAGGGAAATAGTCCCGAATCAAATCGATATATGTATGGTAGCCGACGATGCAGTCACAGCTTTCAAGGACAGCTTGGGCTTCCAAGGTCATGCCCTGCTGGGAGCCGGGACCGATGCCGACGACGTAAATATGTGGTTTCATACAATCACATCCTTATTCAAAAATAGGCCTCAGCGGCCTTCAGTAAAGCAAAGCACATAGGGCTCCGCGGCCACGGCGACGGTAATGCCCTGACGGCCCTTTTTGGAAACGACGAGTCTTCCACCGTGACTTGCCTTGACGGCAGCCCTTTCGCAGACGTTATCCGTCCCGACGGTCTGTCGGACAAAGTCCGATGCCGTAAAATCGCCGGGCACGGCGTTGAGTTCACCGGCCGTAAAGAAATGAATCGGCCAGGACCGCTCTTTAGCAAAGGTCAAGAGCCCCTGTTCGTCGTGCTTGACGTCGATGGTATTGACGTCAGCCACGGCATCGAGCGACAGATTGGCTTCAGCCAGGACCTCCCGGACCCACCGGGCAATAGCCTCGGCGTCGGTCCCGCGGCGGCAGCCGATGCCGACGTGGAGGATAGCCGGTCTTGCCATGACGGAAGTTTGAAAAAGGGACAGTTTCTCCTTAGTCGTCACAATCAACCCCGTTTCACAATCCGTCGTCACGACCAAGCCCGGCGGCAAGGGACCTTCGATGGGAAAGTCGCTGTACAGACCGGCTTTCCCGTCTAAGAGAAGGCCGGCTGCAAAGGCCTTGGCCTCCGTCAGAGAAGACAGGCGCAGGCCGGCCTTGGCGGCCCATTCATCGACGGCAAACAAGGCGTTGACGTCGGTCGCCGTCGTAATGACGGCCTGTCCTCCTATGGCCTTGGCCAATTGACGGGCCCATTCATTGGCCCTGCCGATATGGCCGGACAGGATGGGAATGACGAACTGCCCTTTTTCGTCGATGACGATAACCGCCGGGTCTTCGTCCTTCTTACGGATAAAAGGGGCAATAGAGCGAACGGCGATGGCCGCTGCCCCGACGAAAAGGAGGAGCCGCGCCGATTGAAAAGCCCGGGCCGTTTCTTCCCTCAGGGACGGGTCAAAGGAGACGGCCGGCGGGACGGCAAACTTCGCGAGCGTCGCTTGGCGGACCTGCCAGCTATTTTGCTGAAGAAAGGCTGCTGCCCTGCTGCCAAGGGCCGTTCCGGCTTTGGTAAAGGAAAAAATAACTGCTTTCACGACCTGTCTCCTCTCCGAAAAAGTGCATTATCATGCTTTTTTCTGATGCAGCCCTGTCCGATGGATGGGACAAAAGCCTGCTTTCAATGGGAAAAGCTCTAAACATAAAAAACGGAAGGCCCTGTTTTAATCAAAGAAAAGGTCTGACAGGCACCATCCTTCATAAACTAGAAACATTATACCATATATACCGATATCGGTGCATATATCGATATCCCTCTTTTCCTTACACTCCCTCTCGACCAACAAAAGGCCCATGTTCCGTATTTCGACAACAAAAAAATTCCGAGCAGCCCGTCGAGGTTGCTCGGAACAAAAAATCTCTTTTTTTATTATCTTTTCCGTAAAGTATTTATTCATCTGGTCAAAGGACACGGTCGTCCCGGCCCGGCGTGCCGAAATGACGGCCGCTGCGGGCTTTAAGTAAAAAGCCTTATTCCCGTTGCCGTTGGCTTCGGCATAAAAGACGCGGTCCATGAAGGACGTCATATTGCCGGCCAAGGCCGCGTAATGGACGGGCGAACCGAAGACGAAGCCGTCGGCCGTCAAGGCCTTTTCCCGAAAATCCTTGACGATATCGGGAATGACGCAGTGCCCGATGTCCCTACACTTATGACAGGCCATGCAGCCGCCGATAGGCTTGGCGCCGATCCAAAAGAATTCTGTTTCAATGCCGAGGGTTTCCAAGGTCCGGGCCACTTCCTGAAGGGCCGTATAGGTACAGCCTTCTTTGTGAGGCGAGCCGTTTACCAGTAATACTTTCATCGAATCATCCTCTCATGACGGCCCCTGTCCCGGAATCTCACCGAATATTTTTACTATATCACTTGGAACCGAGTCCAAGTCAAGGGGTCATCTGTCTTTTTTATTATGAATTGAAAACTTCGCCGGCTTCATTGAACCGTCGGACGGCGATCAACCGCGCACAACCGAACCGCCAAAGACGGACGACATCTGGATTTTATCCAAGGCTTCGTCGATTTTCCGCACTTCGTCTGCCGTGAGTTCAATATCGGCAGCGCCGCCGTTTTCCAGGAGGCGTCCCGGATTAGTCGTTCCCGGAATGGGTACGATCCAAGGCTTTTTAGAGAGCATCCAGGCCAACGAAAGCTGTGCCGGCGTCGCCTGTTTCGAAGCAGCCAAGTCCTGAATCCACTGCAGGAGAGCCTTGTTTTCTTCCATGGCATCGGCCTGGAACTGAGGCATGTTCCGGCGGTAGTCCGTATCCGGATCAAACTGGGAGTTAGCGTCGTAACGAGCCGTCAGGAAGCCGTTGGCCATCGGCGAAAAAGCGACTAAGCCGACCTGCAGTTCTTCCAGGACGGGGAACATTTTTTCATACCAGCGGGCCATCATGGAATAGCGATTCTGGACGGCCGTGACCGGGCAGACGGCATGGGCCCGACGCAGGGTATCGGCGTCGACTTCAGACAGGCCCCAGTGAAGGATCTTCCCTTCCTGCATGAGGTCGGCCATGACGGCGGCTACGTCTTCGACGGGAACCTTCGGGTCCTGACGATGCTGGTAGTAGATATCGATGTGGTCAGTCTGCAGACGCTGGAGCGATGCTTCCACGGACTTGCGGATGAGGTCCGGACGAGCATCGGGGACGATGGGCTTATTCGGCTCCGGCGACGTCATGTCGAAGTGGATGCCGAACTTAGTGCCGATTTGGATGCGGTTCCGGAAGGGCTTCAAAGCCTGTCCCAACAAGGTTTCATTGGCGTGGGGATCGTCAGCCGTCCCGTAAACTTCGGCCGTATCAAAAAAAGTATAGCCGGCATCGACGGCTTTGGCCAATAATTCCGTCATCTCCCGAACGTCTTTCGGCTGTCCATAGCCGTGGCTCATGCCCATGCAGCCTAAGCCTACTGCCGATACGGTAAAATCTTTTCCTAAGGTACGAGTTTTCATAAAAATCCTTCCTTTCTTTAGTAACATGAAATATCACAAAATCTGTCTAAGCTAAGATCTCCCCTGTTCTCAGCCAAGGCCGGTAACGACGGCGACGATTGGCATGGTAACCACGGCGGCAGCCGTCGTCAAGGCAATACCCTGAACGGAGACGGGATAGACATCTTTATTGTAAACGGCCGCCAACAAGGGGATAATGTTCCCCGACGGCGTCGCCAGGGCGCCCATGCCGGTATTGGCCAAACTCTGCCAACGAAAGGGCCCTTCTTGTCAGAACTTCCTTTGATGGTCTGGATAACGTAAGAGAAAAAGAGAATATTAAAAGGAATCAAGAGGACGGTCATATAAATGAGGGCGTCCTTCCCGTAAATGCCGTCGATCATGGGAACGCCCATGAAGCCGATATTGGTGAAGATGACCATGACATTGACGATGCCGTAGTGCTTCTTGGGATAGCGGAGGATCCGCGGCAGAATCCAGGCACAGGCCATGAGGAGGACCAGCATGACCAGGTGACACCAAAAGCATATGCCAGCTCTGCCCCTTCGATGCGGGGCCCCTTGCCGGTAACGCCGGATAAGCGATGTTGACCACCAATTTCGTAATCTGCGGCTGATTAGCCGGCGTCAGGATCTCATAGCGACGGGCCAGGGCACCGACGGCCATGAGCAGGACGAAAATAATCATTTGCTGTAAAATAAGCATCGCTTCGCCTTCTCCCTTTTACCAGGCTTCTTCAAAAATCGCTAAGATTTCATCGCCTTCGAGGTGTTTGTAACTGCCCGGCGAAGCGACACAACCAGCAGCAATCCGGGGCAGCCACGCCTTTTGGTCGTCCGTCATGCCCAGTTCCCGCAAGGTCGTCGGCAGGCCGATTTCCTTCACGAAGGCCGCCAAGGCTTCGACGCCGTCATTGGCGAGTTCTGCCGTCGTCTTCCCTTCCGGGGAAATGCCCCATACTTCGCTGGCAAAGCGGGCAAATTTTTCCGCCCCGGCCGACTTAATATGGCGGTAATAGACCGGCAAGAGGACGGCCAGTCCGCAGCCGTGATTGCAGTCCGTAAAGGCTCCCAGGGAGTGCTCTAAGATATGACCTTGGAAATCGCCTTTCTTCCCCAATTTGAGGATGCGATTTTCAGCCATCGTCGAGAGCCATACCAAGTTGCTGCGGGCTTCATAGTCCTGCGGATTTTCGATGGCCCTGCGGAGATTGCGGACGACGCTCTTCATGAGTGCTTCGTTAATGCTGTCCGACACATTATCGACATCGGGGGCGCTGAAATACGTTTCCATCATGTGGGTAAAAGAATCAAAGGCTCCGGAAATCATCTGCAGTTTAGGAACGGTGTAGGTGTAGAGCGGGTCGAGGAGGGCAAATTGAGCGTTGAGGGCCGGGTAATCGCGGCCGGTCTTAATCTTTAAGGCTTCGTTGGTAATGACGGCGCCGCCGTTCATTTCACTGCCCGTCCCGGAAACGGTCATAATGATGCCTAAGGGCAAGGGCTCTGCTTCGATGGTGCCGGCCTTAGCCCAAAAATCAGTCCACACGTCACCGTCATAGACAGCAGCCAGGGACACGGCCTTGCAGCAGTCCATGACCGATCCGCCGCCGACGGCCAAGATGAGGTCGACGCCTTGTTCTTTGGCGATTTTCGCCCCTTCGAGAACTTTAGCATAGGTCGGATTGGCCATGATGCCCGAAAATTCGACGACGTCCTTCCCGGCGTCGGTCAAAATCGCCATGATTTCTTCGTAAATGCCGGTCCGCTTAATGGAGCCGCCGCCATAGGCCACCATGACCTTCTTCCCGTAATGGGACAACAGTTCCGGTAAGTATTGACCGACGCAGTGTTTGCCAAAATAGGCTTTCGTACTATTTTCAAAAACAAAGTTTTCCATGTCATCGTCTCCTATCCAATATCTATCCATAACAGCCAAGGGCTGTGTAACAGCAACAAAAAGTACCGAACCTTCCAAAAAGGCTTAAAAACAGGGCTGTCTCGGCCTTTCACCTCAGGTACGAACTCATCTTATCATCCGGTATTAACTACCGGTCAAGTCTTTTTTGAAAACTTTTTCTAAAAAATGCCTTCAGCCGAAAATTCGGTTGAAAAGTCCGGCCGCCCCTCCTATTCGCTTATCAGCCGGAGCGGCTTTGAACGCCCTCCCCCGAAACAAGGACGCAGATGATGTTTGGGAAAGGGAAAGATTTTCCTTATGGTCATGACTTCCGAATAGAACTTGAGGTCAGGTGTAAAAATAAGGTATAATGATTATGTATTTTATGTAAAAAAGGAGACTACACGCTATGTCAAAAAAAATGATGTCGATTGCCATCCTAGCCTCCCTGGCAATGGCCCTGCCCCTCGGCGCAGATGCCAAAGAACGTTTTTCCAGCAGCCATGAACCCTTCTCAGCGGAGATGGCCAGCCGATCCGAAATGGACGCCTATCGGAAAGATTTAGATACCTATGTCCGCGACGTCGATAA
Organism: uncultured Megasphaera sp.; assembly: GCF_900539295.1. GTDB lineage: Bacteria > Bacillota > Negativicutes > Veillonellales > Megasphaeraceae > Megasphaera. Next base: position 72,723 of record NZ_UQBH01000007.1, read on the forward strand.
ACAAATCGACGAACTCCTGGCCCGGCGAAGAGACGCCGTCGACCAATACAACAAGGCCGTCCACACGTACAATACGGAAACCTTTTTCCATCAGGATACCCTGCCTTACTATCCCCATTACCGCCAAGGCGGCCGCCGCGGCGCCTATCATCACCACGGCCCATGCTATGCAGCCCCTCGGGAAAAGACACCGGAAGAACGACAGCAGGACCGAATTGACGCCTTCATTGACGACATGATCGACTGGGGCGACTAATTTCCCTCCTCACTCCCGGCGACCATGCTAAAAAAGACAGTCCCTATGAGAACCTCCGCCGCAGCGGAATCCGGAATGCTCCGGACCGGTTCTCAGGGACTGTCTTTTTTTCGATTTGGCTATCTTTTTTCGGCACCTCATTTACGACCAAGGCCCGGGATAACGGATCACTTCCATCATCCCGGGCCTTTTCGATTGAGCTGTGCCGCTGATATTTTCTCAATTCTTTTCATCTTAATTTCTGATTTTTTCCCATTAGCCTTTCAAAAAATAAGGGGCCACCTTTGCGTTCATCGTATCGAATTCGCCGTCAGCGGCCCTTTTTATCAGCCAGCGGCAGTTTACGGCTTCCACAGATTTCGACGGTAAGGACCGTATTATCGCCGCTCGGCACCCATTCGATGACCTTGCAGGATCCGTCCGGCGCCCCTTGCTGCCAGTCGTTGAGGAAGGACAGGATGGGGGCAAATTTTCCTTCTACGGTCACGGTCTGCCCCTCGCCCTGCCGGGCCTGATGCCACGACAAGAGGGTCAGGCCATGACGGTCCATCAAGTCAGAAATAGTCTGATTTGTATCGACGACAGGAGGCTCCTTGAACGAGGATGAAGGCGTCAGATTTTTATCGGCATGAGCTTGGAGGGGACCGCGAAGCCCCTGCCATGCCTGACAGGACTGATACGAAACAAAAGCGTAGCACCCGGAGAGAGCGGCCAATATCATGGCGGCTGCCAGCCACGACGAAGGCCTGCCTTTACGATTTATCTTCATGACAGATGACCTCTAAGGAGAAGGGAATGCTTTCGCCGCTCTTTGGCTGCATCCGGGTAACAGCTGCCTTATACCGGCCACGGGACTGCAAACTGCGCTGCCACTTCTGTGCTCCGTCGGAAGTCGCCGTCACGCCTTCGATGACGGCACCTGTATCGCGGCCGCTGACCTTGGTCACGACGACGGTATCCGGCTTTGAAAGGGCCAGGTCGACGATGAGGACGGGCCAGGAAAAAGACGAATCCTGCCGCAATTTAGCCTGCTGCTCCACCAAGGCCTGGCCTTGACGAATCCGGTCGTTATGGCCTTTGATGGTCTCTTGGATTGGCTGAAGGACCGTTTGATAATAGATTTTCTCCTGCCGTATCTGATATTGAAAAAAAGTCCCACCGGCCAAAAAGAGTACTGCCATCGCCAAGAAACCCAGGGTAAGAGGCTTCATCCAAAGGCCCGGAGGCTTGCCGTATTCAGGCGGTATCAAGTTGCATTTCATCATTCTACGCTCCCTTATAATTCGATTAAGGACGCCGTCGCCTGCGACAAGTCATAGGTGTTCATGACCTTAGTCACAGTCGCCGTCGGCATTAACGGCCGGCCTTCACCGTCCTCTTTCTCCTTCCAGGTAAGGACCGATGAACCTTCTGCTAAGAGCTCCCGCTCTGCGACGTCATAGGCCCAGGGCCGCCCCTTTTTCAGATGGACTCGATGCTCTTCGTTCCCTTCCCAAAAAGAAAGGATTCCCTCGCCATCCGGCTGGAGTCGTCCTAAGAAAGAAGGCAGGAGGTCCAGCGAGGCGATGACGGCACCGCTGTCGACGACGGACCGGCACAAGGCGTCGAGACAGTCCCTCGGGTAAGCGCCGACGATCCAATCATAGAGGCCTTCGGAATTTTTTTCAGGACAAGCGGCGTCAAAGAGATAGGTCCGTCCTTCTTCATCCAATAAGCCGGCACCGGTAATGAGCCCGCGGGCTTCCTCGGCATCTTCCGTCGCTAAGGCCAGGCCCTTCCAGAGGAGAGAGGGACCTGCGACGACGACATGGACTCGCCAGCCGGAAAGGCCGTAGCGGTCCAGCAGCAGCGGCATTTTAACCCGAATTTCATCAGGAGAGTCGAGCCAGTCCTTCTTCCATTGCCGCTCACACTCGGTGTGGCCTTGACAAAAAGCGACGGGACCGTACCACTGGCGGGTCAATTTTAAGACCCGAATCGTCCGACCGACCAGCCAGAGATACGCATTTCTGCGCCACCACATGGAATCACCTCTCATTCCTGATAACGGATAAACCGCAGTTCATACTGACCCGCTTCATTTACTGCGACTTCAAAGAAAAGGCTGCATGTCTGTTCTAAGTCTTCCTCCTCATCGACAGCCAGGCCCATTATATACCCGTATTCAAAACGACTTTCGACAGATACCGCTTCCCCCTTTTCGGCAAGCTGGGCCGCTTGGGGAACCGCCACGGGCTGACCAGAAACATAAGGGGCCGGATTTTGCTGCACCGTCTGCCAGCCTTCGAGGACGGCACTTTCCGCCAAGTAGTGCAGGCGGACTTTCTTCTCATAGAGGCTGGCCAGACGCAGAGAGTTCAAGGACACCAAGGCCGTCGTCATAATCAGGGACAAGGTCAGGACGGCCAGGGCGATGATAGAAAAAGAAAAGAATCCGTTTCGCGTATTCATCGACTTCCTTCATTTAACGACGTTACCATAAGTTTGACTGGCAGAGACAGGCCGCTTTCTTCCTCGACGAGGAGGAGCGATACGGCGATGGCCTGCTCTTTTCGGGAAAAGGCCGGTTCCCTCCCCTGAGGGCGAATCAAAATCCGGCAGCCCTTCATCGTACCGGCACCGCCGCTGAGGGGCTGATAGGAGCCATCACTGAGCCGGATAAAGAGCGTTTCTCCCGATAGGATAAAGCCCTTTTTCCGCCCTTGCGGCGTTTTAAAGCGAAGGCTGTCCGGTGCCGCCGTAATATCACAGCCATAGGTCAATTCTTGGAACAAGGTCTCTTCGATGCTGACCGCCTGCCGCAGCAAGGCCTCTTTAATTTGAGCCTTTCTATCGAGGCGCACGGTCTGACTGACCAGGGGCAGGAAGGCCGTCACGGCCAGGACGACTAAGGTCATGGCCAACAGTAACTCCGTCATCATCCAGCCGTTGGCTCGGCAGCGCGGCCGGTGCCAGTCGCCGACAAGAAAATTGGGTTCCACCTTCATCACCTACTTCAACTTCCCATAGGACATACCCGTTTTCTTCGCTATCCTTTCGGCAGCGAATCTCATAGCGGTGACCGGACAGCTCAATTTCCCGCGGCAGGGGCTGCTCGGCCTTCCATAACTCCATGGCCTGACGGCCGACCATGGCCGCCTGATACTTCACTTCCGCCCGACGGTGGATTTCCATCGCCTGAACGGCCAGACTTCCGGCGACCAAGAACAAGCCGGCACCGATGACTAAGGCAATCATACCGTCGGCGATGAAGAAAAAGCCGTTGCCCCTACTCGATGCGAATGCGCCCGGTCTGGGCCGCCACGACGATGCGCCGTTCATAGCGATCCTCTTTCGAAGAAACGACGACCACCATCTTATATTTCGGACGACCGTAAACATCGAACTGCACCATTCCTTTCGTCACTCGCAGGCCCGTCGGATAGGGCCTTTTTTTCTTGGCCCGGTAAAGATGCTGCACTAAGTAGTGATCCTCTTTCAGAATCAATTTACAGTAGCCGTCGCCAAAGGAATTGCCCATACTGTGCTGGCGAACGACTTCCATATCGAGTACCAGATTGCGAACCAGGCTGTCCACGGTCTGATGACGGCTGAGGGTCTGGCTGCTGCTCATCGCCAGGGCCGCATAAAGGCCGAGAACGGCTAAGGATACCGCAAGGCCGGTAAATTGAATGAATCCGTTTTTAGGCTTCATAAGCCCATTCCTGCCGTCAGCCAATTAAAATGGAGTTCCTGGGAAAGCCACCATCCCAAGAGAAGAAAAGGTCCGAAGGGAAGCATGGTCTTCCCCTTTATTCCCCAGCAGATGAGGGCAATAATGGTGGCCAGCAAAAATGAGGCCACGGTCATGATCCAGGCCCCGCCAGCCGGACAGCCGATAGCAAGGGCCAGGGCCAGTTTGATGTCGCCGCTTCCGATACTGTCCGGCCACAGGCCATAGAGGAGGAGAAAAAAGAAAATCGTCGCACTGACGGCCAGGATCGATGGTCGGACCAGGTCCAGGCACAGGGCCAACAGATTGACCAGCGCCAAGATGAGGACCGGGGTGTCAGGAATCCAATAGGCCTTGATGTCGGTATAGGTAATGACAGCGGCAGCCCCGAAAGCCAGACCGTACCAAAGGGCGAAGAGTTCCATCGCTTAGGTTCCGGCCGGCACGCCTGCGTCGGAGTCGGAAGAATAATGCTTATCGTTATAATCGGCAGATACGACGCCATTTTCGATGCGATATTCTTCTTTATCCGGCGTCAGCGGCTTAAACTGCAGGTACTGCCGCCCTTCGCTGTCGGCCGTGACCAATTCATCGACAGTCGTCGGGAATTCACCGTGGTCGATTTCATACAAGGCCGCCGCATTGCTGATGGTGCGGATATCGGCCTGTACCTTGGCTTCCTGCGCCGTCTTAGTAGCCGACGTAAACTTGGGCACGGCAAACGAGGCAAAGACCAGGATGATTGAGACACAAATTAACATTTCCAGCATAGAAAAACCGTTTCGCAGGGTCATGATAAAACTCCTTTCAGGAAGTAACAACGGAAGACGCCATATCGAGTAAAGGCAGTAGTAATGAAAACATCAAAAAGCCCATGAAGATGCCGACGATCAGGAGAACCATCGGCCCCAGCCAGCGCTGAAGGCCGGTCGCCCACTGACGGAGACGGCTGTCATAATAAGCGGCTATGGCCCCTAAGGCATCGTCATACTTGCCGGTCATCTCGCCGACGGTGAGCATGGTCTCGATGTAGGCCGTGCCGTAGGGACTGCTGTGAACGGCCTGGCTAAAGGTCTGACCCCGTTCCAGCATAAAGGCGAGGTGCCGGACATAGGTCTGAAACAGCCGAGACGGCACGACGGCCCCGGCGCCGGACAGGCATTCCAGCAAGGGAATCCCACCGGATAGCTGAACGGCTAAGACGCGGCTGAATCGCTGCCAGGCCCAGACCAGAAACAAGGGACGGACGAAGGGAATACGGACGACGGCTTTTTCCATAGACAAGCGATAGGTATCGTCCTGCCAGGCCCGATGGAGGAAAAAAAACGTAAAACCAATCACCAAGGGCAGGTAGATTCCCTTCTGCTGCAGCCAGTCACAAGCTGCCAAGAGATACTGCGTCCCCTTCGGTACGGGGACGTTCATCTGAGCCATCATGTCGACGAAGACGGGAATGATGAAAAACACGGCACCCGTCATCAAGAGGAAGAGACAGGCCAACAAAAAAACGGGATAGGCTATGGCTTCGATAAAAGCCCGACGGTCCCGGTCGGCTCGTTCATAGAAATCAGCCAGGACCTGACAGACAGCATCGAAATTTCCCGACTGTTCCCCCGCTTCGACAAGGCGGCAGGCCAATTCAGGAAAGGCCTGACAACGCTTCATGGCCATAGCCGGACGGACGCCTTGTTCCATGTGAAGGGCTGCCGTCAAAAGAGCCTGACGACGCTTTTTCTTCATGTCTGCTGCTAAGAGCTTCCAGGCCTGCACCAAAGGTACGCCGCCGGCTAAAAGGGTTCCCAGTTGGCGAAAGAAAAAAGCCAGATTTTTTCCATCAAGGCGCGGCGATGCCGTAACCATAGTCAGCCTCCCTTCGCCAATCGGACCAGAGCCTGGTCCATGGTCCGCATGCCAAGGGCACTTCCCGTCTGCATGACCGTCGGCAGCTGATGTTCCTTGCCGCTGCGAATGAGCTGAGATACAGCCGGCGTGCGGACTAAAATTTCCCGGGCCACAGCCAAGGCTTCTCCGCAGACGACGAGCCGTTGGGACAAGACGGCCTGAAGGACCATGGACAGGCGGTGCCGGACTTCATCTTGCCCGTCGACCCCATAGGTACTGGCAATACGGCTTACCGTATGGACGGCTGACGGCGTATGAAGGGTGGAAAAGACGAGATGCCCCGTTTCAGCTGCTGTCAAGGCGGCGTCCATCGTTTCCCGGTCACGCATTTCGCCGATGAGGATAACGTCCGGGTCCTGCCGCAAGGATTGGCGAATGCCTTCCGCAAAGGATGAAAAATGACGGCCCAATTCACGCTGCGTAATGAGTGCCTCTTTTCCCGCTTCTACGTATTCAATGGGGTCTTCTAAGGTGACGATGTGACAGCGGCGCCGCTCATTGATGCCGTGTAAAATCCGCCACAGAGCCGTCGTCTTACCGCTCCCTGTCGGCCCCGAGACCAGGACCAGTCCGCTCGACAAGGTACCGAGACGTGTCAAAAAAAGTTGGTCCCGATCTTCCGGAAGGTCTTCTATGGGATAGAGAAAGCGAATGGCCAGGTGCAGGCCGGCTTGTTCCCTGCAGACGTGAAGGCGGCAGCGCAAAGACGACTTCCAGGAGAAGGCCCCGTCGCCGTCATGCTCACCGGACCAGCCGACAGCCTCCAGAGCCCGGTGCATGCTGGAACGGTCCAAGGGCTCTTTAGAAGCAGGAGAAAGACCGGTCGCCACCCGCATCATAGGCGGCCGCCCTTCTTGGAGGTGAAGGTCAGAAGCCCGACCGGCAATCGCTTTTTCCATCAGGCCGGTCATGTCCATAGGTCCCGGCCTCCCTCACAGACGCGGCGGATTTCAGCTTCGTCGGTCAGTCCCATTTCAAGGGCTCGCTGTACAACAGTCGGCAGCAGGACGGCCCCGTCCCGTTCTGCCCCTGCCGTCAATTCCGGAAGGCCGGCACGGCGCCGAAAGGCCTCTTTAAAAGATGGCCCGGCCGGGACGACTTCGCAGAGACAAAATCGCCCTTCATATGAACCGGAGGCGGTTTTACGGCGGACCAGGCGCTGCGAGACGATGCCCGTCAAGGCGTCGGCCACAAAATAAGGGGCAACGCCCATGTCGCTCAGGCGAACTGCCGCTTCGACGGCACTCGGCGCATGAAGGGTACTGAAGACGACGTGTCCCGTCAAGGCCGCCCGGACGGCGATCTGGGCCGTCTCCCCATCGCGGATTTCGCCGACGACGAGGACGTCCGGGTCTTGGCGCAGTAAGGCCCGCAGCCCGTTTTGAAAAACCATGCCTCCTTTAGGTTGAACCTGGCTCTGAGACAGGCCATCGATTAGGATTTCTACCGGATCTTCTAAGGTTGCAATGCTGAGGGCTTCGTCCTGAATATGGCGAAGGGCGGCGTAGAGGGTCGTCGTCTTACCGCTCCCCGTAGGCCCGCAAATGAGGATCAGCCCCTGCCGGCGGCGAATCAGTTTCTCTAAACAAGCTAAGGCATCACCGTCCATGCCGAGGGCCGACAACTGAAGAGGCAGACGCTCGCCGTCGAGGATGCGGACGACGATTTTCTCGCCGCGAACGGTCGGCAAGGTACTGATGCGAAGGTCCAGACGCCGCCCGCCGTCCTGCCAAACGATGCGTCCGTCCTGGGGCAGCCTCCGGTTGGCAATGTCGAGGCCGGCCAGGACCTTGATGCGGCTGACAATATTGTCGAGACTCTTTCGAGGAAGACTGCCTGCCGTCTGGAGGACGCCGTCTTTTCGCCAGCGAATGCGCACAGCCTCATCTAAGGGCTCGATATGAATGTCACTGGCACCGGCAGCGACAGCCTGCTGAAATAACACGTTCACATCCATAAAAAAATCTCCTTTCCATGCTAGCATAGCACGAAAAGGAGATACCCTAAGGCGATTTAATTGTTTTTTAACGAAGCCATGATCGTCCACAGCACTTTCTTACCGAGGTTTACCAACGGCGCCAGACGTAACTCATACTATGCTGGATGACCAGGAGGATGGGGAAAATTTCGACGCGGCCCAAAATCATCAAAAAGCCGCAGTAAACTTTCGTCCACGCCGGCAGGCCGGCAATATCGGTAACGCCGAAGAGGGCCATCGTCGAACCGACACTGGACAGGCAGCCGACAGCCATTCCCATGGCCTGAATAGGCGTGACGCCGGCTAAGGAAATAATCAGCATAGAGGCGAAAAAAGTCACGATGACTAAGAAGAAGTAGCTGAGGACGCGGCTGACGATTTTCATATCGACAGGGACGCCGTCTATTTTCAAAGAAATGACCATATGGGGATGGAGGGTCCGGCGCAGTTCCTGAGCCGTCATTTTAAACAGGACCATGAAGCGCATAACCTTGAGGCCCCCCGTAGACGAACCGATACAACCGCCGATAAAGGCCAGTAAAAAGAGGACGTATTTATCGAATTCCGGCCAGGCGGCCGTCGTCGTCGAAGAAAAACCGCTAGTACTGACAAAGGATAAGACCTGGAAAAAGCCGTAACGCAGATTATCCCAGCCGTCATAGACGCCGTAGTGCCACAAGTGGAAGGATACGACGGCACTGACACCGAAGAGGAGGATTAAAAAGTACCGCAGTTCAGCGTCGTGAAAGAAGATTTTCAGACTGCGCCGCTCCCAGCCCTTCCAGTACAAGAGAAAGTTGCCGCTGGCCAGGAGCATAGAAATGACAGCGGCTCCTTCGAGGGCTCGATTGTCGTAGCGGAAAAAATCAAAGAGCGAATCGCCGCCGCTCGTCGACAACGTCATAAGGCCCTGGTTGACGGCTGCCGTCGGCGACAGGCCGGCCAGCCAATACAATACCATGGAAAAGACGGTAATGGCCAAGTATATGCAGCCCACTTTGCGGGCCGCGTCCTGCATGCTGGCCACCATAGGGCTGAAAGAAACGCTCTGATGGACCGACAAGGTCAGGCCGAAACAACCGCTGACCAAGGGCATGACCGAGGCCAGCATGAGGATGAAGTTCAAGCCGCCGAGCCAGCCCATGAGGCTGTGCCACAAGAGGAGCGACGCCGGAAGGCTGGCACCGCCGTCAGGAAGGGCCGATGTCCCCGTCGTCGTAAAAGCCGATACGCTTTCAAAAAAGGCATCGGCCGGAGAAGCAAAAACACCGGCCATGACGTAAGGCATCATGCCTACCAGGCTCAGGATGAGCCAAACCAGGACCATGTACCAAGCGCCTTCGCCGGCCCCGACTTGCCGCTTGTGATGGCGGCCCCGATAGAGACAGTAGGCGGAAAAGGAGGCAGCCGTAATGAGCGGCGGCCCAAAATAGAGCAGCCCCGCTTCCCCCCAGAAAAGGCCGGCGATGAGCGGAATGATCAGACCCAGGCCGTTGACCAGAATGAGCCTGCCGACGAGATAGAACAAGATATGTCTGTCCATGCTACTCCCTGCCTTTAAAGTACTGCATGACCTTCTGTGAATGTTCTGTCTGGCTGAAGAGAATGATCCGATCCCCTTCTAAGAGGACCGACTGGCCGTTCGGGATATAGGCTTCGCCGTCGCGGACGTAGGCGCAGACCAGACATTCCGGCGGCAAGTCGACGTCCATCAGCCGCTGGCCGATGACCGGTGCCCCTTCCTGGACGATGACTTCGACGGCTTCGGCCTTGGCGCCTTCGAGAAGGGATACCGATACGACGCCGCCCCGGGCAAAGGCCAGGACTTCCCCGGCCGACAAGAGCCTCGTCGATAAGACGATATCGACACCGACTTTTTCCATGAGGCCGCCGTATTCGATACGGGATACGCGAACGATGGTCTTCTTGGCGCCTAAATGCTTGGCAATGAGGGCCAGCATCAAATTCAGGCGGTCGTCATCGGTCAAGCAGATGACGGCATCGGCATCGGCAATCCCCTCCTGTTCCAAGAGGTCGATATCGGTCCCGTCGCCGTGAATGGCCAAGCCGTCTTCCATGAGCTCGGCTACCTGCAGGCACCGTTCGTGATCCTTGTCGAAAATCTTGACCTGAAATCCTTCCTTATCCAGCATGGGTGCCAAAAAGCGGCCCGACCGGCCGGCACCGATGATGATAACCCGTTCGATGGCTTCGATATTGCTGGGTACAAAATTTTCACTGAATTTTTCAATAGCTTTGGCATCGCCGATAAAATAGGCATTATCATGGGGATAGAGGCGGTCATCGCCATGGGGAATGATCATGCGCTGATCGCGGAAAATCATGCCGACCAAGACCGACGGCGGCATGTTCATATTTTTAAAAGGCACGTTGACCAGCGGCGAATGGCGCTGTATCTTCGTTTCAAAGAGACGGACCTTGCCGTTGGCAAAATCTTCGACGTTGAGCGCCGCCGGCGTCATGAGAATGCGGTTGATTTCACGGGCCGTAATCATTTCCGGATTGATGACCAGGTCGATGTCGAAATTCTTCTTTAAATAGTCCTTGGCCCCGGTCAAAAACTGCATGTCGCGAATGCGGACGGCCGTGTATTTAATGCCGTGCTTCTTGGCTAAAATACAGGTTACCAAATTGACTTCGTCCGTCGCCGTACAGGCGACGAGGAGGTCGGCACCGTGAATATCCGGGTCGTCCATGGTAACCGGGCTGGCACCGTTGGCCAAGATAGTCAGTACGTCCAGGGTATTGCGGACGACTTCCAGCCGTTCTTCATCGTGATCGACGACGACGATATCGAATTGTTCATGTGATAACAGCTCGGCAATGCTGTAGCCCAGCTTGCCGGCCCCTACGACAACTATGCGCAAAGGAAAAACCTCCTCATATGGATAACCTTGACAGCAAGACGAAATGGCCGCTGCCTGCTAAGACGACAACCGTTCAAACTCCCTTACGCCCCGGCCATACCGGCCATGGCCAAGAGGGTCAGGATGGGCGTCATCTTTTCCGTATTCATGGTCATGGAAAAAGCGGACCGGACGGCACCGCTTCCGGCATCGTACCAAATCTCTTCATAAGTCATGACAAAATCATAAGCCTTGTTCTTGGCTCTTTTCCCCGTCACCGTCCGGACTAAGAGGGCCGTACAGCCCTTGTCTCGAGCCTCTTGGAGACTCTCTGTCAGAGACTGTCCCGCTGGTCCGAAAAAGGGCCGAAGGCGATATGTCAATTGGTCGTCAGCGGCTTTTTCCATATAAGGTCCGTCACCGGATAATAAAGGATCGACCTTCACCGATAAGGGCAGGACGAAGACCGAAGGGCCTGTCGCCTGTGCCGGGTCGCCTCCTGAGGAATGGCCCAAAAAGGCTTCATACTCCCCTTTAGCGTCGTAATAGCGGCGCAGGGCCGTATCGGCATAGCCGACGATGTCATGAGCAAAGCGCTGCGTCGACGGAGCGCTCTGCCACACTGTTTCCTTAGAAAATTGGCTGTACGTCCCGCTCACGGTCTGCAAAATGCCCTTCACCGGGTCATCGGCCATAACGATGCGGTCCAACTGAAGAAGCGGTTCATAGGTCTCATTAAAGGCCGAATTGCCCACAGCCGGCGCTCCGAAGGTGACGACCTGAAGGTTTCGGACCCCGTCGTCATAGAGCCGGGCGGCAGTAAGGAGAGCCACGGCGCCGCCGAGACTGTGGCCGGTCAAGGTCACGTCCTGTAAGGCTGCGTCGGCCTGCACGAACTGTCCCAGCGTCGTGTCCTCATAAGGTGCGTCCAACAAGGTCTTCGTATAGTGAGAAAAACCGGCATGGACCCGCATATCCGCTGCCTCCCCATTTCGATACGGGATGGAGTGGAGATTCAAATCGGATTTGACGTCGGCCAAACTTTCCGTCCCCGTTACGGCAATGAAGGTCTCCTTCCCCTTGCGGGCGATATGGAATTTCGTTTCCGACCGGTCATCCTTCTCGATCCGGTTGTCAACGTCCCAGCCGCGGCGCCGGAGTTCATCACGGGCCGCCTCTCCGGGTTTATCGTCATAAGACGCCAGGGACAGCCAGACCGACAGGGCTTCCGTCCGCGCCTTATGATACGTTTCCTGCGGCGACGCTGCCAAAGCCGACAAGGCCGTCACGACGAAACAAATAGCTAAGGCCAGTATTTTCTTTCCCCTCATAGGAATTCCCCCTCTTTGCGGCCTCCTCGGCCGACCGGTCATGCTTGATACGATAAAATAGAAAAGACTTCCCGATTGGGATGGTCTGAAGCTTCAAAGTAGAGGGTCCGCTTCAATTCCCGTTCCCATTCGGCTTTTCGCTTCTTATCTTTCAAGAGGGCCAGAACGTCGGGATGGGCTGCGATGAGGACGTCGCCCCGCAGCTGGCGATTGGCCGCCATGTGGCGCAGGCGGCGAATGATCTGGAGGACCACCGTTTCCGCCGAATAGAGATAGCCCGAACCGCCGCAGACGTCACAGGGATCGAACTGGACCTGATACAGGCTCTGGCGGGCCTTCTTGCGGGTGATTTCGACGAGATTCAAGGCCGTCATACCGAGGACCCGGGTCTTGGTGCAGTCCATAGCCGTTTCGCGGATCAGAATCTGCAGGATTTCATCGCGCTTTAAAGGCTGGGCCATGTCGATGAAGTCGATGATGATGATGCCGCCGATGTCGCGCAGGCGAAGCTGGCGGGCGATTTCGACGGCGGCCTCCTTATTGACGTGAAAAATCGTATCCTGAAGGGTCGTCCCGTTGCCCGTATACTTGCTGCTGTTGACGTCGATGACGGTCAGGGCCTCGGTATGATCGATGACCAAATTGCCGCCCGACGGCAGGGGTACGATGCGCGACATCAGTCCCTTCAACCCTTCTTCGATGCCATAGTGTTCGAAAATCGGTTCTTCCCCTTCGTAGAGGCGAATACGGTTTTGCCACTGAGAATCGGGAAAAATCTGAGAAATACGTTCATAGGCTTCTCGGCTGTCGACGATGACTTGCTTGACATCGGCCGTAAAATGGTCGCGAACCATGCGCATGACCAAGTCGGCTTCACGGTACAAGAGGGTCGGCTTCTTGGCCAGGGCATAGCGCTGGCGAATACTGTCCCAGGTATGGAGCAGGTACTGGAGGTCGCCTAAGAGTTCTTCCCGCGACACGCCTTTAGCCACGGTGCGTATGATGAGTCCCATGCCGTCGGGCTTTATTTCGGCCACGATGTCCCGCAGGCGGTCCCGTTCCTGTTCATCGCGGATTTTTTTCGATACGCCGATGTAGTCGACGGTGGGCATCAAGACGGCAAAGCGGCCGGCCAAACTGACGTTAGCCGTCGCCTTGGGGCCTTTTGAACCTTGTTCGTCCTTGATGATCTGGACTAAAATAGACTGGCCTACAGACAGGTGCATCTGCTGGATTTCCTCTTTCGACGCCGCCCGGGGAAACATATCGCCCATATAGATAAAGGCATTCTTGCGGCGGCCGATGTTGACGAAAGCAGCCTGGAGCGACGGCAGAATATTCTGGATCGTCCCCTTATATATGTGATTGACGATGTGCATGCCATCGTCCCGTTCTACCGCAAAATCACGAAGACGACCATCTTCGAGGATAGCCATGCGCGTTTCTTCGGGCATGACGTTGCCAACGATCGTTTTCATCGTGTCACTCCTCCTTGTACATAGCTGACGAAGCGTATCTCTTTCTAAAAAGGCCGATTATTTGACCAATAAGACGGCAAAATAACCGGTTTCTTCCGCATCGCCGGCCCGTTCATATATTTTCTCGCCCGAAAGGCCGCAACGTTCGATCATGGAGGTCCTTTCGAGGAGGCCCAATTCCTTCAGTTCTGCCTGAAGGGGTCCCAATTTTCCCGACGGCTTCATGATGACCTTGCTGCCCGGAAGGGACAAGAGCTTCCGGCGGTCTTCATGATTGCCGGGAATAATCATCAAGGCTTCGTCCTTTTCGCACAGAGGCTGCTGCAATTTAGCGGCGACGGCACAGAAGCTGGGCACACCGGGGACGATGGCCGTTTCATAGCCGGCACCCTGAACGAGGCGGTGGACATAGATGCTGGTCGCATAGACCGTCGGGCAGCCCAGGGTAATGAGGGCTGCATCCCTGCCCTTATCGAGCTCATCCATAATGGATCGGGCCGCTTTTTCATGGGCCCCTGCCAGGACTTCGTCCTTGCGGGTCATGGGAAAGTCCAAGGTCAGGACGGTCTTATCGGACAGGCTGAGGTCGCATCCGTCCAAGGCCTTCAGTAAGATATCCTTCGCCGTCCCCGACCCGGTCCCGCTTTTGGGGACGGCCAGGACGGGACAGGAAGCAATCGTTTTCAGCGCCTTTAAGGTCAACAGCTCGGGATCGCCCGGGCCGATGCCGACGCAGTATAATTTACCTTTCATCATAACCCTCAAAGAGTGACGCCGTCTTGCCGTCGTCTTTACGAACGAAGATTCCCGTCCGACGAGCCAGCATCATGTCGGCGTGGACGGGCAGCTCAAAGTCTTTTTCAAGGACTTCCCAAACCTGAATGGGCTTGATGGCCCCTTCTTCAGTCTGATAGATGCCTACCGTTAAGTAGACGTCGCCGTCTTTGACATTGCCGTGAATGGCGTCGATGACGTGATTTTTCACTTCAATGGTCCGTACGCGGTGCTTCCCTTTATGAGACACCTTTTCGTAGAGGACCGATTCGGCCTCGTTAAAGCGTTTCAGAATGGCATTCAACCCGTCCTGACTGAGGTCTTCCTTCAAAGGGCCGCGCAGGGTGTAGACGGCATAGTTGGCAATGGCCATCAATTTCGGTGCCTTGGGGTCGACATAGCGGCCGTCGAGGACGGCAAAGCCCTGGGGGGACATGGCGTTCATGCGGGCCATGACATCGGCGACGGGAATTTCTTCGGCCAGTTCCATATCGAGGTATTCGATGTCGGCCGACACGCCGACGCCGAGGGCAGAGGCGAAGCTGAGCTTCATATGAGGATTGAAGCCTTCGGAGTAGCAGATGGGCAGCTTAGCCCGAACGATGACGTAGCGCACGGCCCGGGCAAAGTCGAGGTGGGACAAAAACTGCAGGGCCCCGTCTTTCTTAACAGCTAAACGTATTCTTGCCATGAGCGTCCCCTGCCTTTCTGTCAATAATCGAAATGCCCAAATTCGGGCAGACACCGCAGCCCGTACAGGACAGACGGCGGCAGTCATGAGTCAGTTCGGCCCGTTCGGCCCGCATCCATTCCTGCTTCAAATAGTTCTTCGCGGCACCACTGGTGAGATGATCCCAAGGCAGGGCCTCGTCCAAACTGCGGTTTCTGGCGGCGTAATAATCGGGATCGATGCCGGCCAATTCAAAGGCCTTCATCCAGCGGTCGTAGTCGAACATTTCCGTCCAGCCGTCGAACTTACAGCCCAGTTTCCAGGCTTCATAGAGGACGGCGCCCATGCGGCGGTCACCGCGGGCAAAGGTCGCTTCCAAGCGGCCCGTCTTGGCGTCGTGGTAGTGGTAAGAAATGTGCTTGTCGCGAATAAGCCCCTTGATGTACTGCTGCTTGCGTTCGATTTCTTCGATGGGAAGCTGACCGAACCACTGGAAAGACGTGTGCGATTTGGGGACGAAGCTGGAGACGGAGACCGTCACCTTGCCGTTATTCTTATGGGTAACGGAACGGTATAAGTTCAGTACTTTATAAGCCAAATCGGCAATGCCGGCCAAATCTTCGTCCGTTTCCGTCGGAAGGCCCATCATGAAGTACAGTTTTACCGTCGACCAGCCGTTTTGGAAAGCATTTTCACAGGCCGAGAGGAGATCTTCTTCGGTGACGCCCTTATTGATGACGTCGCGCAGGCGCTGCGTCCCCGCTTCCGGGGCAAAGGTCAGGCCGCTCTTACGGACCTGCTGGACTTTTTTGGCGATGTCAACGGAAAAGCTGTCGACGCGGAGCGACGGCAGGCTGACGCTGACCTTCTGGCCCTTAAAGGCGTCGAGGAGCTGGTCGACCAGTTCCGGCAGGCAGGAATAGTCTGCCGAGCTCAGGCTCATGAGAGAAATTTCATCGTAACCCGAATTGGCGACGATGTCTTTGGCTAGTTTTACCAGCTGTTCCGGCGACTTTTCCCGAATGGGACGATAGAGCATGCCGGCCTGGCAGAAACGGCAGCCCCGGCTGCAGCCGCGGAACAGTTCGAGCACGGCCCGATTGTGAACGATATCGATGTTGGGCACGATGGGTTTCGTCGGGAAAAAGACGTGTTCCACGTCAGGAACGACGCATTTTTCGATTTCCGCCTTGGCTTCCGGTTCCGTCGGGACCAGGGCCTTGAAGTTGCCGTCTTCGTCGTACTCGGCATCATAGAAGGACGGCACGTAGTTTCCCGGCTGCTTAGCCAGTTCTTTCAAGAGGCCTTTCTTGCCGCCGGGCTTTCCGCCTTCTTTCCAGGCGATGATCGTATCGGCCAGAAGCTGCGTCGATTCTTCCGATTCACCGAGGAAAAAGATATCGATGTAGTCGGCCAAAGGTTCTGCATTATACGCACAAGGACCGCCGGCGGCCACTAAGGGCATATCGTCGCCGCGGTCTTTGGCAAAAATCGGCAGTCCGGCCAGATCGAGCATATTTAATATATTGGTAAAACTCATTTCATACTGGAGGGTAAAGCCGACCATGTCGAAATCGCGGACAGGCGTCTTCGTTTCCAGCGAAAACAGAGGATACCCCTTGGAGCGCATGAGGTCTTCCATATCCGGCCAGGGCGCATAGACCCGTTCGGCGGCCACATCGGGCCGTTCGTTGAGCAGGGCATAGAGGATGCGCAGGCCTAAATGGCTCATGGCCACTTCATAAACATCGGGAAAACAATAGGCAACGGTCAGTTTTACCCGGTCGTGGTCTTTTACGACACTGTTCCATTCCCCGCCGACGTAGCGGGCCGGTTTACTGACTTTGCTCAATAAAATCGGATCTATCTCCACAGGATGTGACAATTCATTTCCTCCTTAAACGCCGTCAAAAGATCATCGTCTGCTGGCGCATGTAGATACTGAGTAAAATCCCCATCCCCATCATATTGGTCGTCAAGGCGCTGACGCCGTAGCTCATGAAGGGCAGCGGAATCCCCGTGACCGGCATGATGCCGCAGGTCATACCGACGTTGACCAAAATCTGGAAGGCCCACATCGATACGACGCCCGTGGCCAGCATCATGCCAAAGCTGTCTTTACATTCTTTGGCAATCATGATGCCCCGGTAGATGAGGATAAAATACAGGAATAACAGAAAGATACAGCCTAAAAAGCCCAGTTCTTCACCGATAACCGAAAAGATGAAGTCCGTGTGGTTTTCCGGCAAAAAGTTCAATTGGCTCTGGGTCCCCTGGAACAGGCCCTTGCCAAAGAGCATGCCCGAACCGATGGCAATCTTGGACTGGATGATGTGATACCCGGCCCCGAAAGGATCGGCGTTGGGGTTAAGGAATACCGTAATACGAGACTTTTGGTAGTCCTTCAAAAAATGCCAGCCTACCGGTGCCAGGACGACGCCGGCTAAAAAGACGTTCCGCAAGAGGGACATCTTGATGCGGCCGACAAAGAGCATGCCCAAGGTGATGGCCAAAAAGACGAGACTGGTCCCCAGGTCAGGCTGTTTCAAGACCAAGAGGAAGGGAATCCCGACGAAGAGGCCGATGGGAAGCACCTGCCGCCACTTATTAAGCTGGCCTACGCGGTCGCTGAGGATAGCTGCCGTGCAGATGATCATGATGAGCTTGGAAAACTCTGACGGCTGCAGGGTAATCGGTCCCAACTGAATCCATCGCTGAGCCCCGAGGGCTGACGTACCGACGAACATGACGGCTACCAGCATCAGCAGGTTAATGACATATAAAGGTTTCGCGTACTTTTTTAACTTCGTATAGTCAAAGCGGCTGAAAAAGATGACAATCATGAAATCGACGACGAAGGCTGTGCCCTGCTTGATGACGAAGTCATAATTGATAGCCCCTTTATTGATATGCGTCGCACTGCCGATAATAGCCAGGCTGATGCAGACGATGAAAAAGCTCACAATGAGCATAACTTTATCTAAATTCTTCCATTCACGTTTAATAAACATTTCCCTCTCCTATCGACGATAGTGGCGCCAATTCCGGCATTCCTGCCGTCGGCGCCGCACCGATAAGCCTGATGTATCATCCGCACCGGCTGTACGGCGCGGCAAGAGACCGATCAATTCGGCCTGATCAATGGCCGTCCTCTTTTCGAGCCAGTCCGCCGTTTTGGCCAAAGCCTGGAAAAACGGCAGCTGATCCGATGCTTTATGAATTTCCCCCTGACCGGCTGCCAGGTCGATGCCCTCATCATGGGGCAAAATACCGGCAACGGTTTTCCGATTCAGATAGGCCATGGCATCCGTCGGTGAGATGACGCCGTCGGCAAAAAAGTTATTGAGGATGACGTCATAGTGAAACCGCTTCTGCTTCATGCAGTACTGAATGACCCGTTGGGCATCGTGGAGTGACGACGGCGACGGTTCAACGACGAATAAGATCTGGTCGGCCAAAGCCGTCGCAGCCCGGTAGGCCTCATCGCGGCCGGGCGGACAGTCGACAAAGGCGAAATCGTATTCACCGGCCAGGGATTCTAAGACGTAGTGAAAGGACGGAATATCGACCTTTTCCCAAGTCCGTTTCTGACTGGCCGGCAGGACGTCAAGGCCGGGAGCAATCGAAACCAGGGCCTGCCGGGGAAGGCATTTCCCGCGGGCAGCCTGACTGGCGTCGAACTTTACCGCCTCATCCATGCCGAAGAGTAAATCAAGGTTGCGCAATCCCATGTCCGCATCGGCAGCCAGCACCCGATAGCCACGGCGCTGGAGCAATACGGAAAGAGAAGCTGTAATCAAAGTTTTGCCGACGCCTCCCTTACCAGAAGCAATCGCGATGAGTCGAGACATGGAATTACCACCCTTTCTGAAACACTATGGATCAATTATTTTGAGCAGCCGCTTTCTGGCCGCTGCCGGTCTGATTGGCAGTCCCTTGCGCACCGTTGGCGTTGTTCGCAGCCCCTTCGGCATAAGCGCCGAGATGGAAGAATTCTTCCAGCATGGATCGGACGATCGGCCCTGCCGAAACGGACCCGAAACCACCTTGTTCTACCAAGACGGCGATGACGATGCGAGGATGTTCATACGGTGCATAGGCGACGAACCAGCCGTGGTCCGTACCGCCGAAGTTTTCCGCCGTCCCCGTTTTACCGGCGACCTGGATGGGGAATCCGGCAAACAGGGAGCCTGCTGTCCCTGATTCTTCAGCAACGTTGCGCATCCCTTCGCGGACGAGATCGAGGGTCGATTTAGAAACGGGCAGCGTCCCTGTCTGTTCCGGCGCAAAGATCTTATAAGGCGTCCCGTCGAGATTATCGATACGGCTGACGATAAACGGCCGATACTGGATGCCGCCGTTAGCGACTTCACTGACGATCATGGCCGCCTGGAGAGGCGTAACCAACTGGAAGCCCTGGCCGATAGCGGAGTTGAACGTATCCCCTAAGTACCAGTCTTCGTGGAAGGTCTTCATCTTATATTCTTCACTGGCGACAAGACCCGACGCTTCACCGCGAAGAGCGATGCCGGTCTTCTTGCCCATGCCGAACATGTCGGCATATTTAGCCAATTCATCAATACCGACGCGGCGGCCCATTTCATAGAAATAGACGTTATCCGACTTTGCCAGGGCTTCGACGAAGTTGATCCAGCCCAAGGCTTCCCCGCCGGCATTTCGCATATCGACTAACCAGTGGCGCCCGCTGTCGAAGATCATTTCATCAGGCGTAACTTTTTTCAATTCCAAAGCTGCCGAACCGGTAATGAGCTTAAAGGTAGAGCCCGGCGGATATTCACCGGCAATGACCCGGTTTTCCATAGGATGGTTGGGGTCGTCGTTGATCATGGCCCATTCCTTTTCCGTAATGCCCCGGGTAAACCAGTTGGGGTCATAAGCGGGCCGGCTGGCCATGGCCAAAACAGCCCCCGTATTGGGGTCGATGGCAACGGCGGCAATGCCGTGGGTACCGACGCCGTTGGCAATCTGGCGGTCCATGGCCTGTTCCGTCGCTTCCTGTAAATTGAGGTCCAGGGTCAGGTGCATATTGTGACCGGCCACCGGTTCTTTTCGTTCCATTTCCGTAACCGGACTGCCGGCAGCATCGACTTCGACCTGACGGCCGCCGTCCTGCCCGCGCAGGAGGTCGTCGTAATAGGCTTCAAGGCCTGCCCGGCCGATCTGGGTGATATTGGAGACACCTTCAACGCCTTCGAGCCGTTTGGCATCTTCTTCATCGATCTGACCGACGTAGCCGAAAACCTGAGCCGCCATCGTCTTATAAGGATAATAGCGAATCGGCTGTACTTCGACGGAAACGCCGGGCAGGTCGTTGCGCTGTTCTTCAATCTTCGTGACGATGTCCTGGGTAAGGTCATTAGCCAAAACCGTCGGGACGTAGGAACTCTTGACTTTTTGAATCTTATCGCGCAGTTTATCCTCCGGTATATTGAGGATACCCGACAGTTTCGCCAGTTCTTCATCGCTCATGCCGCCCTTGGGCGGAACGTAAGTGGCCATGAAGCTCGGCCGCGAGCCGACCAAAATCTGTCCGTTGCGGTCGTACATGATGCCGCGCATGGCCGCAATGGGGATGGCCCGTAGGCGGTTCCCTTCGGCCAGAGAATGATAATATTCACCGGCAAAGAGCTGTAAATAGACGAGCCGGCTGACAAGAATAATAAAAATCGCAATGACCACCCAGTAGAGATACCGGAAGCGGCCATCTTGATTCTTCTTTTTTAATAACGCTTCAAGCATGTATCTGTGTCTCCTTTAGTTACCAGCGATAACCCGGAAAGCCATAAAAGGTATCGGACCGGCGCAGGCGCCAGACGACATGGTCCACGGGCAAGGCCAAGATTCCGTGATAAACGAGTACGGGTATACTGAATTCCAATAAATACGCCGCCACATTGATGTACTGGCCGGCCAGAAACAGGAAGCCGCAGGTCAGGATAAGGCCCGCTTCCGTCGCCCCGAGGACGATGAGCAGGGTCAAAATCCACTGATCCTTATCGATATTGCGGCCGAGATAGCTGCAAACAAGGGTGACAATGAGATACACCAAGAGGTGCATGCCAAAGAAATTCCCAATGATGACATCTTGGCAAAAACCGCCTAGGAGTGCCGTCGCAATGCCGACGCGCTGGCCGTGATGGAGGGCCATAAGGACGACGAAGACGAAGATGAGATTGGGCTGGCTGACACCGTTAAAGATAAAAGGCAAGACCGCAGCCTGCAAAATAAAGACGATGAAGGCTGTGATGATACAGTTCATTTTCTTCATAAGGCCGCAGCTCCTTTGATGCCTTCCACCTTGTCGCGATTCGTCTGCGGTACGAGTTTCGGCGTTACATCCGGTTTTTCATAAGAGCCGGTGTCAGCCGATTTCAAAATGACGAAGACTTCTTCTAATTTCGAGAAATCGACGCCGGGACGAATGACGGCATATTTTACGAAATCATTTTCATTCTGATGAATCGATACGATGGTGCCGATATAGAGGCCCTTCGGGTAGATGGAGCCGAAGCCCGACGTGACCAGCGTATCCCCTTCGAGGATATCGGCATCTTTAGCGATATTGACGAACTGCGGTTCCGTCGGCACATTACCGTTGCCGCGGACGACAGACGATACGCGAGATTCCGGCCGCTGAACGATGGCCCCGATACTGGTCCGGGGGTCGGTCATGAGCTGTACCCGAGACGAATGCGGATAGACGTCACTGATAAAGCCGACGACACCGGCCGGGGTAATGACAGGCATATTCTTTTCTACACCTTCCCCGCTGCCGACATCGATGATCATCGTATTGGTCCAAGTCCCGTAATCACGGGAAATGACCGAGCCTGCCAAGAGCTGATACTGGCTGTGGCTCGATTTAAAATCGAGGAGTGCCCGCAGGCGGTCATTTTCAGCGACGACTTCATCGTAGTCGACGGTCCGGCTTTTCAGGTCGGCATTTTCTTTTTCCAGCGATTCCCATTCAATGCGGTTCTTCAAACTGACGTCGACGATGTGAATGTTGGAAGCCAGGACATCCATGATGCTGCTGGCACCGTATTCAAAAGGCGACATGATCGTCATCAAAGGCTTCGTAATAAAAGGCAGGGAATCGCGCTGGCGCCAAGCCCAGCCTACGACAGCAATGATGATGAATAAGACGAGTACGAAGACGACGCTTCTTTTACCGAACGAAAACAATTTTAAAATCTCCTCCTATATATGCGCTGCGCCCCTTCAATGAGGGCCGATAACTTTTCACGATCGTTGATGGCAATCCCCGTGCCCCTGGCCACGGCCAGTTCCGGTTCGGCTGCCATCAATACGGGAACGCCCAGTTCCTGCGTAAAGAACTGATCCATCCCCTTGAGCTTAGCACCGCCGCCGGTGAGGACGATGCCGTGTTCCATAATATCGGCAGCCAATTCTGGCGGCGTCTCGCGCAGGACGTCTTTGACGACGTCGAGAATCTTCACCAAGGGCTTGCCAATGACATGATAGAGTTCACTCGATTTGACGGCCACTTCGCGCTGCAGGCCGTCATCGAGGCCGCGGGCCATGAAATAATAGCCCCTGTCTTCGAGGGGCAGGACGGCCGAGCCGTTGGTGACCTTCATCTCTTCGATGGTCGTATCGTCAGTGACGACGTCGTACTGATAGCGCAGATAGTCACGAATGGCGGCATTGAAATCGAGGCTGCCTAAATGAAGCGATTTAGAGACGACGATGCCGCCTAGGGACAGCATGGCCACATTGGTCGTACCGCCGCCGATGTCGATGACCATATTGCCGACAGGGTCGTAGACGGGCAGATTGACGCCGAGAGCCGCCGCAGCCGCCGTTTCAATAACGAAGGCTTCTTTGGCACCGGCCTGGTAAACCGCTTCCATGACGGCTCTTTTTTCAACGTTCGAAGCTGCCGACGGCACGCCGATCATGATGCGCAGGCGCTGAACGCTGCGGACGCACTTGCTGAGGATGTAGCCCAGCATGGTCCGGGTTACGCTGTAATCGGCAATGACACCGTGCACCAAGGGACGATGGAGCTTAACCGTCTCAGGAGAGCGTGACAGTAAGTCCTCAGCCGAGCGGCCGACAGCAATCATCTTGCTGTTTCGCTCGTCCGTCGCCATGACCGACGGCTCGGACAAAACGACGCCCCGGCCTTCGACATAGACTTGGACCGTAGACGTCCCTAAATCGATGCCTATATTTTTAGTTAATGGAGAAAAAATCGAAGCCATAACAAATAATCCCTTCTATTCCTTTCATATATGCTGTCATACGTAAACAGCCATTCATTGCTTATTTTACCACATAGCGCAAACTTTCGCATTAGCAAATTTCCATAGAATAGAGAAACGGGACCGCCCTTTGGGGGACAGCCCCGTTTGATTCATAACCCTTGTATTTTACTGTTGCTGTATCTTTAACCCGGCACGCTGAAGAGCCATGATAATCGGCGTAACGATCAGCCCGGAAACGACAGCTTCGGGAATCCCGTTGACGGCGGTAATGCCGAGCATGATGTTGATGACGTTCATGAAGGGAATCCCTTGGGCTTCGGCATAAGGAACACCGACGAGGGCCGTAAAGGAACCCAGGAAGAGGACCGTATGGATCACCGTCGTCACGACAGCCGTCACGGCCACGCGCACGACTTCGCGCGTCTTCAAACGGCGGTACAATTCATAAGCAATGAGGCCGATAAGAATCCGCGGTACGATACAAATAAAGGCGTCGGCAACGACGTTGTACTGCACGGCAAACAAGAGCAGTGCGCTCGGAGCCTGCAGGGATCGGATAAAAGAAAAAATCCCGAACATAAAGCCGACAATCATCCCGACCTTACGACCTGCCGATAGACTGCCGATGATCGTAGGAATGTGAAGAATCGTCGCATTCATAATAACCAGCGGAATGAATCCGTAGCCGGTTATGCCCAGAAAAATCGTAATAGCCGATAAAAAAGCGGCAATGGTCAATTGGCGGACCGACAAAAACGTCTGCTGTGTCGGTACCGTGTCCCTTTGTTTTACCATGATACTCCCCCGTTCTCGTTCTTTCCCAAGATACAAGTCGCACTGCATATAAAAACACGGCCGGTCTCCGCCGGTACCAGTCCGTTTCCGGTACCCATCCAGCGTAAAAAAATGGACCCGCCTTTGTGTCATGCGTAGTATAGCACACTGGGAAGTCCTTGACAATAGGTTTTTCAAATATTGTGAATTTTTGCACGAATATCCTTTTAAAGGCCAATTTTCAGTTGACCCACAGCCAATAAACGTGATAGAATGGACAAGTACTTGCGAGTGTGGCGGAATGGCAGACGCACTAGACTTAGGATCTAGCGTCTTACGACGTAAGGGTTCAAGTCCCTTCACTCGCACCAAAAAGACAACCATGCAGATTAGCACGGTTGTCTTTTTTTGTTGCCATCACAAAATCGAGTGTCTTTGACCCCATTTTGACCCCTGCAACAAAAATTGATAAGGTATAATATTTTTCGCAAAATAAAATAAAGACATGAATCTCCCCATTTG
>NZ_UQBH01000008.1 GCF_900539295.1 uncultured Megasphaera sp.
AGATAGGCCCTTATAGGGCCTGAGCAAACCACCAGTTAAACTGGTGGTTTTGATTGTGTCTGTGAAATTATCGGCTTCAGCAGGCTGTTAGAGTGTCGAAGGTTTCCCTTCCGGGCGGTTTGAGCAGCGGTTTCGATATTCCCGCGGCGTATGGGTGTAAAAACGCTTAAAGGTCTTGGCGAAGTGGCTCTGACTGTCAAAGCCGCAGTCAGCTGCGATTTCTGCAATGCTTTTCGTATGGTCGTTCAAGAGTTCTTCTGCGCCCTGCATGACCCGGTATTTCAAAACGTATTGGATGGGTGACAGCTGAATCGTCTTTTGAAAGCAGCGCAGGCATTCCCGGTCGCTGATGGCGGCTTCTTTTGCAATGGCGCGGACTGTGAGCGGTTCTTTGAAGTGGCCGTGGATGTAGGCCAGCATCTGCTTGATGCGCTGTGTGTCAAGGCTTTTCGGCCCGTACTGAGGCTCTGTATCGAGACGCAGGGCTCGGTGGAGATAGAGGCAGATCTTCGACAATTGTTCCCGGACGGCAAATTCAAAGCCGTATTCGTCGGAAGCCATGGCCGTAAAGGCTTTTTGAAAGAGCTCGGCTAGGGCATGGTCTTGTTCACCGTCGCTGTAAAAGGCTGAAAAGGCGGGGCAGGAGAGTAGGGGGCGGATGTATTTGGCGGCTAAGGCCGAATCCTCGGCTCCGGTGACCAGGGACGGGCTGAAAACGAAGGAGCGCAGATCGCATTCGGGATCGGCTATGGCGTAGTGAAGGGTGTTGCCGTTGATGACCAAGATATCGCCTTTTTTCAACAAAAAGGTTTTAGAGGGGATCTTGGCCGTCATTTGCCCTTCGGCAATATAGATGATTTCCAGTTCGTCGTGCCAGTGCCAGGCGACGTTGTCCCCCTGGTCTTTCCGGTAGTGGACGGCGTAGCCGGCACAGGGAAAGGCCGTATTCCCATGGGGCTTCAGTTCTTGGGACAGGCCGTTGACGTGGATGGCGCAATCCTGTGACAGCATGAGGCATACCTCCTTATTTGGCTGTTTTGTTATAGTATACGGCTAAATCGGCGTTGTATCAAGTGGGATATGACGGTATCCTTATAATTAAGAAGACGATTAAACGATGACTCTCAAGGAGAACCGTCAGGGAGGTGCAGTCAGTATGGTACTACGATTTTACTTTATTCCCAATATGGAAAAATTTGCGGCCCTCGTCGCCGCAAGCTGCGGAAAGGTCCTGCTGCGGAAGGACGATGCCTTTTGCAGTCTCAAAGACGATGACCGGGCACTGGCCTTTATAAAAGGCGAAACGGCGAAGGGACGGCGGATAGAGATCCATGTGGCCGATACGCGGGATTATTTCGCTTTCGTCAACTTCATGGTCGGTGCCTGTCTTTAAGATCAAAGGTATATGCGTTTAGTAACGGATGAATGTATTGTGTAAAGAAACACCTAGCACAGCGTATAGTTTTAACCGACTTGGAGTGAGGTCTGATAAAAGACGCCTTTATGGGCATTGATGAATTTATGATAAGTCATATCAGAACCTCAGAAGTTATTGACAAACAGCCATAATCTGAGTATAATTTCATTGTGTGCAGTAACAGCACTCCCTATCATACCTTGGAGGGAGGGATAACAGATGGCAGAAATCAGAGTTGGTAAAAACGAAACGTTGGACAGCGCTCTTCGCCGTTTCAAACGTTCTTGCCAAAAGGCAGGTGTTCTTTCCGAAGTTCGGAAACGTGAACACTACGAAAAACCGAGTGTACGGAGAAAGAAAAAGTCCGAAGCAGCACGGAAACGGAAGTACAGAGCATAATCGTTAATGTAAGAAGGGTGATACCATGTCTCTTAAGAACGAACTTCTTCAGGACATGAAAGAGGCAATGAAAGCCAAAGAAGCCGGTAAAACGGCGTTGTCCGTCATTCGCATGGTCCGTTCGGCCATTCGCAACGCGGAAATCGACGGCGGTCATTGCGAACTCGACGATGCCGGTGTCGGCGCCGTCATTGCCAAAGAAATGAAACAACGCAGGGAGTCATTAGCTGAATTCGAAAAAGCCGGCCGCGCCGACTTAGTCGAAGAAACGAAGGCTGAAATGGCAGTGCTGGAAAAGTACATGCCCAAACAGCTTACGGAAGATGAAGTCCGCCAGATCGTCACAGACGCCGTCCGGGGCCAGGAAGGCCTGCAGATGGGTGCTGTCATGAAACTCGTCATGCCGAAAGTGCAGGGACGGGCTGATGGAAAAGTTGTTTCACAGATTGTTCGAGAAATTTTACAACATCGTTGATTGCCATAGATTCCTTAAAAATCTATTGACAAATAGACTGAATGATTGTATGATTTTACCATGATTTGAAAACAAAATAAATCATGAAACAAGAGTCAAGGAAGACTCCGAATCCCAGAACGGGATCGGAGTCTTTTTTTTCACCTAAAGGAGGAGTCATAATGACAAAAGATGAGTTGGTATACGTAATTCCGGCAGGTCAGTATGGTAAAGAAGGGGTGCTCGCTTTATTGGAACAGCATCCGGAAATCAAATTTGTGTCCTTGGTCGGGATCGATTTGGCAGGCAATGATACGGACGAAAAGATCCCTATCAGTGTCTTCTTCGATGACTACGATAAATTCTTCAATGCCACGGCCTTCCAGACCGACGGTTCGTCCGTTGTACTGCCGGGGATTGCCATCTTGTCCAATGCCCGTGTCGACATCAAAGCCGACCCGGCTGTCAACTGGTTTGTCGACTACAACGATGACAACATCGATCCGGAAACGGGAAAACCCGTCGGCACGCTCCGTATTCCCAGCTTCCTGCGTCACGCTACGGGCTTCATTGACTCCCGGTCGATCCTCCGCAATACCTGTGACTATGTAAGCGACCAGCTCTTAGCCCTCATTAAGCAGTACGGCCTGCCCGGCACGTCGGTCAATGTCGACGACATCGAAAAGATTGTCCTCACGACGGCGACGGAATTGGAATTCTGGGTCAAGACGCCGAGCCAGGACGTAGCGACCCGCCTCTTGTCGGCTTCGCAGAAACTGCAGGAACAGTACTGGCAGCGGACTCACGGCGTCGTCCGTACGGCCCTTGAACAGACTGTTGAACGCCTGGAAAAATACGGCCTCGAACCGGAAATGGGTCATAAGGAAGTCGGCGGCGTCAAAGCCCAGATCGACGATTCCGGTAAATTGACCTTCGTCCTCGAACAGCTCGAAGTCGACTGGAAGTTTGCCAACGACCCGGTTCAGACGGCAGACAATGAAATTGCAGCCCGTATCATCGTCCGCGAAGTATTCCGCGAAAACGGCCTCGAAGTTACCTTCCAGGCAAAACCGATTCACGGCGTTGCCGGCTCCGGTGAACACACCCACTTCGGCATCGGCGCCATCATGAAGAACGGCAAATTCGTCAACCTCTTCAACCCGGAAGACATGAAGCGCGACTTCTTATCCGTCGTCGGCTACGGCGCCATCATGGGCATGCTCAAGCACTATGAAGTCATGAATCCCTTCGTCTCGGCTACAACGGACTCTCTCAATCGCTTGAAACCGGGCTTTGAAGCTCCGGTCTGCATTGTAACGGCTCTTGGCGGCGATCGTCCGGACGTCCAGACCCGTAACCGTTCGGTCCTCATCGGCCTCATCCGCAATATCGCAAGCCCGGCGGCTACGCGTTTTGAACTGCGTTCGCCAAACCCCTTCACCAATACCTACATCGCCATTGCCATGGGTTATCTGGCTGCCCTTGACGGCATCAAGTACGCTATGGCCAGCGGCAAGACGACGGATGAATTGTTGGCTGAATTGTCCAAGAAGCCCGGTGAAGATGCCGATTACCTCGAAAAAGACCGGGCTTACCGCTCGGAAGTCGATGTCTTTGAAACCTATACCAGTGAAGAACGAGATGCCATGTTCGGCAAAGCTCCGCGCACGGTATGGGAAAACTTCAAGGCCCTCGATCTCCATCCGGAAAAAGTAGAAACCCTGGCCTGCGATGCCTTCCAGAAACGCCTCATGGAATCCTTTAGACTGGGCGCCCTCAACCGCTGGGCTCTCGAACTCCAGTACCGTCTCATTCCGGAAAACCTCTCCAAGGTCATTGCTGCCAAACAGCTCCATGCTGACGGCGACAGCAATGCCTTAGAAGTCGAACGCTGGACCAAGATCAACGCCTTGCGTACGGAATTGGGCCGCGATACGGAAAAGAGCCTGTCCATTTTCTCGAAGATCAAGGAAGCCTTGGCTGCCAAAGACTATGACACGGCTTCTGATTTGATGGTCGAAATGAGCGACAAGATGGACCTCCTCACGGATATGTACTACGAATATTCTTACAACGCTTTCTAAGGACCGACGTCCTTCCTAAACGAAACGAGCTGTTCCGCATTGGCGGGACAGCTCGTTTTTTGCTATTATATATGTTTTATTTTATAGTCAGGCCGACGGGGCAGTGGTCGCTGCCGAGAATGTCGGTATAAATCGACGCCGATTCCAGGCGGTCGTCGAGGTCGGTCGTCGTCAGGAAGTAGTCGATTCGCCATCCGGCATTGTTTTGACGGGCCCTGAAGCGATAGCTCCACCACGAATAGACGCCTTCCGTATCGGGGTAGAAGTAGCGCCACGTGTCGGTGAAGCCGGCGGCCAGAAGGTCGGTCATCTTCTGCCGTTCTTCGTCGGAGAAGCCGGCGTTCTTGCGGTTGGTCTTGGGGTTCTTGAGGTCGATTTCCGTATGGGCCACGTTGAGGTCGCCGCAGACGATGACCGGTTTTTCTTTATGGAGGGTCAGGAGATAGTCCTTGAAGTCGTCTTCCCACTGCATGCGGTAGGGCAAGCGGGCCAGTTCGCTCTGCGAATTAGGGGTGTAGCAGGTGACGAAGAAGTAATCGTCGAATTCGAGGGTGATCAATCGCCCTTCATGGTCGTGTTCGTCTTTATCCATGCCGTAGCGGACCGACAAGGGCTTGATGCGGGTGAAGATGGCCGTGCCGCTGTAGCCTTTGCGGTCGGCATAGTTCCAATACTGTTCGTAGCCCGGCAGGTCGATGTCGATCTGGCCTTCTTGGAGCTTCGTTTCCTGCAGGCAGAAGAGGTCGGCGTCGAGGTCGTTAAAGGTATCTAAGAAGCCTTTTTTCATGACGGCTCGCAGGCCGTTGACGTTCCAGGAGATAAATTTTGTCATAGAAACCACCTTTCTTTTTTAGATATCCTCGATGATGAGCCATTTTTATCTAGGATAATGATGCGATTTTTGTTATAATGGGAACAAACGAATTGCCGCGATGAGATGCTTTGATGGCAGTATCCGCAAGGGTATTGGCAGCACTCTTTCTTATTGTATAAAATCGTTGAATCCTTGTCAAAACAATGAAGCAGGTGATAGTATGGCAGTACATGAATCAGCAGGCACAAAAGTAAGACCCGAAGACTATATCGATTTGGACGCCATGACAAGGGCGTATCATTCGATTCATCCTGACGCAGCCGATCCTCATCAGCAGGTTCGTTTCGGTACGTCGGGCCACCGCGGCCAGGCCGGCAGCGGCAGTTTTACGGAAGACCACGTAGCGGCCATTGCCCAGGCAGTTTGCAATTTCCGCAGTCAGTTCGGAGCTGACGGACCCTTGTTCGTCGGTGCCGATACCCACTATTTATCGAAATTGGCCTTTGAAACGGTCTTATCGGTATTAGCCGCCAACAAGGTCACGGCCTATATCGATGCCGACGACGACTTCATTCCGACGCCGTCCGTATCGCGGGCCATCCTGCGTTTTAATGACCATCGAAAAGAAAACCTCGCTGACGGCCTGATCTTAACGCCGTCCCACAATCCGCCGGAACACGGCGGCATCAAGTACAATCCGACGACGGGGGGGCCTGCCGGCTCCGATATGACCAAGGCCATCGAAGCCGAAGCCAACCGCATCCTGGCCGGACACAATGCAGAGGTCAAATCCATGCCTTATGAAGAAGCAGCTAAAAGCGACTTTGCCGTTCCTTATGATTATAAGGAGTTATACGTCGCCGAACTGTCGTCCATCATCGACATGGAAGCCATCCGCGATGCCGGCCTTCCCATTTTGGTCAACGCTCTCGGCGGCTCAGGCATGAATTACTGGCATCGCTTGTCGGAACGGTACCATCTGAACCTGGATTTTGTCAACGATACGTACGACCCGCAGTTCACCTTTATGAATTATGACCACGACGGCAAGGTCCGCATGGACTGCTCGTCGGCTTATGTTATGTCGGCCGTCACCGGTCAGGCAGCGGACTACCGCCTGATCTTGGCCAACGACCCGGATTATGACCGCTTCGGCATCGTCTGCGGCACGGACGGTATGATTACGGCCAACGCCTTTTTGACCGTCGCCGCTCACTACCTCATGACCCACCGCCATTTCGATGGTCTGGGCATCGCCAAAACCGTCGTCACGACGGATATGCTGGCCCGGGTAGCGAAAAAACTCGGCGTGCCCCTCTATGAAGTGCCCGTCGGCTTCAAGTATTTCGGCCCCCTCTATGAAGGCGGACAGATTGCTTTTTCCGGCGAAGAAAGTGCCGGCGCCTCGTTCATCGCCAAAGACGGCAGCGTCTGGACGACGGACAAGGACGGCATCATCCTGTGCCTCTTGGCAGCGGAAATTTACGCCGTTACGGGAAAATCGCCCCTGGCTTACTATGAAGACCTCTGCAACGAACTGGGCCGGCCTTTTACCATGCGCAGCGACGCACCGGCAACGCTCGAAGAAAAGGACAAGATCAGTTCTTTGACGGAAAAAGACGTGACCGAAAAAGTCTTGTGCGGCAGCCCCATTACGGCCGTCCTGTCCCGTTCGCCTTATGGTGATTCGGCTATCGGCGGCGTCAAGATTACCACCGATGACGGCTGGGTAGCAGCCCGCCCGTCGGGAACGGAAGATATGTATAAGCTCTATGCCGAAAGCTTCGTGTCTGAAGAACAGGCCGGAAAGCTTCTCGAAGAAGGCAAGGCCCTCATCAGCAAGGCCTTGGATGCATAAATAATTATTAAAGCGAAACGATTTGTCAATTTTGGGTATCACGGGCCTTTTCATAGGCAGAAATTGGCATTTACTGCGTTACCTGTGCTATAATGGGGAGCGTAGAATCTAACTCAAAGGGGTGGCAGCTGTGAAAGTTGTAATCACGGTGGTCGGCGTGGACCGTACGGGTATCATCGCCGCCGTCAGCCAGATCATGGCGGAACATAAGGTAAATATACTGACCATTAATCAGGTTATTTTAGAGGGCATTTTTAATATGGCCATGATTGTCGATATGGACTCTGCCGATATTGACTTAGATACCCTTCAGGATCTGCTCAAGCAGAAGGGCGAAGCCCTCGGCGTCGAAATCAGAGCACAGAACCAGGCTATTTTTGACGCCATGCATCGTGTGGGCTAAGGAGATGGAATATGCTGACAATCCATGACGTACTTGAAACGAATCAGATGATTCAAAAGAACAACCTTGACGTCCGGACGATTACCATGGGCATCAGTCTCCTCGACTGCTGCGCCAGCGACGGCAAGACCTTGTGCAACAATATTTACGATAAGATTACGCGCTATGGGGAACACCTGGTAGAAACGGGGGAAGCCATTTCCCGTGAATACGGCGTGCCCATCATCAATAAGCGCGTTTCCGTAACGCCTATCAGCCTCGTCGCCGGGGCCAGCGATATGAAGAGCTATGTCGATATCGCCCGGACCCTCGATAAGGCGGCTAAGACGATCGGCATCAACTTTATCGGCGGCTTTTCGGCCCTCGTCGAACGGGGCATGAGTAAAGGCGACCGAATCCTCATCGACTCCATCGCTGAAAGCCTGGCTGTGACCGACCTGGTCTGCAGCTCTGTCGCCGTCGGCTCGACCAAGGCCGGCATCAACATGGACGCCGTCGCCGAAATGGGGCGGGTCTTTAAGGATTTGGCCGAACGGACGAAGGAACAGGACGCCTTAGGCTGTGCCAAATTGGTCGTCTTCTCCAATGCCGTTGAAGACAATCCCTTCATGGCCGGCGCCTTCCACGGCGTGACCAACGGCGATTCCTGCATCAGCGTCGGCGTCAGCGGCCCCGGCGTCGTAAAGGTAGCTCTGGAACAGGTAAAGGGCCAGCCCTTTGACGTCGTTTCCGAAACGATTAAAAAGACGGCCTTTAAGATCACCCGTGTCGGCCAGTTGGTCGCTATGGAAGCTTCGAAGCGGCTCAACATGCCTTTTGGCATCATCGACTTGTCCCTGGCTCCGACGCCGGCAGTCGGTGACAGCGTGGCCTCGATCCTTGAAGAAATGGGCCTTGAAAGCTGCGGTGCCTGCGGTACGACGGCAGCTTTGGCGCTCTTAAACGACGCCGTCAAGAAGGGCGGCCTCATGGCGTCGTCCCGTGTCGGCGGTCTGTCCGGCGCCTTCATTCCCGTCAGCGAAGACAAGGGGATGCTCGAAGCTGTCGGCCGCGGCAGCCTGAGCCTTGAAAAGCTCGAAGCCATGACCTGCGTCTGCTCTGTCGGTCTCGATATGATTGCCATTCCCGGCGATACGCCGGCATCGACGATTTCGGCTATCATCGCCGATGAAGCGGCTATCGGCATGATCAACAACAAGACGACGGCGGTCCGCGTCATTCCCGTACCGGGGAAGGGCGTCGGCGACAACGTCGAGTTTGGCGGCCTTCTCGGCCATTGCCCGATTATCAATGTCAATAAATATAAGTCAGATGAATTTATTGCCCGCGGCGGCCGCATTCCGGCGCCCATGCGCAGTCTGACCAACTGATGATAGATTAACGGAAAGTAGGCGTGTGTTGTGCTCCAATATGTTGTACCCTTTATCATTGCCTTGGTCGTTTCCTACATCTTGACGCCGGGCGTCAAAAAGGTAGCTATCAAGGTCGGGGCCGTGGACAGGCCCAATGCAAGAAAGGTACATACTCATGTCATCCCGCGGCTCGGCGGACTGGCAATCTATATCGGCTTTATGGCAGCCGTTCTGTTCTGCGTGCCCCTGCACCGTGAACTCATCGGGATGCTCCTGGGCTGTACGGCTATCGTCGCCATCGGCATTTGGGATGATATCTGCAACATTCCGGCCCGGGTCAAGCTCGTCGGCCAGATTGCCGCAGCCTGTATTCCCGTAGCCTTCGGCATTCAAATCGAATGGCTGACCAATCCTTTCGGGGATATCCTGGTCCTGCCGGAAATCATCGCCGTTCCGGTGACGATTTTCTGGATCATCGGCTTCACCAATACGGTGAACCTCATCGACGGCCTCGACGGCCTGGCAGCCGGCGTCGCCTTTATCGCGTCGATTTCGATGTTCCTCCTGGCCGTGAACCTCAATCAGTTCCTGCCGGCCCTCATCATCGTATCCATGGCCGGAGCAGCCCTGGGATTTTTGCAGTATAACTTCAATCCTGCCAAAATCTTCATGGGGGATACCGGGAGCATGCTTCTCGGATATACCCTGGCCGTCTCAGCCGTTCTCGGACTGGTCAAGACGGCGGCGACAGTGGCGCTGGTCGTGCCCATCATCGCCTTAGGCCTTCCCATTCTCGATACGACCTTCGCCATCATCCGTCGCCGGATGAGCGGCGTTCCTATATTTCAGCCGGATAAGGGTCACCTGCACCATCGTCTCCTGGCCCTGGGTATGACACAAAAGCAAGCCGTACTGATCATGTACTTTGTCAGCATGATCCTAGGCATCGTAGCCCTCTTCGTAGCCAATGTGAGCTATCAGACGGGGATTGTGACTGTCTTGGTCGTTCTTGCCGTTATCATCTACTCGGCAAAACGCATTGGCATACTGCGTAAATCAACGACCGATTCGACCCGTAAACCATGACGGGGAGAATCGGTTCGTCATATAAGGAGGAATTTTTATTATGATAAAGGTAATGACTGTATTCGGCACGCGGCCGGAGGCGATTAAAATGGCACCGGTCGTGAAGGAACTACAGAAACATGCCGACAGCATTCAGACGGTCGTTGCCGTCACGGCCCAGCATCGGCAGATGCTCGACCAGGTCTTGGAACTCTTCCGCATTACGCCGGACTACGACCTGGACATTATGGCCAAGGGCCAGACCTTATACGATATTACGACAAAATCGCTCATGGGCCTGAAAGATGTCCTGGCCAAGGAAAAACCCGACTTGGTCCTCGTTCACGGTGATACGACGACGACCTTTGCCGGCGCCCTGGCTTCTTATTACCAGCAGATTCCCGTAGGCCACGTCGAAGCCGGCCTGCGGACAGGGGACATCTACTCGCCCTTCCCGGAAGAGATGAACCGCAAGCTGACCGGTGCCATGGCAGCCATCCATTTTGCGCCGACCTCGACGGCTCGGGCCAATCTCGTCCGTGAAAATGTAGATC
Source organism: uncultured Megasphaera sp. (assembly GCF_900539295.1). Classification (GTDB taxonomy): domain Bacteria; phylum Bacillota; class Negativicutes; order Veillonellales; family Megasphaeraceae; genus Megasphaera. Next base: position 10,401 of record NZ_UQBH01000008.1, read on the forward strand.
CGTCTCATATATATGTAACGGGCAATACGGTCATCGATGCCTTGATGACGACCGTTGCCGGAGACTATGACTTCGGCGACCAATTGAAATCGGTGGACTTCAAGAACCATCGGGTCATCCTCTTGACGACCCACCGCCGGGAAAATCTGGGCGAGCCCATGCGCCATATCTATAAGGCCCTGCGCCGCATCATCGAAGAAATTCCCGATACGGAAATCGTCTTTCCCGTCCACCGCAATCCCAAGGTTCGCAAGGTCGTCGAAGATGAGCTGTCCGGCATCGATCGGATCCATCTCATCGATCCCATGGAATATGAACCCTTTGCCAACCTCATGAGCCTCAGCTCTCTGGTGCTGACCGATTCCGGCGGCATTCAGGAAGAAGCTCCGTCTCTTGGAAAACCGGTCCTGGTCCTGCGCAACACGACAGAACGGCCGGAAGCCGTTGAAGCCGGTACGGTCCGCCTCATCGGGACGCATAAGGACGTCGTCTATGAAGAAACGAAGCGCCTCCTTACGGACAAGGCTGCTTACGAAGCCATGAGCAACGCCGTCAATCCCTATGGTGACGGCCAGGCATCGCGGCGTATCGTCGAAGCCATCCTCCACGTTTTTGCCGGTAAAGAAGCCGTTCCTGACGACTTCATCCGCTGAAAATAGTGGTTGATTATATTGAGAATAGCTTTTAGCTATGTACTCGTTTTTTCTTTCAATTTGTGTTGATTTTCCCGTTTTTCCGTGCTAAAATAAGCAATAATCGCGGCTGAACGCAGGTTTTCTATGTCTGCTGCGATTGAGGAAAGACTGCTATCGCCTGAGCAGGAGTGTGTGTGTGCTATGAGACGAAATAATAGTTCTCACAGTGACAAAGGGACTTCCATGAGGCTCCTGGATATGGTTGCCATCGCCGCATCTCTCGGACTGTCGCTTTTTGTCTGCATCTGCGTCGGCGTCGCCATCGGCCGCTTTATCGATGTCTACACGGGTACATCGCCGTGGGGCTTGATACTGTTTTCGCTTATCGGCGCCGTTTCCGGGTTTTGGACGCTTTATAAAAAAGCCCTGTCCTATGAACGGGACGAATCCCGCCGGAATCAGCAATCGCGCCGGTGAGAAACGCGGAGGATGGAGTCTATGGAAGCTTTTTACGCCTATGTGAAGGCAACAATTTGCAAACTCATTGGTTTTACATGTATCGTCACGGCCGTGCTCTTACTGGGCGGCTGGTGGCAGTACATAAGTGGCTGGTGTATCGGCAGCGGCTTGAACATCGTGTATTTTTTCATGCTCAGCAGCCGTTCGGTACGGGCCTTGAAATTGCCGCCAGAGCAGGCGGCGGCATTCATCCGCGGCGGTGCCGTGTTCCGGCTGATTTTCGTCTGCCTGGCCGTCATCGTTATCCTGCAGTTCCCGTCTATTTCCCTGGGAGCTGCCGTGGCCGGTATCTTTTCGTACCGCGTCCTGATCTTTGCAGATGTGTTGACCGCACGCTTCAGACGGTAAAGGAAAGGAGGTATTGCGTATGGAATTACATGCAGGGCATCATGTGGTCGTTCAGCTTCTGGGCTTGAATGTCAACCTGGATACGCTGATGATGACCTGGCTCGTCGCAGCACTGGTTATCATTGTCACAGTCTCTGCCACAAGGGGACGTTCCCTCGTGCCGTCGGGCCTGCAAAATGCCATGGAAATGGTCATCGAATCCCTCCTCGATCAGTTCAGGGAAACGTTGGGACCGAAATACGGCCAAGTCGTATCGGTCTTATTGACCATGTTCCTATTCATCCTCTTCGCCAACGAATTGGGCATGATTCCGAACCCGGAAATCCTGGCTTCGCCGACGAATGACTTGAATACGACTGTCGCCCTGGCACTGGTATCTTCTTTTATGGTCCACTTCATGGCCTTGAAGAACCAGGGGTTCAAAAAACATTTCAAGAGTTTCTTTAAACCCTTCGCGCCATTTGTTATCATCAATCTGATGGAAGAAATTACCAAACCGTTAACGTTGGCCTTCCGTCTATTTGGCAATATCCTGGCCGGGGAAATTTTGTTGGAAGTCCTGTACTTCCTCGTGCCTATCGGTATTCCGATCATCTGGCTGGTATTCAGCTTGGTCATCGGTCTCATTCAGGCATTTATCTTTACAATCCTGACCACGTCTTATCTGGCTCCGTCTTTTGCAGACGACTAATCGTGCCGGATACTGTTTTACATTGAAATTTTCATCTTATTCACAGAAACTAGGAGGTTATTTATTATGGAAAAAGCTATCGTATTGGCATTGTCCGCTTTTGGTGCATGCTTAGGTATTGGTTTGGCAGCTCTCGGCGCTGCTATCGGTGACGGTCATGCCGCATCGAAGATGCTCGAAGGTACGGCTCGTCAGCCTGAAATGGGCGGCAAACTCTTGGTCAACATGCTTATCTCCATCGGCCTGATCGAATCCATGCCGATTATCGCAGCTGTTATCTCCATCGTATTGGTATTCGCCAATCCGTTCGTCAGCCTGCTTTAATCTGAATGATTCTACTATACAGCCGGGGAGGGAAGTACATTGGTTAGTATTAATGGTACCTTGCTGTTCCAGTTTATCAACTTCTTCGTCTTAGTTGCTATTTTGGCGAAGTTCGCTTACAAACCGCTGCTCAAAGTCCTGGAAGACCGCCGCAATAAGATTGCCTCCGATCTCAGCGACGCAGCGAAAGCCAAGGAAACGGCTGAAAAGATGAAAGCCGATTATGAAGCTCAGATCCGCGATGCCCGTGCAGAAGCGCAGGAAATCGTCGATAAAGCTGTAAAGCAGGCCAATAAAGAAGCACAGGCCCAGCTCGAAGCCATTCGCGATCAGATCGCCCGGGAAAAACAGATTGCCCAGACGGAAATTGCGAATGAACGGGAAGCGGCTATTCGAGAAATGCGTAAGGAAGTAGTGACACTGTCGATGGCTGTGGCAGAAAAACTGCTCAAGAAAAATATCGATGACGATATGAACGCAAAACTCGTAGCCGACTGCATTGACCAGATCCAAACGCAGCGCGTAAAGGGGAACTGATCCTATGATACCCGAAACGATCTACAGCAAATACAGCCAGGCTATGTTTGACATTGCCAGCGAACAAAAGAAGCTTACCGAGTTCGGAACAGAATTAAAAAGCGTACGGGATACGTTCCAGGAAAACCCCGATTTGTGGAAATTCCTGAATCATCCCCTCGTACCGCAGCAGTCCAAAAAGGACACACTTAAAAAGATTTTTGGAGACAGCGTGTCGCCGATCGTCATGCAGTTCATGTACGTCATGATCGACCGGCGCCGTGAAGCGGCTCTGCTTTTGGGTATCGACGGGTTTATCGATTTGGCCCGCAAGGCTCAGAACATCGAAGTGGCCAAGATCCACGTCGTCAAACCGCTTTCCAAAAAAGAACAGACCAAGCTCGTAGCCAGCCTGGAAGCCATGACGGGTCAGCAGATCGAACCGCTGTACTACGTCGATCCGTCGCTTATCGGCGGTATGGTCATCCAAATTGGCGACAAATTAATAGACGGCAGCCTCAAGCGGCATCTGCAGGATATGCAGAATAGCCTGCTCCAGGCTGACGCGACGAATGGGGTGACGGACGAATAATGAATATGAAGCCAGAAGAAATTACGGCTATAATCAAAAAACAAATCGAAGATTATAACGTGGAAATGAACGTCGACGACGTCGGCACCGTCTTGGAAGTCGGGGACGGCATTGCCCATGTGTACGGTTTGGAAAAAGCCATGTCCGGGGAATTGCTGGAACTGCCGCACGGCGTTTACGGCATGGCCCTGAACTTGGAAGAAGATAACGTCGGTGCCGTATTGCTCGGCGATGACGCCCTCATCAAAGAAGGCGACACCGTCCGCCGTACGGGCCGCGTTATGCGTGTCCCTGTCGGCGAAAACATGGTCGGCCGCGTCGTCAATCCCTTAGGGATGGCTATTGACGGCAAAGGGGAAATCAAGACGACGGAATCTCGTCTTATCGAAGTCAAGGCCTACGGCATTGCCGACCGTCAGCCGGTCAAGGTGCCGCTCCAGACGGGGCTTAAAGCTATCGACTCCATGGTTCCGATCGGCCGTGGCCAGCGTGAGCTCATCATCGGCGACCGCGGCACGGGCAAGACGGCCATTGCCATCGATACCATTTTGAATCAGAAGGACACAGGCGTCATCTGCGTCTACGTAGCCATCGGTCAGAAATCGTCGACCGTTGCCCGCGTTGTCCGTACCTTGGAAGAACACGGCGCTATGGCCTATACCATCGTCGTCGCCGCTACGGCTTCCGATGGGGCTCCGCTCCAGTACCTGGCTCCGTATTCCGGCGTATCCATCGCTGAATACTTCATGCTCCAAGGGAAAGACTGCCTCTGTGTCTATGACGATTTGTCCAAACACGCTCAGGCATACCGCGCCATGAGTTTGCTTCTCCGCCGTCCGCCAGGACGTGAAGCTTACCCGGGTGACGTATTCTACTTACACTCCCGTCTTCTCGAACGCGCTGCCAAATTGTCTGATGAATTGGGCGGCGGCTCGATTACGGCTCTGCCGATCATTGAAACCTTGGCCGGTGACTTGTCGGCTTACATTCCGACCAACGTCATTTCCATTACCGACGGTCAGATCTTCCTCGAAACGGAAGCCTTCAACTCCGGTATCCGCCCGGCTATCAACGTCGGTCTCTCCGTATCCCGTGTCGGCGGCTCGGCTCAGATTAAAGCCATGAAGAGCATTGCCGGTACGCTGCGCCTGAATCTTGCTCAGTACCGCGAATTGGCAGCTTTTGCCCAGTTCGGGTCCGACCTCGATAAGAACACGAAAGCTCAGATCGACGCCGGCGAACGGACGATGCAGCTCCTCATTCAGCCGCAGTATAAACCGATGGCCGTTGAAGATCAGGTCATGCAGATTTACTTGGCCGTTAAGAACTACCTGATGCCTGTCCAGGTCGATGAAGTTGCTGAATTTGCCGACGGCTTCATTAAATTCATGCACAGTAACTATCCGGAAGTCGGCGAAAGCATCAAATCGACGAAGGAACTCGGCAAAGAAGCGGAAGAAACCCTCAAAAAAGCCATTGCAGAATACCTCAAGCAGTACGGTACTTCTCACGAACTGGTCAAAGAGGAGGAATAAGTTATGCCGAGTGCACGCGAAATAAATCGACGGATTAAATCCGTTACTAATACTCAGCAGATCACCAAGGCCATGAAGATGGTCTCTTCCGTGCGACTGCGCCGTGCACAGGAACGGGCGCTGGCTACGGCCCCGTATACCGAAAAAATGGAAGGCATGCTGCGCCGCTTGTCGGCGGCATCCCCCGATTCCGGGAATCCCTTGTTCCAGTCCCGTGATGACGTCAAGAAGACGTGCTATATCATCATCGGCGCCGACAAGGGCCTGGCCGGGGCTTTCAATGCCAACATCAACAAGACCATGGTATCCGTCTTAAAGGATAAGCCGCGCAGTGCGTCGGTCCTTTTCGTCTCCGGCCGCAAACCGGCAGAGTACTTAAAGCATCTGCGCATTACGCCGGACGAAAAATGGTCCGGTTTTTCGGATAAGCCGCAGCTGATCAACGCCCAGGAAATCGCCCACTTGGCGACGCAGAAGTTCCTCGACGGCGAAGTCGATGAAGTCTATGTCATCTATACGCACTTCAAAACGGCCTTGTCCCAGGAAGCGAAAATCGTAAAGATGCTTCCCATCGAAGAGGACGAACAGGGGGGAGACCACGCCCTGATGGAAGAATACTTGTATGCTCCCAACGCGGCCCATGTTCTCAATTCCCTGCTGCCTCAGTATTTAGATCTGTTTGTTTACAACAGCCTCCTTCAGTCGGCTGCCAGTGAACTCGGTGCCCGCATGACGGCCATGACGTCGGCTACGGACAACGCCGGTGAGCTGATTGAAAAACTGACTGTTACCTACAATAAAGTCCGCCAGGCTGGTATTACCAACGAACTGACGGAAATCGTAAGTGGCGCCAACGCCTTGAAATAAGACGTGATTCTCGTCACGCGCTGCTGTTACAATTCTTGAAAGAGAGGAGAACCTCTTCATGAGCAATAAAATTGGGAAAGTAGTCCAGGTCATCGGCCCGGTCGTCGACGTGCGGTTTGCTTCCGAAGCAGACCTGCCGGCCATCTACAACGCCATTCACATCACGGGCGGTGAAGGCGACCAAAAGATCGACCTCATTGTAGAAGCCATGCAGCACTTGGGTGACGACGTCGTCCGCTGCGTTTCCATGGACTCCACAGATGGCCTCGTCCGCGGCATGGCAGCCGAAAACACCGGCGACCCGATCAAGGTCCCTGTCGGCAAAGGCGTTTTAGGCCGTATCTTCAACGTCCTCGGCAATACCGTCGATAAGGTCGACGCGAAAGTCGAAGCCGATGATTACTGGCCGATCCATCGTCCGGTTCCGAAATTCGAAAACCAGGCGACGGAAACAGAAATCTTTGAAACGGGGATTAAAGTCGTCGACCTCATCTGCCCCTATGCTAAGGGCGGTAAAATCGGTCTCTTCGGCGGTGCCGGCGTCGGCAAAACCGTCCTCATCATGGAATTGATTCACAACGTTGCTACGGGCCACGGCGGTTACTCCGTCTTCACCGGCGTCGGTGAACGTACCCGTGAAGGCAATGACCTTTGGAATGAAATGAAGGAATCCGGCGTTATCGACAAGACGGCTCTCGTCTACGGTCAGATGAACGAACCGCCAGGAGCTCGTATGCGCGTCGGCCTGACCGGTCTTACCATGGCCGAATACTTCCGCGATAAAGAACACAAGGACGTTCTGTTGTTCATCGACAACATCTTCCGTTTCATTCAGGCAGGTTCCGAAGTATCGGCTCTGCTCGGCCGTATCCCGTCGGCCGTCGGTTACCAGCCGACCCTCGGTACGGACGTCGGCGCCCTTCAGGAACGCATTACGTCGACGAAAGACGGTTCCATTACGTCGGTTCAGGCCGTTTACGTTCCTGCCGACGACCTTACCGACCCGGCTCCGGCTGCTACCTTCGCCCACCTCGATGCGACGACGGTTCTGTCCCGTCAGATCGCCGAACTCGGTATTTACCCGGCCGTCGATCCTTTGGATTCTACGTCTCGTATCCTCGACCCGAACATCATCGGCGACGACCATTACAATACGGCCCGTGCCGTACAGGAAATCCTCCAGAAGTACAACGACCTGCAGGATATCATCGCCATCCTGGGCATCGACGAACTGTCAGAAGAAGATAAGCTGACCGTTGCCCGTGCCCGTAAAGTACAGCGTTTCCTCAGCCAGCCTTTCGCTGTTGCTGAACAGTTTACCGGTCAGGAAGGCCGCTATGTACCGCTGAAAGAAACGATTGAAGGCTTCAAAGAAATCTTGTCCGGTAAATGTGACGACATGCCTGAACAGGCATTCTACATGGTCGGCAATATCGAAGAAGCTTATGAAAAGGCTAAGACGCTGAAAGGGGAATAGTCCATGGCAGAAGCAGGAAAGACCCTCCATTTGGAAGTCATAACGCCCGATGCTGCCGTACTCTATGAAGACGTGGACTTCGTCCTCGTCCGCGCCTTGGACGGCGATTTGGGTATCATGCCCAACCATGCGCCGCTCATCGCGTCTCTGTCGATTTGGCCCTTGTACTACGATAAGGACGGAACGCGCGACTGCGTTACCGTCGCCGGAGGCTTCCTCGAAGTCCACGGCAATACGGTTACCGTCATTACGCCGGCTTCGGAAAAGCCGGAAGATATCGACATCGACCGGGCTATCGAGTCGGAAAAGCGTGCCGAAGCCCTGTTGGCCAAACACGCTGCCGACCTCGATGAAACCCGGGCCCAAGCGTCCCTGCAGCGCGCTTTGCGCCGCATCGACGTAGCCCAGAAATACGGCAAGCAATAGCTGGTACCAGAGTGAAAAGGATTGTCTCCTAAAGGTTTTATGCCTTTAGCGACAATCCTTTTTTGTTTCGCAGAAAGAATTGACTTTTACCCTTAAGTTTGCTATGATAAGGGACGTACAATTACATAGGCGATGCAAGAGAACAAGTACGTATCTTATCAGCGAGGCCGGGACAGTGTGAGCCGGCTGCCGATGCGGAAGGCGCTCTGAAGGCCGCGGCCGGAAGTCATTCGATGTGTATGGCCGATCAATCAAGCGGGTCTTTTGGACCAATCAGGGTGGAACCGCGGGTACGTATACTCGTCCCTGTAACATACTATCTATGTTACAGGGACTTTTTTGCATGTAGGAGGGAATACGATGAATTTTCAAGACATGATATTCGCATTGAAGAACTTCTGGTCTTCTCAGGGCTGTATCATTTACGAACCGTATGATGTAGAAAAAGGGGCAGGGACCATGAACCCGGCGACGTTCCTGAGAACGCTCGGCCCGGAACCGTGGCACGTAGCCTACGTCGAACCGTCGCGCCGTCCGGCTGACGGCCGCTATGGCGACAACCCGAACCGTCTCTATCAGCACCATCAGTTCCAGGTCATCTGCAAACCGTCGCCGGACAACATTCAGGAACTCTATTTGAAGAGCTTGGAAACGCTGGGCATCAACCCGGCTGAACACGACATCCGCTTCGTCGAAGACAACTGGGAATCGCCGACCCTCGGCGCCTGGGGCCTTGGCTGGGAAGTCTGGCTCGACGGCATGGAAGTTACGCAGTTTACTTACTTCCAGCAGGTCGGCGGCATCGACGTCGCTCCCGTATCGTCGGAAATCACATACGGCATGGAACGGTTGGCTATGTACATCCAGGGTGTAGAAAACGTCTACGATCTGCAGTGGAACGAAACGGCGACGTACGGCGACATCTTCCATCAGAATGAAGTCGAACAGTCGACGTATGCCTTTGAGCTGAGCAACGCCGACCTCTTGTTCCACCTCTTCGATGAATATGAAAAAGAAGCCATGCGGGTCATCAAAGCCGGCTTCGTCCTTCCGGCCTACGACTACGTATTGAAATGCTCGCACACGTTCAACCTCCTCGATGCCCGCGGCGCCATCAGCGTCAGCGAACGTGCCGCCTTTATCGGCCGCGTCCGCAACATGGCCCGGGCCTGCGCTAAAGCGTACCTGGAACAGCGTGAAAAATTAGGATTCCCAATGCTTGCCAAGGAGGAAAAATAAGATGAGCAAAGATTTGTTACTTGAAATCGGCACGGAAGAAATCCCGGCTCATTATATGCCGAGTATCCTTCGTCAGGTCAAAGACTTGGCGGAAACATCGTTTGGCGAAGCGAATATCGCCTATGAATCGGTCCGCACCTTGGGCACGCCGCGCCGCATCGCCCTGTTGATGAAAGGCGTTGCTGAAAAGCAGGCCGACGTATCAGCTAAGCACAAGGGACCGTCGGTCTCCATCGCCTATGACGGCGAAGGCAAACCGACCAAGGCTGCCATGGGTTTTGCCCGCGGTCAGAAAATTGACGTCGCCGATTTGACCGTTGAAGACGGCTACGTCTACGCCAACGTCACCAGCGTCGGCGCTGAAACAAAGGGCCTTCTGCCGGATATCATGAAGGGCATCGTAACGGGTCTTAACTTCCCGAAGAGCATGCACTGGGGGAGTCTCGACTTCCACTTCGTCCGTCCGATCCGCTGGTTCGTCGCCCTCTTCGATACGGAAGTCATTCCTTTTGAACTGGCCAACGTTCAGTCTGGCAAGGTCAGCCGCGGCCACCGCTTCCTCGGCACCGGCGACTTTACCATTGAAAATCCGGCCTCCTATGAAGCCGTCTGCGAAGAACACTTCCTCATCGTCGACCCGGAAAAGCGCCGCCAGCTCATCCTCGACGGCCTCCAGAAACTGGCTGACGAAAAGGGCGGGACGGTCATCATGGACGAAGACCTTCTCGAAGAAGTCGTCTACCTCGTCGAATATCCGACGGCTCTGTGCGGTGAATTTGATGAAGACTATCTGAAGCTGCCTGAAGCGGCCATCATTACGCCTATGAAGGACCACCAGCGTTATTTCCCCATGCGCGATGGGGAAGGCAAGCTCATGAACCTCTTCCTGACCGTCCGCAACGGCAACGACTACCACTTGGAAACGGTCCAGCACGGCAACGAACGCGTCCTGCGGGCTCGTCTCGACGACGCCAAGTTTTTCTTTGAAGAAGATAAGAAACATAAATTAGTCGATTACACGGAAAAATTGAAGAAGATCGTCTTCCAGGACGGCCTCGGCACGCTCCACGACAAGGCTCAGCGCCTGGCACAGATTACGGTATTCCTCAATCAGAAACTCGACCTCGGTCTCGATGACGCAAAACTCCGGCGGGCCTCGGAACTGGCAAAGGCCGACCTGGCCACTCAGATGGTCATGGAATTTACGGAACTCCAAGGCGTCATGGGCAAGGAATATGCCCTCATCGACGGTGAAGACGAAGGCGTTGCCGAAGCTATCAACGAACAGTATCAGCCGCGCTTTGCCGGCGACGAACTGCCGGCTACCGACATGGGCCGAATCCTCGGCATTGCCGACAAATTCGACACCATTACGGGCATGTTCAGCCGCGACTTCATCCCGACGGGCTCTCAGGACCCCTTTGCCCTGCGCCGTCAGACCATCGGTATCTTGAACATCGTCATGGATGCCGGCTGGAATATCAACTGCCACGAAGTCTTCGCCTTCATCCTGAACCTCCTCGGCGTTACCGGTGAAGATGCCGCGACGGTCATGGGTCAGCTCGACGATTACTTTACCCTGCGCCTGAAGAATATCTTTCAGGATAAGGGCATGGATTATCACATCATCGACTGCGTCCTCAGTTCTGACACCCTCAACGCCAATGAAGCTGCCCGCCGCGCTCAGGCCCTCATCGATGCCGACATCATGAGCAAGACGGATCTTCTCCAGGCCTTCACTCGTGTCAGCAACATGATCAAAGGCGCCGACGACATCGACGTCGATCCCGACCTCTTTGAAACCGACGAAGAACGGGCCCTCTACAGCGCCTGCCAGGCCATGCAGGTAAACTTGCCGCAGCAGTACGCCGTCTATGACTATCAGAGCGTAGCCGATACCTTGTCTGAAGGCATTGCCGTCATCAATGAATTCCTGGACAACGTCCTGGTCATGCATAAAGATGAAGCCGTCAAGGAAAACCGGCTCCACCTTCTGGCCTTGACCTACAGCCTCATTCAGCCTATCGGTGATATCAAGAAATTATCGTAAGCTGCCTTTCTTGTACAGCGAATTTTGAATATGGTATAATAGATAACAGATGCAGCCCGCCTGCATCTGTTGTTTATTTTTGAAAGCCCTCTTTTCAAAGCTCTATCGCACAAGAAAATAAAGGAGTGATATCCATGAAATTAAAGAACGTTGCCCTCTTAGTCGCTGCCCTGACCTGTATCGCAGGCTCTACGGCATTGGCTGCTGAAAAAGTCAGCATCAAGAGTGCCAATACCGATAGCTATGACGTCGTCCAGGTCATGACGACTAAGGACAAGAACTATTACCAGTATTACAACAGTAACTATCAGTATGCCGTCGACATCCCGCGCAGCGCGACGACAGCCGATATGACTGTTGACGGGGACGGAGCTTATTTCCAGGACTCCAAGGATGATGCCGTGTTCCGGACCTATGCCGCTAAGAATACCATGAACTTTTCCATCGACGAATTGTACAACATGGCTGTCGGCATGAACGAATCACCGGAACTGACGACCAACATCAAGACCAAAGACAGCTATGCCATCGGCTGGACTGACGGCAAGACGTCTTACTATCACGAACTTTACATCAACGACAAGAATAAGACCTATGTGGCCTTTACCGTAACCTATCCGACGGATAAGCGCGATAAGTACCAGGCCATCATCTCCCACATGTCCCGCACCTTCCTGCCTAACGTACAGATGTAGGCCCTAAGGGTCAGTTTGTTTTTTGGCGATTTGCGAGAAAAAAGGCTTTACACAAGGGATTTTTTATGATATAATTCCCTTGTTATTTTAGGCAGTCCGCTGCCCGATATGATCGGTATCATATGACGATTGCCGCGTACCATGGCGGCAACGGGGTAAGAATGTCTTATTAGGAGGAAAAAGAGCAATGAACATTATCAGCGTACTTGAACAGGAACAGCTTCGTGACGATATCCCGGCATTTCGCCCTGGTGATACTGTCAAAGTTCACGTAAAGGTTGTCGAAGGCAATCGTGAACGTATCCAGATTTTTGAAGGTGTCGTTATCGGCCGTCAGAACGGCGGTGTCCGCGAAACTTTCACTGTCCGCCGTATTTCCTATGGTGTCGGTGTTGAACGTACTTTCTTGGTACACTCGCCGCGCCTGGCTAAAATCGAAGTCGTTCGCCACGGTATCGTTCGCCGTGCAAAACTGAATTACCTCCGCGGTCTTACCGGCAAAGCTGCCCGTATCCGCGAACGCCGATAAGCTATTGGCAAGAACACTTGGAAAAAGGTCTGTCGCAACTGCGACGGGCCTTTTTTTTTGGCCTTGAAGGGGAGGCCGCCTTGTCGGTGCGGCGATTTTTGGCTATATTGTTAACCTTATACTGTGAAATAATCGGTTGACTAGAGGAGCTTCAACGCGTATAATAATCCCATAGTCACTAAAAGAAAGAGGGGCATTGGTTAACAATGAATACAATTGCTGGTTTGACCGAAAAAATTTTACAGGGATACCGCATCAAACGCGGTGACGATATGAGCCTTTTGTTGACGGCACCGCTTGCCGAACTGCAGCAGGGGGCAGGCGAACTGCAGCACCATTTTTGCGGCAATCACGTCGACTTCTGTACCATCATCAACGGCCGCAGCGGCCGCTGCAGTGAAGACTGCAAATACTGTGCTCAGTCGGCCTGTCACCATACGGGCTGTGATGAATACGATTTTCTGCCGAAAGAAGAAATCATGGCCAATGCTAAGGCCAACCAGGATGCCGGCGCCAACCGCTTCGCCATCGTAACCTCCGGCAGAGCCTTGTCGGGGAAGGACTTTGCAAAGGCCCTCGATACGTATCGGGCCATGAAGGGCGAGCTTCGCATCGGCCTCTGCGCGTCTCACGGCCTGCTGACGAGGGAACAGCTCCATGCCCTTCGGGAAACGGGCGTCACCAGCTACCATCACAACATCGAAACGTCGCGGCGCTTCTTCCCGCAGATCTGTACGACCCATACCTATGACGACCGCATCCGGACGATTAAGGACGCTCAGGCCGAAGGGCTCTGCGTCTGTTCTGGCGGCATCATCGGCATGGGGGAAACTTGGGAAGACCGCCTCGATATGGCCATCAGCCTTTCTGAGCTCGGCATCGAATCCATCCCCATCAACGCCTTGATGCCCATTCCCGGCACGCCTTTTGAAGGGCGGCAGGAACTGTCCGGCGACGATATCCTGCGGACCATCGCCATTTTCCGCTTCATCAATCCTGAAGCCAACATCCGCCTGGCTGCCGGCCGCAAGCTCCTTCCTGAAAACGGGGCTACAGCCCTCCTCTGCGGCGCGTCGGCGTCGATTACGGGAAATATGCTGACGACGTCGGGCTCGACCATCGTCGAAGACATGGCCATGATCAAGCGCCTGGGTCTCACCAACGATGCCGGTGAAGCAGGGGGGAACTGCGGCACGACCTGTGCTTCGTAAGTAACAGTTAGCGGTCCTCTTCAAGAGACGCCTTTTGAAAAGAGATTTGTCGGTGTCCGGCAGATCTCTTTTTTACGGCCCTCCCGGGACCGGAATCGTCCCGAAAGAAGCACCTGTTTTTGTATAAAATGGATAAAATTACCTTAAACAGCAGTAATATGGGCTCGGGCACGCATGGCTTATAGGAAGAATTAGCGCCTTTTTTTGACTGTCCCGTTCTGTTTATAGTAATATGAAGAAAAAGTACGGCTTTTTTTGTGTCAACAAGAAAGAAGTATGATAAAATAAGAAGGTACATATGCAGAACAGACTACTTGGAGGAGGTGTGCCGATCATGATGAAGCGGAATATCGTCCTCGTCGGGATGATGGGGAGCGGCAAGAGTCATATTGGACGCAAGCTGGCTCAACGCCTCAATTGGCAGTTTGTCGACACCGACCGGCGTATCGAGCGGGCCGTCGGGATGACCATTGCCGATTTCTTTGCCAGCTTTGGAGAAAAGGCGTTTCGAGAGCGGGAGCTCAATATCTTACAGCAAGTCAGCCGCTATCATGAAGCGGTGATTTCCTTTGGCGGCAACTTTCCCATGAACGTCGATACGTACCGTATCTTGCATCGTCATGGATTCATCGTTGCCCTCTTATCCGAACCGTTCCGCGTGGAAGAAAGAGTCAGCCGCCATATTGGAAAGCGGCCGACGGTGGACTACGACAATCTTCATGATTTTGTCCATACCATGATGAAACAGTGGGAAGAGATCTATCCGTACTGCGACGGCGTCGTCGATACGACACGTGGGGGAGCGTCACAGATCGTCGAATCCATTGTCCATAAAATCAATGAAAGGCATGTGCAGTTTATTGCCAGGGAAAAGAAGGAGACTGATGTAAAATGATCAACAAAATCGGAGTATTGACCAGCGGCGGGGATGCGCCGGGAATGAATGCGGCTATCCGCGGTGTCACGCGGTACGCTATTCAGCGCGGCCTGACTGTCGAAGGTATTATTCGCGGTTATGAAGGTTTGCTGCGTCATGAAACGCGTCCCTTAGGCCGACGTGATGTCGGTGCGATCATTCATCATGGGGGGACCGTGCTTCGAACAGCCCGCTGCTTAGAATTTAAAGAAAAAGAAACGCAGCAGAAAGCTGCTGAATATTTACGGGAACAGGAAATCGATGCCCTGGTCGTCATCGGCGGTGACGGCTCCATGCGCGGTGCTGAAGCCTTGGCCGGCTTTGGTTTTCCGACGGTTACCATTCCCGGGACCATCGACAACGATATGGTTGGGACCCAGTATACCCTGGGCTTTGACACGGCTGTCAATACGGTCCTCGAATCGGTCAATAAGATCCGCGATACGGCCTTTTCCCATGACCGCGTCGCCGTCATTGAAGTCATGGGCCGCGAAGCCGGCTTTATCGCCCTCAATGCCGGCATGGCTTCCGGTGCCGAAGCCGTCTTAGTCCCGGAACACAAAGTCGATCTTCAGGCCCTCTGCCAGCATCTGGAAGAATCGCACCGCATGAAGAAACTGAGCAGTATCGTCATCGTCGCCGAAGGGGCTGCTAAAGGCTCTGACGTCGTCGACTATATTAAGGAACATACGTATCTGTCTCCGAACCTGACCGTCCTCGGCTACGTACAGCGCGGCGGCGCTCCGTCGGCATACGATGCCATCATGGCCGGCCGTTTTGCCCAGAAAGCCGTTGACAGCCTCTTGGACGGCACCTACAACAGCGTCATCGGCCTCATCGACAACAAGGTCGTTGCTACGCCCTATGAAGAAGCGGCAAAGCTTCGCTATCCCATTGACGAAAACCTCTTTGAACTGGTTCATTTCTTAGGCCGATAGATATCTTCTCACAGCGGCTGCCCGTCGGCTTTTGCCGCTGTGCCTGCAAATAGGGGAATACATAAGGGACCCTTCCTTTATGCATTCCTTTTTTTGTCGTTTTCTGTCAAATGCAGGCAAAAAAGGGACTGAAGATGAAGAGAATTTATTAAATTTGAATTGACATCACATAAATATGCAAGTATAATAAGATAGCATGTGTATTTGTATATTTATCTGAATCATCTAAGAGGAGTGTTATTCATGTCATTTGATTTTAGCCTGATTTGGAATTCATTGCCTCTGCTGTTGGCAGGTGCCGGTGTTACCATTGAAATCACGGCGATTGCCGTCGGCTTAGGTTTTGTTTTCGGCCTGATTACCAGTGTGTGCCGCTTGTCAGGAGTCAAAATATTGAACATCCTGGCTGTCTGCTACGTCAATATTATCCGTGGGACGCCGCTCTTGGTCCAAATCTTTTTGATTTACTTCGCCCTGCCTATGATCATTGGCGAACGGATCAACCCCTTTGTTGCTGCCGTCGCCGCCTGTTCCGTAAACAGCGGTGCTTATGTGGCAGAAATTTTCCGTGCCGGCATTCAGTCCGTCGATAAGGGCCAGATGGAAGCCGGACGGTCCCTGGGTCTGTCGTGGATGCAGACCATGCGCTACATCATCTTGCCCCAGGCCTTCAAACACGTCATTCCGCCGCTGGGCAATGAATTTATTTCCATGACTAAGGAAACATCCCTGGTTTCGGTCATCGGCTTTGAAGAATTGACCCGCCGTGGCCAGCTGATCATTGCCAAGACCTACGGTTCTTTTGAAATTTGGTTGACTGTCGCCTTTATTTATTTGATCATGACCTTTACCATCGCCCAGTTGGTAAGCTATTTGGAACGGAGGTTTGCAACGGATGATAGAAATTAAAGGGTTGAAAAAAAGCTTTGGCAAACACGAAGTCCTCCGGGGCATCGATTTGACCATTCAAGATAAAGAAGTCGTCGTCATCATCGGCCCGTCCGGGTCCGGCAAGAGTACGATTCTCCGCTGCATCAACTACTTGGAAGAACCGACGGCCGGCGAAATCATCGTCGACGGCATCAGCATGAACGACGCCAAGAGCATCAACAGCGTCCGCAAGGAAGTCGGCATGGTCTTCCAGCGCTTTAATCTCTTCCCGCACATGACGGTCTTGGAAAACATCATCCTGTCGCCCATGAAGACCCGTGGGGAAAGTAAGGAAGCGGCGACGGAAGTAGCTATTCAGCTTCTCGAAAAAGTCGGCCTGGCCGATAAGAAGGATGCTTATCCGGAAACCTTGTCCGGCGGCCAGCAGCAGCGTGTGGCCATTGCCCGCGCCTTGGCTATGAAACCGAAATTTATCCTCTTCGACGAACCGACGTCGGCCCTCGACCCGGAAATGGTTCGTGAAGTTCTCGACGTCATCAAAGACCTGGCTCATGACGGCATGTCCATGGCCATCGTCACCCATGAAATGGGCTTTGCCCGCGAAGTGGCTGACCGCGTCTTATTCGTCGACGAAGGCAAAATCTTGGAACAGGGGAAACCGGACGATCTTTTCTCCCATCCGAAGGAAGAACGGACCCAGGCTTTCTTGTCGAAAATCTTATAAGATCCAAGAACTCTGAAAAGAGGTCCTGCGAAAAACGCCCGTCTGAGCGATTACGGCTCAGACGGGCGTTTTGTGTTAGGCCATATTTTTTTAGCAGTTCACAGCTTAGAGGGAGCGGAAGGCTTTCTCTGCAGCTTCGATGGTCTTTTCGATGTCAGCATCGCTGTGGGCACCGGAGACGAAGTTCGTTTCAAAGGGCGACGGTGCCAGATAGATGCCGTCACTCAGCATCGATAGGAAGTATTTCTTGAAAGCCTTGCCGTCGCAGGCTTCGGCTGTGGCGTAGTCCGTGACCGGTACATCGCTGAAAAAGACGCTGAACATGGTGCCGGCCTGCGGTACCTGGACGGCTGCGCCGGCTTTTTTTGCAGCCTGGCGGATTCCTTCGGTGAGGATCGACGTCTTGGCCGAGACTTTTTCGATATAGTCTGCATCTTCGGTGATGATGCGCAGCGTTTCAAGGCCGGCGGCCATGGCCAGGGGATTGCCGCTTAAGGTCCCTGCTTGGTAGACCGGACCTTTCGGTGAGACCCAGTCCATGATATCCTGTCGGCCGCCGTAGGCTGCGACGGGCAGGCCGCCGCCGATGATCTTACCGAGGGTCGTCATGTCCGGCTTGATATGGTAGATACGCTGGGCACCGTGGAGGGCCGAGCGGAAGCCGCACATGACTTCGTCGAAGATGAGGACCGTGCCGTGTTTCTTCGTTTCTTCCCGAAGGAGGTCGAGGTAGCCTTCCTTAGGAAGGACCAGTCCCATGTTGCCGGCAATGGGTTCGACGATGACGGCGGCGATGTCGTCGCCGTGTTGATCCATCAGGGCTTTAAAGGCAGACGCGTCGTTATAGGGGACAGTCAGCGTGTCTTTGGCCGTTCCGGCCGTAACGCCCGGGCTGTCGGGCTGGCCGAAGGTAGCAGCGCCGCTGCCGGCTTTGACTAAGAGGCTGTCGCCGTGGCCGTGGTAACAGCCGATGAATTTGACAATCTTGTCGCGGCCCGTATAGCCTCGGGCGACTCGGATGGCACTCATCGTCGCTTCCGTACCGGAATTGACCATGCGCAGTTTTTCGATGGACGGGTAGACCTGGCGGACGAGCTTGGCCAGTTCCGATTCGACGAGGGTCGGGGCGCCGTAGCTCGTACCCCGTTCGGCTGCTTCCTGAAGGGCTTTTACGACGCGGGGATGGGCGTGGCCGACGATCATCGGGCCCCAGGAACCGACGTAGTCGATATACTCATTGCCGTCGATGTCACAGATGGTGCTGCCCTTGGCTCGGGCGATAAACGGCGGCGGGCAGCCGATGCGGCTGTACGAACGGACCGGGCTGTTGACGCCGCCCGGCATGAGGGTCTGGGCTTCAGCAAAGGCTGCTTTTGATTTATCTAAGGGAATCATGGAAAGGCCTCCTCATTCTTTGATATCTAAGTTGAATACGTTCCGCAGTTCGCGAACGACCCGTTCTTCATCGGGCGTATGGGCCGCTTCGACGGTGCGCCGCAAGGGGGCACGCAGGATTTTGCGGACTAAGATGTGAGATAAGTTTTCGACGATGCGGAACTGGTCGTCCGTCAGTTCCGGAAGCTTGTTGCGGGCCCTCTTTACGAAGTGGCGCCGCGTCTGTTCGGCCTGCTGAGACAGGCTGACGATGACCGGACGGACCGACAGGTAGCGGTAGCGCTCGACCATGGCCGTGACGGCTTCGTCGACGATGGCTCTGGCGGCGACGGCTTCGCGCTGCCGGGCGGCTTCATTGTCGTGGACGATGCCTTCCAGGTCGTCGATGTTGTATAAGGTTACGCCGTCGATGGCGGCGGCGTCGGGCGAGATGTCGCGGGGGACGGCGATGTCGATGAGCAGGAGGGGCCGACCTTGGCGCCGTTCTTGGAAGCGGCGCAGGCGGGGGACGGTGACCACGTAGTGGGGGGCTCCCGTCGAGGCGATGATGATGTCTACGTCGTCGACGACGGTTTCGGCCTCTTTATAATGGACGGCCCGGCCGCCGACGTCGCGGGCCAGCTCCTCGGCCCGTTCCAGGTGACGGTTGACGATGTAGAGCTTGTCAGCCCCTTTGCCGAGAAAGTTCTGGGCCGTCAGGCGGGCCATTTGGCCGGCACCGTATAAGAGGAGCCCTTTTCCTTTCAGGGAACCGCCGAAGACTTTTTCCGCCATTTGGACGGCTGTATAGCTGACCGATACGGCGTGGTAGGCAATATGAGTCTCTGTCCGGATTCTTTTCCCGACGGCGATGGCCTGTTGAAAGAGCATATTTAAGATAGCCCCGGTGGCGCCGTTTTCATGGGCCAGGACGTAGGCCTGTTTGACCTGGCTTAAGATTTGGCCTTCGCCGACGACGAGGGAGTCGAGGCTGGCGGCGACGGTGAACAGGTGGTCGATGCAGGCCTTTCCCGTGTAGCTGTAGAAATAGGCCGGTTCATAGACAGGTTTTCCCGCCAGGTCCAAAAAGAAATTGCGTAGGGCCTGTTCGTTGTCCCGGACGTCGTCGACGACGGCATAGACTTCGGCGCGGTTGCACGTCGACAAGACGACGACTTCGCGCAGGCCGCCGTAGTCGTCGAGGCGCGAAAGGCCGCTTCGGATGGCGTCTTCCGTCATGGCAAAGCGTTCCCGAACGGCGACGGGGACCGTTTTATGGTTGAGGCCGAGAATGACGAGATCCATGGCTAAGCCTCGACGTCGCCGTTTTTCAGCCACCGGGCCACGTCGATGGCGTGGTAGGTGATGATGATGTCCGAACCGGCTCGTTTCATGCTGGTCAGGGATTCCATGACGATGCGCTTTTCGTCGATCCAGCCCTTTTGAGCGGCGGCCTTGACCATGGCGTATTCGCCGCTGACGTTGTAAGTGGCAATGGGCCGCTGGCAGCGTTCCCGGGCCTGATGGACGATGTCGAGGTAAGCCAGGGCCGGTTTTACCATGATGATGTCAGCCCCTTCTTCAAGGTCTAAATCGATTTCTTTCATAGCTTCGCGGCTGTTGGCCGGGTCCATCTGGTAGCCCCGGCGGTCGCCGAAGTGAGGCGCCGAATCGGCAGCATCCCGGAAGGGGCCGTAATAGGCCGAAGCATATTTTGCGGCGTAGGACATGATGCTGATGTCGGTGAAATCGTGGTCATCCAGGGCCTTTCGGATGGAGGCGACGCGGCCGTCCATCATGTCCGACGGGGCGATGATGTCGGCACCGGCTTCTGCCTGGCTGACGGCGACTTTGTTCAGCAGTTCCAAGGTGGCGTCGTTGTCGACTTCATGGCCTGTCAGTTTGCCGCAGTGGCCGTGGCTCGTATACTGGCAGAGGCAGACGTCGCCGACGATGACCATGTCGGGAACGGCTTTTTTGATGGCTCTCATGGCGCGCTGGACCGGACTTTCCGGATTCCAGGCACTGGAACCGATGTCGTCCTTATAGGCCGGCAGGCCGAAGACTTCGATGGACCGGATGCCGAGCTGCCAAATGTCTTCGGCTAAGGCGACGGCCTTGTCGACAGACAGGTGGTAACAGTCGGGCATGCTGGGAATCTCTTCTTTGACGCCGGTCCCGGGGACGACGAAAATGGGGTAAATGAGGTCACTCAGGGAAAGGTGGTTTTCTCGTATCATAGCCCGCAGCGGTGCCGAACGGCGCAGACGGCGCGGGCGGAGGGTATTTACGTTCATCGTTTTTCTAATCTCCAATCTTTTATGCAGTCAGCTAAGCCGGCCGTCGTATAGGTCGCAGCTGTTATAATCTGTGTGAGGCCCTGTTCGCGGCAGGTTTGAGCCGTAATGGGGCCGATACAGGCAAAGGTCATCTTGTCGAGGGCCGAAGGGGCATCGGCTGTAAGTTCCAGGAAGTGGCGGATTGCCGACGAGCTGGTCACGGTGACGACGTCGACGGCGCCGTCTGCTAACAGTTTTGTCAGGCGTTCCTTGTTTTCGTCGGCGCCGACAGTACAGTAGGCTTCACAGATGTCAACGGAGACGCCTTTTTGGCGGAGCGTATCCGGTAAGAAGGACCGGGCTTCCCTGGCCCTGGGAATGAGGATATGTTCGCCGCCGGAAAGACAGGGTTCCAAGGCTTCGGCCAGTCCTTCGGCGCAGTAGGCCCTGGGGACGACATCGGCGGTCAGGCCGTGTGCTGAGAGGGCTTCTGCCGTAGCGCTGCCGATGGCGGCTAATTTGGCCCGGCCTAAGGCGCGGCTGTCCAAGCCTTTTCGGGACAGTCGGCGGAAGAAGGCGTCGACGCCGTTGGTACTGGTGAAGATGAGCCAGTCGTACTGGGAAATCTTGTCGATGGCCGCGTCGAGGGCAGTATAAGCGTCGCTCGGCGGCTCGATACGGATCGTCGGGACTTCGATGCACGACGCGCCCAGATCTTCCAGCTGTCGGGTCAGGGCCGGTGCCTGGGCATGGGTCCGGGTGACGGCGATGCGAAGCCCAAAGAGGGGCTTGGTATCGAACCACTGCATGGACGGCCGAAGGGTTACGACGTCGCCGACGATGAAGATAGCCGGCGCTTTAAATTGGCGTTCCGCTGCCTTTCGGGCGATGTCGCCGACGGTAGCCACTAAGGTTTCCTGACTGGGCTTGGTGCCCCAGCGGACCAGGGCTGCCGGCGTGTCGGCCGGTCTGCCGTGGGCCATGAGCTCTTTGGTAATCAAAGGCAGGTTGTGGACGCCCATGAGAAAGACCAAGGTGTCGACGGCTGTGGCCAATTTATCCCAGCGGATGGACGATGCTTTTTTCGTCGGGTCTTCGTGGCCGGTGACGACGGCAAAGGATGAGGCTGCCGTCCGGTCGGTGACGGGGATGCCGGCGTAGGCCGCAGCGCCGATGGCTGAGGTCACGCCGGGGATGATTTCAAAGGGAATGCCGGCGTCGTGCAAGGCTCGGCTTTCTTCACCGCCTCGGCCAAAGACGAAGGGGTCGCCCCCTTTGAGGCGGACGACGACCTTGCCGGCACGGGCTTTTTCAATCAGTAAGTCGATGATCTCTGCTTGGGGCAGGGTGTGGTCGGCGGCTTTTTTGCCGACGTATATTTTTTCGGCATCAGGCCGGGCGAAGTCGAGGAGCCGTTCGTCGGCCAGGTAGTCGTAGATGACGACGTCGGCTTGACCGAGGACGTCGCGCCCTTTTAAGGTCAAGAGGCGGTAGTCGCCGGGGCCGGCGCCGGTGAGATATACAATGCCGTTCATGGAAAACCTCCTTTATTCGGCAGGGGTGATGCCGAGGTCTGTCAAAATTTGCCGGCCTCCTTCGTCGAGGAGGGTCCGGGCTGCTGTTTGGCCGAGGGCGGCGCTGTCAGAAAGGGGCCCCGTTGCCTGGTGGCGGAAGACGCGGCTGCCGTCGGGGGCAGCGATGATGCAGGACAAGGTGAGCTCTTCGCCTTTGGCGCTGCCGTAGACGCCGACAGGGACTTGGCAGCTGCCGTTGATGGCCGCTAAGAAGGCCCGTTCGGCTGTGGTGGCTGCCGTCGTTTCTTCGTCGCTGAGAAAGGACAGGGCCTGTTTCAGGTCCTCGTCGTCGGACCTGGTTTCAACTGCCAGGGCTCCTTGGCCGACGGCGGGAATCATAGTCGCCGTCGAGAGGAGTTCGGTAATGCGGTCGCCTCGATTCAGGCGGTTTAGGCCGGCCTCGGCTAAGATGATGGCGTCGTACTCGCCGTCGTCGAGCTTTTTGAGCCTCGTATCGACGTTGCCCCTAAGGTCACAGACCGTAAGATCGGGGCGAAGGGCCAGGAGCTGAGCCTTTCTTCTCAGGCTCGACGTGCCGACCCGGGCTCCTTGGGGAAGGGCGGCGAGGGATTTATAGCGGTTCGATACCAGGGCATCGTGGACCCAGGTCCTGGCCGTGACGGCAGCCAGGCAGAGGCCGTCCGGTAAGGCGGCGGGCAGATCTTTCAGGCTGTGGACGGCTAAATCGATGGTACCGGAGAGAAGGCGCGATTCCAATTCCGACGTAAAGAGTCCTTTGCCGCCGATGCGGGCTAAGGGGACGTCGAGAATCTTATCGCCTTGGGTGACGATGTGTTCCAGGCGTACGGAAAGGTCCGGGTCGTGAAGGATAAGGGCCTCTTTGATGTATTCGGCCTGCCATAAGGCCAGTGGACTTCGCCGGGTGCCGATGACTAAGTTACGTTTCATGACGTCTCCTTTCAAATTCACTCAGACGACGGGCTAAACGGCGGCTGGCCTCATCGATGTCATTTTGTTCGACGAGGGCCATGATGTCGTCGGTCAACGCGTCACGCCAAAAGTCGTGGCGGTCCCTGGGGGAGGACAGGGCGGATCTGGCGGCTGAACGGATGCGGGCCACTTCATCGAGCCAGCGGCCGTAGCGTTCGTCAAAGCATTTTTCTAATCGCTGCCGCAGCCAGCGCGAGAAGGCCGGCCCCTTGCCGTTCGTCGAGATGGCGAGCTGCAGGTCGCCTTGACGGACGACGGCCGGCACGGTGAAATTACATAAATGGGGGACGTCGCAGACGTTGATCAATTTGCCCGCTTCTTCGGCAGCCTGTGACGCCATCAGACTGACGGCTTCATCGTCGGTGGCGCAGATGATGAGGAAGAAAGGCTTTTCGTCGCCTCGCTCATATTTTTTTGCCTTCCAGATTAAACGGCCGGCAGCGGCCCGGTTTTTTATCGTCTCCGTCGCTGTCGGAGCGATGACTGTGACGGCTGCCCCTTCATCGAGGAGGCCGGCTATTTTTCGTTCGGCGACGGTACCGCCGCCGATGACCAGACAAGGCCGGCTGCGGAGATCTACGTTGATGGGATACATAGGGAATCCTCGCTTTTTTATAATATATTCCTTATTATACACAATTCTCCGGAAAAAAGCGTGGCAATGACAACACTTTTAGAAAGACCGCCATATGAGAAAATCCGTACAGTGCGGGACTGTACGGATTTGTCGGCTGTCAAACCGAAATCAGCGGATGAAGTTGGTCATGATCTTGGCTTCGGTCTCCGGTGCTGCGATACCGGCTTTTTTCCCGGCTTCGATGCACTGCAGGATCCAGGCCATGTTGCGGCCTAAGGTGCGCATGATCTGAAGGCCTTCTTCGTCGCGTCTGACTTCGTCCGGCGTATTGCCGTGGACCATGGGCCAGTAGCTCGAAGCGACGCTGATCATCTGGTGGTAGGACAGGTATTTATTGAGGACGTCCAAGGTCGCCGTCGTGCCGGCCCGGCGGGCAGAGGCGACGGTGGCGCCGACTTTATGGACCAATGCGTTTCCGGCCATACCGGCTAATTGGTCCATAAAGGATACGATTTCACCGGTCGGCGAAGCCCAGTAGACAGGGGAACCGATGACCAGACCGTCGGCGGACTGCATTTTTTCAGCAACCGCCGTGACGACGGCTTTGTCAGGGACGGCGTGGATGATTTCCGCGTCGATGCCATTTTCACGGAGCGTATCGGCGACGACGGACAATGCCGTATAGGTGCAGCCTTTTTCGCGTCGGCTGCCGTTTAATAAGATAACTTTCATGGGAATGCCTCCTCTATGGAAGATGACTGTCTGCAGACAGCTAGTGAAATAATTATATACATCTATATATATCAAGATAACTATAGCACAGGAAGGCCCGAAGAGCAAGGCAGTCATCACTGAAGGTGACTCTTGCTCTTTTTGCATAGAAATAGATGAACCTATGAAATTAAAATATCAAAATAGATAATTAAAAATGATATTTTTATTGCATTTGAGGGTTGGCCGTGGTATCATAAGGGCATCAAAAAAGACTAGCCATGATTCATGAAAGGAAGTATGACTTATGAATACAAATACGCCGATGGATTCAGCCAACCAGGAAGTTTGGATTGGCGTCGATGTCGGAACGACCGGTGTCCGTGCCATTGCCTATACGGAAGAAGGCATCAACGTCTGCTCGTCCGAAGCGTTCTATCCCTTGTTGACGCCCCGTCCCGATTGGGCTGAAGAAAGCCCGCTTCAAATTCTCGAAGCCGTTCAGGATGTCATCCGCAAGACGACGGAACAGCTCCGCTACCGGAATAAGGAATTGGCCGGCATCGCCTTGAGTACGGCCATGCACAGCTTTGCCGCTCTCGATGAAGCCTATGAACCCCTTCACGATATGCAGACCTGGGCCGACAGCCGCAGTGCTGCCATCGTCCGGGACATGAAGAAAGACGAAGCCTTATGCCGCTCCTTCTACGAACGGACAGGCTGCCCGATTCACGCCTGCTACCCCTTTGCCAAGATTATCTGGCTCCGTCAGAACCAGCCCGAACTGTTCCGCCAAATGCGCTTTGTCGGTTCTCTGAAAGATTACTTATACTATCATCTGACCGGTGAGTGGCTCGTCGATAAGTCGACGGCCAGCACGACGGGCATGTACAACGAACAGACCCTCGCATGGGACGATGAAATCATCGCCTATGCCGGCATCACCAAAGATCAGCTGCCGCCCGTCGTTTCGACGACCTACAGCCACGGACTGTGCGAAAAGGCCGCTAAGATCCTGCGCCTGCCGGCCAATCTTCCCGTCGTCATCGGTGCTACGGACGGCGTCTTGGTCAACGTCGGCATCGGTGCCGTCGAACCGGGACAGATCAGCGGTACCATCGGCACCAGCGGCGCCTTGCGCATGCTGACCCGTCAGCCTAAGGTCGACCCCCAGATGCGTACTTGGTGCTACAACCTGACTGACGACATGTGGGTCGCCGGCGGAGCCATCAACAACGGCGGCATGATCCTGCGCTGGGTCCGCGACAAGATTTGCCATTACGGCGGAAGCGCCTTGGAAACGCTGGACATCGACCCGTATGACCTGATGACCATGAAGGCCGAACACGTCGACGCCGGTGCCGACGGCCTCATCTGCCTGCCTTGCTTTACGGGCGAACGGGCACCGCACTGGAATTCGGAACTGCGGGGCATGTTCTTCGGATTTTCTCTCAATCACAGCCGATCCCATATGATCCGTGCCGTCATGGAAGGCATCTGCTACAGCTTAAACAGCGTCATGGCAGCCCTTCGGGAATTTGGCGATGTCAAGGACATCCGGGTCAGCGGCAGCTTTACGAAATCGAAGCTCTGGCTGCAGATCATGTCGGACGTCTTCAATGAACCGATTACCCTGCCCGACAACAGTGAAGGTGCAGCCTTCGGCGCTGCTGTCTTAGGCTTCATTTCAAGCGGCAAGTTAAAGAGCATTGCCGATACGGCTAATTTGGTCCACGCCAAAAAAGTCTATACGCCTATTGAGGAAAATGCCGCCGTATACCGTGAGCTCTACGATATTTTCACTCGCCTCTACCAAAAATTACAAGGTGAATTTGCCGATATTGCGGCATACCAACAGCAATTAAAATTATAATTTTCAGCAGAAAAGGGGATGTACTTATGATGCTTCACGATATTGGTGTCGTCGGCATGGCCGTCATGGGCAGCAACCTGGCCCTCAATATGGCCGACCACGGCTATGACGTCGCTGTATACAACTATACGCCGGATTTGACGGAAAAATTCCTGAAAGAACGGCCTCACGATAAGATTCACGGATTTTTGGAACTCGATGAATTCTTGGCCTCTCTCAAACGGCCGCGGAAGATCATGCTCATGATCATGGCCGGCGCTCCTGTCGACAGCATGATCGACCAGCTCCTCACGCGCCTCGATGAAGGCGACATCATCATCGACGGCGGCAATTCTTACTTCGGCGATACCCAGCGCCGCTGCGAACGCTGCAAGGAAGCGGGTATCCACTTCTACGGCATGGGTATTTCAGGCGGGGAAACGGGAGCTCGCCGCGGTCCGGCTATCATGCCCGGCGGCAATAAGGAAACCTACGCTGAAATCCAGCCTATTTATGAAGCCATTGCGGCCAAAGCTTCGGACGGCAAGCCCTGCTGCACTTACATCGGCGCTGACGGTGCCGGTCATTACGTCAAGATGGTCCACAACGGCATCGAATACGCCGACATGCAGCTCATTGCCGAAGCCTACCTACTGCTGAAATACGTCGGCGGCTATGACAATGCTGCCATGTCTAAGATTTTCCATGAATGGAATCAGGGAGAACTGAAGAGCTTCCTCATCGGCATTGCAGCTGACATCTTCGCCGAAGACGATGAAGAAGGCGGCCAGGTTCTCGATAAGATCGCCGACGCTGCCGGTCAGAAGGGGACCGGCCGTTGGACCAGCATCGAATCGATGAAACAAGGCGTCGATATCTCTATGATTACGGCAGCCTGCAACGCCCGCGTCATGTCCAATGCACCGAGCCGCACCCAGGCTCAGCAAGCCGTCGTACGACCGGATATTACGCCGCAGCGCGGTGACGACTTCGTCGAAGCCGTTCGCCAGAGCCTGTACGCCGCTAAGATCGTCGCTTACGCTCAGGGCTTCTCCCTCTATAAGAGTGCCTCGGAAACCTATGACTGGCACCTCGATTACGGCGCCATCGCTTCGATTTTCCGGGCCGGCTGCATCATTCAGGCCGAATTTTTAAACAAGATCACCGAAGCTTACGGAAAGAATCCCGATCTTGACAACCTCTTGTTCGACGATTTCTTTCTCCAAAAAATCAATGACAACCAAGGCGCTCTGCGCCGTATCATCGGCCTCGCCGTCAGCCAGGGACTTCCCATTCCGGCCTTCTCGGCAGCCCTTCAGTACCTCGATGCCTACAGCAGTCCCCAGGTAGGGGCCAACCTCATCCAGGCCCTGCGCGATTACTTCGGGGCCCATACCTTTAAGCGCGTCGATAAAGAAGGAATCTTCCATCATCACTGGAAAGAACATTATACGAAATAAAGGAGGTTTATATCATGCCCCTCGTCATTCTTGCCGTTGGCATTCTCATACTGTTTTTCCTCATTGTAAAAGTAAAACTCAATAGTTTTCTGGCCCTGCTCCTCGTCGCCGGCCTCGTAGGTCTTGCCGAAGGCATGCCCATCGATCAATTGATTCCGACCATTGAAAAAGGTCTCGGCGGTACCCTCGGCGGCCTTGCCATCGTCGTATCCTTCGGGGCCATGCTGGGCAAACTCATGGCCGAAAGCGGCGGCGCCCAGCGCATTGCCACGACGCTGATCAACGTCTTCGGACGGGAAAAAGTAAAATGGGCCGTCTGCCTGACAGGCTTCATCGTCGGCATCGCCTTGTTCTATGAAATCGGCTTCGTACTCCTCATCCCCTTGGTATTTACCGTCGCTGCCGAAGCCAAGATTCCTCTTCTTGAAGTCGGGATCCCCATGGCAGCGGCCCTGTCAGTCACCCACGGCTTCCTGCCGCCTCATCCCGGTCCGACGGCCATTGCCATTATCTATAATGCCGATATCGGCACGACCTTACTGTATGGCGCCGCCATCGCCATTCCGACGGCTATCGTAGCCGGTCCCTTGTACTGCAACTTGACCAAGGATATTAATCCGGAAATCCCTAAGGGCATGTACAATCCGAAAATCTTTAAGGACGACGAAATGCCGAGCTTCGGTATCTCAGTCTTTACGGCCCTGGTTCCGGTCATCCTCATGGCAGCTTCGGCGATTGCCAAATTGACCATGGATGCCGATTTGCCCCTGCGCCACGTCCTGACCTTCTTCGGTCAGCCTGATATTGCTCTGACCATTTCCGTCGCCATCGCCATTTATACCTTCGGCATCGGCCGCGGCAAATCCATGGAAGACGTCATGAAAACCGTCCAGGATGCGGTCCTGGCCATCGCCATGATTCTCCTCATCGTCGGCGGCGGCGGTGCCTTGAAGCAGGTCCTCATCGACAGCGGTCTCGGTACCTATATCGGGGAACTGGTAGCAAATTCCGACCTTTCGCCGCTCTTTTTGGCCTGGCTGGTAGCCGCCGTCATCCGCACGGCCTGCGGTTCGGCCACCGTCGCAGCCCTTACAGCCGGCGGTATTGCCGCTCCGATTGCGGTTGCTACCGGTGCGAATCCCGAACTGATGGTCCTGGCGACCGGTGCCGGGTCGCTCATCTTCAGCCCGCCCAATGACCCCGGATTCTGGTTATTTAAAGAATTTTTCGGCCTGACCATTAAAGAAACAGTCCGCACCTGGTGTGCCTTGGAAACGATTATCGCCGTCATGGGCCTCATCGGTGTCCTTGTATTAAATGTATTTGTAGGGTAAAATAAGGAAGTAAATAATGAGTAGGAGAGAATCTTATGGAAGAAGCAAACATCCAACGATTTCCCGGCCTGCGCAGTGTATACGGCGGTCTGACTAAGTCAGAGCGCCGTATTGCCGATTATATCGCCAATCATGCCGGTGTCGTCATGGAACAGACCGTAGCCGACTTGGCGGCGCAGACGGATAGTTCAGAAATTACGATTTCCCGGTTTTGTAAGAAATTAGGCTTCAGCGGTCTGAAAGGATTGAAACTGATGCTGGCAGCCGGCATGTCGACCGTACCGGCCAAGGCCTTTCACGATATCGACTCCGGTGACGGCAGCCACGACGTAGCCTCCAAGGTCTTTGCCAACATCGCCGAAGGGCTGCAGGATACGCTGAGCCTCCTCGATTACGAGGCCCTTGATAAGGCAGCGGCCATGATTTTGGCGGCTAAAAGGGTCTATGTCTTCGGGTTCGGCAATTCGGCCACCGTTTGTTCCGATATGGAGACCCGGTTCCTGCGCCTGGGCCTGGCCATCCGGGCCGATGCCGATTCCCATATGCAGGTTACGGAAGCGGCCTTGATGACGGCTGACGACGTGGTCATTGCCGTGTCCCACAGCGGGGCCACCAAGGAGCTCCTTCAATCTGTTCGGGCGGCTAAGAAGGTCGGAGCCGGCATCATCGTCATTACCAGCCACGGTCGATCCCTCTTGGCGGAAGAAGCCGATATCTGTCTCTGCGGCATGGGCCGCGAAGTCCAATTCACGTCGGAAGCCGGGGCCTCGCGCCTGATTCACATGGCCATTGGCGACGTCCTCTACACGCGGATTGCCATGCAGGAAAAAGGATTGTTCAAGGGCAATATGGAAAAGATGCGCAAAGAAATCGGCAAGAGACGGCAATATTGATTTAATACCTGACAAGCAGCCTGCTTTCCATTATCGAGCAGGCTGTTTTTACGACATAAAAAAGACCCATGCCCATCCCATACGCCACAAGTGACGTACATAGGATGGCAAGCCCGTAAAGGCTTGTCTGCCGTTCAACAGCAGAACATGGTTCCTGGTACTGTAAGTATAGCCGAATCGTGGGATGGCGTCAAGGATAGGGTAAGAGATCTAAAAGGTGTCAACTCAGATGTGGACTTTTTGAGCGATTTGTGGAATAATAGAATCGCTATATAGAAATGAGGAAGGATGATCAGAGGGTGAAAAAATTTGTGGAAATGGCGACGATTGTCGAAAATACAGCCATAATTCCGGAAGTCTGGAAAATGGTCTTCAAAGCGCCGAAGACGGCCCGAGAAGCCAAGGCCGGTCAGTTTGTCAATGTCCACCGCGATGGGGGACAGACCTTTTTGCGCCGTCCTTTCGGCATCGTCGATGCCGATATTGATGCGGGAACGGTGACCATTATTTACCGCTTGGTCGGTATCGGTACGGAAGAAATGAAGGATCTCCGTCCCGGCGATGTGATCAACGTCGAAGGTCCCTTAGGCGACGGCATCTTTACGACGACGCCGGGGAAGGTCCTCCTGGCTGGCGGCGGTGTCGGTTTGGCGCCGCTCATCTTCCTGGCGAAACAGCTCGATCATCCCATCGTGCTCGTCGCCGGCAAGACGGCAGCGGAAACGTTTTGGACTGAGTTTTTTGAACCCTACGCCGAAGAAATCTATGTCACTACCGATGACGGCTCGAAGGGCATCAAAGGCTTTGCTGTCGATGCCCTGCCTAACATCTTTTCGGAACATCCTGTCGACCGCGTATCGGTCTGCGGCCCGACGATGATGATGAAGACCATTGCCGAAGCATCGGCCAAGGCCGGCATCGACTGCGAAGTCTCCATGGAAAAGCGGATGGCTTGCGGTATCGGCGTCTGCCTGGGCTGCACCTTTGAAAGCAAGCTGGACGGCAAGCGCTATAAAGTCTGCACCGACGGACCCGTCTTTTCGGCAAAGGAGGTCTTCTGATGATCAGTGAACGAATTGCTGTCGAATTCGCCGGCATCTCGATGAAAACGCCCGTCATGGGGGCATCGGGAACCTTCGGATTCGGCATCGAATACAGTGACTTTCTCGACCTCGATGCCGTCGGGGCCATCATCTCCAAGGGCATTACGCCCTTGCCGCGGCCGGGCAATCCCGGTGTCCGCGTCGCTGAAACGCCGGCAGGGATGCTCAACTGCATCGGCTTGGAAAACCCCGGCGTCGACGCCTTTAAGCGGGATATCCTGCCTAAGGTAACGTCTGCCTGTCAGACGCCGCTCATCGTCAACATCTCCGCCGGCAGTGTGGAGGAGTACGGGAAACTGGCGGCCGACCTCGACGTCGACGGCGTCGCAGGCTTAGAAGTAAACATTTCCTGCCCTAACGTCAAGGAAGGGGGCATCGTCTTCGGAACCCAGCCGGATGCTGCTGCTGCCGTAACGCGCAGCGTCAAGGACAATACGAAAAAGCCGGTCATCGTCAAATTATCGCCGAACGTCACCGATATTACGACCATGGCCAAGTCCGTCGAAGCAGCCGGTGCCGATGCCATTTCCCTGATCAACACCCTGACCGGCATGGCCATCGACATCACGACGCGCCGTCCCATTTTGGGCAACATCACCGGCGGCTTGTCGGGCCCGGCTGTAAAACCTATTGCCCTGCGCATGGTTTGGCAGGCCTCGAAGGCCGTATCCATTCCCATCTTGGGCCTCGGCGGTATCGTAACTTGGCAGGATGCCGTTGAATTCATGCTGGCCGGCGCCAGTGCGGTCGCTGTCGGCGCCCATAACTTCGTCGATCCCCGAGCCGTCGAAACGGTAGCCGAAGGCCTCGACCAGTACTGTAAAGACCAGGGCATCGCTCATATCAGCGACATCGTCGGTCAATTAGAAGCATAAAAAGAGTATACATTAGCGTCTTGTGGACATAGTCCGTTCACAAGACGTTTTTTGTTGTCATGAAATATTGCCGCAGCATGATTGTGCCGCCTTATTTTTATCTTCAAGGCGACATAAAAAAGACATGAACAAGAGATAACCCTGTTCATGTCTATGGTTGGCAGATGTTTTATTTCTTATTCTTTTTATGCGATGCCAGGTCTCCGCCGTACTGGATGAGGTTGACGACGACGATGAGGATGATGATCGTCGCCAGCATGACGTCGGGACGGAAGCGCTGGTAGCCGTAGCGGATGGCGATATCACCGAGACCGCCGCCGCCGATAGCACCGGCCATGGCCGATGCGCCGATGAGGTTGACGATGAGGACCGTAACGTTGTTGATGATCGTCGGCAAAGCTTCCGGCAGGAGGACCTTGCGGATGATCTGGAAGGGCGTAGCGCCCATGGATTCAGCGGCTTCGACGAGGCCGTAATCGACGTCGCGGATCGACGTTTCGACGAGGCGGCTGAGGAAGGGGATAGCGACGATGGTCAATGGGACGCAGGCCGCTGCTGTGCCGATAGACGTGCCGGCAATGAGACGGGTCAAGGGGATGATGGCCACCATGAGGATGATAAAAGGCACGGAACGGATGATGTTGACGATGGTGCCTAAAATCCGGTTGATGAAGAGGTTTTGCAGGATGTGCCCCTTACTGGTCGTAACCAGGGTGACGCCCAGGGGGATGCCGATGATGCCGGCGATGACCGTGGCCACGGCGACCATATAGAACGTTTCTTCAATGCCTTGGAGCATTAACTTAATGATTTCTTGGGACATAACCTAAAACCTCACTTCCTATCGGTAATGTTTTAATATACGAGAAGGCCTTGGCCTGGGTTTCCATATCACCCATGATGACGATGATCAAGTAGCCGAAAGGTTCGTCTTGGATGTAGTCGATGTTGCCGTAGAGGACGCTGACCTTAACGTGGAAGGTGCTGACGATTTCCGAGACGACCGGTTCGTGGGTAGCCTTGCCTTTAAAGCGCAGGCGGACCAGCATGTCGTGGTCCGGCGTCGGCTGGTCGGAGACGCCGAGATTCTTGATGCCCGTCGGCAGTTCCATGTTGATGACCGACGTGACGAAGTCCTTCATGGTCTGGGACTGGGGATTGGTGAAGATGTCGACGACGCGGCCCATTTCCTTGATGACGCCGCCTTCGATGACGGCTGCCCGATGGCAGATGTTTTGGACGACGGCCATTTCATGGGTAATGATGACGATGGTAATGCCCAGGCGCTGATTGATGTCCTGGAGGAGTTCCAAGATGGATTTCGTCGTCTGCGGGTCGAGGGCCGATGTCGCTTCGTCGCAAAGGAGAATTTTGGGATCGCTGGCAAGAGCGCGGGCGATGCCGACGCGCTGTTTTTGACCGCCTGAGAGCTGAGACGGATAGTTGGCGGCGCGGTCGCTGAGGCCGACCAGTTCCAACAGGGACTCTACTTTTTTATGGATGACGTCTTTCGAGGCGCCGACCAATTCCAAGGGGAAGGCGATGTTTTCAGCAACCGTCCGCGATGAAAGGAGGTTGAAGTGCTGGAAAATCATGCCGATATTTTTGCGTTCGGCCCGAAGCTGGGATTCGCTCATTTTGCACAGGTCTTTGTCGTCGATGATGACTTCGCCGCTGGTCGGTTTTTCCAGCATATTGATGCAGCGGACGAGGGTCGATTTGCCGGCACCGCTCTTGCCGATGATGCCGAAGATCTCGCCGTCTTCGATGGTCAGGTTGATGCCCTTTAAGGCTTGGATTTGGGCAGCGCCGCCGTAGGTTTTGGTAATGTTCTTTAAGGTAATCACAGTATCACTCCTTGAGCCAGGCGTACAGGGGAAAAAGACAATAAAAAAGGCCGTCATGCAGATGACGGCCGTCAATACGGAGTTACTTCATCTGTCGGAATGTTCCGGTGGACTTGGCACCTTCCCGAATGGGGGTTGCCGCAGCGTCATCGGGCCAGTCCCTCAGCTGCTCTGGATGAAAGGTATATCGTTTGTTGCAACTTATAATAGCACGGCTTTTTGCCGTTGTCAATAAGTAATCTTTACTCGGCCCAGTTTCCGTTAGTGAATACCGGAACGACAGTGCCGTCTTTTTTTAGGCCTGTAATGGTAAGGTCCTTCGAGCCGACCATGAAGTCGACGTGAATCATGGAGTCGTTGAGACCGGCTTTAGAAAGGCCTTCTTTGTCGAGTTCCGTGCCGCCTTCAAGGCAGGTCGGGTACGACGCGCCCAGGGCTAAATGGCAGGAGGCATTTTCATCGAATAAGGTTTCGTAGAATAAGATGCCCGACAGGGAAATGGGCGACGCGTAGGGGATGAGGGCAACTTCGCCGAGGCGGCCGGCTCCTTCATCGACGGCGACGAGTTTCTGTAAGACATCTTCGCCGATTTCGGCAGCGGCGTCGACGACTTTACCGTCCTTAAAGGTCAGGCGGAAGCGGTCGATGGTATTGCCGTTGTAAACGAGGGGCCGCGTGCTGTACACCGTGCCGTTGACGGCGTCGGCTTTCGGCGCCGAATAGATTTCTTCCGTCGGTACGTTGGCGTTGAATAAGATGCCCGTTTCCGTTTTTTCCATGCCGCCCTGCCAAATATGGTTATCCGGAAGGCCGACGGTGAGGTCCGTTCCCAGGCTGTTGGTGTAGTGGAGGCTGGTGAAGTGCTGGTTGGTCATCCACGTCCGGCGGTTTTTGAGATTCGAGAGGTGTTCGTCCCAGTCGGCCAAGGGGGCTTTTCCGTCGGCTCGGGACGATTGGAGAATCTGATTCCACAGGGCGTTATAGGCCTTGTCTGCGTCAAGATCAGGATATAGGAGCTTGGCCCAAACGGCACTCGGTACAGCGGCGACGAGCCACGTCGTCTTGGAGGCCATCATGCCGTCGATATATTCTTTTAAGGCGGCGTTGTGGGCCTTTTGCTGGGCGAAGATCTTCTTCGTATCGATGCCGCTCAGGAGTTTGGGATTGGCCGAAATGAGACTGAGGAAGGCGGCTTTTTTATGGTAGTAATGGAGGCTGAAGTCGCGGCGCCAGTCCGGCAGGGACTCGAAGGACGACAGGTCTTCGTGTTCGTAGCGAAGGCGGGTCATGTCGTCCGAGCGCCAGTTGGCGACGACTTCCGAGGCTCCGGCCGCATAGGCTTCCTTTGTCAGCAAGGTGACGAAGTCGTGGGCTTCGACGGGGGCATTGATGACTAAGGTCTGCCCTTTCTGTATATTGAGGCCTTTTTGCAGTAAGACCTTGGCATAGGCCGTTAATTGTGTCGTAGTTGGCATATGAATCAACTCCTTATAGATGTATTATAGACGCCAGGCGGTATGTTTCCACAGGCGCCAGTTGAGGGCGGCGGCGTTGATGGCCAGGCTGATGATCAGGCTGAGCCAGTAGCCGTACGGGCCGTAGGGCGTGAGATGGGCCATGGCGTAGCCCATGGGGATACTGATGAACCAGTAGGTGATGAAGGCTACGTAGGTGATGATGCGCACGTCTTTATAGCCGCGCAGGATGCCTTGGACCGGCGTCCCCATGGCATCGCAGAAGGCGAAGGCTACGGCGCATAAGATGAAGCTGCGCAGGGCCCAGAGGGTATCCTTATCGGTCGTGAACAAGGCGGCAATGTCGTCGACGAAGACGTAGGTGAAGAGGGTGACGCCGACGGCGATGATGAGGGCCGTGAGCTGACAGAGGACGGCATACTGCCGGGCACCGTGGTAATTTTTAGCACCGACTTCATAGCCGATGACGATAGTCGCTGCCAGGCTGATGCTCCAGGGAATGGTATAGGTCAACGTCGTGAAGCTGATAGCAGCCTGGTTGGCGGCCAGATATAAGGTGCCGAATTCGGTCATCAACAGGCCGACGATGGAAAAGAGGCTGGTCTCACAGAAGACGGCGATGAAAATGGGAATGCCGAGTTCCAATTGATGGTAGGCGTGATGCCAGCTGAAGGGCCTCAGGTGCTTCCACAGACCGTATGAGCGAAAGGGTTCCATAAAGGTCAGGACGGCGACGAAGAGGAGAAAAGAAATCCATGACGCAATGGTGATGGCATAGCCCGTTCCGATGCCGCCCATGGCCGGAATGGGACCGGCGCCGAAGATGAGAAGCCGGAAAAGAATGATCGTGAGAACCAAATTGGTCATGAGTATGGCCATCGATACCTGGGTCTTGCCGTGGGCGTCGACGACGTAGCGCATCGTCGCTTGGAGACAGATGGGAACGAGTCCTAAGGCCAGGGCCTTGAGGTATTCCCAGGCAATATAGTGAACCTTGGGCTCAAGGGTCAGAAAGTCGAGGAAGGGCGGCAGCAGGAGATAGCCTGCCAGGAAGATGAAGGCCGTAAAGGCCAAGCTCAGGTAGAGACTCTGCATGATGTAGATGGGAATCTCTTCCGTCTTCTTGGCGCCCCTTAGCTGGGCGATGATCGGCGAGATGCCGAAGAAGATGCCGCACAGGCCAGCAAAGACGGGAATCCAGACGTTGACGGCGACGGCGACGCCGGCCAAATCGACGGTACCGGCGCGGCCGCTGAAAATGGAGCTGAAGACCGACGTGCCGACTTGGGCCATCTGGGTCAGGAGCAGGGGAAAGAATAAGGTCAGGAAATGACGCCATTGGTGAAGCTGGGGGAACATGAATACCTCCTTATACGAAAAAAGCGTTGCCCTTAAATGACAACGCTTTTTCTACAGTTCAACTTATTTGCCCATCGCATTGACTTTGGAAGCCAAACGGGATTTTTTACGAGCTGCCGTATTTTTATGGAGAACGCCTTTACGTGCGGCGCTATCAATTACGCTGCTAGCTTTATCAAATGCCTGTTTTACAGCATCAGCGTCACCACCGAGGATAGCTTCGTTCGTACGGCGGATAGCGGTATGAACCGAAGATTTTACTCGAGAGTTAGCTGCATGACGAGCTGCGTCTTTTTCCATCGTTTTCATGTTGGATTTAATCTGCGGCAATGGATTCACCTCCCTAATTTACAAGAACACTAGAAAAAATTTTACCATATGCCACAGAAAAAATCAATAGTTTTTTTGCAGGACATGCGATTAGGCTTTACCTTCCGAACCGAGGACGGCTTTGATCTTATGCGCTACGATGTCGTGAACGAACTGACGGCCGTCGGTCAGGTACTGACGCGGGTCGAAGTGGTCCGGATGCTGAGCCATGTGCTGGCGGATGCCGGCAGTCAGGCCGAGACGGAGGTCGGAGTCGATGTTGATCTTGCAGACCGACAGGGAAGCAGCTTTGCGGAGCTGATCTTCAGGGATGCCGACAGCATCAGCCAGGTCGCCGCCGTTGGCATTGATGATTTTGACGTATTCCGGTACGACCGAGGAAGCACCGTGGAGTACGATCGGGAAGCCAGGCAGGCGTTTGGAAACGTCTTCGAGGATGTCGAAGCGAAGCGTCGGCGGTACGAGAACGCCGTCTGCGTTGCGCGTGCACTGTTCCGGAGTGAATTTGAATGCGCCGTGGCTGGTGCCGATAGCGATAGCCAAGGAATCGACGCCCGTGCGGGATACGAATTCTTCGACTTCTTCCGGACGGGTGTAGTGAGCTTCTTCAGCCGAGACGTTGACATCGTCTTCGATGCCGGCCAGCTGACCGAGTTCGCCTTCGACGACGACGCCCTTGGAATGAGCGTATTCAACGACTTTTTTCGTCAAAGCGATATTGTCTTCGAAAGAATGTTTGGAGCCGTCGATCATAACGGAGGTAAATCCGCTGTCGATGCAGTCTTTGCAGGTTTCAAAGTCAGCACCGTGGTCGAGGTGAAGGGCGATGGGGAGATCGTAATCTTCCAGGGCTGCGGCTACGAGATGTTTCAAGTACGACGGTTTCGCATATTTGCGGGCACCGGCCGAAGCCTGAAGGATGATCGGGGATTTCAATTCAGCAGCGGCTTCTGTAACGGCCTGGACGATTTCCATGTTGTTGATGTTGAATGCACCGATGGCATAGTGGCCTTCATAGGCTTTTTTAAACATTTCTGTAGTTCCAATTAATGGCATGTTTACATTCCTCCTACAAATACGTATATAATAGTTTTAGTGTATATAATTCCAGCCGGCCTGGCGGACGAGGGCGTCCATATCTTCAGGCAGCCGGGAATTAACGGTAATGAAGCGATGGGTCATGGGGTGGGTAAACTGCAGACAGTAGGCATGGAGAGCCTGGCGCTGCATGAGGCGGCGGGAACCGCCGTAGAGGTCGTCCCCTAAGAGAGGATAGCCGAGATAACTGCTGTGAACCCGAATCTGATGGGTCCGTCCGGTGTGTAAAAGGACCTGGAGCAGACTGTAGTCGTCGCCAGCGGCGAGACAGGTAAAATCAGAGTGGGCCGGCTTGCCGTCTTGGCGGACGCAGCGGGTAATGATGCTGTCGGGACATCTTCCGATAGGGGCGTGTACAGTTGTGACCCGCGCAGGGTATCGTCCCTGACAGAGTGCGAGGTACAAGCGCCTGTAACTGAGGTCCTGCTTGTCAAAGGCGTATTGAATTTGCGGCTCTTTGGCGACCATGCATAAGCCCGACGTGTTTTTATCCAGGCGGTGCATGGGATGGTACGAGCAGTGCTGACCGGTCCGCTCATAATGATAGGCCACGGCGTTGGCCAAGGTCCCGTCGCGGACGGACGATGTCGGATGCATCAGGATGCCTGCCGGTTTATCGATGACCATGAGGTAATCGTCTTCGTAGACGATGCCGATAGGAATCTCCTGTGGGGCGAACTCGTTTTTGACGGGAATGACGATGGAGACGACATCTCCTTCATGAACGAAGTCGCGCGTTTCAGCAGGCTGGCCGTTGATGGTACAGCTGCCGCTGTGTTTGATGCGGCGTCTTAATGTGGATGAGACGCCGAAATGTTTCATCGCGCCGCCTACGGTCGTAGGCCGGTGCAGCGGACCGACTGTAAAATGAATCATTGGCATATTCCCCTGTGTTGGCATTGTCTACCCTTATTATACCCAATAGAAATAAATAAATCCACATATTTCAGGAAAAGATGTGGGCTATATTTTAGCCCGCAAGCAAGGAAATATGCTGATTATGGAGAAAAGCGCGAAAAAAATGGCTGTTGCGAAAAGGAAACTTGACGCTATGCGTCGAAATAGTATAACATAGAAAGGCTATGTATCCGTTTTTGGCATTTACGCCAAAATGGTCTTTCAAAAAGAAGGAATTGGACAGGTTGATAGAGAATATATAAATACATCAGCTTATTATTGAAATGAAGCAGGTGATAGTGAGTGAAACGGTTTTCCAGCGAATTTATTGAACAGGTTCGCCAGGCGAATGACATCGTCAGCGTCATCTCGGATTATGTCTCGCTGAACCGGCGGGGCCGCAATTTTTGGGCCTGCTGTCCTTTTCATAATGAAAAGACGGCGTCCTTCAGCGTCACAGCCGATAAGGGATTTTTCTACTGCTTTGGCTGTCATGCCCACGGCGATGTCTTTCAGTTTATCATGAAAAAAGAAAACCTTTCCTTTTCAGACGCCGTCGAACGGTTGGCCGAACGGGCCCATATAGCCCTGCCCGTCGTCGAACGGTCGGCTGAAGAAATAGCCCGCGATAAACTGCGGGACAGGCTCTATGAAATCAATGAAATGGCAGGGAATTTCTTCCACAACTGCCTGGTTAAGACCCATTACGGCGAGCCGGGGCTGGCCTATTTCCATAAGCGTCATGTATCGGACGATACGATTGACGCCTTTAAGCTGGGCTTCGCACCGGACAGCTGGGACAAGCTGACCGGCGCCTTTATGAAAAAGGGCGTCACCGGCAAAGAATTAGTCGCCCTGGGTCTGGCAAAAGAAAAAAACGGGCACTTTTACGACGCTTTCCGCGGCCGGGTCATGTTTCCCATCCGCGACGGCCGCAGCCGCATCGTCGGTTTCGGCGGCCGCGTCCTCGACGACAGCAAGCCCAAATACCTCAATTCACCGGAAACGCCGATCTTCAACAAAAGACGGCTCCTCTTTGCCATGGATATAGCCCATAAGGCTATCTATGAAGAGGGGCGGGCCGTTCTGGTCGAAGGTTATATGGACGTCATTTCGGCTCACAACCGGGGCATTCACAACGTCGTCGCATCCTTGGGGACATCCTTTACAGATGAACAGGCACGGCTCCTGCAGCGTCAGGCCAAAGAACTCGTCCTGGCTTACGATATGGACGGCGCC
This sequence comes from uncultured Megasphaera sp., assembly GCF_900539295.1. Classification (GTDB taxonomy): domain Bacteria; phylum Bacillota; class Negativicutes; order Veillonellales; family Megasphaeraceae; genus Megasphaera. The sequence goes on from NZ_UQBH01000008.1 coordinate 50,752, forward strand.
GGCCGTCAGGCAACGCAGCGGGCCATGACCATCGTCAGAGGCCTCGGCATGCACATCCGCATCCTGTCCCTGCCCCAGGGCAAGGACCCCGATGAATACATCAATGCTGCCGGGCCGGAAAAATTCCGCGAAGCCGTCGTCGACGCCCCCAATGTGCTGGACTACATGCTCCAGCGGGCCCTCTCCCTTTATGATGGGACGACCCTTGAAGGGAAGTCGTCCATTACGGCTATGGTCCTGCCCGTCGTGGCAGCCGTCGACAACCGGGTCCTCTTAGAGGCTTTTTTGAAAAAGTTGGCCGGCCAGCTGCAAATCGGTGAAGACGCCGTTCGCAGTGAATTTAATAAATACGTCGCAGCCCATCCGGAGGCGGGACAACAGCAGGTCGTCATCTCGCCGTCCGTATCGAAGCACAACGCCGCTGCCCGCGGTACGGGATCGATGGCAGTCGCTGAAGAAAACATCCTGCGCTTTCTTCTGGAAAAGCCCGCTGCCTGTGACCGCATTGCCGCCAAAGTGGATGCGTCGGTCTTTTCCGATGAACGGCGCCGCCGTATTTATCAAATTATATTAGATACATATGCACACCAAGGGATGTACACACTACATGACATCCAGCAAAAATTAACTCCTGAGGAGGCCGAAGAAGTTGCACGAATTATGGTTCTGCAAGATGTCCCGTTGGACGAAGCTGTCTTGATGGATTACGTCAAGCGATTTCGCCTGGCGGACTTGCAAAAACAGTACCTCGAACACAGCCGCCTGGCTGCCGGGTACAGCCGCACCGGCGATGCAAGATTGGCAGCTGAACTTGCCATCTGCAAAAAAATTAATGATGAAATGAAGCAATGGTCTTAAGGAGCAGAAAGGAGCCTGTACACCATGGTGAATAATAACACGACAGACGATATGAACGAAACGAAGAAAACGACAAAAAAAGTGGTCCGCCGCAAGACGACGAAGAAAAAAGAAACGTCGACTAAGCCGAACCTGACGGAAAAAGAACGTCGGGAACTGGCCCTGCAGCATATCCAACAGCTCCTGCAGACAGGACAGAAGAAAGGCAGCCTGACTTATACGGAAATCATGAACCTCATGGAAGAAGACGACTTGACGCCGGACCAGATCGACAAGATGTATGAACTCTTTGCCGATAAGGGCATCGACATCATCGGCGAAGAAGACTCCATGCGCGATCGTGATGACATAGATGATGAAGATACCGAAAAAGTACCGGACCTGCACAACGTCGACCTCAGCGTGCCTGAAGGCATCAACATCGACGACCCGGTCCGCATGTACTTAAAAGAAATCGGCCGCGTGCCCCTCTTGTCGGCAACGGAAGAAATTACCCTGGCCAAGGCCATCGAACAAGGGAACGCTCCCGATGCGACGGAAGAAGACATCAAAGCCGGCACCATTGCCAAGAAGAAACTGACCGACGCCAACCTGCGTCTCGTCGTCAGCATTGCTAAGCGCTACGTCGGCCGGGGCATGCTCTTCCTGGACCTCATTCAGGAAGGCAACTTGGGCCTTCTCAAAGCCGTCGATAAATTCGACTACAGTAAGGGCTATAAATTCAGTACTTATGCTACCTGGTGGATCCGCCAGGCCATTACCCGCGCCATTGCCGACCAAGCCCGGACGATCCGAATCCCGGTCCACATGGTTGAAACGATCAATAAATTGATCCGCATTTCCCGCCAGCTCCTTCAGGACAAGGGCCGCGAACCCCTTCCGGAAGAAATTGCCGAAAAGATGGACATCCCCGTCGAACGGGTTCGGGAAATCATGAAGATTGCCCAGGAACCGGTTTCCCTGGAAACGCCGATCGGTGAAGAAGAAGATTCCCACTTAGGCGACTTCATCGAAGACTCGGAAGCCGTAGCTCCCGATGACGCTGCATCCTTCATCCTCCTAAAAGAACAGATCGAAGATGTATTCTCGTGTCTGACCGACCGCGAACGGAAGGTCCTCTACCTTCGCTTCGGCTTGAAAGACGGCCGGCCGCGGACTTTGGAAGAAGTAGGCCAGCACTTTAACGTCACCCGCGAACGAATCCGTCAGATCGAAGGCAAGGCCTTGAGCAAGCTTCGCAACTGGGGTAAGCGGGAAAAAATCAAGGATTTCCTCTAAGCCGCTTTATTCTATTTATATATGCTGTTGTTGTTCCATCCTGAGGAGGTAGATTCATGGATAAAGCCAATCGGCCCCACATCTTCTGCCACATGGAGACGTCTCTTGACGGCAAGATCATGGGCAAGTACCTTTGGATTGAAGAAACAAACGCCGAAGAAGACTCGTTCTATACCTTATTTTCAGGGCCCAAGGCTTACTTTAAACCCCAGGCCATGCTCAACGGGCGGACGACGATCGAAGACAACTTCACCCTGTATAAGACGCCGGCTGTCGATGAAAAGGCAGCCCCCGTCCCGGCCGGAGACTTTCTTGCCGATGACGGCAAGACGGGTTTCTACCTCATCGTTACCGACTCCAAAGGCCGCGTAGCTTGGGAAGAGGGCGGACTGCTTGAAGACTTCTACGGCCACGAAAAAGCACAGGTCGTCGAAGTCCTGTCGGAACAGGCGTCCAATGCCTATAAAGCCTATCTGCGGGATAAGGGCGTCAGCTATTTGATCTGCGGCAAAGACAGCATCGATTTGGAACTGACGTGCCGCAAATTGAAAGACGTCCTTCACCTCGATTCGGTCATGCTCGGCGGAGGCGGGGCCATCAACTGGAGCTTTCTCCAACAGGGCTTATGTGACGAAGTCAGCGTCGTCATCGCGCCGGCAGCCGACGGCAGTGCCGATACGCAGACCTTGTTCATGGCCCGTCCCGGTTTCTCCGACGACCAGCCCGTCGTCTTTTCCGTCAAACACTGTCAGGTCATGGACGACGGCAAGGTGTGGCTGCGCTATGATGTAAAGGGGAAGAGCCGTCATGATTTTGACCATGACAGTGAATATAAAGCCGTTCAGGATATGCTGGCCAAAGCCGGCAGTCAGTAAAGGAGGTTCCCCATGTTAACCGAGATTTTCTTCGAGTGCATCAAGCACGACGGCATCGTGTCCGTCGCCTCAGCCGGGAAAGACGGCCGGCCGCACATCGCCAATACGTGGAATAAGTACCTCATCATAACCGACGATGAAAAGATCCTCATTCCTTGCTTTGGCTTCATCAAGACCGAAAAGAACGTCAAGGATAATCCCTACATCGAAGTCACCCTCGGAAGCCACGAAGTACGGGGCAAGATGGGCATGGGTACGGGCTGCCTGCTCACCGGGAAGGCCGAATTCTTTAAAGAAGGCGACCTCTTTGACGCCATGAAGGCCAAATGCTCCTTTGCCAACCGGGTTCTGGTCTTTACGCCGGACACGTGCAAACAGACGATTTAAATCATAAAACTCCTCAGGCAGGACCTGTTTTACCTGCCGTGAGGAGCTTTTTTTTGCCCGGTTGACGCGAGGATCGGAAATTTATTCTATGATATAATGAATTATATAGAGTCAGCAGGAATTTTTCACGGTGCCCTTCTCCGGTAATGCCCGCTCCCTTCAGGACGTCCGGCTGATGATTCGACCATTGACGGAGGTCTATACTCGGCTTATACGGAGGGAAAGGCAGCCGCCGGAAAAAGAGCGGTAGGATATGGAGATTTCCTGACAGTGTAAAACCGTGTCAGTAAGGGGAATGCATTGACTTTATTCTCATATAGCATCATACTACAGATATAACGATTAAACGATTTATGTGATGGCTGCCTGAATACGATTTATAAGCTGTTTAATCCTATACCTATAGGACGCAGGCGTCTGACCTGCGATCCTTGAAAGAAAGGGGATTGCCGCAGCCATACTGAAAGCAAGCCCTTTGATAAAAAACACAGTGTCGGCCGAAAATCTACGATCCGTTGGCTGACAGGCAGATATGCCCTGTGATTGAGAAAGGCCGGGAACACATTGCAAAAGAGTAGAAATACGATGAACGAAATGATAACCATGGATCAATTAAGGCCTAAACAGAGTGCCTATATCCGTGCCATTGGCGGCAGCGGTGCCCTTCGGCATCATTTATTGGATATGGGGCTGACGCCGAAGACCGAGGTTACGCTCCGTAAAATCGCGCCCCTGGGAGATCCGATCCAAATTGAACTGCGCGGCTATGAATTGACCCTGCGCCTCGATGAAGCGAAAAAGATAGAGGTAGAGGATATTCATCAAAAGGCACAGCCCAAGAGCCAATCGGAATCCTATCGCCCTATTGCCCATCCCGGGGTGGGGGAATTGGGAACGGACGGGGACTACCATGTCCATGAGCGAGACGATGCCATTGCCAAAGGGCAGCCCTTGACCTTTGCCTTAGCGGGGAACCAGAATTGCGGCAAGACGACCTTATTTAATCAATTGACCGGTGCCAAGCAGCATGTCGGGAATTTTCCCGGTGTCACCGTCGATCGAAAAGACGGGACCATTCGCCATTATCCAGAAGCTACGGTTACCGATTTGCCGGGGATTTATTCGCTGTCGCCCTATTCCAGTGAAGAAATTGTAACCCGGGATTTTCTGATGAAAACCAGGCCTTCGGGGATTATCAACATTGTCGACGCCTCCAACATTGAGCGCAATTTGTACCTGACCATGCAGCTCATGGAGTTGGGAATTCCCATGGTCCTGGCGCTGAATATGATGGATGAGGTACGGGCCAATGGCGGGTCTGTCCGCATCAACGAATTAGAGCAAACCCTGGGCATTCCGGTAGTGCCTATTTCGGCTGTAAAAAATGAAGGGATTGACGAGCTCATTGACCATGCCGTTCATGTGGCAAGGCATCGGGAAAGCCCGGCCAGAATTGATTTCTGTGCCGAAAGCGACATGCCGGGAGATCAGGTCGGCGCCGTGCATCGAGCCATTCACAGCACGGTTCATCTCATCGAGCCCTATGCGAAAGCAGCCGATCTTCCGGTCCGTTTTTCGGCGACCAAGGTGATTGAGAATGACCCTTTGATCGGGAAAGCGCTGGCCCTGCCGCCGGAAGCCCAAACGGCGTTGGAACAAATCGTACGTGTCATGGAGGCGGACAGCGCCCTGGACCGGGAAGCGGCCCTTGCCAACATGCGCTTTACTTTCATTGAAAATGTATGCGCTAAGACCGTCGTAAAGCCTCATGAAAGCCAGGAGCACCGACGCAGCGTCGCCCTGGATCGGATATTGACCGGCAAATATACGGCTATTCCGGCTTTTCTTGGAATTATGGCCTTCATTTTTGTCATGACCTTCAACTTTATCGGAGCCGGTCTGTCGGAGGTCATGGCCATGGGCGTAGATGCCGTGACGGGATTGATCGACGCGGGACTGACGGCCGCCGCCATCAATCCCCTGGTCCATGCCCTGGTCATCGATGGGATCTGTAATGGTGTCGGCAGCGTCTTGAGTTTTCTTCCCACCATCGTCACCTTGTTTTTCTTTCTCTCTATCCTCGAGGACAGCGGCTATATGGCCCGCGTGGCCTTTGTCATGGATAAACTGCTGCGGCGCATCGGCTTGTCCGGTCGAAGTTTTGTGCCCATGCTGATCGGCTTTGGCTGTTCCGTCCCGGCGATTATGGCCACGAGGACCTTGTCCAGTGAACGGGATCGAAAAATGACCATCCTTCTCACGCCCTTTATGAGCTGCAGTGCCAAACTGCCGATTTACGGGCTGATGGTCAGTGCCTTTTTCCCGAAACAGTGGCAGGCTGTGGTCATGATCGGCTTATATTTCTTCGGAATTTTCTGCGGCATCCTCTATGCGCTCCTCTTGAAAAAGCGTGTGTATAAAGGCGAACCGGTACCCTTTGTCATGGAATTGCCGAACTATCGGCTGCCATCAGCCAAGAGTGTCGTCCGCCTCATTTGGGAGAAGGCCAAGGGCTTCATTCAGAAGGCCTTTACCATTATTTTTGCCGCGACGATCATCATCTGGGCCCTGCAGACCTTTGATACGCAGCTTAACGTGGCCGCCTCGCCGGATACCAGTCTGTTGGCCATGATTGGCAGCCTGACAGCACCGATTTTCAAGCCTCTGGGCTTTGGCGATTGGCGGGTGGCGACGGCTCTCATTACCGGGTTTACGGCCAAGGAGAGTGTCGTTTCGACGTTGTCCGTATTATTGGGGGATGATGTGTCGGCCCTGTCGACGTTGTTTACGCCCTTTACGGCCCTTATATTCCTGATTTTTACCCTGCTTTATACCCCCTGTGTGGCAGCGGTGGCGACGGTTCGTCGGGAGATGGGGTCGGCCCGGTCAGCCGCCGTTACCGTCGTGGTACAGTGTGCCATTGCCTGGATTGTCGCTTTTATTGTCCGTGAAATCGGACTCCTCATCGGGTTCGTCTAGCGAAAGAGAGGTGAAATACGCATGAATGCGGCGAGTTTTCTGTTATTGGCCGTCATCGGCCTATTATTCGTCCTTGCCGTTCGCAACGTTCTAAAAGGCAGCGGAAATTCATGCGGCGGCAACTGTTCCGAATGCTCGATGCGCTGCAAGGAACCGAAACGAAAAGAGTGAGGAATGTTGCCGAACACTGCCGGTGACAGGTCATCCGATAACGTCGTTTCCGCGCGCCCTTTAAGGCGTCCTTGAAATTATGGACGCCTGCGGCGATAGGGATGCGTCAGATATCGCTTATGGACCGCGTCGGCTAACAGGAAGTACACATATTATTGATTTATATGAAGAGGGAAGCCTCAAGGGTGCCTGACGGCAGCTTCTTGGGAGCTCGCCTCAGGTGCCGCGGCGAGGCCCTTTTAACGGCATAAAAAGCAAAAAAATACGACGACCTGCTATCTCCGGGATAGGGTCGTCGTATTTTTTGTGTGCTGCTGCAAGGCCTTCGTCTTTGATAACGAAGGTTTTGTAATCTGGTGGGCCCACTTGGGATCGAACCAAGGACCAACCGGTTATGAGCCGGTGGCTCTACCGCTGAGCTATAGGCCCATGTAATCAGCGCGTAAAGTCTTACCCGATTATTATACGCCAATCGCAAAGGGCCGTCAAGAACGGATATGGTGTCACTGCCGGCATGAGCCTTGGGGTTGGCTCGATTCTTCGAACGCGGCGAGAATATCCCGGAAGTGGGACGATTTTTAGCCTGTCAGCGGCAAAATCCCATAAATTTGCAATTATTGGTGGCAGTCTCCTTCGATTTTCGTTATAATATAGCTTAAATAATTATGTAAGGGGGAGGTCTCATGGCTGATATTCGTATTTTAAGGGGACAACGGATTCTTCCCGATGTGGAACAGGCCCTGCAGTTTGCCGGCTATAAGGCTTCTGGTCTCGGTCGGGATAAGAGCCTGGCTCGCTGCCGGGACATGGTTTCTATCCTGCGCCCGATGATGCAGGCCAAGGCTGTTTTGGCCTTTACGGACGACAAGGTCTATGCCGTCCTGACCTTAGGGGCTGCCGTCAGCCGTAAACTCGACCGCTATGAAACTGACGGCGACGTCATGGATTCTTTGTTGTTCAACGCCTTGGCCGATACGTGCCTCTTGGCTCTTGAAGAAGACGTCCTTCAGAAGCTTCAGCTCATTTGCCGGGAAAAAGGCTGCGGCATTACCGGCCGTCACGAGCCGGGAGGGGATATTCCCCTAGAGGCTCAGGCCGACGCCGTCCGGGAAACCAAAGCCGAACAATCCCTGGGCGTGACCGTCAATAAGGACTTCGTCCTGTCACCGGCCAAATCGATGACCTTGGTATTTGACATCGGTCCCGATCCGTCCGTCTTCCGGGCTGCCCATGACTGCGCAGCCTGCACCAAGACCGACTGTGACCGCCGAAAAGCCGGGGGCGAGGCCGTCGTGACTGTCCCGGCCGGCGTTAAGGTCGATGACTTCCTGCTCTCTCAAGGGACGGCCCTTGCCATGCCCTGCGGCGGTAAAGGCCGCTGCGGAAAGTGTCGCGTCCGCGTCTTAGAAGGGCGCCTTGCCGTTACGCCGGCCGATCGGAATATCTTTTCTGCCGACCAGCTGAAGGATGGCTGGCGCCTGGCCTGTCAGGCTGAAACGACGGAAGAGACGAAGATTTCCGTCTCCCTTCGCGAACAGCAGGGCTTTTCGGCCTTGTCTGCCGATGCTGCAGACGAGGAAGAGACCCTTTCGGCAGACCACTTGTACGGCATTGCCGTCGACATCGGGACGACGACCATCGCAGCCGCCCTCGTCGACTGCACGGACCGGACCATCGTTGCTGCGGCGACGGCCGGCAGCAGCCAGCGCTCCTTCGGTGCCGACGTCATCAGCCGTATTGAAGCAGCGAACCGCGGCAAGGGGCCTGCCCTTCAAAAAGCAGTACGCCGTGATCTTCGCAAGCTGATAGAAAAACTCCTGGCCGATCATCCCCAGGCTAAGGCCTCGTGCCATAAAGCGGCCATTGCCGCCAATACGACCATGATTCATCTCCTCATGGGCTGGTCCTGTGAAGGCCTCGGAAAATGGCCCTTTAATCCTGTTTCCTTAGGCGGCGGGACCTATGATGCCAGAGACGTCTTTGGCAAGGAGAACGTCCTTGGCGACTGCGACGTCACCTTGGTGCCCGGCATGAGCACTTACGTCGGCGGCGACATTACGGCCGGCATTTGTCAGTGCGGCCTCATGGATTCCGACGCCGTCAGCCTCTTTATCGACTTAGGCACCAATGGCGAATTGGTCCTGGGCAATCGGGACAAGCGCTTCATCGCGTCGGCACCGGCCGGCCCGGCTCTCGAAGGGGGCAAACTGACTTGGGGAACGGCCAGCATTTCCGGTGCCATCTGCGGCGTCCGCATCGAAGGCGGCCGGGCCGTCGTCCGTACCGTTGACGGCGGCGTCCCCGTCGGCATCTGCGGCACGGGCATCGTCGAAGCCATGGCCGGCCTCGTCTCGGAAGGACTGGTCGACGAGACGGGGAAGTTGGAAGAACCTTATTTCAGTATGGGCTTTCCCTTGGGATCGACCCTTGATTATGAACGCATCATCCTCAGCCAGAAGGATATCCGTGAGATCCAGATGGCAAAAAGTGCCATCCGGGCCGGCATCGAATCGCTCATCGAGAAAAGCGGCATGGCCCGTCACCGCATCGAACGGGTGTTCCTAGCCGGCGGCTTCGGCTACTATTTAGACCCTCAGAAGGCCGGCGTCATCGGACTCCTGCCGCCTGATTTGGCCGATAAGACGACGGCGGTGGGCAATACGTCCCTCAAGGGGGCCGTCGCTTTCCTGACCGGCGAGGTGACCTCAGATGCCTTGACAGAGGCTGCCGGCGAGGCAGAAGAAATCGTACTCGGTAATGATGAAGCTTTTCAGCGCTTATACATTGCACATATGAATTTTTAGGGGGAAGGTAGATTGACCAAAGAAGAATTTCAGCGGCTCTTAGGTCGCGGCGTCGTCCTGCTCGACGGTGCGACGGGAACGAATTTACAAAAGGCCGGCATGCCTATCGGCGTCTGCCCGGAACAATGGATTTTGGAAAACCGCCAGGTCATGATCGACTTGCAGCGCCAATTCATCGACGCCGGGACTCAGATCGTCTATGCGCCGACCTTTACGGGCAACCGCCTGAAACTGGCGGAATACGGCCTGGACGATAACTTGAAGGCTATCAATGAGGGGTTGGTAGCCATTTCGAAAGAAGCGGCTCAAGGGAGGGCTTTCGTCGCCGGTGATATGACCATGACCGGCCGCCAGCTCTATCCCATGGGCGATTTGACCTTTGAAGAACTGGTCACGGTCTATAAGGAGCAGGCAGAAGCCCTCTGTGAGGCCGGCGTCGACCTCTTCGTCGTCGAAACGATGATGAGCCTCCAGGAAATGCGGGCCTGCGTCCTGGCCATCAAAGAAGTCTGCGATCTTCCCATCATGGCGACCCTGACCTTTGAAAAAGACGGCCGCACCTTATACGGCACGCCGCCGGAAGCGGCCGTCGTCGTCCTCGAACACTTAGGCGTCGATGCCGTCGGCCTTAACTGTTCGACGGGCCCAGCCGACATGGTCGACACGGTACGAACGATGTACGAATACGCCAATATTCCCATCATCGCCAAGCCCAATGCCGGCCTGCCGGAACTTGACGGCGACAAGACGGTCTATAAGACGACGCCTGAAGAATTTGCCAAAGACGGGCGCCTCCTCATCGAAGCCGGCGCCCGTATCGTCGGCGGCTGCTGCGGCACGACGCCGGCCCATATCAAGGCCTTGGCCGATGCCGTACAGGATATGACGCCGAAAGTTCCTCAGGCCAGCCATTCCCGCGTCCTGGCGTCGGAACGGCAGGTCCTTGAAATTCACCTCGACGGCGATTTTCAGGTCATTGGCGAACGGATCAACCCGACGGGCAAGAAAAAACTCCAAGCCGAACTTCGGGAAGGAAAGCTCGATTTAGTCCGCTCCATGGCCCGAGAACAGGAACGGAACGGGGCGGCTGTCCTCGACGTCAACATGGGGACCAACGGCATCGATGAAAAGGAAATGATGCTCAAGGCCATCTACGAAGTGACGGGCGTATCGGGACTGCCGCTCAGTATCGATACCAGCTCGCCGGACATCATGGAAGCAGCCCTTCGCATCTATCCCGGCCGGGCGCTGGTCAACTCCGTTTCCGGGGAAAAGGAAAAATACGAAAAACTCCTGCCCGTCGTCAAGAAGTACGGTGCCATGTTCATCGCCCTGCCCGTATCGGACGAAGGCATTCCTAAGACGCTCGAAGAAAAACACGCTGTCCTCGACGAACTCCTGCAGCAGGCCTATGACCAGGGCTTTCAGCCTGAAGACATCGTCGTCGATGCTTTAGTCGCTACCGTCGGCGCCGCTAAGGCAGCGGCCCTCGACTGCATGGCTACCTTTTCTCACTGTAAAAATGAGTTAGGCCTGGCTACGGTCTGCGGCCTGTCCAACATTTCCTTCGGCCTGCCGGACCGGATGTACGTCAATGCCGCCTTCCTCTCCATGGCCATCGCCAGCGGCCTTACCATGGCTATTGCCAATCCGTCTCAGGACCTCCTAATGAATACGGCAGCGGCTGCCAATATGCTCATGAACCGCGAAGGCAGCGACCTCGGCTATATTCGCCGCATGCAGTATTTCGACAAGAAAGAGGCCGAAGCGAAACGGCGCCAAGAAGCCGAACTCTTGGCACGCCATGGCGAATCCGCTTCCGAGGCCGCCTCGGGGGAGTCTGAGGGCACGGATAAAAAGCCGGTCAGTCCCGTCTATCAGGCCGTCTTAGATGGCGAGAAAGATGCCATTGTCGCTCTCGCCCAAGCCGAACTTGCTAAGGGCATGACGCCGGGCGCCGTCATCGATGAACTGCTCATTCCGGCCATTACCGAGGTCGGCAGTTTATACGATCGGCAGATTTATTTCCTGCCACAGCTCATTGCCAGTGCCAATACGATGGAGACGGCCATTGCCTACCTCGAGCCTCTCATTAAAAAGGCGCCGGGCCAGACTGAAATGGCGACCATCATCATCGCCACCGTCGAAGGCGACGTCCATGACATCGGCAAGAATCTGGTCGGCCTCATGCTGCGCAACTACGGCTACAAGGTCATCGACCTTGGCAAAGACGTGCCGGCCGGCAAGATCATTGAGACGGCCCTTTGCCACAAGGCGTCTGTCGTCGGCCTGTCGGCTTTGATGACGACGACGATGATGCATATGAAAGACGTCATTGCCGAAGCCGCCGATCGGCATTATGACGGCAAGATCATCATCGGCGGCGCCGCCGTCACACCGAGCTTTTCCGATGAAATCGGCGCCGACGGCTATTCAAAAGATGCGGCAGACTGCGTCAAACTCGTCAGCCGCCTGTTATCATAAAGGGAGGAATTTGTATTATGACATCCTATCGTTGGGCAACCTTGGGTTGCGGTGTTATTGGCAATGAATTGGCTCAGGCCATGCAGCAGTTAGGGGGCAACTTGTATGGCGTCGGCAATCGGACCCATGCAAAAGCCGTCTCCTTTGCTGAAAAATACGGCATTTCCAAAGTCTACGACCGGCCGGAAGACATCTTTTTCGATCCCGACGTCGATATCGTCTACTTATCGACGCCTCATAATACGCATATCCAGTACCTGATCCCGGCCCTGAAAGCGGGAAAACACGTCCTCTGCGAAAAGTCGATTACCCTCAACAGTGAGGAATTGGCAGCAGCCCGCAAGGTGGCTGACGAAAAGGGCGTCGTCCTGGCCGAAGCCATGACCTTGTACCACATGCCGATCTACAAAAAACTTTCTGAACTCGTCAATTCCGGCGCCTTAGGGAAACTGCGCTTTGTTCAGATGAATTTTGGCAGCTATAAAGAATACGACATGAAGAACCGTTTCTTCAACCGCTCTTTAGCCGGCGGCGCCCTCCTCGATATCGGCGTCTACGCCCTGTCCTTCGTGCGCTACTTCATGAGCGCTCAGCCCGATCAGATTGCCTCTCAGGTCCTGCGGGCCCCGACCGGCGTCGATGAACAGGCCGGCATCCTCCTCCAAAACGGGGAAGGGGAAATGGCAACCTTAGCCCTGTCCCTTCACGCCAAGCAGCCCAAAAGGGGCATGGCCGCCTTCGATAAGGGCTATATCGAAATCTACGACTATCCCCGAGCTGAAGAAGCGACCATCACCTACACCGAAGACGGCCGCAAGGAAGTCATCCGGGAAGGCAGCACGGCCAAGGCCCTGCAGTACGAAGTTCTCGACATGGAACAGGCCGTTTCTAACGGCGGTAAGGGCATGTGCCAGGAATACACTAAGGACGTCATGGACCTCATGACTGCCATCCGTCAGCAGTGGGGATTGACCTATCCGGAAGAAGAAAAAGCATAAATTGACCTCATACTGAATATGTACAGCGAGAGCCTGTTTCTATTGGGGATGAGGAGGAGATGCCATGTTTTCGACACTGTTTTCCAGGAAGCGAGACGACCTGGAAAGAAAAAATTATTCGCGCCTGTCTATCATTAGTGATTTCCATTATCCGTGTAAAAAGCTGGTCACGCCGAAAGAGCGCCTGCGCTATATGGCTGCCAAAGAAGGGGCCCTGCAGGATATGAATGACTGGCGCGATCTTGATTTAGCCGTCTTTACGGGCGACATGGTCCAGCGCAACGGCAACGCCGAAGAATATCGCCTGGTACGCCTCGTCGTCAACGGCTTAAAGAAGCGGAAGGCCTTCATTGCCGGCAACCATGAACTGCTCTATACGGGCCACGGCGAAGACCTCCGGCCCTGCAGCAGTACCGAGCGCATCCTGCACTTTGCCCGCTATACCAAGACCTTCGGGCCCCTCTATTATGCCAAAGAGCAGCGGGGCTACCTCTTGGTCTTCCTGTCACCGGACACGGTAACCGGCGGCGCCGCCGTCGAATTATCCCACCAGCAGCTGACCTGGCTCGATCAGACCCTGGCCGCCCACCGTCAGATGCCGACCATCATCTTTTGCCACGCTCCCTTAGAAAATACGGCCGTCGCCGAAAAGCCCGGCGTCAGCCTGCCGTCGCCGCGCAACTCCGCCCAGCCGGCAGCCGACATCCGCCGCATCCTGGCCCGCCACCACCAGGTCCGCCTGTGGGTATCGGGACACACCCATACCATGCCGGACGATGCGACCTTCATGGACGACCAGAACTACTATGAAGGCCGGGTCCTCAACGTCTACAACAGCGATTGGGACGAAGAAACCATTTATTCCAACTCCATTTACCTCTATGCCGACCGCATTCTCATTCGGACTTATAATCATACGGCCGGCATCTGGCTGCCCCAATTCGACCGGGTCGTCACCCTGCCGGAATGGTGCCGCGCCGTCGCCTAGCCCTCAGCATCGATCCTCATCGGACCGGAATATAAAAAAGGCCGAGAAGAAATGAAGTTCATTTCTTTTCGGTCTTTTTGTCGTGCTTTGCCGTGCTTATTCTTGATCTTCGTCGATTACCAATTGGTCCGGCGTCGTGCAGAAGGTGAAGTCCGGATTGCGTTCGACGATCCAGTTAGCCTGCCATTCGTTGGTAATGAGCAGGACGACGCGCTGCTTATGGTCTTTGACGATCATGGCGCTGTCGATGTTTTTGAGGTCCTTGTAGTCGTGGCCGTTGTCCTGAATCCAGCGGGCGACGGTGTAGGGCAGGCGGTTCATTTCTAAATCGACGCCGTATTCGTGTTTCAGCCGGTATTCGAGGACTTCGAACTGCAGTTGGCCGACGGCACCGACGATGTAGCTTTCCATGGAGCCCATGTTTTCATAGATCTGAACGGCCCCTTCCTGGGCTAATTGGGTCATGCCCTTGAGGAACTGTTTGCGCTTCATGGAGTCCTTGGCGCGGATGCGGGCGAAGAGTTCCGGCGGGAAGGTCGGGAAGTCCTTGAAGGTGACCTTCTTTTTCCCGTCGTATAAGGTATCGCCGACGCCCATGGTGCCGTTGTCAAAGACGCCGATGATGTCGCCGGGATAAGCGTCTTCGATGATCGTTCGTTCCGTTGCCAGGAACTGCTGGGGCTGCATGAGCCGCAGGGTCTTGCCGGACTGACGGTGGGTGACGGACATGCCCTTTTCGAATTTGCCCGAGCAGATGCGCATGAAGACGATGCGGTCGTGGTGCTGGGGATTCATGTTGGCCTGGATCTTAAAGACGAAGGACGTGAACTGATCCGACGTCGGTTCGACGGAGCCTTCGAGGCATTTTCGCGGCTGCGGTTTTGGTGCCATGCGCAGGAATTCTTCGAGGAAGGGCTTGACGCCGAAGTTGGTCATGGCCGAGCCGAAGAACATGGGCGTCAATTCGCCGCGCTTGACCTTTTCCATGTCGAATTCGTCGCCGGCTTCGTCGAGGAGTTCGATGTCGTCGATGAGGCCCTGGTGGACGTCTTCGTCGAGGAGTTCCTTGAAGACGGGATCGTCGGCAGAACCCTTGGTCGACGCCAGTTTGCGCTGGCCGTGGGTCGTGTCCTTTTCAAAGAGTTCGATGGACGACGAGGCCCGGTCGTAAATGCCCTGGTAGCTGCCGTTGAGGCCGATAGGCCAGTTCATGGGGTAGGCGTGGATGCCCAAAATGTCTTCGATTTCATCCATGAGGTCGAAGGGGTTGCGGCCGAAATGGTCGATTTTATTGACAAAGGTAAAGATGGGGATGCCCCGTTCTTTACAGACGCGGAATAACTTTTTCGTCTGCGCTTCGACGCCCTTGGCGACGTCGATGAGCATGACGGCACTGTCAGCTGCCATCAGCGTCCGGTACGTATCTTCACTGAAGTCCTGATGGCCCGGCGTATCGAGAATGTTGATGTGATGGCCTTCGTAGTCGAACTGCAAAACCGAGCTGGTGACGGAGATACCGCGCTGCTTTTCGATTTCCATCCAGTCCGAAACGGCGTGCTTGGCCGTCTTCCGGGCCTTGACCGAACCGGCCAGGTGGATGGCGCCTCCGTAGAGCAGCAATTTTTCAGTCAGCGTCGTCTTACCGGCATCGGGGTGAGAGATGATGGCAAAAGTACGGCGATTATTTACTTCATCGATTAATGACATAGTACACCTCATCTATTGTTAAAGCTAAAATATGCAAGTACTCTTTATTATATAAGTTTTTGCAGTCACTGGCAAGATTCTATTATGCGCAAAACGGGTCGTTCGTCACACAACTTATAAATTTTATATAGACGTGAATTTTTTATCATTTCCTATGAGTAAAGTATAGCCTTCCTCTTGATTTCAGGTTATAATAGACTTAATCCATAGAGAATAAAGAAGGAGCATGTTAAAGTGATAATAACAAGAGAAACTGACTACGCAATACGTATTTTACGGTCCCTGGCTGATTGGGAACAGAAGAATATTCGGGAAATCAGCGATGAACAGATGATTCCCCGTCAGTTTGCTTATAAGATTTCCAAGAAGCTCGAGCAGGCCGGATATATTGAAATCATCCGCGGCGCCCAAGGCGGCTGCCGACTGGCGAAAGATCTCCATGAATTGAACCTGATGGACGTCATCACCGTTATGGATCGGGATAACATGATCATCAGCTGCCTCGACGGCAGTTTTGAATGCCTGTATCGCCGCCGTCACGGTTCTTGCCCGACCCACGATGCCTATGCGGCCATCCAGGATAAACTGGCGGAGAACTTGGCAGCCATCCCCTTACACGATCTGATTTCCGCTCCGAAGAGCGATGTGATCCCGGCGGAGAAAGCAGAATAACCCAGCCGCATTGCCGGCTCATCTATCGATAGGAAAGGAAATTACCATGAAGAAAAAGTTTTTTTGCGTGACTTGTCTCTTACTTCTCCAGGCGGCTTTCTTGACGGCCCCTGTGTACCAGCCGGTCCAAGCTGCAAAAGGCGGCATTCGCATGTCGGCACCTCGGTCGGCACCGGCGCCTAAGGCAGCTCCGGCACCGAAGGCCAATACGACGAACAATGCTTCATCGGCACAATCCCAAACCCGGAATCAGACGGCAGCGCCCCGGACCAACGCCAATACCCGAGCCAACAATTCTTCGGCATGGGGCGGCGCTATGCGCGGTATCGGCCTCTTTGCCGGCGGCATGTTCCTCGGCAGTATGCTGAGCAGCCTCTTTGGAATGGGGAACTTTGGCTGGGCCGCCGATTTTCTCGGCTTATTGTTTAATGTCATCATCATCTATGTGTTGTTTAAAGCCGTATCGGCCGCTTGGCGGGCCATCCGCCATCGCCGCGATCGGTCATAAAAAAGGAAGGGCGGGGAGCCCTTCCTTTTTGCCATACCGGGACTGATTTTGTCCCTTGGGTGGCGAATTTGTCGGGAACATGATATGTTCAGAACGTAACGAGTTTTCTAAATTCATCAATTTGTAAAGGAGAAGGTAATGAATAACTATAAAATCATCGCTTGTGACATGGATGAAACGCTGCTCAGCAGCGATGCGACGATTTGTCAGCGAAATATTGAAGCCATTGCCAAGGCCGTCGAAAAGGGCGTCAAATTCGTTCCCTGCACGGGCCGGGGCTTTCGTTCCATTGACGGTGTTTTAAAGACCTTGGGCCTTTATGAACAGCCGTCGCAGTACGTCATCGGCTTTAACGGCGGCAATATCACGGAAAATAAGGGCAGCCGCTCGATTTTTTGGGACCCCATTCCCTTCGATTTGGCCGATAAGATTTTCCGTCAGTGCTGCACCTACGGTCAGTGCCTGCACATCTATACGCGGGAAGTCGTCTATATCACCAACATAACGCCTGACGAAGAAGCTTTTCTGAAGGGCCGCATGGGCTACGTTCCCTGTGAAGAAACGACCCTTGACTTTATCCGCGGCAAGGAGGAAGTTTCTAAATTGATCCTGACCAATACGGACTACGACTATTTGGAACGAGTTCATGCCGAATTGAAACCGCTCCTAGACGATATTACGGTCAGCTTTTCCAGCAACCGCTATATTGAATTCATGCATAAAGGCGTCAATAAGGGAGCCGGCCTCTTGAAATTGGCGGATCTCCTCGGCGTGCCTCATGAAGAAACGATGGCCATCGGCGACAACATCAACGACGTCGCCATGCTCCAGGCTGCCGGTCTTTCCGTCGGCGTCCGCAACTTGAACCCGATGATTCGCCAGTACTGCGACGTCGTGACCGACGCGACTAATAACGAAGGCGCCGTGGCCGAAGCCATCGAAAAATACGTCTTATAAATGACAGGTCCCTGTAAGCCTTGCTTCGGGGACCGATTTTCAGTATGATAAAATAAGATTACAGAAAGGAAAAGCTGTCTCCGCCGAATGGGAGACAGTCGGAACAGGCATATGACCTCTACAGAAGCAATCCTTAAATTACAGAACGGAAGCGACGTCCGCGGCGTCGCCGTCGAAGGCGTAGCGGACGAACCGGTGACCTTGACGCCGGAAGCGGTCAACCGCATTGCCGCCGGCTTTGCCGAATTTTTGGCAAATCGGCTGGGCAAGAAGAAGAGTGACCTGCGCATCGCTGTCGGCCACGATTCGCGCATTTCGGCCAAGATGATGAAAGAAGCCGTCTTCAGCGGCCTCCTAGGCAAAGACGTTCACGTCACCGACTGCGGCCTGGCTTCGACGCCGGCTATGTTCATGTCCATCATTTTCGAAGATACCCACATGGACGGAGCCATCATGATTACGGCCAGCCATCTGCCTTATAACCGCAACGGCCTCAAATTCTTTACCGAAAGGGGCGGCCTTGAAAAGAAAGAAGTCAAAGAAGTCCTGACCTTGGCGTCGAAACTGTCGGCAACGGCCGTTTCCTCGGCGGCCATGGCTTCCCTCGACCTCATCGACCGCTATGCTCTCCACCTGCGCCAGAAAATCTGCGCCGGTCTCTGCGCCGGCATGTACGACCGTCCCTTGGAAGGGATGCATATCGTCGTCGACGCCGGCAACGGCAGCGGCGGATTCTTTGCTACTAAGGTCCTAGGGCCTCTCGGCGCCGATACGACGGGGAGCCAGTTCCTCGAACCGGACGGCCATTTCCCGAACCACATTCCCAACCCGGAAAATGCCGAAGCCATGGCCTCCATCCGTAAAGCCGTCCTCGACAACAAAGCCGACCTGGGCCTCATCTTCGATACCGACGTCGACCGCATGAGCGCCGTCCTGCCCAGTGGGGATGAAATCAACCGCAACGCCCTCATCGCCATGATGGCGGCCATTTTGGCGCCGGACTATCCGGGCAGCACCATCGTCACCGACTCGGTCACGTCAGACGAACTGACGGCCTTCCTTCAGGACGAACTTCACCTCGTTCATCACCGCTACATGCGGGGCTATAAGAACGTCATCGACGAATGCATCCGCCTCAACGAAGGCGGCACCGTATCGCCGTTGGCCATCGAAACGTCGGGCCACGGCGCTCTCAGTGAAAACTACTACCTCGACGACGGCGCCTATTTGGCCGTCAAGCTGCTCATAGCTGCAGCCAAGGCCAAGAAGGCCGGAAAGCCCTTGGGCGATCTCATCAAAGCCCTCGGCCAGCCTGCCGAAGGCGTCGAATACCGCCTCAAAATCAGCGGTGACGGCGACGTACAAGCTTATGGTGCCGACGTCCTGAAAACTTTTGAAGCACGGGCACAGGAAAAGGGCATCACCATTGCCAAACCGTCTTATGAAGGCGTCCGCCTCGTATTCCCGAGCGGCTGGGCCCTCCTGCGCATGTCCCTCCACGATCCCAATATGCCCCTCAACATTGAAAGTAAAGAGGTCGGGGGATGCGATGTCATTGCCAAGGAAGTGAAAGGCCTCCTTTCCGGCTTTGACCGCCTGAATATCACCGTCCTTCCGGAATAAGGGGACGAAGTCTTTTTCCACCGTCCATTCTTATCGTACCTGAAAACAGCCCTTGACGACGAGGGCTGTTTTTTTGTATAATAAGTGCACAATCATGTGACTGACGGAAGTGGAGTTACCACGGGGAGCATGATTTCTTGAAGCCGACCGTCTGGGCAACTTACCAGCGGAGCGGCCTTTTTTTATGCAGCGGACAAGGAGTGACTACCATGGCAAAGGTATTAAGCGATATCGAAATTGCACAACAGACGACATTAGAACCGATTACGACCATTGCAAAGAAGGTCGGACTGACGGACGACGATTTGGAACTCTACGGGAAATACAAGGCCAAGATTTCCTTTGACGCCATCAAGCGCCTTTCCAAAGAAAAAGACGGCAAGCTCGTCTTGGTTACGGCCATTACGCCGACGCCGGCCGGCGAAGGCAAGACCCTGACGACCATCGGCCTGGCCCAGGCTTTAAATTACATGGGGCATAAGGCCGTCGTCGCCCTGCGCGAACCGTCCCTGGGCCCTGTTTTCGGCATCAAAGGCGGCGCTGCCGGCGGCGGATATTCCCAGGTCCTGCCCATGGAAGACATCAACCTCCATTTCACCGGTGACATGCACGCCATTACGGCGGCCAACAACCTCTTGGCAGCAGCCATCGACAACCACGTCCATCAGGGCAATGCCCTTCGCATCGACGTGCGCCGCATCATCTGGAAGCGGGTCATGGACATGAACGACCGGGCCCTTCGCAACCTCGTCGTCGGCATGGGCGGCAAGGTCTGCGGCTTCCCGCGGGAAGACCACTTCATGATCACCGTCGCTTCGGAAATCATGGCGGCTCTGTGCCTTGCCAGCGACCTCATGGACCTCAAGAAGCGGATGGGGGACATCACCGTTGCCTATGACCTTGACGGCAATTTGGTCACGGCCCGGCAGCTCGGCGTCGAAGGGGCCATGGCTATCCTCATGAAAGATGCCATCAAGCCGAACCTCGTTCAGACGATCGAACATACGCCGGCCCTGGTCCACGGCGGCCCCTTTGCCAACATCGCCCACGGCTGCAACTCCGTCGTCGCCACGAAATTGGCCATGAAGATGGGGGACATCGCCGTTACGGAAGCCGGTTTCGGTGCTGACCTCGGCGCTGAAAAGTTCATGGACATCAAGTGCCGTTTCGCCGGTATCAAACCCGATGCCGTCGTCATCGTCGCCACTGTCCGGGCCCTCAAGATGCACGGCGGCGTCGATAAGAAGAACCTCCAGGAAGAAAACGTCGAAGCTTTGAAAAAGGGCTTTGCCAATCTTGCCAAGCACATCGAAAACATGCGCCTCTTCGACGTCCCCGTCGTCGTCGGCATCAATAAATTCATCAGCGATACGGATGCTGAAATCCAAGCTCTGCGCGACCTCTGCGCCGACTATGGCGTCGAGGCAGCCCTCAACAACTGCTGGGCCGAAGGCGGCAAGGGCGGCGTCGAAATGGGCGAAAAGGTCCTCAAGATGCTGGAACAGCCCAAGACGCCGTACAAACCGATTTACGACGTCAACGCTTCCATTCCGGAAAAACTGACGGCCATCGTCCAAAAGGTATACGGCGGCGACGGCGTCGTCTTTGAAGGCAACGCCAAGAAACAGATTCAGGAACTGGAAGCCTTCGGTCTCGACCACATGCCGGTCTGCGTGGCCAAGACTCAGTATTCCCTGTCGGATAATCCGGCCCTTTTGGGCGCACCGAAGCACTTTACGGTTACCGTCAAAGACGTCCGCGTCTGCACCGGTGCCGGCTTCATCGTCTGCCAGACGAGCAACATCATGACCATGCCGGGCCTGCCGAAGGTCCCGGCGGCCAACCGCATGGACATCGACGAAAACGGTGTCATTACAGGTCTCTTCTAAGATGGATTATACGAAGTTCCAATCGATGCCCCTCGACGAGCTCCTGACCGTCACGGCATCGAAAGAGCCCATTCCCGGCGGCGGCGGCATCGCCGCCATGACGGCTGCGTCGGCAGCAGCCCTGGTCGAAATGGTGGCCAACCTGACCATCGGGAAAAAAGGCTATGAAGAGATCGAAAAACTCATGATTTCCATTCGCGACAAGGCCCAGGTGCTGCGGCAGCGGTATCTTGAAGGCATCGCCGAAGACGCGGCGGCCTTCGACAACGTCATCCGTTCCGTCCGCCTGCCAAAGGACACGCCCGACCGGACGGCTATCGTCCAGCAGGCCTTTAAAGATGCAGCCACGTCGCCCTTTGAGCTGGGGAAGGACATCTTCGCCCTCCTGCAGTTAGCGGAACAGGTCGTCCGCTACGGCAACGCCTGGGTCATTACCGACGGAGCCATCGCCGCTATGAACGCCAGAGCCGCCATGCGCTCGGCCTTCTACAGCGTCCGCATCAACCTGCGTTCCATTAAAGACGAGGCCTTCGTCGACCAGATGATCGCCCAGATCCGCGAAATCGAAGAAAAGGCCGTCATGGTCGAACAGAATGTAGAATACGAATATCGTCAGCGTTAACCTATGAGAGACTGTCGCCGTGCGGCAGCCTCTCTTGTTATATAGGTCGAGATACCGTATAATATAAAGTATACGAAAGGAGAATACAATTCTATGTTTGATTTCAATATACTTGCGATCATCGCCGGTATCCCCGGCCTGCTCATTGCCCTGGTCATTCACGAATATGCCTACGCCCAAGTCGCAGACTGGATGGGGGACGACACGCCGCGGATGATGGGGCGCCTGACCCTGAATCCCGTAGCCCACATCGACCCGGTGGGGCTCATGATGCTGCTCGTAGCCCGCTTTGGCTGGGCCAAGCCGGTCATGATCAATCCCGGAAACTTCCGCAATTGGCGAAAAGGGGAGATCTGCGTGGCCCTGGCCGGCCCGGTGTCCAACCTGATCACCGGCTTTATCGCCCTCGTCGTCCAGCTGGTCTTCGCCAAGCTGAACCTCTTCACCTCGACGGCTCTGCCCATGGTACTGCAGCTCATCGTGTTGTACAACGTCAACTTTGCCATCTTCAACATGCTGCCCTTGCCGCCTCTCGACGGCTCGCGGGTCCTGATGTGCTTTTTGCCGACGGAATGGTCGTATAAGCTGGCCAGCATCGAACGCTACAGCTTCCTGATCCTCATCGCCTTGATGATGACCCCTGTTTTCACCTATATTTTGATTCCCCTGCAGCGCCTGGTATTTACTATATTCTCGCTGCTGCTGGCTCCCTTTTGGTAAGGAGGAGTTATAATGATGTATAAAAAGATCATCGCCGCCGGTTTACTGTGGACGGCGCTCACGGCTTCGGCCGGTGCTTTTGACTATAATCAGTCCGTCGATGAAATCGCCGCCAATCCCTTGACGGCCTATCAGACGGTGTACCTGGGCATGCCCCGCGCCGATTTTGACGGCAACTTTTCCGTCTTATCGGACTGGACCTTCTATGGCAGCACCGTGTCCTTCACGGAAAAAGCCGAACGGACGTCTGTCGTAAAGAACGTTTCCGTCACCGAAGGCATTGAAATCTTTTCGGCCGATACGTCGGCCAAGGGCCGGGTCTTAGCCTTTGACAACTACTTTAAGACCAAGGACAAGGCGACGGCCAAGTCCATTTACACCCGACTCGTAGCGACGATTTATTCCAATATGGAGAACTTCCCGGTCAAGCAGAGCGACAAGGAAGTGGAATGGAAACAAGATGACGTCTCCATCACCGTCGCCTTTGACGGCCAGAAGGACAAGAGCGGCGATTACATCGTCTACATCCGCCGCTACAACAATGAGATCCTGAAATAGTCCCTTTGTTGACAATGTACCTGAGAACGTATATAATAGGGGCATAGCAAATTTAACCTTTTGACCTTTAGCTTTTTTTGAAGAGGGTGAGTTTTATGAACAGTGTAAAAACGGTATTCCTCATGACGGCCCTGGCCTGTATCCTCATGGCTCTGGGCGGCATTTTCGGCGGCCGCAGCGGCGTCATGATTATGTTTATTATCGCCATGGGTATGAATTTCTTCTCCTATTGGTTCAGCGATACGATGGTACTGCGGGCCTACAAGGCCGAACAAGTCGGGGAAGATCATTACCTGTACCGCATCGTGGCTGATCTGGCTCAACGGGCCAACCTGCCCATGCCCAAGGTCTACATCATCCCGACCGATGTGCCCAACGCCTTTGCGACCGGACGGAATCCGTCCCATGCAGCCGTAGCGGCAACGGCAGGGATCATGAATCTCCTCGATGAAGATGAGATCCGCGGCGTCCTGGCCCATGAAATGAGCCACGTTCTCCATCGCGACATCCTCATCAGCACCATCGTCGCCAGCTTTGCCAGCGCCATTGCCATGATCGCCAATATGGCCCAGTGGGCTGCCATTTTCGGCGGCGGCCGCAGTGAAGACGGTGAAGGCAGCAATCCCATCGCCCTCATCGCAACGGCTCTCTTAGCGCCCTTGGCTGCGTCGGTCATCCAAATGGGTATCTCGCGGACGCGGGAATACATGGCTGATGAAGAAGGGGGACGCATGATCGACGATCCCATTGCCTTGGCCCGTGCCTTGGCGAAAATCGACAACTATGCCCACTATCAGGTATTGCCCGGTGCCAGCAAGGCGACGGCCCACATGTGCATCATCAACCCCTTCTCCGGGGCCCGCAGTACCTTGATGAACCTGTTCAGCACCCACCCGCCGACAGAAGACCGCATTGCCCGTCTCGAAGACTTAGACAGACAATTACACGGATAAGCGCTTATCGCCGCTCCCCGAATTATCTTTCGGGCGGGCGGCTTTTTCCGTTTCCCGGCGTTTGCATTTTTTTGCAGAAACGATATAATAAAACCATTGCAGCTATACAGTTTTTTTATGTCAGGAGGGGGAAAGGTTGGCACAATATATCATGCTGCAGGGGACGAGTTCCCATGTCGGCAAGAGTATCCTTACGACGGCATTGTGCCGTATTTTTTTACAAGAGGGGCAGCGCGTCGTTCCCTTTAAGGCTCAGAATATGGCCCTTAATTCCTATGTAACCGCTGACGGCTTGGAAATGGGTCGGGCCCAGGTCGCCCAAGCCGAGGCGGCAGGCCTCCTTCCTATGGTCGATATGAATCCCGTCCTCTTAAAGCCTACGGGAAATGCCTGCTCCCAGGTCATCATCGGCGGAAAGCCCGTCGGTAATATGTCGGCCCGGGAATACCACAAGGGCTATGCCATCAAGGCCTTTGACGCCGTAAAGGCTGCGCTTTCACGCCTCGACAAGGCCTACGACCGACTGGTCATCGAAGGTGCCGGCAGTCCCGCCGAGATCAACCTCAAAGACCACGACATCGTCAATATGCGCGTCGCCAAATATTTGGGCGCACCGGTCCTCTTGGTGGCCGACATCGACCGCGGCGGCTCCCTGGCGGCCCTGGTCGGCACCTTGGAGCTCCTCGACGAAGAAGAGCGGGCTCACGTCAAAGGCCTCATTATCAATAAATTCCGCGGCGACGTATCGCTCTTTACGCCGGCCGTCGAGTTCTTAGAAAAAAAGACGGGAAAGCCCGTCTTAGGCGTCATTCCTTACATTGGCGACCTCGGCATTGACGATGAAGATTCCGTCTCCCTCGAAGAGAAGGGATGCGGTCCGTCGCCGGACAACATCAACATCGCCGTCGTCAAGGTCCCGAAGATTTCTAATTTTACCGACTTCGACAGCTTGTCGCGGGAAAAAGATACGGATCTTTATTATATCAGCGGGCCTGACGAACTTTCTGGTGCCGACGCCGTCATCCTGCCGGGCAGTAAGAACACGACGGAAGACTTGTTGTTCCTAAAAGAACACGGCTGGGATCAGGCCCTTAAGGCCTTTATGAAGCAAGGGAAACCGGTCATCGGTATCTGCGGCGGCTATCAGATGATGGGCGATGCCGTCGTCGATCCCGACAGGAGCGAATCCGATTTGAAATCCGTCGAAGGCCTGCACCTCCTGCAGGGGACGACGACCTTCAGCCCGGAAAAGCTGACTTTTCAAGTGACGGCCGAATGCCGGAGCCTGCCTTTTTTAGGCGAGTCTATTGACGCCGGGGCGCTTACGGGCTATGAAATCCACATGGGACGGACCGAGGCTGACGGCCGCGATGCCTATCCCTTCGTCGTCACCAGCCGGTCGCAGCAGCCTTGTCAGATTACGGTGGGAGCGGCTCGCCGGGACGGCCTGGCCTGGGGAACTTATATTCACGGCATCTTTGACAACGACGACTTCCGGCGCCGGTTCTTGAATGTCCTGCGCTGCCGCAAAGGCTGGCCGAATCTTCCCGTTTCCCTGCATTACCGACAGGAAAAAGAAGAGAAGTACGACCGTCTGGCTGCCGTCGTTCGCGACAGTCTCGACATGCCGCGCCTGCAGCGCATTATAGAGGAGGGGATACGATGATTACGGTCATCACGGCTTTTATTATCGATTTTATCATCGGCGACCCGCGGACGACGCTCCATCCCGTCGCCTTGATGGGGTCCTTTATCAGTATGCTGGAACGCTTCTTTTACAATGAAAAATCATCCAAGTGGGAGCATTTCATCTTAGGCGGCCTGTTGGTATTCATTACCCTGCTATTTTTCTATAATCTGACCCTGGCCATCGTCCTGATCTTGGAATTTCTCCCGCACCAAGGGGTGAATTACGCCATCCAGGGCCTCATCCTGTCCTTTATGATCTGCCCCCACAGCCTGGCCAAGGCCGGCCGCGATATTTATAACTATCTCCTGCGCCGCCACCTGCGCATGGCCCGCATCAAGGTCGGTCAAATCGTCGGCCGGGACACGAAGCACCTCGACAGTCCGGAAGTGACGAGAGCGACAGTAGAAACGATTGCCGAAAATACTGTCGACGGCATCATTTCGCCCTTATTTTTCTTCGCCCTCGGCGGCCTGCCCTTGGCCGTCGTCTACCGGGCAGCCAATACCCTTGATTCCATGATCGGCTATAAGAACGACCGCTATATTTACTTTGGCCGCGTCGCCGCCCGCGTCGACGACGTCTTAAACTACATCCCGGCCCGGCTGACGGGACTCTTATTGATTGCCGTAGCCGCCATCCTCGGCTATGACTACAAACAGGCCTGGCAGATCATGCGCCGCGATGCGAAAAAGCATCCCAGTCCCAACGGCGGTTATGCCGAAGCGACCGTTGCCGGAGCCTTGGGAATCCGTCTCGGCGGCCACAACCGTTATTTCGGGAAGGATACTTTCCGAGAATACATGGGTGATGCCGGCCGCGAACTGGAACCGATCCACATTAAACAGACCATCCGCCTCATGTACGGTTCGTCTCTTCTGGCAGGCGTCTTGACGGCCCTCTTGTCTTGGGCACGGTACGGCCTATGGAGCTGATCGTCCGCGTGCCCGGTTCCTGCGGCGAAATCATGCAGGGCTATTGGCACGATGAACCTTTTTTAGTGACCTGTCCCATCGACCGCTATAGTACGGTCACGGTCCGTCCCGGCACGGGCCGGCTCATGGGCGGAGGCGTCAAGGCGAAATGGGCCTTTGACCTGGCCCGGGACTACTGCCGGGTGTTGGACCTGCCTTACGACTTTTGCCTGACGTCGGACCTTCCCGTCGGCAAGGGCATGGCCTCGAGCTCCGCCGACATCTGCGCCGTCCTGGCTGCCGTCGGGGCCGCTTCGGGACGGCGCATTAGAGAAGAAGACATAGGCCGCCTGGCAGCTTCTATCGAGCCGACAGACGGCGTTTTTTGTCGGGGCCTGGCCGTCATCGAGCCCGATACGGGGGAAATCCGGGACCGCCTTCACCCCGTTCCTGATCTTGCCATCGCCGTCTTTGACGCCGGCGGCACCGTCGACACCGTGACCTTCCATGGCAAGGGAAGGGCTCGTCGGCATCCTGATTCGACGGCCATCGCTGCCGGCTTGGCCCTCTTAGAAAGGCCTTTGACGCCGGAAAAATTGGGTAAGGCAGCCACCTACAGCGCTCTTGCCAATCAGGTCCTCCTGGAAAAGCCTGACTTTCCGGCCTTTGTAGCAGCAGCCCTTCCGTGTCCTGGCGTCGTCGGGGTCAATACGGCCCACAGCGGGACCGTAGCCGGCGTCTTTTTTAAGAAGGGCCGGGAAGGGGAGGTCCTTTCCGACATCGTCCGGCCGTTGACGGCGCAGTTTCCGCAGTGGACCTATGCCGGGACGGTCCATTTACAGTCGGGCGGCATCTTTATCGAAAGGAGGTGAAATGCTATTGATTCAGCGATTTGAGCATGGCGGCAACATTTACCAGGCGCCGCCGGAAGGGAAGACGTGGATTGATTTCAGTGCCAACATCAATCCTCTCGGCCTGTCGCCGGCAGTAAAAGAAGCTATGGCCGCTCATCTGGATGCCGTCGTCCACTATCCCGATCCTAAAGGGATGGCTCTCCGGTCGGCCCTTGAAAAAGCCTACGGTGTCTCTTCTGATTCACTTCTCTTAGGGAATGGGGCAGCCGAACTCTTTTACCTCTACATGCACGCCTTCCGGCCGCGGCGGGTCTTGATTCCCGTCCCGTCTTTCAGTGAGTACGAGCGGGCGGCCAGGGCTTCGGGCACCGTCATCGACTACTGCCATCTGGCGGCCGATGACGATTTTGCCTTTCCTTGGAAAAGGCTGCGAGCGGCCTGCGGCCACGTCGACTGTATCATCATCGGCAATCCCAATAATCCCACTGGGACCTTGGCCTCGGCTCATGAATTGGCATCCCTTACGGACCTTGCGGCCCGCAAGGGGACGGACATCATCGTCGACGAGTCTTTTCTCGATTTTCTCCCATCGGATAAGGCGTATTCCGTCGTCGACCTGGCAGAACGATGTGATTCCTTGTTGGTCATCCGGTCCCTGACCAAATTTTATGCCCTGCCCGGCCTGCGCCTTGGTTTCGGTGTGACGACGCCCTTGCGGCGGAGTCTCATGGAAGGCCATAAAGACGACTGGAACGTCAATGTCCTGGCCCAGTATGCCGGCGTGGCCGCCCTCGAAGATCGGGCATACCAGGAAGCGTCGCGCCGCCTCGTCGCTGCCGAACGAGACGGCCTTTATGAGGCTTTAAAACAATTGCCGGGCCTTGAAGTCTGCCGTCCCAGCGTCAATTTCCTCCTATGGCGACTGGCTGACGACATCCCGGCAGAGCCCCTCATCGAAGCCCTTCGGGACGAGGGCATTTTGGTCCGCTCCTGTGCCAATTACGTCGGTTTATCGCCGTCATATATAAGGACAGCTGTCCGATCTCCTTGGGAAAACAAATCGCTCATTCAGATTTTACAAGAAAAACTAATGAATTTACGCAATCTACAAAAAAATATTAAACGGTAGACATTTGTCTATTAGAATTAGATTAAAGTTGATGCGTTTTTGTGATTTTTTCCGTTTTTTATGATAAAATAAATTCAAGATTAAATTATTTAATTTAATCGATTCAGCGTCCTTATTATTTATTGACACGATTTATTGATAGGAGGAGTGTTATTATGGGAGAAAATAAGGGAAACAGAACGGTAGCCATCGGGCTTATGCTGTTCGCGCTGTTTTTCGGGGCCGGGAACCTGATCTTCCCGGCTGCCATGGGTCAGGCTGCCGGCGTCAACGTCTGGTGGGCCGTCTTGGGCTTCGTCGTCACCGGTGTCGGCTTGCCCTTGGCAGGCGTCCTGGCCATGGGCTATTCAGGCTGTAAGAACCTGCAGGAGCTGGCTGGCCGCGTCCATCCGGCATACGGTCTCTTCTTCACGGTCATCAGTTATTTGACCATTGGGCCGTTCTTCGCGATTCCTCGTACGGGCAGTGTTTCTTACGAAATCGCCGTTCGTCCTTTCTTGCAAAGCGGCGGCAGTGAAGCCATCATGACGGGCTTTTTGGTTTTATTCTTCCTCATTTCTTTATGGTTATCCATTTCGCCGCAGAAATTAGTTGACCGCATTGGCAAGATCTTAACGCCGGCACTGCTCGTCGCTATTTTACTGCTCATCGCGAAATCCTTCATTACGCCCCTTGGCTCGCCGCAGGAACCGATCGCTGCTTACGGCACGGCTACCGTCGCTGCCGTTCAGGGTATCCTCGACGGTTACAATACGATGGACGCCATCGCTTCCTTAGTATTTGCCATCCTGGTTATTGAATTCGTCATGGAAGACGGGGCAACGACGCCGGCGGCTATTACGAGAGAAGTATTTAAAGCCGGTGCTATCGCCGTCGGCTGCTTGGGCTTCGTTTACATCTTCGTTGCTAAAATCGGCGCTGACAGCGTCGCAGCTTTCGGTATTCAGGAAACGGGTGCTCCCGTTCTTTCTAAGAGTGCTATGATCCTCTTCGGCAACGCTGGTGCTGTCATCCTGGCCGTCATCGTTCTCTTGGCTTGTCTCTCGACGGCTATCGGCCTGATTACGTCCTGCGCATCGTACTTCAATGAACTGATCAAATTGGGCTACAAGAAATGGGTTGTCATCTTTACCCTCATTTCCTTCTTCGTCGCTATGTTCGGTCTGAAGACGATCATCACCGCCGCCATTCCGGTCCTGATGTTCATCTATCCGTTGGTCGTCGCCATCATTATCTTGGCCTTCCTTCACAAGACCTTTGACGGACGGCAGTGTGTCTATGCATGGACGATTGGTTTAACCTTAATTCCGGCTATTGTTACGGGACTTCAGACTGCTGAATTCTCACTTGGACATATTGATACTATCTTTGCTACTATGGTACCGCTCCACTCGTTGGGGATGGGCTGGGTATGCTTTACCATCGCCGGGTTCGTCATCGGCTTCATCTGGAAAAGCATTTTCTCCTCTTCGTCTAACGGTGTGACAGCGAAATAACAGACAGGGGATGAGCTTATGGACATTTTACGCCGTAAATCCTTCGATGATTTGCTGGCCCATACGAAAGAAAAGAAGTTGAACAAGGCTTTAGGAGCCTTCGACATCACCATGATGGGTCTGGGCATCATTATTGGTACGGGGATCTTTGTTCTGACCGGTATCGGCGCTGCAAAATACGCTGGCCCTGGCCTGATGTTATCCTTCGTATTTGCAGCCGTCACATGTGCGTTTGTGTGTTTGGCCTATTCTGAATTAGCTTCGTTCTTGCCTGTATCAGGCAGCTCCTATACCTACGCCTATGCATCGCTCGGTGAAATCTTCGGATGGTGGGTCGGTTGGAGTTTGATTTTGGAATACTCTGTCGGTGCCAGCGCCGTTGCTGGCGGCTGGTCGGCCTACTTCGTCGGGATCCTGCATTCCATGGGCATCGACCTTCCCAAGGCCTTGACGGCCGTTCCGGCAGATGGAGGCATCATTAACTTACCGGCTGTGCTCATCGTTGCATTGACGACGGCTCTGCTCGTCGTCGGCGTTCGCGAAAGTGCGCACGTCAACCGCATTTTGGTCTACGTTAAAATCGGGACGATTTTCTTGTTCCTCTTCCTGGCAGGCCCCCATATTGAACCGATGAATTGGGAACCCTTCCTGCCGTATGGCGTCCACGGTGTCTTCGCCGGGACCGCCGTCCTGTTCTTCGCTTACCTCGGCTTCGACGCCTTGTCGACGGCTGCCGAAGAAACGAAGAACCCGAAACGGGATATGCCGATCGGCATCATCTCGGCTCTGGCTATCTGTACGGTCCTCTACATCGCCGTTTGTGCGACCATGACCGGCGTCGTTCCGTATCCCATGTTGGATACGGCAGCACCGGCATCGTTTGTTCTTGAGTACATCGGCCTTCACCTCGGTTCGGCCATCGTCGGCACCGGCGCTATCTGCGGCCTGTCGACGGTTGTCCTGGGCATGCTCTTTGCTCAGAGCCGTGCCCTTTACTCCATGAGTCGTGACGGCCTCATGCCGATGAGCCTCTACAAGGTTCATCCCAAGTTCCAGACGCCGTACATCATTCAGATCGTCATCGGTATCATCGTCGCCTGCATTACGGGCTTCACGCCGATCCATATCGTCGCTGAAACCTGCAGCGCCGGTACGATCTTCGCCTTCTTGTGCTCCAGCGTCGGCATCTTGGTTCTGCGCCGCATCTATCCGAATCATCCGCGCGGATTCCGCTGCCCCGCTGTCCACATCATTGCACCCTTAGGCTTCATCTGCTGCGCATTCATCTTCTTTGAATTGTCGCCGCATACGCTGATGCTGTTTTCGGGCTGGACGATTCTTGGCTGGCTGATCTACTTCGTCTACGGCCGTAAACACAGTGTGCTTCAGAAACAGGAAGAAAACCCGTCGTAAGGGCCTTCCCGTTTGAGATACCACTATAAAAGGAGCTGCAGAGAAATGAGTGATCATTTCTCCGCAGCTCCTTTTTTGTATGCCAGGTTATGTGCCTTGAGCCTTATTTTACTTTATTTTTCAAGGTCCCGATGGCCGGGATGGTGATTTCGACGGTGTCACCGGAATGGAGGAAGCGGGGCGGGTTAAAGCCGACGCCGACGCCGCTTGGCGTGCCCGTTGCGATGACGTCGCCCGGGAAGAGGGTCGTGCCCTGGGAAATGGTGTGGATCAGTTCGGGGATGGTGAAGATGAATTCGCCAGTCGAACCGTCCTGGCGGACTTCGCCGTTGACTTTGGTGATGATGTCAAAGGTTTCAGGGGCTGCGTCGCGCAGGAGGACGTAGGGGCCCATAGGGCAGAAGGTGTCGAGGCTCTTGCCGTGGAACCATTGGACGTGGTTGGCTTGGAGGTCCCGAGCCGTTACGTCGTTTAAGATGGTGAAGCCGTAGACGTGATCCATGGCTTCGCTGACCGGGATGTCCGACCCTTCTTTGCCGATGACGACGGCCAGTTCCCCTTCGTAATCGACCTGTTCAGTTACGTTCTTATGAGGTTCGATGGCATCTTCCGGCCCGATGACGGCCGACGTGGCCTTGGTGAAGATGACAGGGCACTTCGGTTTGTCCGGCATGGCCGTTTTATCGAATTCGGCGATGTGGTCGGCGTAGTTTTTGCCGATGCAGAAGACGTTCCGTTCCATATGGGGAATGGGGGCCATGATACGGACCGTGTCGAGGGGCTTGGCCTTGACGGCGCCGGTCTTTTCGTTCTGTTCGAGGGCGTCGGCTAAGGCTAAGATGCCGTCGTTGCCCTGTCGGATGAATTCTAAGAGCGTTTCCGGAAGGGGCGTAAAGAAGGCTTCTTCTAAGGGAATGGCCCCGTAGACGGCCGTTTCCGACTCATCGAGGACGCCCCATTGGACGAAACCGAGGTCCTCAAAGGTGACTAATTTTTTTATCATTGCAGCATCGACTCCTTTATCTTTTTTATAAGCTAAATTATATCATGCCCCTTTTTCTCTGTCCAAAGGAAAGTCTCCGCCAGTCGGGAGAAAGACATTCTCTGTCAGGCGACGGTTATTCTGATGGGGTATATGAGTTGCAAAGATAAGGCAATACAAGGTATAATTAAATACTGAACAAGCATTCATACATAGATAAAAGGGGAGACACATCGATGGATAACGAAACGACCAAAAATTTTATTGAAACCATTATCGATGAAGACAGCGAAAAAAATACATACGGCAATCGAGTACATACCCGTTTCCCGCCGGAACCGAATGGCTATCTCCACCTGGGCCATGCGAAATCGATCTGCCTGAATTTCGGCATCGCCAAGAAATACGGCGGCCTGACTAACCTTCGCTTTGACGATACCAACCCGTCCAAGGAAAATACGGAATACGTCGACTCCATTAAGCGCGACGTCAAATGGCTGGGCTTTGACTGGGACGACCGCCTGTTTTATGCGTCGGACTACTTCGATAAGCTCTATGCCTACGCGCAGAAGTTGATCCGTTTGGGCAAAGCCTATGTCGATGACTTATCGGGCGACGAAATCCGGGCCTACCGCGGCACCTTCAACGAACCGGGCAAGGAAAGCCCGTACCGCAGCCGCAGCGTCGAAGAAAACCTGCAGCTCTTTGAAGAAATGAAGGAAGGCAAGTACGCCGACGGCGAAAAGGTCCTCCGTGCCAAAATCGACATGGCCAGCCCCAACCTCAACATGCGCGATCCCGTCCTCTACCGCATCGTCCACGCCGACCATCACCGGACGGGCAGCAAGTGGTGCATCTATCCTATGTACGACTTGGCTCATCCCGTATCGGACGCTATCGAACGGGTTACCCATTCCATCTGCACCCTCGAATTTGAAGCCCATCGCCCGTTGTACAACTGGGTCCTCGAAGACTGGGAAGATCCGGAAGGGCAGAAGCCTCGTCAGATCGAATTCGCCCGCCTCAACGTCACCAAGATGATCACCAGCAAGCGCAAACTGCGTACCCTCGTCGAAAAGGGCATCGTCAGCGGCTGGGACGATCCCCGTATGCCGACCATTTCCGGCATTCGCCGCCGGGGCTATACGCCGGAATCGATCCGTGACTTCTGTGAACGCATCGGCGTTGCCAAAGCCGACAGCATGGTCGACATTTCCCTCCTCGAATACTGCATCCGCGAAGACCTCAAGATGAAGGCTCCGCGCTTCATGACCGTCATCGACCCGATCAAGGTCGTCCTGACCAACTATCCCGACGGCCAGACGGAACAGATGAAGGCCGACAATAACCAGGAAAATGAAGCCATGGGCACGCGGGACATGACCTTCAGCAAGCATTTATACATCGAACGGGCCGACTTCATGGAAGAACCGGTCAAGAAGTTCTTCCGCCTGGCTCCGGGCAAAGAAGTCCGCTTGAAATACGCCTACATCATTAAATGCGAAGAAGTCGTCAAAGATGAAGCCGGCAACATCGTCGAACTTCGCTGCACCTACGACCCGGAATCGAAGAGCGGCAGCGGTGCCAATGCCGACCGCAAAGTAAAGGGTACCCTCCACTGGGTCAATGCCGAAGACGCCGTCGATGTCGAAACGCGGGTCTACGACTACCTCCTTCGCGATGACGACGGCGACAGCGAGGAAGCCAAGGATTTCCTCGACATGATCAATCCCGACAGCCTCGTCGTCTACCACAGCAAAGCCGAAAAGGCCATCGCTGACTACAAAGCCGGCGATAAATTCCAATTCCTGCGCCAGGGCTACTTCGTCATCGACCCCGATACGACGGACGATCACATGGTCGTCAACCGCATCGTCGGCCTCCGCGACACGTGGGCTAAGATGCAGAAGCAGAAAAATCAATAAGCCGATGATAAAAGGGTTGTCTTTCTCCGGAAGGATTAGAATTTTCTGAGAAGGGGCAACCCTTTCTTCTCATTGTGTATATAATGGAGGGGAACATGAAAACACTTGGCTCATACAGCTGGCTGTCGTTACTGATCTTTTTGATTGCCGGCGGCATCCTCGGCGGTATCGTCGGGGAAGCCTTATATGCCGTTCCGGCCCTGCAGGGCGTGATGCCGGCCCTGACCCAGCATTATGAAATTTTAAACATCCAGCAGATGCACTTCAATCTCTATGTCATGGAATTGCAGTTTGGCATCCATTTGGCACCGAATCTCTTGAGCATCATCGGCATCCTTTTAGCTGCCGTGCTCTTTCGCCATTTTCAGTAACACCTACCTAGGAGGGATTACATGCTTATTTTAGCCTCTGGTTCGCCGCGCCGACGCGAACTGTTGACACAAATCGGCGTGGCCTACATGGTCAACCCGAGTACCTATAATGAAGAATCGCCGAAGAAGAAAGATCCGCAGAAGTACGTTCAGGATCAGGCCCTGGGCAAGGCCCGCGATGTAGCCCTAAAATTCCCGGGCCAGTGGGTCCTCGGTGCCGATACCATCGTCGCCATCGACGGCGTCATGCTGGGCAAACCGAAAAATGGTACGGCGGCCATGGCCATGCTGCACGAACTGTCGGGCAAGAAGCATTCTGTCTATACGGGCATCGCCTTGGTCAACGACAAGAAGGAATATACCAAGGTCGTCGAAACGAAAGTTTGGTTCCGCCATCTGACGGAAAAAGAAATGAAGGCCTACGTCGCCTCCGGTGAACCCCTCGATAAGGCCGGCGGCTACGGCATCCAGGGCCGGGCAGCGGCCTTTGTCGATAAGATCAACGGCTCCTATACCAACGTCGTCGGCCTGCCCTTGTCGCAGGTCTGCAAGCTCTTTCATAAGGCCAAGGTCCGTGTATGAATACGCCGGTGAGGGAACTCGCCGTTTGTGAGAAACCGCGAGAGAAATTTATCCGCCACGGACCGGCGGCAGTGACCGACCAGGATTTACTGGCCATCTTGCTGCGGACAGGGACCAAGGGCCGCTCGGTACTCCACGTATCGCGCCAGGTCATCCGTTCTCTGCCCGGTGAAAATCTCTGTTACCTCAGCACAGCCAGTGTCGATGACCTCTGCAACATCCGAGGCATCGGCGAAGAAAAGGCGGTCACCGTCTGCGCCGCCATCGAGCTTGGCCGGCGCATTTCCCGCCAGCAGGCCCTGCGGTCGGCCCCTGATTTCAGTACGCCCGACGCCATTGCCGGCTACGTCATGGAAGACCTGCGCTTTTTACCGCAGGAACAGTTCGGCGCCGTCTACTTATCGACCAAGAACCAGCTCATTACCTACCGCACGCTGACCATCGGCACCATCGATGCCAGCCTGGCTAAGGGCCGCGACGTCTTTCGCTATGCCCTGCGCTACAACGCGGCAGCCGTCGTCCTCATTCACAACCACCCGTCAGGAAACCCCGAGCCGAGCAAGGACGACATCCGCATTACCCGGCGCATCGCCGAAGCCGGGCAGATCATGGAAATCCCCGTTTTGGACCACATCATCATCGGCGACGGCATCTTCGTCAGCCTTTGTGAGCGCGGTTATATCTAACACACCTCAAGACAGAACAGGTCCTTCATGCTATAATAGAGATAAATTAACGGCGGCCTTCTCATAGGAGAGGGCAGCCGTCTTTGAGGTGGAGACTTTATGATTGGTTATTTTTCAGGAACGGGCAATTCCTTATATGCAGCCAGAAAATTGGCTGAACTGATCGGTGACAGGGCCCTGCCGCTGACTCAGATCGCACGACAGCCCGAACACTTGCCCCATCGCAGGTTCGGCATCGTCTTTCCCGTCTATTTCGGCGACGTACCGGAACCGGTACGGGATTTCATCGCCGAGGCGCCCCTCGATAAGGGGACGTACTTCTTTGGCATCGCCACCTGTGGGGGAACGGCCGGCCGGGCCCTTCAGACCTTGGACCGACTCTTACAGAAACGGGGATGCACCCTTTCGTACGGCGAAGTGCTGCCCATGATTGCCAACAGTACCGTCGCCTCGCGCCGCCATATTCACTATGATATGAATCGCCTCGATCGGGCCGATGACATCCTCCACGACTGCGCCGAGGACATCCGCCGTCAGGTCCGCGATACGTCGGCCGTAACCGGTTCGGCTGCAGCGGCGATTATGAATTTCGGCCCTTTGCGGAGTTTCGGGAATTACTGGCTGACGCCGGCCGTCGATCGAAATAAATGCGTGTCCTGCGGCATCTGCGCCCATGTATGCCCCGTCGAAAACATCCGTCAGGACGATGACAAACCGGTGATGGACAACCGCTGCAGCCGCTGCCTGGCCTGCCTGCACTGGTGCCCTCATCAGGCCGTGACCGTCCACGGAAAGACCGTCCTGCCGGAAGATCAGTACCATCATCCCGATGTGACTATCCGCGACATGATGGTGCGGTAAGGCCGAAAAGGGGAGCGTCCTTTTAAAAGGCCTTCGGCGCTTGTCGTGACAGGCGCCTTTTTCCTTGCCCGGAGCGGGCCTTTTGGCTGCCGGGCCGCCTGCGCTTGCAAAATACAGCAAAAGGTGATTAAATTGTATATGTATGAATGTTGACAAAGCCTTTCGATTTGTCAATGCCAAATTTTTCTGCAAGGAGTGTCAGTATGAAAATCAGTGCCGAAGAAATAAAGAAAATCGCACTGTTGTCCCGACTGGAAGTCAAAGACGACCAGATCGAAACGGTCGGGAAACAGCTGAACGACATCTTATCGTACATGGATCTCTTAGGTCAGGTCGACGTGACCGGCGTCAAGCCGACAGCCCATGCCGTCGCCATGTCCAACGTCATGCGCGACGACGTGCCCCAGCCGTCGATCTCTAATGAAAAAGCGCTTCAAAATGCGCCGGAACAAGACGAAGGCTGCTTCAAAGTTCCGAAAGTCATTCAGGATTAATAGGAGGCCTATGTATGTTAACCATTCATGAACTACATGAAAAGCTCGTCCGCCGCGACGTATCTGCCGTCGAAGTGACCAAAGCTTTTCTTGCCCATAAAGATACGGTAGAACCGAAGGTACGGGCTTTCTTATCGGACAGCCGCGAAGGCGCCCTCAAAGGAGCCGCTGCCGTCGATGAAAAAATCGCCGCCGGCGAAACGATTGCCGACTTGGCCGGCATTCCTGGTGCGATTAAAGACAATATCTGCATCGAAGGCCAGCAGGCAACCTGCGCTTCGAAGATCCTTGAACATTTCAAGGCACCGTATAATGCGACGGTCATCGAAAAATTGGCCGCTTCCGATTATATCAGCTTAGGCAAGGCCAACATGGACGAATTCGCCATGGGCAGCTCGACGGAAAACTCGGCCTTCCATGAAACGCACAACCCGTGGAACCTCGACTGCGTCCCCGGCGGTTCTTCCGGCGGTTCGGCAGCCGCTGTCGCCTCCGGCTCTGCCGTTTGGGCTCTCGGTTCCGATACGGGCGGATCGGTCCGCCAGCCGGCCGCTTACTGCGGCGTCGTCGGCCTCAAACCGACGTACGGCCTTGTATCCCGGTACGGCCTCATCGCTTACGCCTCCTCGTTGGACCAGATCGGTACCCTTACTAACGACGTCGAAGACTGCGCCATCGTCTTGAACGCCATTGCCGGCCACGATTCCAAGGATTCGACCTCGATTCCGCAGGAAAAACAGGATTATAAACAGGCTCTGGTAAACGACGTCAAAGGCCTTAAGATCGGCATCCCGGAAGAATTCTTCGGCGAAGGCCTGGACGCTGCCTCCCGCAAAGCCCTCGACGACGCCATGGATACCTATAAGAAACTGGGCGCCGAAATCGTTCCTATCAGCATGCCAAACATGAAGTACGGCATCGCTGCTTACTACATCATCGCCCCGGCTGAAGCCAGCTCCAACCTGGCCCGCTACGACGGTGTCGGCTTTGGCATGCGCGTCGACGGCAAGGACATCGTCGACATGTACATCAAGACCCGTACGGAAGGCTTTGGCGACGAAGTCAAGCGCCGTATCCTCCTCGGTACCTACGTATTGAGCTCCGGTTACTACGACGCTTACTACCTGCAGGCCATGAAAGTCCGTACCCTGATGAAACAGGACTTCGATGAAGCCCTTAAGAAATGCGATATCCTCTTGACGCCGACGGCTCCCGATACGGCCTTCAAGATCGGTCAGAACAGCGGCGATCCCCTGGCTATGTACCTCGGCGACGTCTGCACCGTTCCCTTGAACCTGGCCGGCCTTCCGGGTATCAGCATTCCCTGCGGCTACAAAGACGGCCTGCCCATCGGCATGCAGCTCATCGGCAAGGCTCTCGACGAAGCGACACTGCTCCGTGCGGCCTATACGTTTGAACAGAATCGGACGGATCTTCGCATGCCGTCGCCCATGGGGGAGGTTGAAATTTGATGAAATATGAATCCGTTATCGGCTTGGAAGTCCATGTCGAATTAAAAACGAAAACCAAGATTTTCTGCGGCTGCAGCACGGAATTCGGCGCTGAACCGAATACCCACGTCTGCCCGGTCTGCTTAGGCCTGCCAGGCGTCCTGCCCGTACTCAATAAAGAAGTCCTGCACTATGCCGTAAAGGCGGGCTTGGCCCTGCACTGCGACATTTTGCCCTTCAGCAAATTTGACCGTAAGAACTACTACTATCCGGACCTTCCGAAGAACTTCCAGACGTCCCAGTTCGACCTGCCGATCTGCAAAGGCGGCTACATCGACATCGACGTCGACGGCAAGCAGCGCCGCATCCATTTGACCCGTATCCACATGGAAGAAGACGCCGGCAAGCTCGTCCACAGCGGCAGCACCATCGCCACATCTGACTCGAGCCGCGTCGACTACAACCGTACCGGCGTACCCCTCCTTGAAATCGTCGGCGAACCGGAACTGCGCAGCGGTGCTGAAGCTCGGGCTTACCTTGAAAAATTGCGCTCCATCATGCAGTACCTCGGTGTATCCGACTGCCGCTTAGAAGAAGGCAGTATGCGCTGTGACGCCAATATTTCCATCCGCCCCGTCGGTTCGACGACTCTCGGCACCAAGACGGAAATCAAGAACATCAACTCCTTCAGTGCCGTTCAGAAGGGGATTGAATACGAAGCCGTCCGCCAGGCACAGATTCTCGAAGAAGGCGGCACGATTCAGCAGGCTACCCGCGGCTGGGATGAAGCTAAAGGCGTAACCATCCTCCAGCGTGTCAAAGAAGGGGACAGCGATTACCGTTACTTCCCGGAACCGGACCTCATTCCTATCGAAGTCTCGCCGGAATATATTGAAGAAGTTCGCAAAGAACTTCCGGAAATGCCCGATGCTCGCTGCCAGCGCTTCCAGGACGAATTGGGCCTTTCCGAATACGACGCTAATCTCCTGACCTTGGAAAAACAGACGGCAGACTACTTTGAAACCGTCGTAGGCGAAGGCGTCGATGCCAAAGAAGCAGCCAACTGGATGCTCGGCGAATTCGCTAAGAAACTGAATGAAGAAGGCATTGGCATTACGGCATCACCTGTCGATCCGAAAGCCTTAGCCGGCCTCTTGAAGCTCATCTCCAAAGGCACGATTTCCGGTAAGATCGCCAAGAAAGTCCTTCCGAAAATGTGGACCTCCGGCAAGTCGGCCGAAGACGTCGTCAAAGAACAGGGCCTGGTACAGATTACCGATACGGGCGCTCTCGAAGAATTGGTGAAGAAAGTCATCGCCGCCAATCCCCAGTCCGTTGAAGACTACAAAGCCGGCAAGAAGAAAGCCATCGGCTTCCTCGTCGGTCAGATCATGAAAGAAACGAAAGGCCGCGCCAATCCTGGCGTCGTCAATGAATTGTTAACGAAAAACTTGCAGTAACAGATAAGATGAGAAAAGTCATCGTCGGAAATCCTCCGGCGGTGGCTTTTTTTGTCTGCCGCCTGAAATTCTCTGCCGTCCTAAAAACGGCAGGGGCGGTCGTTTTGCATGTTCGAGGGAAAAATGGGAGGCCTGGAAATTTTCCGGAGGCAGGTAAATCTTTGGGGCCAGTCGCCTCCACCCGTAAAACGGGTGGCTCGACGGGCGGCTATAAGCCTTTATTG
>NZ_UQBH01000009.1 GCF_900539295.1 uncultured Megasphaera sp.
TACGAAAATGACCTGCACTCCCGAGTAAAACTCGGTATAAACAAATCTAAAGATTTATTTACTGGCGTTCATTCAGTTCATTGTTCAGTTTTCAAAGGTCATCTGTCGTCGTAGTGACGACTTGTTTATCTTACCAAACTCGAAGGAGCTTGTCAAGCACGTTTTTGAAAGAACTTTCAAAAGATGCTTCGCAGCTGTTGTCTCAGCCGGTGTATAGGGTTTTGCCCCACAACTTCTTCAGTATACTATGATATATCAGGATTGTC
This sequence comes from uncultured Megasphaera sp., assembly GCF_900539295.1. Lineage (GTDB taxonomy): Bacteria > Bacillota > Negativicutes > Veillonellales > Megasphaeraceae > Megasphaera. Next base: position 267 of record NZ_UQBH01000009.1, read on the forward strand.
AAGACAGCCGCGCTTTATTTTGTACACTATTTTTCAAAACAGACTATACGATTTCATCTAAAGCATCGCAGCAGCAAACCGTAATCGTATCGACGATAGTCTCCACCGTCGATGCCCGGGACAGATTCATGACCGGTTTAGCCAATCCCTGCAGGAGTGGTCCGAGAACAGTGGCCCCGGCGACGTGTTCCAACATCTTACAGCAAATATTCCCCGTATTCAGGTCGGGAAAGACGAGGATATCCGCCTTACCGGCTACGGGAGAACGCGGAGCCCACCGTTTGGCATAGGCCGGTACGAGAGCTATATCCACTTCCATCTCCCCGTCAAAGAGAAAATCGACATTGCGGTCGCTTAAGACCTGGACGGCTTTGCGTACCGTATCGGCACCGGATCCCCGTTCACTGCCCATCGTCGAATACGATAATAAGGCGACCTTAGGGGACTCGATTTTCAAGGTTCGTCTCGCCCTGTCGACGCAGCTGCAGGCAATGTCCGCCAATTGATATTCATCCGGCGTCGGAATGACATCACCGTCGCCGACGACCAGGACGCCATCGTGGCCAAACTGCATCATATCGGTGAGAAGAATAAAGGAACTGCTCACGGTATCGATTCCATCAGCCGTTCCGATGATCTGCAGGGCCCCATGAAGGACTTCCGGTGCCGGCGTTTCCAGTCCCACTACCATACCGGCCGTTTCTCCCGACGCGACCAGAGAGGCCCCAAAATAAAGGGGATTCCGCAAAAAGCGACGACTTTCTTCCAGGGTCATTCCCGATGCCCGCCGCCGATGGGCATAGGCTTTGGCGAATCGGTCAAAATCCCGATGGTCTTTCGGGTAAATCATTTCAGCCCCTTCCAGGTCGAGTTGGTATCGAAGGGCCAGTTCCCGAATGTCCTGCCGCTTCCCGATCAATACCGGGATGGCCAATTTTTCTGCCAAGACCCGATCGGCGGCCTGCAGTATCCGAAGATCATCGCTTTCAGGCAGGACGATTTTTTGAGGTTTTGAAGCCGCCCGTTGTTTTAAAGACGTAATATACCGGCTCATAACTATCCTTTCCGCATCATGTGTATTGATTTTATTATAAGGCAGATGTAAAAGAAAGCAAGCCGGAAAAGACAGACAGCCTCCGCCGGCATTGACGAAGACTGTCTGGAATGGCCGAAAAGAACGGCCTCACTTCAGGATAGGCTGAACCTTATCTTCCTTTCCCAAAAGGTAATGTTTATTGATGTACTGCGTATGAAGCAGCGATTCCGACAATTCACTGAGAGGTTCTCCCAAGAATTTGGCATACAGGGTCCGGAGCTCTCCATTTTCCCAGCTGGCGCGAGTCGGCTTTTGTGCGTCCATTGCATAGAGTGCTTCGATGCGGGCCCGCTTGGCCGGAATTTCCAGCGGCAGCTGAGTCCGCGGCTGGCCGCCTCCTCCGATACAGCCGCCGGGACAGGCCATGATTTCGATAAAGGCGTATTTTTTCCACGAATGCTTTTCTTCCATCAAATTGATGAACCGGCGAGCATTAGCCAGTCCGCTGACAGCGACGACGCGGATGATGTCGTTATCAAGGGTCAGGCCCGCTTCCTTTACCCCTTCCAGGCCGCGCACGGCTTCAAAATGAAGAAAGTCTTCATCGGCCGGTTTATGAGTCTTCAAATAAACGAGGGTCCGCAAGACACCTTCCATCAAGCCGCCGCTGTTGCCAAAGAGAGTACCGCCGCCGGACGATTCGCCAAAGACGCTGTCATAAGTCGAATTTTCAAGGCGGTCAAAATCGATGCCTTTTTCTTTAATCCACGCCGCCAGCTCCCGCGTCGTAATGCAGTAATCGGTATCGCGCATGGCCTCATGCTGCCAATAGCGCCCGGCCGTATTTTGTTCCGGTCTGGAAATTTCGGACTTCTTCGCCGTACAGGGCGTAACCGAAACGATGACCAGTTTGGAAGGATCGATATGCATTCGCTTGGCAAAATATGTTTTTATCATCGGACTGAGCATGCTGCTGGGACTTCTCCCGGTCGACAGGTGAGGAATCAGTTCGGGAAAGAAGATTTCTGTAAACTCGACCCACGACGGACAACTGCTGGTAAACTGCGGCAAGAGTTCCTTCTTATTCTCCATGCGGGATAAGAGTTCCGATGCTTCTTCCATAATGGCCAGGTCGCCGCCGAAGTTGGTATCAAAGACGTAATCCCCGCCGAGTCCGCGCAGGGCGGCAATCATTTTTCCCTGAACGTTTTCGCCAAAAGGCCTTCCGAAGGCATCGCCAAGGGCCACGCTCACCGAAGAGGACGATTGGAATACAACGACCTTATCGGGATCATCGATGGCCCGTTGAATCTCAGCACGCTGGGAAACGGTCGTCGTCGCCCCGAACATGCAGGTCAAAGAGCACTGGCCGCAGTGGACGCAAATGGGAACATCGCCCGTACTTTCCAAAGAATAATAGCCTGTCATGGACATGACTTCAGCACAGCGGCGGCGGCAAAGAGTGCAGTTCTTACATTTTTCCGGATTAAATTGAATCGAAATATTGCGGTTTTCGACGGCTACCCGACTGTCCAGTTTTTCAAAGCGACTAGTAAAGACCATATCCCGTTTCTTTTCGGCCTGCATATAGATGGCATCGCTGCAGCAGATGGCAATGACATCGGTAATATCTTCTGCCGTACAGCCGCGGGATAAGTCCATGACCGGCTTAGCCAACCCTTGGAGAAGGGGCCCCAATGCCGTCGCACCGGCCAAGTGCTCGAGGATTTTATAACAGATATTCCCGGAAACGAGATTGGGAAATACGAGGACATTGGCCTGACCGGCAACAGCAGACCCCGGTGCTTTCTGACGAGCAATGCGCGGTACCAAGGCAGCATCAGCCTGCAGATCGCCGTCAAACTCAAAGTCGACGTTGCGGTCCCGCAAAAGCCGGACAGCCTCGCGGACGCGCTCGACTTCTTCTCCGGCACCGCTGCCCATAGTCGAGTAAGACAAAAAGGCCACTTTCGGATCGAGGGTCTGAGCCGTCCTCCGAGCCCGTTCCACACAGCTGACAGCAATGTCAGCCAGCTGCTGAGGACTCGGTTCAATGACGACGCTGCAGTCGCCCATAACGAAGATACCGTCGTCGCCAAACTGGGGCTTATCGGTAATCATAATGAAGGAGCTGCTGACCGTTGACAGGCCCGGATGGGGACCGATGACCTGCAGCGCCGCCCGAATGACTTCCGATGACGTGGCGACGGCGCCGGCGACCATGCCGTCGGCAATATCAAATACGACGAGACAGGCAGCAAAGAAAATATAATTCGTTAACAGGGTTTCCCGGGCCTCGGCAGCTGTCATGCCTTTCTTCGCCCGCCGCTGTGCATAGTAGCGGCAAAAGGTATCCAGCATGGGATACGTTTCGGGATCGATGATTTCAATGCCGTCCATGTCGATCTGATACTCTGAGGCAACTTCGACGATGCTCTGCGGACGGCCGATCAAGATTGGGCGGGCAAAGCCTTCGGCCTGTACCCGTTCAGCAGCCTGGAGCACTCTTCGGCTTTCCGATTCCGGCAAGACGATTTTCTTCTGTTCTTTGGCAACGCGGCGTTTCAAATTATTAATAAAGCGCGACATAGGACAACACCTCACATCTTTCAATACACGGTCAATGGGTTAAGTATAGTATAGAACAAAAAGAAAATCCTTACCGCCGTTGTGACACGAAAGGTTATATTCAGCGACTAAAGGGCTGCCGGAAACGACAAAAAAAGAGCTGACCCGAAGGACAGCTCTCTAATCAGGCTGAGTAATGCAATTATTCTACCGTAACGCTCTTAGCCAGGTTACGCGGTTTGTCGACGTCGTTTCCGCGGCTGACAGCGATATAATAAGCCAACAGCTGCAGCGGAACGATAGCCAGAATCGAAACGACGAAATCGTCCGATGCGGGAACCTTAATCAAGGTGTCAACGGTATGGACGACTTCCGTATCATCATCCTGGGCAATGCCGACAACAAAGGCATCGCGGGCTTTGACTTCCTTGATATTGCTGATCATCTTGCCTTTGACTTCGACCTGTGTTGCCAAGGCAATGACGGGAACACCGGCTTCGATGAGTGACAGCGTGCCGTGCTTCAATTCACCACCGGCATAGGATTCAGCGTGGATGTAAGAAATTTCTTTTAATTTCAAAGCGCCTTCCATAGCCAGACCGTAGTCCATGGAGCGGCCGATAAAGAAGACGTCTTCCTTATCTTTGAAGGCACTGCACAGGCCTTTGATCGTATCGACCTGATCAAAGATCTGCTGGCACTGATCCGGAAGTTTTGCCAAATGAGCCAGGATTTTAGCTTCGCGGTCAGCCGGCAGATTGCCGTTCAAGCGGCCCATGTAAAGAGCCAAGAGGAGCAGCGTTACCAGCTGGGTCGTATAAGCCTTAGTCGAAGCAACGGCGATTTCAGGGCCTGCCAGCGTATAGGCTACCTGGTCGGCTTCACGGGAAATGGAAGAGCCGACGACGTTGGTAATAGCCAGCGACCGAGCACCGCGGCGTTTTGCTTCCTTGAGAGCTGCCATCGTATCGATCGTTTCGCCGGACTGGCTGACGACGATGCACAAGGTCTTGCTGTCAGTCAAAGGATCGCGGTAGCGATATTCCGATGCGATGTCAACTTCAACGGGAATGCGGGCCAATTTTTCAATGAAGTACTTGGCCAGAAGACCTGCATGATAAGCCGTACCGCAGGCAGTAATCAAGATCTTGTCGATGGACTTCACATCTTCCGGAGTCCAGTTCAGTTCTTCAAAGGAAACGTGCTTGCCGCCGTCAACAATGCGGCGTCCCATCGTATCCTTGATGGCCTTCGGCTGTTCATAGATTTCTTTGAGCATGAAGTGTTCAAAGCCGCCCTTTTCGGCTGCTTCGGCATCCCAATTTACTTCAAAGACTTTCTTCGAAATCGGATTGCCTTCGAGGTCCGTCACCCAAACCTTGTCTTTCATGACGACGGCAATTTCACCGTCATTCATGATGTAGGTCTTCCGCGTGTAGCTTAAGATGGCCGGAATATCCGAGGCAATATAATTTTCTCCATCACCGAGACCGACAATCAAAGGATTGTCCTTTTTCGTGCAAATGATCTTGTCCGGTTCAAATTTGCACATGAAAACCAAGGAATAGGAACCGTGGAGGAGAGCCAGGACCTTGCGGACCGTCGAGGTGAAATCACCGTCGTACAGGTCTTTGCACAGGTGGGCAATGACTTCCGTATCCGTTTCCGAGCGGAAGTGGTATCCCTTTTTGAGCAAGCCTTCCTTCAATTCCATGTAGTTTTCAATGATCCCGTTGTGGACGATGACAAAATCCCCTTTTTCATCCGTATGGGGATGAGCGTTGACGTCCGACGGACCGCCGTGGGTTGCCCAGCGGGTGTGACCGATGCCGGACGTGCCGACGACGGGATGTTTCTTGACTTCTTCCGCCAAGTTTGCCAGCCGGCCTGCTTTTTTGCGGACAGCAATAGCGCCGTCATGATAAACGGCAATGCCCGCCGAGTCATAACCGCGGTACTCCAGCTTGGACAGACCATCCATTAAAAATTCTGCCGCTTCTCTGTCTCCGATGTAACCCACAATACCACACATAGTTATATCCTCCTGATATAAAGTTTTTTTCCTTCTTATGATGAAGTTGTCGACAATGTTACCACTGTAATTTTCCATCATATGACGACTGAAGGTGCCGAGAGACATCCGCTGACAATTCGATACTTCTCTACCTCGTCTACCTGAATCATTCAGGTACTAGCGCTATCCATTATAACGTTAAGGATTTCCAAACGCCTGTATAAAAAAAACAGGAACGGAGTTCAATGAACTCCATTCCCATACTGTAATATGTTTGCGAGTTTTTGTCAATACCTACTTTGAAGGACCCATTTCATGTTCGACTACGACGGCGATATCATCGACGATCCGTTCCAACTGTTCCAGGTCCGGTCCTTCTGCCATGACACGAATAAGGGGTTCTGTCCCCGATGGGCGGACAAGAATTCGCCCTTCATCGCCAAGTTCTTCTTCGCCCGAAGAAATAGCGGCCATAATGAGGTTGTTGTCTTCCCATCCCGATTTCGTCTGAACGCGAATGTTTTTCAAAATTTGAGGATAACGGGTCATGAGAGCAGCCAGTTCCGACAGGGGTTTGTTCTGCTGTTTCATGATGCTCAGCAGTTGGACAGCCGTAAGCAGGCCGTCACCGGTCGTATTGTAGTCGAGGAAAATGATATGGCCCGACTGTTCCCCGCCGAGGGAATAACCGTCTTTTCTCATTTTTTCCAGGACATAGCGGTCGCCGACAGCCGTGATTTCCGTCTTGCAGCCCATTTCCTTCAAGGCCTTATGGAAGCCGATATTACTCATGACCGTACCGACGACGGTATCTTGTTTGAGACGGCCTTCGGCCTTCAATTTCATAGCGCAGAGGAGCATGATCTGGTCGCCGTCCATGTCCTGGCCTTTTTCGTCGACAGCCAGACAGCGGTCGGCATCACCGTCATTGGCAATACCGATATCGGCGCCGTATTTCAAGACCGTTTCCTTCAGGCTGTCGAGGCTCGTAGATCCGCAGTTTTCGTTGATGTTGATGCCGTTCGGTTTGTTATGAATAGCAATGACTTCGGCTCCTAAGCGTTCGAGGATTTCCGGCCCTAACAGCGACGCCGAACCGTTGGCCCCGTCATGGACGACTTTAAGACCGGAAAGGTCGATATCCGTCGACTTACAAATAAAATCCGCATATTCCCGCTGCAGGTCGGTCCAACCCGAAATCGTACCGATGGCAGCACCGGTCGGACGACTCTGAAGGCCGGCCCGTTCATCCTTCAGCATGTATTCTTCGATTTTGTCTTCCATTTCATCAGGCAGCTTATAGCCAAAGCCGTCGAAAAATTTTATGCCGTTGTATTCAAAGGGATTATGAGACGCAGAAATCATAACGCCGGCATCCATATGATGCGTTCTTGTCAGGTAGGCAATGGCCGGAGTCGGAATGACGCCTGCCATGTAGCAGTCACCACCGGCCGATGCGATGCCAGCTGCCAGGATATCGGCCAGCATGGTGCCGGAACGGCGTGTATCCCTTCCGATGAGGAAGGTCGGGTGTTCTTTATTCTGCCCAAAGATATAGGCAGCGGCTCTGCCCAAATGATATGCCAATTCCGGGGTCAAAGTGTCGTTAGCGACGCCTCGCACTCCATCTGTTCCAAACAATCTAGCCATTTACTTTACCTCCAAAGGTTGATATTTGCGAATAATTTCGACGGCCGTTTCCAAGCCGTCCAAAAAGGCGCTCATAATGCCGCCTGCATAACCGGCCCCTTCGCCGACCGGATAAAGGCCGGCCGCCCCCAGCGCCATGCGGTCGTCACCGCGGACGATGCGCACCGGGGCGCTGGTCCTCGTTTCGACACCGGTCATGACGACATGATCATCGTCAAAACCGTGAAGGCGCCGGCCAAAATACGGCAGGGCTTCAGAAAGGGTCGCCGTGACAAAATCAGGAAGGACGTCGTGTAGGTCAGTCCAGGTCACACCGGGACGATACGAGTGGATAGCGCCTTCCGCCGCCGCACCGGGACGCTTCAGGAAAGAGCCTACGGTCTGAGCAGGCGCATGATAGTTGCTCCCACCAGCCTTATAAGCCAGTTCTTCATAACGGCGCTGAAACTCAATGCCTGCCAAGGGCCCGTCACCGCCCATGTCGTCAGGCGTAACGTTGACGACGACGGCACTGTTGGCAATGCCGCTGTCCCGCTTATAAAGGCTCATGCCGTTGGTGACGACCCGTCCTTCTTCCGAAGCGGCTCCAACGACTACGCCGCCGGGGCACATGCAGAAGGAGTAGCACGACCGGCCATCAGGACTGTGGTAGACCAAGGCGTAATCCGCCGGTTCAAGGCCCAGTTCTTCTCCCGGGCAGCCGTATTGGTCGCGGTCGATGACGTCCTGAGAATGTTCAATGCGCACGCCGACGGCAAAGGGTTTCTTTTCCAGCACAATCCCCTTATCATGAAGCATGTAGTACGTATCGCGGGCGCTGTGACCGACGCCCATGACGACGACTCTGGTCGGATATTCATCGCTGCCATTGACGGTAACCGACCGGACCCGTCCCTTTTCATCACGGTTAATGGCCGTGACACAGCTTGAAAAATGGACTTCACCGCCCTTGGCTTCAATCATATGACGCATATTCTTGACGACTCGCCGCAGAACGTCAGTCCCGACATGAGGATTATAGGCATACATGATTTCTTCCGGCGCACCGGCATCGACGAAGGTCTGCAAAATCTGCCGCAGCATGGGATGATTGATGCGCGTCGTCAATTTACCGTCGGAAAAGGTCCCGGCACCGCCTTCGCCAAACTGAACGTTTGATTCGGGCTTAAATGGGCCGCCGCTCCAGAAGGTTTCTACATCTTTTGCCCGGGTGTCGACGTCGCAGCCTCGTTCAAAGACCAAGGGCGCGTAGCCGTGTTCGGCTAAAGCCAGGGCCGCGGCCAGTCCTGACGGCCCCGTTCCGATGACGACAGGGCGATCGGCCAAGGTTTCACTTCCGGGAATGATTTCCGGTGCCGGCGGTTCTACGATTTGGCGCACATCCTTATTGTCACGGCAGCGCTTCCAGACTTTCTTTTCATCGGTAAAGGACACGTCGACGGTAAATACAAAATAGATTCGCGGCTTCCGGCGGGCATCGATAGCCCTTCTGACAATGGTCAGGCCGGAAATATCACTGCGGCTGCATCGAAGTTTCTTGGCAATCAGGGCTTCTAAAGGCTTTTGCATGGGCACAGCCGTGCGAATATTCAATACTCTAAGCACAAAGTTTCTCCTTTTCTACTCTCGGATATGAAGGACGGCTTCGATCTCATCGGGGTACATATTGATGCCGTCTACAGGCGGGATGATGATCTTCCATGATTTTTCTTCCTTCATATTTTCGACATTAATGTCCGGCAAATCGATGGAGCTGATGTTCCGAAGGGTATCGGCAGAGCCCCGGATCTGGATGCTCGTCGGCTGAATCGTGACCGTCTTATTCTCGGTCTGACCGCTTATATTCACGTTTAAGGGGACGCTTTTAGACATAGCATCGTGGCCAATAGTTACTTTGACATTACTCTGCCACGGCGTCATTTCCAGCCCCTCAACGGGAGATCCTTCCGCATCGTATAAGTGGATCGGAGCCATCAAAGCAAAATCGCTGTTTCGCTGGTTGACCGGCACTTCGATGACGGCCTGGCTTACCTGCTGAATCAAGCGGCGGGCACCGCTGACGACGACCTTTTCTGGAACGATTTTCAGTTCACTGATAAAGTCTTTTTCATCCAAGGTCCCGACGACGTGAGGCGTCAGGGTGAATTCTTTAACCGTATAGACATCGACGGTTATCTTCGTCGACGTCATGCTTTGCTTTTTCAGCTCCGTCCCGCTCGGTATTTCGATGTGAATCGGCACGTCGACGTTCCCTTCCTGGACGTCGGACAAGTCAATGTAGGCCTTGATATCAGACGGACCTACATTGATGATCGTATTTCTCGGCCCTGACAGGCGGACGTAGACCGTCTTTGGCACATTCGACGTAATATATTGGGAATTGAGGTTTTCAACAGTAATAGGGACGGTATAGCTCCCTTCACTGAGCGGGTTTTGCTCGTTAATGATGACGAACCACAAGACGATAGCTAAAAGAAAGCAGATGATTTTGAGCTGCCAATTTTTATCAATCTTGTTCATGTTAGGGCCTCCATTTAAAGATATTCGCCAGGCCCTGAGGTGTCCGGGTCAAGAAAGTCTTTAGGACATTGCGCAAGGCATTTCCGTCAAGATGGCGATAAATGTGGCCGCCGTAGGTATAGGAAATAGATCCCGTTTCTTCACTGACGACGACGATGACAGCATCGGTCAGTTCACTGATGCCGATAGCCGCCCGGTGGCGAGTCCCCAACTCCGTAGACAGGGAACGGTCCGACGTCAGCGGGAGCAGGCAGCCGGCTGCCATAATACGATTTTCTCGAATGATGACGGCCCCGTCGTGAAGGGGCGTATTGGGAATAAAAATATTGCCCAAGAGCTCTCGAGAAACGAGGCCTTCAATGGCAATTCCGGTATCGATATAGTCGTTCAGGCCGACTTCGCGTTCAAACACGATGAGGGCCCCGGTGTGCGTCTTCGATAAAGACTCGCAGATAGCGATGATTTCATCCATGAGCCGTTCCAGTTCTTCCATGCTGATGACCTGGCCCGAACGGAACAAACGGCCCCGCCCGATCTGCTCCAAAGCCCGACGCAGCTCGGGCTGAAAGACGACGGGAAGAGCGACGAGAATAACCGTCATCCCCTGCTGCAGCATCCAGTTGATGACGTGCAGGTCGAGGACCTTACTGACGACCGTAACGACGCCCAGAACCAGGAGCCCTTTAATAAGCGCCACGGCTCGCGTATTGCGAATCAGGATGAATAACTTATAGAGCACAAAGGCAACGAGTAAAATATCCAATATGTCCAGCAATCGGAAACTGCTGATAAAACCTTGAAAGGGTAAGTACATAAGGCTTCACTCCAGGCTGTATTAAGACAATAAAAATAAAATAGGTACTTTTATTTTACAATATTTCAGGCATAAAAAAAAGGGCTGTCCTAAAACGCCCTCTTGACAGCCAAATTTGGGTCGTCCCGCTGGGGGACGGCCCTCTTTATGAACTGAGCCTTATGATGTTGTTCCTTCGCCGGAAACAGGCGCTGCCTGTTCTTTGGTCATACCTTGATGAACCAGGCGCAGTTCCTCTTCCTGCTTGGCCAGCATTTCAAAATCGATGGATTTCAACCGAGCGGCCAAATCACGCTGAATGTCAGCAAAAGCGGCATAAATAGAGCACATGTTGCTGCAGCCGCGACTGCACGAATCCATATCATTGAGACAGCGCTGCAGTTCCGTCTGCCCTTCAACGGCTTCGATGATATCGAATAAAGTGATATCCTTCGGAACCCGCTGCAAAGCGAAACCGCCTTCCACGCCGCGATAAGACTTCATGATACCGGCCTTCGTGAGGCTGCGCATAATTTTCAACAGAAAACGTTCCGGTATATTCTGTTTTTCAGCCAGCGCTGCGCCGGTAATTTTTGTGCCTTCCGGGAGCCCTGCCAAATAAAGGACCATGCGGAACGCATAATCCGTAGCTTGATTCAATCTCATAATGCTACCCCCTTACATCTTTCACTAACATTATACAATAAAAGACAAAAAAAGCATAGTTTCGATTTCCACATTAAGAAGCTCACAAGCATATTTTCTGCCCGGAAATTTGGCATCGTGCCCCTTTCCCAAAAGAGAATATAAAAAGCCCTCTTTCAGACAGTACAAGATTCTTCTTATTCCTCTTGCCTGCCAAAAGAGAGCCTCCACAGAAAAGACGGCCTTCATCGACGGACTTGCCAGTCGATCAAAGGAACTGAATAATTTCAAATATAATCGCTGACATCGCGGCGCTGATAGGAATGGTGACCACCCAGGCCACAAGCATGCTGCGGGCTACGCCCCAGTGAACGGCCCGGACTCGTTCGGCCGAGCCGATACCCATGATGGAGCCGGAAACGACATGAGTCGTACTGACCGGCAGATGGAGAAAGGTGGCCGTAAAGATGACTATCGACGAGTTGAGGTCGGCAGCAAAGCCGTTTATCGATTCCATCTTAAAAATCTTAGTTCCCATCGTCGAAATGATGCGCCAGCCGCCGGCAGAAGTACCGAGTGCCATGGACGTCGCACAGGCGATTTTTACCCAGACCGGGATTTCCATGGTGTCGATGTAGCCGCCGGATAAGAGAGCCAGGGCGATGATTCCCATGGCTTTCTGGGCATCGTTCGAGCCGTGGGAAAAAGCCATTAGACTTGCCGACAGGAGCTGCATCTTGCGGAACTGACGATTTAAAGCCAGCGGCGAATAGCGGCGAACGACCCATAACAGGCCGATCATGACAAAATACCCCGTAGCCAACGCCACGACAGGCGATAAGACCAGGGATAAAATAATTTTTCCAATGCCGCCCATATCGAGGGCTCCGGGGCCGACACTGATGCAGACAGCACCGATGACGCCGCCGATCAGGGAATGGGACGAACTGCTCGGTATGCGATAATACCAAGTAAGGACATTCCAAATGATCGAGCCGATCAAGGCGGCTACGATGACTTCCAAGCTGATTTCTGCCGGATTGAGGACTAAGTCGCCGCCAATGGTCTTGGCGACGCCGGTACTGATCATGGCACCGGCAAAATTAAGGCAGGCCGCCATCATGATGGCATGACGCGGGGAGATGGCCCGTGTCGATACGCTGGTTGCAATAGCGTTTGCCGTATCGTGAAACCCATTAATATAATCAAACAAAACGGCCAGCAGTACGATGGCCCAAATTAACCAATGCTCAGGCATATTTCAATACGACCCTTCTGAAGGTAACGACCAGATCTTCGCAATCATCGGTTACGTCTTCGACAGATTGAAGAATTTCTTTCCACTTGATAATTTCGACGGGGTCCTTGCAGTTTTGGAACAAGCTGGCCATTTCTGCATGATAGAGATCGTCGCACTCTTGTTCCAGCTTGAGGACCTTCTTGCTCCGGGCTTCGACCTTCAAGTAGTTCTTCTTGAGATCTTTCATATAGCCGATGGATTTATAGATTTCTTTCATGGCCTTGGCCGTAATCGTCGCCATTTCCTTGGCGCCGTCCGTCGCCTCTCCAATTTGGTACATGCACATCTTATCCATAATTTCACTGATATTATCGACGGTCGCATCAAGCTGGTCGATAATCTGCTGAATATCTTCCCTGTCCATGGGAGTAATGAAGGTCTTTTGCAGCCGCTTCATCGTTTCCATGACCAGGGAATCAGCCTGATCGGCCAAGGCGTCGATTTTTTCCAGCGCCATTTCTTTCGCAATTTGGCCGTTAATAGCCTGGCTCAAAAGTTCCGCCGCTTCATAGCCTAATGCAGCATGTTGATCCAACAGCGAAAAAAACTTCTCTTCCTTGGGCTTTAAGTGGAATGCCATAGTCATCGATCTCCTTATCGAATAGATAGAAATAAGCCTTCTCAAAATTAACACGATTATTTCATAGACTTTACAAGGCTTTACAATAGATTATATCATATGGCCTTTCTTTATTCTACAAAAGAGGTGCCTTTTCTGGACGAGAGAGGGTGCGATCTATGCATTATAAAGATGCTGTCACCATTTCAAAGGACAAAGTTAAATTACTTTAAATTGCCCCGCCGGCTGTCGTAAGTTATACTGTAATGAAAGATATATGGATTATTGAGAAACCATGAACCCCCAGGAGGTGAGCACATGGATTTTACACCTCGCATGCAGCAAATTCTGCGGCGCTTATTACAGGAAACAGACTTTCTCTCTGAACAGGCTCTTGCCGACGACCTTGGCATCAGCAAGCGAACGGTCCAAAGAGAACTGGAAGGAACCGAAAAAGCGCTGCTGTCGTATAATCTGAAGCTGGTCCGCCAAAAGCGGGCCGGCATCTATTTAGATGGCACGGACCTTGATAAGAAAGAGCTGTCAGCAGCCCTTGAAGATACGGTGGATATGGACTTTACCGATAAAGGCACGCGCCGCCGCCATCTGCTCTTTGAACTGCTGCGCGACAGAACGCCAAAAAAACTGCTTTATTACAGCACCCTTTTAGGCGTCAGCGAAGCGACGGCCGCTTCGGACTTAGAGTCTCTGGCACCGTGGCTGGAGAAGAATAATTTAAAAGTCCTGAAAAAACAAGGCTATGGCGTCCTGCTCACAGGCAGTGAAAAGGATTACCGCGAAGCCATGCACCGCTTCATCAGCGAAACGACGAGCGCCGACGCCTTCAAAGACCTGCAAAACGCAGACAAATCCCTCTCCAAGGCCTTGGCCAATATCGCTGATAAGGGCGTTTACCAACTACTGAACACCCATACGATTCAGCGCGTCTATGACGTACTCAAAAAAATGGACGAAAAAAAGATCAGCCAGTTTACGGATACGGCCAAAATCGGACTGATCATTCACATCGCCATCGCCGTCGAACGCATCGCCAAAGGGCAGGATGACGATACGGACGAGGAAATCGCTCCCATTCTGGAAGACAGCGAAAACGCTGCCTTGGCCCGGCGAATCGTAGCCGCCATGGAAGATGAATTTCAACTGACCATGCCGCCCATTGAAGCGTCGTATCTCCTCCTTCATATTAAAGGAGCTAAAATCAGATATCACGACAGCGACCTCTTAGATCTGCCCAGCACGGTCGATGAATCGGAACTCTTGCGCGTAATCGATGATATGATTGAGGCCTTCGACACCCGCCTGGCCTATGACCTTCGCTGTGACGACGAGTTTCTCCAGGGCCTTTTCGTTCATTTACAGCCGACGATCATCCGCCTTCAGCACCATTTAAACATCATCAATCCCATCCTCGACGATATCAAGCGCGAATATGCCGAGGTCTTTCAAAAAGCAAAAAGGGCGGCAAACGTCTTATCCCTGGCCCTGGATACACCGGTCTCGGACGACGAAGTCGGCTATCTGACCATCCACTTCGGTGCTGCCTTAGAGCGAATCAAAGGCCATGAAGCCTTTACGCGAAGTGTATCCATCGGCATCGTCTGTGCCAGCGGTTTTGGCATTGCCCGCCTGATGATGACCCGACTGAAAAACAAGCTTCCAAAAAATACGAACCTCCAGGCCTACAGCAGTGACGCCGTAACCGAAGAAGTCCGCCGGCAGACGGATTTTTTCGTCTCCAACCTGCCCTTATCGATTCCCGATGCCGACGTGCTCTACGTCTCGCCCCTCATTTCGCCGTCAGAACTGCATCGCATTGAAGGTAAAATTGAAGAATACGCTCATGTCCGTAAAAACCAGCCCGCCGTCGATACGCCGACCGAAGACGATTTCATTTCGACCTTAGACAAGACCCGTCTCCTTTCCCAAGAAATCGCCGGCATCCTGAAAAATTACCGCCAATACACCTTGCCAGAAAAGACAACCTTTGCCGAAGCCGTCCACGCCCTGTCCTCGGCCGCCGTCGAAGATGAGGAACTGTCGGCCAAGCTATTTGACGCTATCATCACCCGCGAACGGCTGAACAGCCAGATATTCCCGGAACAGGACTTTGCCCTGCTCCACTGCCGCACGACGGTGGTAACGCAGTCCTTATTCTATACTGCCGTTCCTGACGGAGAAACCTTTATTGACCCTTATTTTCATGGCATCTCGACGATTTTATTCTTAGTCATGCCTCAAGACGAACAGAGCCGACTCCATACAGACGTCCTCGGCTCCATCAGCAGCTCCTTAGTCAGTGACAGCGCCTTCGCCCAAGCCATTCACGGTCATGACGAAAAAAAAATCCGCTACCATCTGCAGCGGATTTTAAAGGTCTACTTTGCCAAGACCCTCGGGTTATAAGTAGATATACTGTCTCAACTTCTTTACATACGAACGGCCGACAGGGATAGGCGCCCTGTCTTGTCCCTTTAGGATCAAGACGTACTGATGATTGAACCAAGGCTCGATTTGCCGGACTTCATCAATATTGACGATGTAATTACGGTGGCAGCGGAAGAATACCGACGCCGGCAGGCGCTGCTCAAATTGAATCAGGCTGAAATGGGTCGGATAAACTTTTCCTTCCAGGGTAACTAAATATGTCCTGCGTTTTTCCGCATAAACGAGGCGAATGTCGTCACAGGCGATGAGCTTGATCTTATCGCCTTCATCGACGGAAAACCGCCGCATCGGCAAAGAAAACTGCCCTTCATCATCGGCGGGCGCCACGAAAGAATCTTCTCTCAGAGAAGGTTCTTTTTTTATGTGCAGGGCTTTAAATTTTCGGACAGCCTGTGCCACTTCCCCTTCGGTCACGGGCTTTACTAAATAATCCAAGGCCGTCAGCCGCAGCGTATGGGACACGAAGTCGCGTTCACCGGTCACGAAAACGATATCCGGTTTAGGCCCTTCTTTTTTCTGAATCCCTTCGGCAATGGCAAGGCCGCTCATGCGAGGCATTTCAATTGTCAGAAAGACGAGATCCGGTTTGTATTGTGTAAGACATGCTTCAGCCTGTTCCCCTTCATAACAGATAGCGGCGACGGTCATGTCCGGATCCGCTGCCGACAGGCATCTTTTTAATTGCGCCGCCATGAGCGGCTCATGATCAATAATTACGACCGAAAGGCCCATACTATCGTCACCTTTCCATGAGTTTTCCCTTATTATACCACACTCGATGAAGCCGTCTACGATGGCTGAGCCCAGGCAGGGACTGAATTCTTCACGGTTGTCACGTTGAATGTGGACAAAGTTAAATTACTTTTAATTGATTTTGGTATGTACGGAAGGTATACTGTAACCATCAAGAGAGCAGCACAGTGCAGTCCGGAGTGCCGAGTCCTGCTCCGTCAATGGATTTTATGGTTACAAAATTGGAGGCTTACTATGAAAGCAAAAATACAATCTTTCGGCCGCTTCCTCAGCAGTATGGTCATGCCGAACATCGGCGCCTTCATCGCCTGGGGTCTCATAACGGCACTCTTCATTCCCAGCGGCTGGCTGCCAAATGAACAGTTAGCCAAAATGGTCGGACCGTTCCTGACCTACGCACTTCCCTTACTCATCGCCTTCCAAGGCGGCAAGATCGTCGGCGGCCTTCGCGGTGCCGTCATGGGCGCCATCGCAACGGTCGGCGTCATCACCGGTACGACCTATACCATGTTCTTAGGGGCTATGGTCATGGGCCCTCTGGCAGGCCTTGTCATCAAAAAGTTTGACGAAGCTGTCGACGGCCACATCAAACCGGGTTTTGAAATGTTAGTCAATAACTTCTCCGTCGGTATCTTAGGCATGATCATGGCCATCATCGGTTTCGAACTCATCGGTCCGGTCATGGGCGTCATCCTCTCCTTCTTAACGGCCGGCGTCCAGTTCCTCTTACAAGCCGGCATCTTCCCCCTTATCGGGCTCTTCGTTGAACCGGCAAAAGTATTGTTCCTCAACAACGCCATCAACCACGGCATCTTCACTCCCCTCGGAGCTGAACAAGTCGCCGAATCGGGCAAATCCATCTTCTACATGATTGAAACCAACCCCGGCCCCGGCGCAGGCGTTCTCTTAGCCTACTGGTTATTCGCGAAAGACAAGATGACCCGCCAATCCGCACCGGGCGCGCTCATCATCCACTTATTCGGCGGGATCCACGAAATCTATTTTCCGTACATCCTCATGAACCCGGCTCTTCTCTTAGCCACCATCGGCGGCAGCGTCGCAGCCCTGTTCTACAACATGATCTTCGATCTCGGCCTTTCCGGCCCGCCGGCTCCCGGCAGCCTCATTTCCTACTTGGCCATGGCACCGAAAGGCTCGACCCTGGCCGTCATCTTGAGTATCGTCATCGCAACGGCGGTATCCTTCTTCATCGCTTCGCCCATCATCAAACTGTCTAATGCAAAATCGGGAGAATCCCTCGAAGAAGCACAGCAGAAGATGCAGGACATGAAAGCCGAATCGAAGAATGAAGCCGTAACGACGGCTGCAGCAGTCGACTTGAAACAGATTACCAACGTCGTCTTCGCCTGCGATGCCGGCATGGGCTCCAGTGCCATGGGTGCTGCCGTCCTGCAGAAAAAATTCAAAAAAGCAGGCCTTACAGACATCACCGTCAGTCATGCTTCCGTTTCTGAAGTTCCGGCAGATGCCCAACTCGTCGTTTGCCACAAAGACCTGGCAGACCGAGCCAAAGCCAGTGCCCCTAACGCCCGTCTGGTTACGATTACCAATTTTATGGCAGCTCCCGAATACGGCATGCTCGTCGATGAATTAGCCGCTGCCCGCAACGAAAAATAAAGGAGACGTTCTCTATGAATACGATTTTACAGAAGAAAAATATCATCCTGAACTGCCAACCCCAGCCTAAAGAAGATATCATCAAGAAAATCGGCAAGATTTTCTCTGAAGACGGCTATACCAGCGAAAAATATACCCAGGCCATGCTCGATAAAGAAGAAGTATTCAACACAGCCATCGGCAATGCCGTCGCCATCCCTCACGGTATTGAAGCCAGCAAGGGCGAAGTCAAAAAATCGGGACTGGTCATCATGACCTTCCCGGACGGCACCGACTGGGGCGGTGAAACGGTAAAACTCGTCATCGGCATCGCCGGTGTCGGCGACGAACACCTCGATATCCTGAGCAATATCGCCATCACCTGCTCCGATGAAGACGACGTCGAAGACTTGCTCCACAGCTCAGCCGACGACATCTTCAACACCTTCGCAAACATCGAAGCCTAAACAGCTTCATTACTCATAAAAAGACTACATCTACTTACCTATTAGGAGGATCTTACCATGAAAACAAAAGCAGTCAGAATGTATGGCACTCGCGATTTACGTTTAGAAGAATTCGAACTCCCGGAAATTAAAGACGATGAAATTTTAGCGAAAATCATTACCGACAGCATCTGCATGTCGACGTACAAACTCGTTGAACAAGGAAAGAACCACAAACGAGCTCCGCAGAACATCGATACCAACCCGATCATTACGGGCCATGAATTTGCCGGTGTCATCGTTAAAGTCGGCAAAAAATGGCAGGATCAGTTCAAACCGGGCATGCGCTTCGCTCAGCAGCCGGCCCTGAACTACAAAGGAAGCTTGGCTTCTCCCGGCTACTCTTATGAATTCTTCGGCGGCGATGCTACGTACTGCATCTTCCCCCACGAAGTCATGGAATTAGGTGCTCTCATGCCTTACGAAGGAGAAAGCTTCTACGAAGCCTCCTTAGGCGAACCCATGAGCTGCATCATCGGCGGCTATCATGCCAACTACCATACGAATAAACAGAACTACGACCACGCGATGGGTACTAAAGAAGGCGGCAACATCATCATCCTCGGCGGCTGCGGCCCCATGGGCCTCGGTGCTGTCAGCTACGGCATCCACTTCGAAAACAAACCGAAGCGCATCGTCGTCACCGATATCAACGATGCCCGCATCGCCAGAGCCAAAGAAGTCGTTTCCCCGGAATACGCAGCCGAACACGGTGTCGAACTCATCTACGTCAACACGTCCAACATGGACACGGCTTATGATGAACTCATGGCTCTCACCGACGGCCATGGCTATGACGACGTCTTCGTATATACACCGATCCGCGCCGTCGCCGAACTCGGAGGCCGCCTCTTAGCTTTCGACGGATGCCTCAACTTCTTCTCCGGCCCGACGGACAAAAACTTCAGCGCTGAAATCAACCTCTACGACTGCCACTACACCAGCACCCATATCATGGGCACGACAGGCGGCAACAACGATGACCTCATCGAAGCCAACACCTTGGCAGCTAAAGGCATCATCGATCCGGCCGTCATGGTCACCCACGTCGGCGGCATCGACAGCATCGCTGAAACGACGCTCAATCTCCCCAACATCCCTGGCGGCAAGAAACTGGCCTATACCCAGTTCAACATGCCCATGACGGCGATCGAAGACTTTGCCAAACTCGGCGAAAAAGATCCGTTCTTCTTAGAACTGGACAAATGCTGCAAAGCCCATAAGGGCCTGTGGAATGCCGAAGCCGAAAAAATGATCCTGAAACACTTCAACGTCGAAATCTAATCACGCTTTCCTTCTCAAAATTCTCTATACAAAAGGAAAAAGACGAGTACCTGATGACCCCGGTTATCAGGTACTCGTCTTTTTTATGCAGATCTGAAGCGGACGGCATCAAACATGTCACCTGCCGCATTAATTCTTTATTCATCTCAGATAACTCAGCCGCCATCACACTTATTTTCGGATATCGGCTACGACTTGTTTATAAGCCTCGATAAGGATATTGAAGTCGAGGTTATGAGCGATGCCGTCATAGCCTTGGGTGATATAGTCTCTGGCCTGTTCCGTCGTACCGGTAAACATATAGCAAAGTTTTCCGGCGTCGTGGCAGGCCTTCAGGATTCTATCCGTCGCTTCTTTAAAGACAGGGCTATCAAATTGACCGGGGATGCTGAGGCAGGTCGAGAGGTCATAAGGGCCGATGAAGATGCCGTCCAGTCCTTCGATTTGAACGATGTCTTCGATTTGTTCCAGGGCTTCCTTCGTTTCGCACTGGGGCATGACCACCAAGCGATCATTGCTGTTGGCGTAGTATTCTTCCAAGGTTTCTGTCGCCGCCCAGGAGGCGTTACCAAAGCCTGTCCCTCTCCCTTTAATGAAGCCTCTTTGACCGATTGGAGCGTATTTTGCCAAGGCCACGGCCTTCTTGAAGTCATCCAGTTCCCGTAGGCAGGGCAGGATGATGGCCTGGGCTCCGCAGTCAGCCGCCCGCTGGATGTCTTTATGGTCGACGTTTGCTAAGCGCACGACAGGCACGAGATGCACCAATTCGGCCGCCCGGATGAGGTTCATCATCGTTTCTGTATCAAAGGGCCCGTGTTCCGTATCGATGATGACAAAATCAAGGCCCGTATAGCCGAGGCATTCCACCTCGGCCATGTTTCCCATACTGACAAAGGTACCGACAGCGGCTTTTTTAGCCGCCGCCAGATCACGCAAGCGATTCAAAGACACGACAACATCCTCCTTCATAAGAACTAAATTTATAGTCTCCTTGGATAATCAGAAAGTTTAACTTAATGCCGCATCAGCGGTACGCTATCCAGCGGATCGGGCCCATAGTGATTGGGCCCCGTCGTCCCTTTAGCAAATAACAAGTAAAGACTGACGATCAAATCCGCAACCGGAACGAATAAAAAAAGATAAAACCAACCGCTCTTATTAAGGTCATGACAGCGTCGAATGGTCAGCATTACACCGGAAACGCAAACGGCAATAGCAGCGGGGATTACCAATAACAGCAATAGAGGAAAAGGTATAGCCAACATGACAAGTACTACAAAAACAAAGAATTCTGCGAGACTTCTGAATAAATACCGTTTGCGGTTGAGCCGGCCCCGATGGGAAAAGTACATTTCCCCAATCGTGTGCTCATGGGCAGGGTTTCCATCATAGTAATCCCCATTGGGAAAGGAGCTGTATTCAACATGGGAAGCAAAATCATCTCTCCTCGAGGTACCTCCGACGGCCTTTCCGCACTTAGCACAAAACTTCGATCCTTCAGGGATTGGCGCTCCACAGTGTGAGCAAAACTTATCCATAAGAATGCCTTCTTTCTAAAATATGATGCTTTCGGTGTATGAGCCCCCTTTATCAATCTGATAAGGCCACCGTAAAAACGAGCGTATAATATACCGGCTCTTTCCCGTCCCCCCTGCCCCACCTCTTGTATTCAAAAGGTTCCGCCACTACTGTTCTATGAACAAAAAAACCGTAGCAGCAACGAATGCGGCTACGGTCTGCACAACGTATAGGGACGGATTTTTCACAGGCCCGGTACGTGTTTATTCTCTAAGCTGACAATGACAGTAAGGCACAATGGGTTACAGATATGGGTGGTACACAGGCAAATATCGCTGATATGTGGCTTTTTCTATCAGCCTGCAAACTGGCTGTCGAGGGGATCGGCACCATACTGGTTGGGACCCGGCGTTCCGGCAGCAAACAGTAAATAGAGGGCAAAGAAGAAGTCGATGATGGGGATAAACATCAATAGGTAATACCAGCCGCTTTTATCAAGATCATGGCAGCGACGGATGCCCAACATGGCGGCACTGATGGTGGCAATGAAGGACACGGGGTAGGCCAAATAAGGCGATATTTGAGCCAATAAGGTACCTACGATAGTGGCAATGATCATAACAGCAAGAGTTCTGATGAAATAGCGCAGTCTGTTAAGTCGTCCGGTATAGGAAAAGTATTTTTCTTGTATCATGAGTTCTCCTTTTAAATAAACAATCCAAAAAACGCAAGAAATAATAGACAATCCATATCAAAAAACTCATATACTACCTGAGCTGTCGGCCCCTTCAGTTATGATGGTAACATATTTCTTCTTTTTTCTCTATATATTTTACAAACAGTTTTCATAAAAGCCGATTTTAAGCAGAAAAGTAAAAATCAGGCACTGTATTTATGAAGATAGGATGCATAATAAAATTCATCCGTCGTCATATTAATGAAGCGCATCCCCTCGACGATTCCCAAAAAGCCCGGAATAAAGGTCCAGCAAAATAAAGCATAGACGATGCCGCGGACGTTTCGTTTCATGTAAAAATGGTGAATGCCCAATGACCCTAAAAAGAAAGCCAGGGCCGCCGTAATCAGCCGTTCTTCATTGATCTTATGGCGCAGTTCCGGCGTAATGGATGAAAAGGTTCCGTCCGTATAGGCATCGAAGCGATGGGCTGCCCGCTGTTTCCACGCTGAAAAAGCGCTTTTCTTTCTCCGGCTCTGGCCGGATTCGGATTCCCGATAAACGCCTCGATTCGACAAATTGCGGGTCATGGCGACGACTTCTCCGTCAATAACCTGCAGTTCTCCCTGCAGAATCTCCGTAAATTGGTTCTCATAGGCCGCATCCATCTGAAGGAACAAGTCTCTTACCTTTTGCTTGGTCGTGACCACCTTCTGTGTCTTAAGACCCGTTGCCTCAAGCTGCTTATACTTGTGTACTAAAAACACGGCTCGGTCCTGATAGTAGTTAATAAAGGGCTCGGCCAAGGGAATCCGTTCCGGGTACTGCTGTAAATAGTAGAGGAGATTGCGGGCAATATGCTGCATATTGGAAGCCCTGTCCCATAGTTCCGAATCGGTCAGGCCCCACCGCTCGCCTTCCAGGCGATTAAAATCCGCTACGGCCTTCTCAAAGGCTGCATCATACCGGTTTGCCGACTTTCCCTTGCGCCGACCGAGCTTCAAGGACAGCCTGCGGGGCTGTCGTTCCAGCCGGTGGAGAATATAGAGGGAAAGGATGATGCCGATGGCTCCCACAGGGCGGCCATAAAAGAACCAGGCGCCGCCGCCAATAGCCATGCAGAGAAAAGAAAAGACATATAAAATATATTTCAAACGAATACCTCCTTTATCACCTGTCCTTTATTGTACCAAAGTAGCAGCAGTCATGCAAAAGTCCGTTATAGACGCAAAAAACCCGCACGAATCGGAAGAGACGTGCGGGGAAATGGAAATCACTTATTTTACAACAGCATTGTTGATGATGGCTAAGAAATCATCGGCTTTGAGGCTGGCGCCGCCAACGAGGCCGCCGTCAATGTCGGCAGAACCGGTCAGTTCAGCGACGTTGCCGCCTTTGACGCTGCCGCCGTAGAGGACGGATACGTCTTCAGCTGCAGCTGCACTGTAGAGAGCTGCCAATTTTTTACGGATAATGGCGCAGACTTCTTCAGCCTGAGCAGCGCTGGCCGTCTTGCCCGTGCCGATAGCCCAGATCGGTTCGTAAGCGATGACGACTTTTTTGATGTCGGCTTCAGAGATGTCTTTAAGAGCATTTTCGATCTGGCCTTCGATCCAAGACTGCATGATGCCTTCTTCGCGCTGTTGCAGCGTTTCGCCGCAGCAGACGATCGGCGTTAAGTTGTGAGCAAGGGCTGCTTTCGTCTTCTTGTTGACCGTTTCATCTGTTTCATTGAAATAGGTCCGGCGTTCCGAATGGCCGAGGATAACATGTGTTACGCCGATATCGACGAGCATGGCCGGCGAAACTTCGCCCGTGAAGGCGCCCTTTTCTTCCCAGTGCATGTTCTGGGCAGCGACATGAATGGCAGTTCCCTTGGTCATTTCAACGGCCGTCGAAAGGTACGGGAAAACGGGAGCAATGACGACTTCAGCTTTTACGTCTTTGGGCATTTTTTCAACGAGGCCCTGGATCGTAGCCTTGGCATCAGCGCCTAAATGATTCATTTTCCAGTTACCGGCAATAATAGTTTTACGCATAATAAATTTTCCTCCTTGGCCAGATCTGCCTGCCTCCTGTCGGTTCAAAACGCGTCGTCATGACGACGGGAGGCACAGGCATCCGGCGTATGTATATGAATAGTTATGAAACGGCTTATTTATCGCTCAAGGCAACGACGCCCGGGAGCTGTTTGCCTTCGAGGTATTCGAGGGAAGCACCGCCGCCCGTCGAAATGTGGCTGATCTTATCGGCAAGGCCGGTCTTATTGACAGCCGAAACGGAGTCACCGCCGCCTACGATGGAAACAGCGTCGGAATCAGCAACGGCTTTAGCAACGGCTTCGGTACCTTTTGCGTAATTTTCCATTTCAAATACGCCCATAGGTCCGTTCCAAACGATGAGTTTCATGGAAGCCAATTCTTTAGCGAAGAGTTCCTGGGTCTTGGTGCCGACGTCGAGGATCATCCAATCGGCCGGAACGGCATCGACGGAAACGACTTTGTGATCGGCATCATTTTTGAATTCAGCAGCGACCATGACGTCGACCGGCAGAAGCAGTTTCGTACCCTGTTCTTTTGCCTGGGCAATGAGTTCTTTCGCCAAATCGATTTTATCGGCTTCAACGAGGGATTTGCCGATGCCATAACCCTGAGCGGCCAAGAAGGTGTTGGCCATGCCGCCGCCGATGATCATGAGATCGACTTTCGGCAAGAGGTTGGAAATAACTTCGATCTTATCGGATACCTTAGCACCGCCGATGATGGCTGCGAAAGGATGTGCCGGGTTATCGACAGCGCCGCCGATAAAGCGGATTTCTTTTTCGAGGAGGAAGCCCGAAGCCATGGGCAGGAACTGAGTAATGCCGGCTACGGAAGCGTGGGCACGGTGGCAGCAGCCGAAAGCATCGTTGATGCCGACTTCAGCCAAGGAAGCGAGCTGACGAGCGAAGTCTTCGCCGTTCTTTTCTTCTTCCTTGTGGAAGCGGAGGTTTTCCAAGAGGAGCACTTCGCCCGGTTTGAGGGCGTCGGCCATGGCTTTCGTTTCAGCACCGACACAGTCGGGAGCGAATTTGACGTCGACGCCGAGGAGTTCAGACAGGCGTTTTGCGACCGGTTTCAAAGAATATTTTTCGACAACCTGTCCCTTCGGACGGCCAAGGTGGCTGGACAAGATGACAGCCGCATTGTGTTCGAGCAAGTATTTGATCGTCGGCAGCGTCTTCTGGATACGCGTATCGTCGGTGATGTTGCAGTTTTCGTCAAGAGGTACGTTAAAGTCTGCACGGACAAAAACGCGTTTGTTTTCGACATTGACGTCGGTGATTGTTTTTTTCATGAATAGGTTCCTCCTCTAATTAAAGCAGTTGTATGATTTTTTCAGCCGCCCCTTCATCAGTAACCAGCGTGCCCGTATGGCAGGCCCGCATGACGCCGACAATTGCCTCGGCTTTGCTGGCGCCGCCGGCTACGGCGATGACGTGAGGGTGATATTTAATTTCTCGTAGTGAGATACCGATATTATTCGTACCGTATAAGATTTTACCGTCGAGGCCGCAGTAGCAGCCCAGGGATTCACCGCAGGCGCCGAGGCTGTGCAGGGCATCGCGCTGAAGCGTCGTCATCCCCCGTTTGCGGGCCATGCGGTCGGCTCGGCCAATGCCGAAGATGACGACCTGGGCCCGGGCGGTCATGGCGACGTTTTCCTGAGTCTGACGGTCAGCCTTCAGCATCATCTGCAGGGCAGAATCGCTGAGGCCTTCGGGAATATGAATCATACGGTATGAACTGTGTGTCTTGGCAGCTACATTAGCAGCAATGTAGTTGGCCTGTACTTCAACGTGGTTTCCCATACTGCCCCGGGCCGGCAAAATAGTAACATTTGCCAGGCATTCCGGCAGCATCCGGGCCACTTCGGCCATGGTCGAACCGCCGCTGATAGCGACCGTATCGACACTGCCAAAGAGGTCGTTTAAGAGCAGGGCACCGCGACGCCCTAACTCTTCCTTAGCCGTCTTATCGCTGTCACTGTCACCGGGGACGATAAAGACATTTTTCAGGCCCAGCTTCTGCCGGATCTGACGCTGTATGTCATCGAGGTTATTCAGGCGCAGGAAGCATTCCAAGAGGTCCGGCATGAGCCGCTTTCCTTCAGGCTCCATGGCAATGCCCAGCGTCGTAAAGCGGACGATGCCGCTGCGGCGCAGGACGTCGACGTGGGACCGGACGACTCGTTCTGACAGGCCGGAAAGGCCGGCTAAGGTCCGGCGCCCGACTGGTTCGGCGTCGGCAATATGCCGTAACAGTAAATATCGTTCCTTAATGGTCCCCATGACATCGGGAGCTATTTTTTGAAAGATACTCAGCGTATCTTGTTCCATCTTACTCTCTCCCTTCGAAATGCGGCAGAACGACGGAGATCATCACTGATCGATCAGGCTCTTGCCTGTCATTTCACTGGGAATATCCATGCCGGCCAGGGTCAGCATCGTCGGAGCGACATCGGCTAAGATGCCGTCGTGGAGATGATCATTTTTGTGTTCTTCACTGACCAAGATGCACGGTACATGATTTGTCGTATGAGCCGTATAAGGGCTGCCCGTTTCGGGATCAGCCATTTTTTCCGCATTGCCGTGGTCCGCAATGATGAGCAGCTGTCCATCGACGGCAC
Source organism: uncultured Megasphaera sp. (assembly GCF_900539295.1). GTDB lineage: Bacteria > Bacillota > Negativicutes > Veillonellales > Megasphaeraceae > Megasphaera. Next base: position 26,840 of record NZ_UQBH01000009.1, read on the forward strand.
GGAGAGCTTCGACGATCTTGCCGACGCAGGTATCGACCGTTTCAACGGCTTTGACAGCTGCTTCAAAGACGCCCGTATGACCTACCATGTCGGCGTTGGCAAAGTTGAGCATGATCATGTCGTATTTATCAGCTTTAATCTGTTCGATAACCTTTTCCGTAACGATAGGTGCATTCATTTCCGGCTGCAGGTCATAGGTTGCGACCTTCGGAGACGGTACTAAAATGCGGTCTTCGCCCTGGTTCGGTTCTTCTTCGCCGCCATTGAAGAAATACGTAACATGAGCGTATTTTTCCGTTTCAGCGATGCGAAGCTGGGTCTTGCCGGCTTTAGCCAAGACTTCGCCCAAGGTATGGGGGATCCGTTCTTTGTCGTATACGACATGGGCCGGAAGGTCATCTTCGTAGCGGGTCATGGTTGCAAAGTAAACGTCCAATTTCTTCGGACGCGGGAATTCAGCAAAGTCAGGAACGACGAAAGCCGTCGTCAGCTGACGAGCCCGGTCGGGGCGGAAGTTAAAGAAGACAACGCTGTCCCCATCTTCAACGGGGTGTTTACGAATGACCGTCGGAACGACGAATTCATCGGAAACGTCGGCTTCATAAGAATGTTTCAAGCACGTGGCTGCATCTGGTTCCTGCGGTCCTTCTGCCAAGGCTACGGCATCGTAAGCTTTTTCAACGCGTTCCCAGCGTTTATCGCGGTCCATGGCGTAATAACGGCCGCTGATGGTGGCGATTTCGCCGACGCCGAGTTCTGCGCATTTATCTTCCAGTTCCTTCAAGAATTCACCGGCGCTGCGGGGCAGTACGTCGCGGCCGTCGAGGAAGGCATGGACATAGACTTTTTTCAAGCCGAAGCGTTTTGCCATTTCGAGGAGGCCGAAGAGGTGTTTTTCACTGCTGTGAACGCCGCCGGGAGATACGAGGCCCAATAAATGGAGGGCCGAATCATTCTTCTTGGCGTTTTCCATAGCGCCGACCAGAGCCGGTTTTTCAAAGAAGGGACCTTCTTTGATGTCTTTCGTGATTTTGGTCAAGGCCTGATAGACGATACGGCCGGCACCGATATTGAGGTGACCGACTTCAGAGTTCCCGATCTGACCGTCCGGCAAGCCGACATCTTCACCAGAAGCACCGAGGAAAGAATGGGGATATTCTTCCCAAAGTTTCGGCAGAACCTTGAGATCTGCCTGGGCTACGGCATTATCTTTTTGGATATCGCTGCAGCCAAAACCATCCATGATGATTAACATTACTGGTTTTTTGTTTGCCATTGTAGTGTTTTACTCCTTTTTGTAGTAAAGAAAAACAAAAGGGGCTGTCGCCGCAGCGACAGCCCCTTTCAGCGCTTTTCGATGTTTCAATCTCATTTGTAACGGGAGGCTGTTTACCCGTCGGGAAATGCGTCGCTACAAATTAGTGTTTGCTGTTGTAATCGTTCATTACGGCAATGAGGTTGAGGACCTTGTTGGAGTAACCGATTTCATTGTCGTACCAGGAAACAACTTTAACGAAAGTATCCGTCAGGGCGATACCGGCTTTAGCATCGAAAATGGATGTAAGCGGGCAGCCGAGGAAGTCGGAAGAAACAACGTCTTCTTCCGTATAGCCGAGGATGCCTTTCAATTCGCCTTCGGAAGCTTTTTTCATAGCTGCGCAGATTTCATCGTACGTAGCCGGTTTTGCGAGGTTAACCGTGAGGTCGACGACAGAAACGTCGAGGGTCGGAACACGCATGGACATACCGGTCAATTTGCCATTCAATTCAGGAATGACTTTGCCTACAGCTTTAGCAGCACCCGTGCTGGACGGAATGATGTTGCCGGCAGCTGCACGGCCGCCGCGCCAGTCTTTCATGGAAGGACCGTCAACGGTTTTCTGAGTAGCCGTCGTGGAGTGAACGGTCGTCATGAGGCCGTCTTTGATGCCGAAAGCATCGTTGAGGACTTTAGCGATAGGAGCCAGGCAGTTCGTCGTGCAAGATGCGTTGGAGACGATTGTCTGGCCTTTGTATGTGTCGGTGTTAACGCCGCAAACGAACATGTCTGCCTGACGGCCGTCTTCACCCTGTTTGGAAGGAGCGGAGAGAACAACATATTTAGCGCCTGCTGCCAAGTGTTTTTCAGCGAGGTCCATCGTGAGGAAACGACCGGTCGATTCAACGACGTATTCAGCGCCGACTTCGTCCCATTTGAGGTTAGCCGGATCCATTTCAGCCGTTACGCGGATTTTTTTGCCGTTGACGATGAGCTGGCTGTTTTTAGCGTCAACTTCAATCGTGCCATCGAAGCGACCATGCATGGTGTCGTATTTGAGCATGTATGCCAGGTATTCAACCGGGCCGAGGTCGTTGATGCCTACGATTTCAATATCATCGCGAGTCTGAGCTGCGCGGAAAACAAAACGACCAATACGACCGAAACCATTAATACCAACCTTAATCATTGTCGATACACTCCTTTTAAAAACGAAAATAACTTTTGTATATAATTCTAAGAACTTAAAGGCCTTGCTACTTACAATGTAAGTATGCCACATCGGGCCGAATTTTGCAATACCATGGACGCTTTACGTCCCAATTTATTGCATTCCCAAAGATGCGGCAGCGATACCGACGTATTCCTTAATGGCCAGGCAAGAATTGAGCAGATAGGCCGATTGCGGTACGACGGTATAAGGCGACCAAATAGGATTCATATTGCTGCGGTAGTCAGACGGATAGGGAATGAAGTCCAATCCCTCTCGACTAAAGAAACGGGATGCCCGCGGCATATGAAAGGCGCTGGTAACGACGATAGCCTTCTTCCAGCCCTGCTGACGGCAAATTTCTTTAGAAAAAGCAGCATTCTCTGCCGTATTTCGACTTTTATCGTCCATAAAGATCCGATTGTCAGGGACGCCAAGGGACAGGAGCATCCGCTTTTCAATATGCGATTCGTTGGCCTCGCCTTCAAGGACGGTGCCTCCGGACAAGAGAATGGGCAGATTCTTGGCTTTTTCCAAGCGAAGGGCCGTCAAGAATCGGTTGGCCGCCGCGCTTCCGACTTGCCCTACCCCGTCAACGTCGGGCACACCGGCCCGAGAGCCGCCGCCGAGGACGATGATGACATCGCCGTCGAGGGCTTCCAGTGACGGTTGTTCATAGGCCATTTCCAAAGGGCGGATGAGGCTGTCTGAAACAGGCTCCGTCGATAACAGGTAGAAGACGGCCGTAATGACCAGCATGGCCCAGCGTCCGGCCTGCTTCTTTCGAAAGAGCCAGGCCGTCAAGATCATAAAGGCCAAAACAATGCCGCCTAAGGGCAAAATCCAAGCGTAAATCCATTTGACAAGATACAACATAAAAGGACACCTTCTTACGACTCCGGTTCGAGTCTTTCCGATGAGAGGCACTATCATAAAAAGTGTTTCTCCCCATCATCGCTACTATTATATCATAAGACTTGCCGGAGACCAGTTGGCAATTTGTAAAATGTATGTTATACTTATTTTGAATCTCTGTCGGGGTTCTACATCCATGGGGATGTAAAGGTTTCGACGTGGATGGTTGTATCATGAATAGCGAGCCGGGGTTTCATCTGCCCGTAAATCGGTGAACCTTTTAAATTAAACGCAAAAGAAAACAATTTTGCTTTAGCTGCCTAAGGGCGGCTAACGTCTCTTGCTGCTAATCCTGCGGGCAGTTTGCAGACGTCACTTAGCGGGATACCACATGGTTTTGCCTGGCAGCCGTGTCGGGAAACTCACAGGCTGGAATCGTCTAGTTTGTCCTTGTACGAAAACGGTTTAAGATACTAACAAGGTCTGCGCTCGGAGAAGTTCATGGGGCTGCATTTACGGACAGGAGTTCGACTCTCCTCATCTCCACCAAAGTCAAAGGACTATCGTCACTCGATAGTCCTTTTTTATTGAAAAAATCCCTATATCCTTATTTTTTCATTCTTTCTCCTTGACAAACCTTTTACACAGGTCTATGATAGGGTGCATAACTTAAACACGATATATTGACATTCGATGACGAGAAAGAGTACAGCTTTGCAAAAGCACACAGCGAGCCGGGTATGGTGAAAGCCGGCAGCCGGAGGAAGCTTGGAAAATCATCTCTGAGAATTGCAGTTGAAATGAGTAAACTGCACCGTCTGATCCACGTTACAGGAAATGCGTATGATAGTACGTTACAAAGTGCCTTGCATGTTTGGCAAGGAATATCGGGTGGTACCGCGGATATAAAACTTCCGTCCCTTTAGTGGGGCGGAAGTTTTTTTATTTCATGTTTATCTTATGACAATCTAACTTATCATTAGGAGGAATGCATCATGGAAAACATCAATTTCGACAGTCTTAAACGGCGGAGAGATCTGCGCATTATTTTACCGGTCTTTCTCGTTTCGATTATTGCCTGCATCGACCGCGTCAATATTTCCTATGCCAAACTGACCATGACCCAGACCCTGGGCTGGCTGTCCCCTGAAGTATACGGTTTTGGCGCCGGTATCTTCTTTGCCGGTTACCTGCTGCTGGAAATCCCCGGTTCCCTCTTTGCCGCGAAATTCTCGGCATCGAAATGGATTGCCCGCATCATGTTTACTTGGGGCGCCGTCAGCCTCTGTATGGCCTTCGTTACGACGGAGTGGCAATTCTACCTCTGCCGCTTCCTCTTAGGCGCGTCAGAAGCCAGCCTCTATCCGGTCATCTATTCTCTCCTATTCCCCCGCTGGTTCACGGCAGCTGAACGGTCCCGGGCGACGTCACTCATGCTTACCTCCCTGCTCCTTTCAACCATCGTCGGTGCCCCCATCGCCGGCGTCCTCTTAGAACATTCCTTCTTCGGCCTCTTAGGCTGGCAGGAACTGTTCATCCTCGAATCGATTCCGGCCCTCATCTTTGCCTTCTATTTCTTACTGGCCGTCAAGGACCGTCCGGACCAAGTCCATTGGCTGACAGACGCTGAAAAAGAATACCTGACGACCATGTATGAACAAGAACAACGAGCCATGCAGCACGTGAAAAAGTATACCGTTCTTCAGGCCTTTACCGATGCCAAGGTATTAAAGCTCTGTTTCATCTACTTTCTCTGGGTCGTCGGTTTCTGGGGCTTTTACTTCTGGATGCCGACAGTCCTGAAAAATCTCTCCGGCTGGTCGACGTCCCTCATCGGCGGCGCTATCGCCATCCCCATGGCAGCGGCCCTCGTCGTCCAATTAATCATCGGCCATACGGCAACGGTCACCGGCGACAAAGTATGGCACGTCTTCGCGGCCCTCACCGTCGGCGCCGTCGGCCTCGGCCTCTCGCCCTTTGCCCATAACATGGGCGTCGCCCTGTTTCTCATCTGCCTGTCCGCTATCGGCATCCACGCTTCCATGGGCGTCTGGTGGACCATTCCGACGACCTTCCTCTCCGGTCCGGCCGCTGCCGGCTCCATCGCCCTCATCAACTCCTGCGGCAACCTGGGCGGCATGTTCGGTCCTAATATGATGGCCTGGGTCCAGGCCCAAACGGGAAGCTTCGCTATGGGCTACTATCTGATGGCCCTGTTCATGTTCAGCGCCGGACTCTTAGTCCTGACTTTGAAATACAAGGTGAACGGCACCGTAAAAGAAGACGTACACCTCGACACGCGAAAGAATCCGACACTGTACGCCGGCACCCAGCCTACCGTAAACCATTAAGATACGCAAAAATCCCACGACCTCTCATGACACCTGAAAGGCTGTGGGATTTTTTTATGACGGAAGGATGAAATTGTAAAGGAGACCGAGATTTTACGCCTTTGGCAGAAATACCTTCAACGCTTCTTGGGCAAATACGGCGTACCCTTCGGCATTGGGATGAACGCCGTCCGCATAGAGATTTTTCCCGGATTTTCCTTCGCCATCCTGCAAAGCCTGATAAAAGTCGATGATAGTGCAGCCCGTATTTGAACTATAATCCAAAAGCCACTGACGGTAGCGGAGGAGAGTCTCATTATGCCGATTCACATCGCCTGCATCCTGCCAGCCATAGTATGCACTTTCCGGTTTAGTCAAGGGCGGGATGCCGATATACACCGGTTCCTCCTGGGATTTTAACAGCGAAACCAAGGTTTCTATATTGCGGCAGACGGCGGAAAAATCCTTATCGAGGAGGATATCGTTGGACCCTCCCATGATGAAGAAGGCATCGTAGCCGACGAGATCAAGCTGGTGCAGGCGAAAAACCATGCCGGCCGTCGTGTCACCGCATTGTCCCCGGTTATCGATTTGAATCTTGCCGCCTGTCGCCACCAAGGTCGTCCACCGCTCTCCCGGAAGCACATCGTAACCGTAAGTCAAACTATCGCCTATACAGAGGATTTTCATGACAGGATCCCCTTTTGAACAGCGGCTACGGCCGTTTCCGCCGAAAGCCACGGCGCATCGAAGCGGCAGCCGGCTTTTTCAAGATCCATTTGGCAGGCAAACATCTTGGGAATCGCACTGGCATAAATATCATGATCGTACATATAACGCAGAGTCGTTTCGACGTCAGCGTCGCTGAGGATATGACCGTGGTCGATGAGAACCAATCGGTTGGCATAAGGCAGGGCTGCTTCCAGCGTATGTTCGACGACGACGATCGTGTGTCCATAGGTTACATTCAAATCGTGAATCAATTCATAGAACTCGTGGGTCCCTTCCGGATCCAGGGCCGACGTCGGTTCATCAAAGACCAGGATGTCGGGGTTAGTCGCCAAGACGTCAGCAATGACCAGACGCTGACGCTGGCCGCCGGACAGCTTGGTCAGGGGCCGCTGGCGATAAGGCAGCATGTGGACTTTTTCCAGTGCTTCCGTGACGGCCTGATCGATTTTATCCGGAGCAACGCCCTGGTTTTCCAGGCTGAAGGCGATTTCTTCTTCAACGGTCATGGCGACCAACTGGCTGTCGTAATCATCGAGCATGGCTCCGACGCGGGCTGCGAGTTTCGAAATCGTCGTCTGCGTCGTCGCTTGGCCGTTGACATAGACCATGCCCTTCATGACGCCGCCGAAATAATGCGGAATGGCACCGGTCATGGCCATGCACAGCGAGCTCTTGCCGCTGCCGCTTTCACCGGTAATGACCAAAAAGTCGCCTTCACGGACCGTCAGATTGACATCATCGAGGACCGGCGTCTTCTGTTTATTATAGATATAAGAAAGGTGTTCCATGGAAATGAGGCCTTCTTGAGCGGGCTTCAAGTCGTACATGCTGTGATCGGAGGCCACTTCTTGTTCTTCGAGAGAATCGAGGATGCCTCGCGATACGAAGAGGCGCAGAGCCGGAAAATACATAATCGGTGTGACGATAGCATTCAAGGCGCCGATGACGACGACCAATGGCAGCATGGCCGTAAAATAGACGACGTTCGGAAGGTCCATGACGAATTTCAAAATAGTGACAAAGGCACCGCCGCTCATGCAGGTAGCGGCAAACCCGGTCAGGACGGGCAGGCAGGAATGGCCCTTCACTTTGATGAAGGCCAAGTTCTTGACGATAAAGGCGCAGGTAAGGGCCCCGACGGGTTCACTGATAAGGTTGCCGTAGGGAAAGCCCGATTTCGACGTCAGAACGTTGACCAAAGCTGCGACGAGACCGATGCCGAGAGCCTGTTTATAGCTGGGCTTGGTGAGGCAAATGGCGACGCAGTACGTGGCAATCGTCCAGTTCGGCGTGACGCCGCCGACACTTGGCGAGACGAGGTGCAAGATCGTGCCGATGGCCAGCATCAGCGTCGTAATGGTAATCCAGCGGAACTGACCGCCCTGACGGTGATGAAATTCTAATTTAGAAATATCTGCTACTTGTTTCATCGAGTTCCCCTCCTATACCAGTCCCTGCATCCGCAAATAAACGATACCGCAGCTCAAGGCCAACATGACAAAAATAACGATGTAATCGCGCCCTTTTGGCTGAACGTTGCTCATAAAACTGTGTTCATGACTGCCAAATCCGCGCAGTTCCAAACTGAGGGCCATCGTTTCCGACCGGCCCAGTGATTTCAGCATGAGCGGCTGGACGACACTCATGTAGTTGATGACTTTCTTAAAGATATTGCCCTTTGTCGAAAGGCCCCGGCAGGCCTGGGCTTCCTGAACGGCCTGACTTTCCGCGATGAAGTCCGGCACGAAGCGCAGGGCCGCCGTAAACATGAAGGCGTATTCATAAGGGATCTTAATCTGCTTGACCAGGGCTGCCGTCAAATCCTGCAGGCGCGTCGTCGTCAGCAAGATGATGAAAACGATGGTCATAGCCAGCATGCGAAGGCCCGTAACGTAAGCCGATTCCATAGATCCCCCGCCGAGGAGTTGGACGACCGCCAAGAAGACGGCGAAAATGATCAGGCTGAATACGGCCTTGATATTGCGCGATAAGTTGCCGCACAGGCCTAAGAGAATGAGTTCAATAACGACCAAACCGACTAAAGGAAGGGGCGTATGCATGACCAGAGCCCAGAAAGAAAAGGCAAAGGTACCGATTAATTTAGTAACAGGAACAAAATTTTTCATCATTGCTTCGTACCTCCTATTCTTTCCAGCATGGCTGCCGTAAATTCTTTCATCGATTTACAATAAGGGAAATCCGGTGCCGCCATGGACAAGGCAACGGCGTCGGGCCGGCTCAGGCCTAAGTCATATAGATCAGGGCGTTTCGTAAACAGTTCTTCCGGCGTCCCGTCAAAGGCCTTGGTATGATTGCCGATGACGATGACCCGCTGACAGTATTCTGCAAAAATATCCATGTCATGACTGATGATGAGGATGGTCATGCCCTTTTGATGAAGTTCGCTCAAAAGTTCCATGAGCTGCTCCTTATCTTCGCTGTCCTGACCACTCGTCGGTTCATCGAGGATGAGATACTGAGTATGCATGGCGATGGCCGAGGCGATGGCAACCCGCTGTTTTTCACCGCGATTAAGGTTGGGCGGATACGATTCGGCAAGGTCCGTTAACTGCGTCGCCTTCAAGGCTTCCTCGACAGCTTCTTGTATCTCGGACTCACTCATGCCCAGCTGCTTCGGTCCATAAGCCACTTCTTCCCGGACCGTCGGCCGAAACATCTGCCTTTCCGGCCGCTGGAAGACGTAGCCGATAAAATGGCTGCGAACGGAGGCATCCTCGCCGTTTATGACCTTACCGTTATATACGATTTCTCCCGATACAGGCTTTTCCAGCCCCATGAGCAGGCGGGTCACCGTCGTCTTCCCGCAGCCGTTGCGGCCGCCGAGGCCGATGAACTCGCCTTCACCGATTTTCACATTCACACGCTCCAATACGGGAACACCGCTACCGTAATTGAAACTGACATCCTTCATTTCCAGCATCTCTATCTCTCCTTCTATTTGATGACAACAAAAAAACCTTCCATCCCTACAAAGGGACGAAAGGTTCAGCTTCTTCCGCGGTACCACCCAAATTGACTCAGTGAGTCCAGCTCTACATGTACGGCCTCACGGCGATACACGTTTCTTTGATAGCGGTGGAAATACACCGTCGCACCCTACTGGTCACCGTTCAGGCCGCATCTCCCGAATCCATTCTATCCGCCGGTCTGCGCCGAACTTCCACTGCCATCGGCTCGCTGTAGCTGCCACAATCGGATATACTCGTTTCGTTCATCGACAACATTTATAATTTGCTTTAGATTATATACTGGCAACGGCTCCTTGTCAAGACGGAAGAACCTCGAAACAGGTCTTCGGTTTAAAAGATAATTTTTTCGCACCGTATCATTTTAAATTGACACCGATTATCGAGTATTTTCTTATTGACAAATTGCCCATTCATGGTAAACTATTACACAAGACAATTGAACGACATTTATCCAGAGCGGTGGAGGGACTGGCCCTATGAAGCCCGGCAACCGATAACACGGTGCTAATTCCTGCGGAAACTATTCCGAGAGATAAAGAATCAAGACCAAGCCTCTTTCTCTTTCGGGAAGAGGCTTTTTTTCATGGATAATGGCGAAGCAAAAAGGTCTGACTATCATATTAACAGGAGGCATACTCATGAAAAACTTCAAAAAACTTTCCATCTTTGCCGCTGCGGCTCTCATGGCCGTCGCATTCTTAGCTGCCGGCTGCGGCAGCGATTCCCAAACGACGGCATCTTCTGACAAAAATGTCACCGTCACCGTCGGCGCAACTCCCGTTCCGCACGCTGAAATCCTCAACGAAATCAAACCGCTCTTGGCCAAAGAAGGGGTCGACCTCAAAGTCGTCGAATTCACGGACTACGTCAAACCGAACCTGGCTTTAAATGATAAAGAACTGGATGCCAACTTCTTCCAGCACACGCCGTACCTCGATAAATTCAACAGCGAACACGGCACCAAATTAAAAGCCATCGCCAAAATCCATGTCGAACCCATGGGCATTTACTCCCGCAAAATTAAAGATTTGAAAGATCTTGCAAACGGCGCGAAAGTCGCCATCCCCAACGACCCGACCAACGGCGGCCGTGCTCTCCTCATTCTCCAAAGTGCCGGTCTCATCACCCTTAAAGACGGCGGCAACATCACCTCCACCGTCCAGGATGTCGTAAAGAACGATAAAAATCTCCAGTTCGTCGAACTCGAAGCAGCCCAGATTCCCCGCTCCATCGACGACGTCGACATCGCCCTCATCAACACCAACTTCGCTATGGAAGCCGGCCTGAATCCTTTGAAAGACGCCCTCTTCCTGGAACCGAAGGATTCCCCGTATGCTAACGTCCTCGTCGTTCGTGACGGCGACGAAAACCGTCCGGAAATCCAGAAACTCGTCAAAGCTCTCCAGTCTCCGGAAGTCAAGAAATTCATCGAAGACAAGTACCAGGGTGCGATCTTGCCGAGCTTCTAATAGACAGACGACACAATCTTCAATATAATAAAGATACAGAAAAGAGGCTGCCTCTATGTAGGCAGCCTTTATCTTCTTATCATCTGAGGGGGAAATTGATGTATGCATACTAACGAGCTTTTTACAAAGAAGACGGTCTTTTCGTTCGAAGTTTTCCCGCCAAAGCGAGATACTCCCATCGAAACCGTCTATCCGACGCTCGATGAACTGAGCAAGATCCGGCCGGACTTCATCAGCGTGACCTGCGGTGCCGGCGGCAGCGGCGGCAACCGTACGACAGAAATCGCGTCCTACATAAAAAAATTGGGCTGTGAAACGACGGCCCATATGCCCTGCATTTACCTTACCGAAGCCGAAGCCCTCAAAACCCTGCAGGATTTGAAAGCCCGGGGAATCGAAAATATCCTGGCTCTCCGCGGCGACGAAACGCCGGGACGGGAACGAGCTCACCGCTTCGAGCACGCCAGCGACCTCATCGCCTTTATCAAAGAAAGGGCTCCGGAATTCAATATCACCGGTGCCTGCTACCCCGAAGGCCATGCCGAAGCCAAGACCGTCGCCGCCGATATCCGCAACTTAAAGACGAAGGTCGACGCCGGCGCCAGTGAACTCATCAGCCAGATGTTTTTCGACAATACCGTATTTTACCGTTTCCTAGAACGCTGTGAAATCGCCGGCATCAAGGTTCCCATCGAAGCCGGCATCATGCCCGTCACCAATAAGCGGCAAATCGAAAACATGATTGCCATGTGCGGCGCTACCCTGCCCATCAAATTCCAGCGTGCCATTGCCAAATACGGCGACAAGCCTGAAGCCATGTACGACATCGGCATCGCCTATGCCGTCGATCAAATCGCCGACCTTCTGGCCAACGGCGTCGACGGCATCCACGTTTACACCATGAACAATCCGGACATCGCTAAGCGAATTGCTGAAGCCGTCAAAAACCTGTTATAAGGCTATCAGTCGCCTCTATCCGTAAAATGGATAACTCAATCAACAGCAATAAAGGTTTTAGCTGAAAGCCAACGTCTCAAGACGTTGGCTTTCACTTCGTTCAAGACACTATCCGCTTCATACATCACGTAGCCCTAAAAGGATTTCCCCATCGCCGCTCCGTTGACTAAAACGAATCTTCATATTCTTTTACACTTAATTTATCCTCCATAATATTTACCTTTTCTTGGTCTTGGATATAATTTCGAATTTTTTCATCCATCCCACAGTAGTTACACAATATCCTTCTGACCAGAAATAGAGATTCCCCTATTTATACTTAAGATTAGCCAACCGGTCGAACATCAGGTATTTTTCCTTTAAGTAATCCCATGAATGTAGAAACACTCAATTTCAATTTCGGTAGGATACTTGCCGACATATGCACCTGGGCGGGCACAAAATGCCCACCCAATGTCTCACTCTTTTGAACAATCACCAGAGTATATCTAGATTGATTGAAAATAATTTTTCATCCATACTAAAATCTTGAAGTAATCAAGATATTTCCATAACCAGTTCATATATGCTAAATTATCAACTTTCTTCTCTATATGAATCACAGTTTCTAGAATAGCAGTAGCTTTGACATCTCTATTATCCCGAGAAAGTGTTCTTTTTATAAAAAACATTGAAACTCATTCACAGAAAAAAACGATTTTTTCAGGTATTGCCGCTACAACAGGTTATCTCATATTCATCGAGATATATGACAAAACCAAGCTCTCATGTTCGGACCCCACTGACCTACATTTATTTTGAGCAACATCTAAAGAAATCCCTAAATCACGAATATTCCAATTCTCAACTTCGCGACCATCATCATTTACATCGAACAATCCAATTACATAAATCGGTACAGTAATAGACAGTTTTGCTTGTGGAATCTCACGAATAGACTTTTCGAAATTCGACACCCCACTATCGATTCTATTAGCTAAGTGGTAAGATGGGACGATAAGAACACATATATCAGTTAACCCATATGAAAAAGAAAGCTGAAATTTAAAATAATTTCTATATGAGCTTGCGATATTACCAAATTCAACTTCTATTTGGACAGTAATGCGTTCTCTATCATGCCTTGAAAATGTCTTTCGAAAATCTGCCCGAAGGACGTCTTCATAACTAGCTGGCGTAGCCAAAGGTTCTACAGCCCACCCCTGACGAGCAAAGCAAAGTCGAAAATACGTATTCATTATTTGCTGCACAACATCCTTTTGACGTTGCTTCGAAGATTTCCCCAGGAAAACAGGGAGAGGACATTTAGCACATATATGAAGAATTTCATTTTTAATATCACAATAATTGTCTGAAGATAGTATTTCATCAGCAAATCTGTACGAGTATGTTTTAATGAACACATTACCCCTCCTTAATCTGCTCTGCGATATATGTATTATTCAGCCAAAAACATTGCTTGACCATCATGCGACCATCTGGAAGCGGCAATTTATCAAATGAATCGATTCCATGGGGGCGCACATGCGCAACACCACTTTCTCCTTGTTTCGGTAAATTATTACTAATCCCCCGGGGCGTCTGCACTAATTTTACGCCATCGCGAATTGTTTGAACAGTCTTTTTCCAAACACGATGGACCTCCTCAAGGCCAGAATTAGGTATATTCCAAAACATAACACGATCGAATATATACTCACCATTATCCTGTTCTCGGAAAATGACAAACATAAATTTTTTAGGAGACAGGTAATCATAGAGTTCAGATTCTTCCCAAACCTCTTCTTTGCTCAGTTTAATAAAATCAAATGCTGGGAAAGACATACTTTCTTTGACCTTACCATCGCACTGGACTCGAATAGTTTTCGGAATAATATCTGCTTTTTTAAACTCTTCAGCATCGGCAATACGACCAGTAACATTCAAAATCCGTGCCAATAAAATTTCATTAAGGTTCTTCGCATTACTATCAACATTAAATTTAATTTTGATCTCATCTCGAGTCATTCCATAGTAAGGCCTGACTTTATCGATGATATATTCCTCAAAAGTTTTATTGTGTAAATTATCTACTGATTTGATAATATGTGGGCTCTCTGAATTACCAAAAATATACTTTTTTAGAATTTGCGTCATATATGATGCCTTCAAAGAATAGGCACGCTGTTTTGCAGGTATCTCTGAATACGGTTGCTGACGAACACTAGAAGCATCAGAACCCTTAGTACAAGCAGCTAGGTAAAGCGTATCACCTTCTGAGATTTCATGAGCGCGACCCGCTCGAATTTTTCCCATGATAATCTCCCAATCATGCTCAATAATAACAAGGTCTTCTTCTGGAAAACAAAATAAAACAGCCTGATCAATTCGAAAATCGCCCTTAGACATACCGACAAGATGTTCATAAGACATCAGGAGAATAGTATTGCACTTGCACCAAAACGAACTATTCTTGAAAGTCTTGCTATGTTCTTCCATATAGTTAATAACATTACACACCAGCCGTTCCTTGGCACGAATTCCATTTTTTCCATGCAGATAAGGCGTGACCTTTAGTTCTATACCAGCTTCCGGAAAGTCAGGTTCAGGATTAGAGTTCGGCTTATAACCAAACCAGCTCTCCTCAACAACAGATCCGATAGCACCCTTACCAGTGGATAAGCGTCCCGTCTTATCAATATCCCGCAGAGGAATATCTATAATTTCCTGTGCGCGTCTCAGGATAGCCTCTCTAGTCGTATATAGTGTTCCCATAGCATCATCCTCTTTTCTATATATAGTTTTATTATGACCTCCTACGCGTCCTGAAGAAAAATACACACATCATGAATATCGTCTTGATTTTGATACGCTTGTATAAGAACTCGTAGAGAATCCCCAGTGTAACTTTTAGGAGCATAGTTGCATTAGCACCACATCCTCCAGTATTAGAAATCCTATATTGATGATGTCGCTATCAGCGTCTGGAAATTTTTATAACTCCCTAACGAAAACATTTATCATTATTTATTATAATATCATAAAATTATATCGTTGTTAACACAATATCAATACAGATTTCATTTATCTCCTATTTTTTATGTGATGAGATTTATTATTTTTACAGAAAACGAGTTTTCCACTCATACTTCTGCTTATTATAGTATTCAATGAATCCCATATTGCTTGATTCAGCCCCCCACATCTTTATTTTTCCAATATAATTTGCCTGCTGGTAATAACACTCGAAAGGCATCTTCTCCGTTGATAGGATAGGCGGTCACCCATTTTACGACATTCCCAGTAATGCAGATTAGGGTATTTATTTGCTAAAATTTTATATGTTATCACATCTCGTAGATATCCGGCAACAATTTAATCTCAAACCTCATAGCGGTATTTTTCTATATAATGCCCCTAAAGTTAGATTTTTAATCCACTTTTAGTCGTCGGTTCAAAAGAGAAGACAACGTGTTTTTTTGTTTACAAGCCTATTCTTTTAAGACGTAGCCATAGGCGTGGATGCGGCCGTCGTCCTCTTTTTCCAAATAGACGCCTTGGATTTCCGATGCAAATCCGGGAAGCTCATTAAGGCCTTCTTCAAGAGCCTTGAAGTACTGAACAGCCGTCTTCGACCAGCGTTCGCCCGGCACGACGCAGAGGACGCCCGGCGGATACGGCAAGGCTCCTTCAAGGGCGATGCGCCCTTCTATGGCGTCGAGGGACACCAATTCGCCTTGGCCGCGAATAAAGGCATGATGCGCTTCTTGCGGACTCATGGCGTATTCAGGGAAGTATTCCCGGCGGAACAGTTTTTTCTGTAAATCCTTGACCTGATGAGATTTATAGAAGTCATGCATTTCCTGACAAAGCTGGCGAATCGTATAGCCGGCATAGCGGTCCGGATGGGCATTGTAGACGCCGAGGAGCACTTCCTGCATGGGGACGTCGTGATCGACAAAGCGTTCAAAGCGGACCAACTGGGAGACGAGGAGGCGCAGTTTATTCTTATTTTCGGCCGGTGTCAAAAGGAATAAAATCGAATTTAAGTCGCATTTTTCCGGAATGACACCATTCCCCCGCAGGTACGTCGCCAGGATATTGGCATGAATCCCAAAATCTTCGTAGGCGCCCGATTCGGCATCGATACCGGGCGTCGTAAGTAAGAGTTTGCACGGGTCGACGAGGTATTGGCCCGGTCCATAGCCTTCAAAGGCATGCCACTTGGCACCGGGTTCGAAGGTAAAGTAATCTAAATCGCGGGCCATCTCATCAGTATCCCCTTCCTGCCAAGGCTTTCCGTGAACCGCAGGTGCGACGAAAGGCCGGATATAATGGCAGCGGCGCAGAATATCTTTCCGGGCATCGATACCGAGTTTCACGCAGTCCTGCCACATTTTGCGGCCAGCGGCACCGGCGTGGATTTTGGCGTTGACGGCAATGGTGGCAAACATGGGATAAAAAGGACTCGTCGAGGCATTGGCCATAAAGGAATTGTTGAATACCTTGTGGTTGCAGTACCGAGTCTGGTTGTGGATGTGATTATCCTTTTTGTGGATTTGCGAAGCCTGAGAAAAGCCGGCCTGCTGTTTATGAACCGACTGGACGACGAGGATACCCGGATCATCGTCATGCAAGTCGAGGAGAAGGGGCGAGCAGTCCTTGAGCATAGGGATAAACTGTTCGTACCCAGCCCAAGCCGAATCGAAGAGGATGTAGTCGCAGAGATGGCCGATGCGGTCGACGACATGACGGGCGTTGTACAAAGTTCCGTCATAGGTATCGAGTTGGATAACGGCCAGGCGGAACGGCCGTTTGGCTTTGGCCTTTTCAGGATTTCGCTCAGCTGCCAGCTTGCGCAGATATCCTTCATCGAAGCAGTGGTCGTCGACGCCGCCAATGAAGCCGTAGGGATTGCGGGCCGTTTCCAAATAGACCGGAAGGGCCCCGGCCTGAATGAGGGCCCCGATGGCGACGGACTTGTGGTTATTGCGGTCATAGAGGACTAAGTCCCCAGGTGCCAACAAGGCGTTGGCCACGACCTTATTGGCCGACGATGAACCGTTTAGGACGAAGTAAGTCTTGTCAGCATGGAATACTTCGGCCGCAAAATCCTGGGCTTCAAGGGCCGGCCCTTCGTGGATGAGCAAGTCGCCTAAGGTAACGTCAGCATTACAAATATCGGACTGAAAAATATGGGGTCCGTAAAAATCATAGAGGTAGCGGCCGGCAGGATGCTTTTTGAAAAATAAGCCGTCTTGGTGGCCCGGGCAGTCAAAGGGCGTATTCTTTTCACTGACATAGTCGACGAGATCGGCAAAAAACGGTGGCAGCACCGTCTGTTCATAGCGGCCGGCAAGGCGTTCGGCAGCAGCGATGCAGCGGCTCTTGTTGACCATTTCCTCCGTAAATACGACGTCGACCTTATCGATATACGATTCGGGCAGCTTCTCGCCACCGGGCATGATAACCATGATGGGAATGCCGAAACCGGTCTCCTCGATGGCATCGATATAATCAAAATCTTGGTCCGACAGGACGGCTACGGCAACATCGGTAAAGTCCGTGTCTTCAATGGGCACGATGTCCCGATCGCTGTCGACAAAGTAATATTGTACGTCAAAACTGTAAGCTATCTTTAAATGTTTCATAGTTGGCCTTCCTTATTGGCTTCAAAAACTACCAAATTACCGGTATAGCCATATTGTACGAAATTCACCGGCCAATAGCAAGAAACACGATGCCATACGACAAAGAAGCCCGGCGCATAAATGCCGAGCTTCTTTGAGGTCACAGAGAATTTATAAAAATATTTCATGTAAGGATTTACGCTGACTGTCTTCCCCTTATTGATCGATGACTTGTTTGACGATGGCAATGGCTTCTTTCAAGTCATCCCAAGGAATATTTAAAGGCGGCAGGAGACGGACCAAGCCATTGGCCGTGAGGACCAGGACACCTTTTTCGACGCAGCCTTCGACAACGTCGCTCAAGTCTTTATCCTTAAGGGCAATGCCGATCATGAGGCCCATGCCGGAAACGTGGTCAACGTGTTGGCACTGTTCCAATTCGTCTTTGACGTACTGTCCCTTCTTCTGTACTTCTTCCATCAATTCCGGCGTCAGGCGGTCGATGATGGAAATGGCACCGGCCGTGCAAATCGGGTTGCCGCCAAAGGTCGAGCCGTGGGTATGGTCGGTCAGGGTCTTCTCCGTCGAAGCAGCAAACATGGTGACGCCCAAGGGCAGGCCGCCGCCGATAGCCTTGGCTGTCGATACGATATCCGGTTCAATGCCGTAGCCCATATAGGCATAGAGGTAGCCCGTACGGCCGTTACCGGTCTGGACTTCATCGACGACAATCAGGATGTCATGGGCTTTGGCATAAGCTGCCACCTCTTTGACAAAATCTTTATCGAGAGGATGGACGCCGCCTTCGCCTTGAACCATTTCCATCATGATGGCGCAGACATTATTCGTTTCGCACAGTTTTTTGACATCGTCGAAGTTATCCGCTTCGGCGTAGACGAAACCGTCGACGAAGGGTCCGAAATCCTGATGAAGCGAATCCTGGCCGCAGGCCGTCAGAGTCGCTAAGGTACGGCCGTGGAAGCTGTTTTTCAAGGTGATGATCGTATAGCGGCCGTCGCCGTATTTATCATGAGAATATTTCCGCGCCGTCTTAATAGCACATTCGTTGGCTTCGGCACCGGAATTGGAGAAGAATACCTTCTTCATCCCCGTCTTTTGGCACAGTTTTTCAGCCAAGATGGTCTGCGGTTCCGTATAGAAAACGTTTGAAATGTGACTCAGTTTATGGAGCTGCGTTTCCACAGCCTGCGTCCATTCATCGTCACAGACGCCAAAAATATTGACGGCAATGCCGGCACTGAGATCGATATATTTTTTCCCGTCGACGTCGTATAAAGTCGCTCCCTTACCGTGATCAAGGACGGCACCGATCCGATTGTAGACGTTGACGATATATTCTTTATCAAGAGCTTTATAATCTTCTGCCATTGTTTTTATCTCCTTTTTACCCGAATCAGGGCTAACAACCTCTTTCCCCAACAGCCTTACTTTCCTAAGGAATAGTGGCCGACGAACATCGTCCCCAAGCCTTCTTCAGTCAGCATTTCGATGAGGATAGCATGAGGCACCGTGCCGTTGATGATGAACACCCGCTTGACGCCGGCTTTGATGGCATCGGTGCAGCACTGCACTTTGGGAATCATGCCGCCGGCAATGATTCCGTCCTGCTCTAACTGCCGCGACTGTTCGAGGGTGATTTCGGTCAACAGCGAATCGGGATCGGACGGATCTTTAAGGACGCCGTCAATATTGGTCATAGACAGCATACATTCGGCGTTAAGGGCCCCGGCAATCTGAGCGGCGGCCGTATCGGCATTGATGTTGTAGGCCTGGCCTTCCGTATCGGTACCGATTGTCGAGATGACGGGAATGTAGCCTTTATCGAGGTTATCTTGAATGATGGACACGTCGACGTCGGTAATGCGGCCCACATAGCCCAGTTCGTCGCTCTGTTTGCGAACTTTAATCATCTGGTCATCGATGCCGCAGAGGCCGATAGCCTTGCCGCCGATAGAGCCGATGAGGTTAACCAGGTCTTTATTGACCTGACCGGCCAGAACCATTTGGACGACTTTCATCGTGTCTTCGTCGGTAACCCGCAGGCCGTTGATAAATTTCGAGGCGATGCCGAGCTGATCTAAGGCCGATTTAATATGCGGGCCGCCGCCATGGACGAGGATTACTTTTACCCCGATGAGGTTCAAGAGGACGATATCCCCCATGACCGACCGCTTCAGGTCTTCATTGATCATGGCATTGCCGCCGTATTTGACGACGACGATTTTCCCGCTGTATTTTTTAATATATGGCAGAGCATTCATTAAAATTTGTGCCTTTTGGGCATTGGTCACTGCTTTTACATCTTCCGATACGAGATCACTTCTTTTGAACATCTATTGTCTTCCCCCTATTTAACTGCACGCTTTCAAGACATGTTGAAAGCCTAATTTCACCAGTAACGCTTCGATTCCCCCTGCCAACGCATCGTGGCCGACCAGCTGTGCACCGGCTCCCCCATTGGCCATGACGATGAAGGTGAAATGCTCCGTATCCATATCGGCCTTGACCTGAGTCAAGGCCTTTTCAATCATAGACCCGTCGACTGACGCGTCGGTCATGATGACGCATAAGCCGTCACAGTCCGCCGTCCCGTCAGCCGCGATGCCGCTTAAGGCCCCTGAATTTTCTGCCAGGAAGACCGTTTCAGAAGATACGTCACCGCCGTTGTCGATTACCGCTTCTATGGGCTCGCTATCCGTATCGAGACCGGCCGTCAGATTTTTCAGGCTGTGAATCAAGAGCGACGGGCGAAAGTACCGGCCCTTAGCCCCGCTGGCGATGAGGGCTACCGAAGCCGGGGCTTCATCGACGCAGGTGCCGACAGCCTGACAGACTTCCTCTGAAATTTCAAGGCCGCGCGGTCCGTCAGGAAGGGCCGTCCCATTGTGCAGGACCAGGATTTTTCCGGAACGAGCCGTCATGCCCTGGGGCGTATCGGTCACGATGGAGCAGTCTCGTCGGCTTACGATCATAGCGACATCCAATTTAACCCGGCTGCTGCATAATCCGCTGTACGTACCGGCAGCCTGAAATCCTTGCGGTACGCCAAAGCTATCATAAACCTGACTCATACTGATTCCACCTTTCTAATGTTTTAACTGTAATCCTGTCACGGCATCGATGCCCATCATGAGGTTCATGTTCTGGATGGCCGCACCGGAAGCACCCTTGCCCAGGTTATCGAATAAAGACGTGACCATAATGCGCTGGTCATTGCCGGTTACGACGATTTCCATATCATCGTAGCCGCTCATTTCATTGGCACTGATGAAGCCGCCCTTGTCGGTCCCGAAATCAAGGACGTGGATGAAGGGGCAGCCGTCATAATGATTGGCTAAGATTTCCCAAATGTCCTTGGCCGTGACCTTCTTAGTCAACAGATGGCTGAAGAAAGGAATCATTACTTCCATACCGCTGTAATAGTCGTCGACGATGGGTGTAAAGACCGGTTCCTGTTCCAAATGGCAGATGGAAACGACTTCCTTCAAATGCTTATGCTGCTGACTCAGGCCGTATTGGCGCGGTGCCAAGAGATCGGCGCTTTTATCCCCTTCATACTGACCGATCATCTTCTTGCCGCCGCCGCTGTAGCCGGTCAAGGAAAAGGCCGTCACCGGATAATCGGCCGGTACCAATCCCGCTGCCGTCAAGGGCTGCAAAATAGAAATGGCGCCGCTGGCATGGCAGCCCGGATTGCCGACGAAATCGCTCTTAGAAATAGCGGCAGCCTGTTCCTTCGACAATTCAGGGAAGCCGTAGGTCCAACCCGGCGCCACCCGCCGCCCCGTCGACGTATCGATGATGCGCACCTGGCAGCCTTCTGCCAATTTGACAGCTTCGGCAGCCGCATCGTCAGGAAGGCAAAGGAAAACGATATCGGCAGCTTTCATGCAGGCGCGGATGGCATCGGGGGCCTTGCGGTTTTCGTCAGCGATGGGAATCAATTCGATATCCTGACGATGGCTGAGGCGTTCATGAATCCGAAGACCCGTCGTTCCTTCATGTCCATCTATAAATACTTTCGTTTTCACAATGCATCACTCCTAAAAAAAACTAGCTTATACCTTGGTGTTCTATTGAATTTTAATTCATTATAGTTGAATTAAAATGTTTTGTCAATAATTTATGCATTGTATTTAAATAATTATTAATCATTCTTTACTTGCAGATTCGGTCTCTCCTTGAAATACCAGTCGTGCTCCCTGTCCGTCGGCCTGCAGTAGCATCGTCATTCCATAAGGCAGGAAGGCCTTATTCACAGTATGCCCTACAGGCAGTCCTTTCAGGGTCGGTTTTCCGGCTAAACGAGCATAATAATCCAGGACTTCTTCCGTCGTAAAGTCTCCGGAATCATGAGGGCTATCGGTGAAATCCCCATAGGCAATGGCTGAAACCCGTGATAAGAGACCGCTTTGCCAGAGCTGATTCATCATGCGGTCGATGCGGTAGGAACTTTCACCCGTATCTTCGAGCACTAAAATACACCCTGTGCCGTCGAGGGCATAGGGTGTACCGACGAGAGAGGCAATGATTGACAAGTTACCGCCTACGACAGGTCCTTCAGCCGTGCCGGCAATGACCGTCGTGAGCTTCCGCCCCGGCGGCAGGGCAAGGGCCCCTTGCCAATGATCGTCTGCCAGGCCGTTAAACAGTTGACTCTTTGTATAATCATTCGCGCCGCCCAAGGTGACCATCAAGGGTCCGTTGGCCGTAACTAAACGGCATTTTTCCCACAAGGCCACTTGGAGGGCCGTAATGTCACTGAAACCGACGACCCATTTCGGATGAGCCGCGATGTATTCGTAATCGAGCTTATCGAGGACGCGGGCCGAGCCGTAACCGCCGTTAAGGCAGATAATAGCCTTTACGTCATCGTCATGGAATAAGGCATTGATATCTCGGGCTCGAGCTTCATCAGTTCCGGAAAAGTAGCCGTAGGCACCGGACGCCGTCGGCATCATCTTTACCCGATAGCCGGCCTGTTCAAGGCGGGCGACGGCCCTTGAAATATCCAGTCCCTCTGAATGAGTAGCCGGTGCCGCCACGCCGACAGCATCACCGGGTTTCAGCGCCGCCGGGATGTGAACGGCTCTTTCCGAACTTACTCCCCCTTGTAATAGCGCTCCATTCCCTGGGCATAGCCGTAGTCATCGTTTAAATACTGGCCCGTTTTCTGGCGATAACAGAGGTTTACCGTCACGAAGTCGGCAATATCCTTATGCTTCAGCTGTTTCTTCCTCATGGGAATTTCCAGCCAGGTATTCGTCGAATCATTGTAGATCCAAGCCTGGCCGCGGAAAATCTTGTACGTCAAGGTATAGGTTCCTTCGATGCGTCCGGAATCTTCCGGCGAGCGGAATTGATTGACCTTAAAGATCCAGCCCTGTCCATTGTCCTTAATGGTCTCTAAGGAGCTGAGGTCGACGTACATTTCATAGCCCATACCAAAGTTGATGGGCCGGTAGCTGCTGTTAGCGGCCAAGGGACTGTTAAAGAAGGCCTGAGCCCCAAAGATACTGCCAAAAGTCAGGGCCGCGCCAAAAGTCACGGTCATTAAGCTTTGCTTCAAATTCATGTTCATCATCCTTTCTGTAATTACGTTCATTATAGCATAATTTACACGGCAAAAGCCGCCTCATGAAGGGTCGATCATATCAAAACTGCCGTCATAAACCAAAAGAAGTCCCCCATGATTCATGAGAGACTTCTTTCATAATCAGACAAACTCCGTGTCTGTGAAAACTTATTCCATATCGTAATCCTGAAGGGCTGCAACGTGATGATAACCGTCGTTTTTGCCTTTATTGGCAAAGACGCGCAGGACTTCACGAGCCGTATCCAGAGAGGTCAGGCAGGGAACGGCTAATTCAACAGCCATGCGGCGGAGGTTGAAGCCGTCGCGTTCAGGATGTTTGCCGTAGGTCAAGGTATTGAGGACCAAGTCGATTTTGCCGTTGCGAATCATGGTAGCGATATTCTGGCCGCCTTCATGAATCTTGCGGACGATGTCGACGGGCATACCGTGGTCGTTGAAGTAGGCCCCGGTGCCTTCGGTGGCGATGATGTGATAGCCGAGTTCTTTAAAGCCTTCGGCCAACTGCAGAGCTTCAGCCTTATCGCGGTCGGCTACGGTAACCAAAATCGTGCCGCCGGCAGGAATCTTCATCTTGGCGCCGTTGACAGCCTTGTATAAGGCTTCCGAGTAAGAATGGCCGATACCCATGACTTCCCCTGTCGATTTCATTTCAGGGCCGAGGGCGATTTCAGCCAAGCCAATCTTGCTGAAGGAGAATACCGGAGCCTTGGCGGCAACGTGTTTCTTAGCCGGCAGGAGACCGCTGTGGAGGCCCATATCCTTCAAGGTTTCACCGAGGGCGATGCGGGTTGCAATTTCGACGATCGGGAAGTGCGTTACCTTGCTGAGGAAGGGAACCGTACGGCTCGAACGGGGGTTGACTTCAATGATGTACAATTTACCCCGCGATACGACGAACTGGATGTTGACCGAGCCTTTGACCTGAAGTTCCAGGGAAATACGCGTCGTATAGTCGACAATCTGGGCGATCATATCGTCGTCGAGGTGCTGCGGCGGGTAGACGGCAATGGAGTCGCCGGAATGGACGCCGGCACGTTCGACCTGTTCCATAATGCCCGGAATGTAGACGTCGGTGCCGTCAGCGACAGCGTCGACTTCGACTTCACGGCCTACCATGTATTCGTCGATAAGGATCGGATGGTCCGGCGAGGCAATGACGGCTTCGCGGAGATAGCGTTCCAATTCTTTTTCATTGTAGACGATTTCCATAGCCCGGCCGCCGAGGACGTATGACGGGCGGACGATGAGGGGGAATTCCAATTCCGAAGCGACCTTCATGGCTTCTTTATCGCTGGTAGCGATGCGGCCGTCCGGACGAGGAATGTTCAATTTAGCCAGGACTTCGTCGAAGCGTTCCCTGTCTTCTGCCCGGTCCATGCCGTCTACAGAGGTACCGAGGACGGTGACACCACGCTTAGCGAGCGGTGCTGCCAAGTTGATGGCCGTCTGGCCGCCGAACTGGCAGATGACGCCGACGGGCTTTTCTTTTTCGACGACAGCCATGACATCTTCGACCATGAGGGGTTCAAAGTACAGGCTGTCCGATGTATCGAAGTCGGTGCTGACCGTTTCCGGGTTATTGTTGATGATGATGCTGTTCATACCGGCTTTGCGCAGAGCCCAGGCAGAATGGACGGAGCAGTAGTCGAATTCAATGCCCTGGCCGATGCGGATCGGGCCGGAGCCGAGGACGATGACGCTCTTCTTGCCGAGAGGCTTGACTTCATCTTCCGTAGCATAGCAGGAATAGTAGTACGGCGTAGCCGCTTCAAATTCAGCAGCGCAGGTATCGACCATCTTAAAGGTCGGCGTAATGCCGTGGTCGACGCGGAACTGGCGGACTTCTTCTTCCGTCTTTTTCGTAAATCCGGCAATGACGGCATCGGGCATGCTGTAGCGTTTAGCCAAACGAACGTTGTCGATGGTCAAGTTATTGCGCTGGAGGTCGAATTCCACATCGATGATGTTCTTGATTTTATGGAGGAACCACAGGTCGTAACCGGTGATGTAGTGAATCTTTTCTTCGCTGATGCCGAGGCGCAGGGCCTGAGCGACGACGAACAGCCGTTCATCATCCTGCTTCTGCAGGAGTTCGACGATGTCGATGAGAGACTTACTTTCCAGCTTCTTCATGGAAATGTAATTGACGCCGATTTCCAAAGAGCGGACAGCTTTAAGCAGAGCCCCTTCAAAGCAGCGGTCGAGGGACATGACTTCCCCGGTCGCCTTCATCTGGGTACCCAGGGATTTATCTGCCAAGGCAAATTTTTCAAAAGGCCAGCGCGGGAACTTGACGACGCAGTAGTCGAGGGTCGGTTCGAAGCAGGCCGTCGTCTTGCCCGTAACGGCGTTGGTAATCTGGTCCAAGGTAAGGCCCGTTGCAACTTTAGCGGCAACTTTGGCGATGGGATAGCCCGTCGCTTTCGAAGCCAGGGCCGACGAACGGCTGACACGGGGATTGACTTCGATGACGTAGTACTGGTTGCTGTTCGGGTCGAGAGCATACTGGACGTTGCAGCCGCCTTCGATTTTCAAGCGGCGGATGATATCAAGGGATGCCGTGCGCAGCATCTGATACTGCAAGTCGTTCAGGGTCTGGCTCGGTGCGACGACGATGGAGTCGCCCGTATGGACGCCGACCGGGTCGATGTTTTCCATGTTGCAGACGATGATGCAGTTATCAGCCTTATCGCGCATGACTTCATATTCGATTTCTTTCCAGCCGGCAACGGAGCGTTCGACGAGGATCTGGTTGATCGGGCTGAGCTTGATGCCGCGAGTAGCAATCATGAACAGTTCGTCTTCGTCGTGGGCGATGCCGCCGCCGGTACCGCCGAGGGTAAAGGCCGGGCGGACGATGATCGGGTAACCGATCTTATCGGCAAATTCGATAGCCGACGGAACGTCTTCAAAGATATCACTTTCCGGAACCGGCTGGTTGATATCATTCATGGCCTTTTTAAATAATTCACGGTCTTCCGCTTCTTCGATGGCCGACAGATGCGTGCCGAGAAGCTGGACGTTATATTTTTCGAGGACGCCGGCATTGGCCAGCTGGACAGCCATGTTGAGGCCGACCTGACCGCCGAGGGTTGCCAAGAGGCCGTCAGGCCGTTCTTTTTCAATGACTTCCGTAACGTAGTCGAGGGAAATCGGTTCGACATAGACGCGGTCGGCAATATCTTCGTCGGTCATGATCGTCGCCGGGTTGCTGTTGATGAGGACGACTTCCAGCCCTTCTTCTTTCAAGGCCCGGCAGGCCTGGGTACCGGCATAGTCAAATTCGGCAGCCTGGCCGATGATAATAGGGCCGGAACCGATAACGAGTACTTTCTTCAATCCTTCTACCATGTTATTTTTCCTCCATCATCTTGACGAATTGTGTAAACAAATACAGATTGTCCGTCGGTCCCGGCGAGGCTTCCGGATGGTACTGGACGCACATGATGTTCTGGGACGGAACTTCAAAACCTTCAAGGGTATTGTCATGGAGGTTGCGGTGGGTAATGACGACTTCATCCTTCGGAAGAGAGTCTTCGTCGATGATGTAGCCGTGATTCTGAGATGTAATGTAGACCCGGCCCGTGCGGATATCTTTGACCGGATGGTTAGAACCGCGATGGCCGAAGGTCAGTTTGCGGCTCTTGCCGCCGAGGGCCAGGCCGATGAGCTGCAGGCCCAGGCAGATGCCGAAAATCGGTTTCTTGCCCATGAGCTGTTTGACCGTATCGATGATGTCGGGAATATCTTTCGGGTCGCCGGGGCCGTTGCTGAGGAAGATGCCGTCTGGATTGACAGCCAACACGTCTTCAGCTTTGGTGGTAGCCGGGAAAATCGTCAAGCGGCAGTCGTTATTGACCAGTTCGCGCAGGATATTTCCCTTTGCACCGTAATCCATAACGGCTACATGATAGCGGCCGTCGCCCATGTGCTTGATTTCCCGCGTCGAAACCCGTTTTACGAGCTGCGTTTCAAGAGGCGTATCAAAGAGTTCTTTGACAGCGCTTTCTTCCATCGTTTCCGGTACGATGACGCCTTTCATGACCCCCTGGCTGCGGATAGCCCGGGTAATGGCACGCGTATCGACGCCGTAGAGGCAGGGGATGTGGTGTGTCATAATAAAGGTAGACAGCTGGCCTTCATTTTGCCAGTTGCTCGGTTCTTCACAGAGTTCACTGACAATGAAGCCGGCAGCGTAAGGGCGGTCAGCCTGTTCGATTTCATGGAACAAGCCGTAATTGCCGATAATCGGATAGGTCAGGGTAATGATCTGTCCGGCATAAGACGGATCCGTAAAGGTTTCCTGATAGCCTGTCATGCCTGTATTGAAGACGACTTCACCGACAGCCGGTTCGTCCATCAGCATATTGCCGTAAAATTTCTGTCCGTTCTCTAATATGAGGACACCTTTCATTATAAAACCTCCCCGTTTTTCATCACAAATTTACCATTTACGATGGCAGCTGCCGCCTTCCCCTTGAAGATCATTTCATCAAAAGGAGTCGACTTTCCCTTGGAATAGAATTTCGAGGAATCTACTGTCCATTCTTTATCGAGATCAAGAATCGTTAAATCGGCATCTTTACCCGGTGCAATGACGCCGGCATCGAGGCCGAGGATTTTGGCCTGGGCCGTCGACATGACATTGACCATAGTCATGAGGTCGATGATGCCCGTATGGTATAAATGAGTCAGCATGGCGCCGACACTCGTTTCAAGACCTACGAAACCGCTGGGGGCCAAATTGAATTCCTGGTCCTTTTCTTCCCATTCATGGGGCGCATGGTCGGTAACGACAGCATCGATGGTACCGTCTACCAGGCCTTCGACGCAGGCATCGCGGTGGATGTCCGAGCGGATCGGCGGATTCATTTTATAGCGCGTTTCAAAGGTCCGCAGAGCTTCATCGGTAAAGATGAGGTGCTGCGGCGTGACTTCTGCCGTGACCTTAACGCCCCGCTTTTTAGCTTGGCGAACGAGGTCGACGGCGTTCTTGGTGCTGATGTGGGCGATGTGGACCGGCGTCCCCGTCGCTTCGGCAAGGAAGATATCGCGGGCAACGGCGATATCTTCAGCAACAGCCGGGCGGCCTTTCATGCCCAGTTCGTTCGATACGACGCCTTCGTGCATATTGCCGCCTTCGATAAGATTGTCATCTTCGCAGTGGTCGATGATAATCTTATGGAACATGCTGGCATATTCCATAGCTTTACGCATAAAGTCGGAATTTTCAACGTAGTGGCCGTCATCGGAAAAGGCGACGACCCCTTCTTTGGCCATGGCCCCCATA
Source organism: uncultured Megasphaera sp. (assembly GCF_900539295.1). GTDB lineage: Bacteria > Bacillota > Negativicutes > Veillonellales > Megasphaeraceae > Megasphaera. The sequence goes on from NZ_UQBH01000009.1 coordinate 55,157, forward strand.
GCCGACAGTTCTTTCCCCTGTTGGCCCTTAGAAATGGCACCGATGATTTCGACTTTAACTTTTGCTTCCCGTTCAATCTTATACTTCAAGCCGTCGACAATGATGGCCGAATCGATGACCGGTTTCGTATTCGGCATGGTGGCGACGCGGGTAATGCCGCCGGCAGCCGCTGCCTTGGTCCCCGTTTCAATCGTTTCCTTGCCCGACTGGCCGGGCTGACGGAGATGGACATGCATATCGATAAAGCCCGGTGCTACGACGAGGCCCGAAGCGTCGAAAACTTCTTCGGCGCTGTCCGCTGCCAGGTTGGCACCGACTTCTTTAATTTTTCCATTTTCAATGAGAATATCGCAAATTTCATCCTGCTGCATGGCCGGATTGATAACTCTGCCGCCTTTAACGAGTAATGTCAACGTCATCGCCTCCCATAATAGTCAGATATAATACGGCCATGCGGACGGATACGCCATTCATGACCTGTTCCTGAATCGAAGAGTAATCACTGTAGCAGACGTCGGAATCGATTTCAACGCCGCGGTTCATCGGGCCCGGGTGAAGGACCAGGACGTCGTCTTTCGCCCATTTGAGGCGATCCTTCTTGATGCCAAACAGCGAATTATATTCGCCGGCGCTGGGGAAGAATCCGATGCCCTGGCGTTCCTTCTGGATGCGCAGGACGTTGATGACGTCGGCATCCTGAAGGGCTTCCTTCAAGTCGTAATGGACGGTGACGCCCATGGCTTCCAATTCCGGCTGGAGCAGCGTCCGCGGACCGACGAGGTGAACGTCTGCCCCCATCGTCTTGAGACCGTAAATATTGGATCGTGCTACGCGGCCGTGGTCGATATCACCGACGATGACCACTTTAAGGCCTTCGATGCAGCCTTTTACTTCCTGAATGGTGAACATGTCGAGGAGACCCTGCGTCGGGTGTTCGTGCGCTCCGTCACCGGCATTGATGATGATCGGATCGACGCAGCGCTTGGCAAAGCTCGGCGAACCTTCCTGTTTCTGACGCATGACGATGGCGTCGACACCCATAGCCGTTACCGTAAGCAGGGTATCACGGAAGCTTTCCCCTTTTTGAATGGAACTTCCGCGGGGCGTGAAATTGATGACATCGGCACCGAGATACTTGGCAGCCATTTCAAAAGAACCGCGGGTACGAGTACTCGGTTCCCAAAACATGTTGACCACCGATTTGCCTTTGAGCAAGGACAATTTCTTATTGTCGCTCTTGACGACGGCCTTCATCTTTTTCGCTACCCGCAAGATCAACTCAATTTCTTCCCTTGGCACTCCCTGGAGTCCCAACAGGCTCTTGCCCTGTATATTAACCATCGAATCCTCCTTGAAAAAAAAGACCTCTGCCGCAGGGCAAAGGTCATATTCTAAGCATGGCAAAATATGTCCCTTTGTAGCCTCTCCGGACTATATTAAAGGTACAAGCTAGAAGTATAAGAATCACACAGTCTCACGGGACTGTCGTATATTCTCTATCTATTTTATCGACCATAGCCTATAAAGTCAAGAAATTTTTCACTTTCTTCTATAAAGCCGGCTTTTTTTAAGCCTGATCTGCCGGCGTAATCGTCACCTCTTGCGGGGAAATAGATACATTATTATAAAAGGCTTCAAAGAGCTGTGCCGGTACATACATCGTACCGTTGACATTGACCGGTCCCGTGCCGTATTGGAAGATGCGGTTCAAATTGATTTTCTTAATCGTCCCGATCCGTTCATACCAATCTTCGCCGGGCTTAATGATGACATAGGCAATGTTCATTTCAACGCGGACGCTCTGGTCAGTCGGATCCCAATTTACCGTATAACCGAGCTGTTCAGCTACCTTGCGCAGCGGAATCATGACGACGTCGCCCTTCTTCAGTATCGCTCCGTCGGCCGGATCCATGACCTTTCCGGCAACGGTAAGCTTACTCTGTTGGATCGCCGTCAATCCCGGAACCGACACATAGGGCCCCATAACAGGACCTTCATTAAAAGCAAAGGCCGGGCTGACAGCCAAAGCCGCCATAAAGAGCGCCGCAACCATACACTTTTTCATAAGGGACTCCCCCTCCCATCTAAAAATAAGCGATAGATAATAACATATGCTTATATATTTCGACAAAGAAATCCTATTTCCTGCTTTCCGCCGGGTGAAGTCAGGGAAATTACAGACGACGTTACAAGATTCCGAAATGGTCCTTTACAATGCCGTCAAGCTGTTCAGCAATCTTCGGAAAAGCCTGGTTTAGATCCAGTGTTTTGACAGAAATCTGATTGCCGCTCATGTGGTAGACATTGTCCGGCACCAAGTCTTCATCAGTCTTTGCATAGAGCAGCATGCCTGAAACTTGATGACCCGTTCCGGCTGCTTCCGCCGCTTTATTCTTCACATACGTAAAAATCTGATAGAGATTACCGGAATGAAGTGTCTGCACGCCAAAATTCGATTGCAGTACCCGCCCATAATATTTTGCATCTATGATGAGCGTCTTATTTCCGTAAGTCAACGTGATATCCGTCTGCATGACCGGGAGCAGGGCATCAAAGCCGTCATCGAGCTGCCAGGGAATCTGCAGTGCGCGCGCGGAGAAGCCTTTCAGCCGCTGTCCAAATTCCTGTGCATAGTATTCGAGAATGAATTTTTCATACAGACGGCACATGCGCTGCTCATCCACAAAACCTGCCAGATGATACGCCCCCCTTTCGGTTGTCAGGAGTGATCCCTCTGCCAAGAGCTGCGAAATAGCCAGCAGCATTTGATACGTGCGGTTATTTCTCTGAAAGCGGATATCCGAGAACCGGACCTGTGCCAGGTCAACCTCGGCAACATTAGAGAAGAACAGCATTTCCTTCTTGAGTTCCGCCTTGTATTTGTCTTCGACATCGGTCTCTTTCAAGAGCAGACCGGCCGTCGATTTCAAAATTCGATTGAGCAGATTATCCTCAGAAAGCTCGTCATAATCGCAAGTAACAGCCATGCGATGTCCTGTCCGATTTTTTACCGTCCCCGGCAAGTTGATTTTCCCGCGAATGACCGGCAGATTTTCGATGCGATTGATGTATTCTCGGTAAAGGCCCTGCTTAAGCTGCCGACTAATCCCCTTCGCAAAAATCGCTGCAAACAGGTTATTGATATTATCAAACGGTTCTTTCTCGACATCCTCGTAGGTCGATTTTTTCAGTATCGTAAAGGCATAGGACAGCATGTAATAGATATTTTTTATGAAAATGCTCTTATCCGTCGTCATTGAAATACTCCATGGAGGATATGTTCCCACCGCTGCACCTTGTCGTCATCATCAAACCAGTATTCCGAAAGCATGGGCAGGATATCATAATCCACAACGGCCCGCATCCATCGGTCTGTACAAGTATCCTTCATCTTGCCGCAAAAATAACTGTGTCCGATACAGAATCCTTTTCCGAGCGATTGGTCTCTCCGGATTTCTTCGTTCAATTCGACAACCCTTGCAATCAATTCATCAAAGGTCTCATTATCCAAGGTGTCCTTATAATCACGGAATCCTTTAGCGTCAAATCCCGGTTCTATTTCAAAAAAGCTGAACCGCCGGCGCAGGGCGTAATCAATCATAGCGAGGCTTCGATCCGCCGTATTCATCATGCCGATGATGAAAAGGTTCTCTGGCACCGTAAAGGCCATCCCATTGTAAGCCAGGGTCGCCTTTTTGCCTCGATAGTCTTTTTCAATGAGCATTAATAACTCCCCAAAGATTCTACTCAGGTTTCCGCGATTGATTTCATCAATAATAAAGAAGAATTTTTTGTCCGGCTGATTGGCTGCTTTTTGGCAGAACTGATAAAATACGCCGGTCTTCAGGCTAAAACCGCCGGACTCATTCGGCTTGTACCCCATCATAAAATCCTCGTAGGAGTAATTCTGATGAAATTGGATGAGTTCAATTTGACTGTCATTCTTTTCTCCCATCAAGGAATAGGCCAGTCGGTTGGCGCAGAAGGTCTTTCCCACACCAGGTGCCCCTTGCAGGATAATATTTTTCTTATTAAGCAGTACATCTGTCAGACAGTCATAGTTATCCTCTGACATATAGACTTCCGATAGAAAATCATCTTTGGTATAGATGTCAGGTGCCACATCCATGTTCAGGGGATTTTCATCACGAATCATATCCATGATGAACTCATACTCATCCTGGGTCAACTTGAAAAAGCTGCCGTTCGGATTTCGAAAAAATTCCATATCCTTTAGTTCTGGACAGGCCTTGAGTGTCTGGTAGTCGATAGGAGATGACAAGCCTTCCGTCTTTTCAAAAAATATCTTCTTGCCATCATTTTCTTCTTTAACCCGGACAAGGGCAACAATCTGCTTTACCGGGTTAGCTTCATAGCCGATGACGAGATCGCCGGCCTTGGCATCGATAAAATTCTGGAAAATTCTTCGCTTATGCCCGTTTTCGTTATATAGTGTATAGGCCTCCACTTCGCCGACTGAGAGGTCAGAAAAACTCCAGATTTTTGGACTGGCATTCATCCACCAGTAGGAAGGTTCAGCCTTTTCGTCATCATTTTTTGCATAGAGGTCAACGTCGCTCAAATCAACCTGGTCAAGTGCCTTAGAAAGCGGATCCCGAAGTTTCCAGATATACTCACTTTTCACCTTCTTGGATGCGTATTTTCCGACATACAGGATGGGCCACCATTTAGCATCTCTGGAATCACGGTCTGGTGGGAGCATGCAACCGGTCTTTTCTGAAACCCTTCTTGCCAGGGCAGATGAATTAGCGTTATAGAAATTCTTTGATTCTCCATACTTGCAGGAAAGCTGTGTGCAGCTGGCTTCTCCACCGCACTCTTTAATCCGCTTCATGATTTGGAGACAATGTTCATTAAAAACGTTCTTATCCTGCAAGAGCGTAACCCAGTCCTGTGTCGTCAATCCCGGATCATATTCTGAGGTATTCGGCCACCAGCCATCGTTTTCAGTCCCAGCGTCTTCTGAATCACCGCCTTTGGAGTAGTGCCGGCTGATATAGAACCCGACATCGAAGGTCAACGTTTTCAGCTCCGGATCCGGATAGCAGGTGTCGGTAAGATGATTTCGAAAGAGCTCTACAAGCTCCGTATCTTGCCTCAGTTCTTCGCAGATTTCATTATAGAATTCATAAAAATTTCGAATATTATCCCTATAGGAGCCTTTCTTAAACCGATAGCCACTTTCCAATACGTCCGATACGGCTTTCACCTCGCCGAACTTATAGATGTAGTATTTCTCCGGATATCGCAGCCATAGGTAGACGGTTATGGCATTTTCATGCTGGTAGTGCTGTTTAGCCTCGTTACCATATTTCTCGAGAAGACTAGCAGACTTTGTCTTAAAAACATTGATGCGATCATAGACCTCCTTACTTTCATCAAAGAGATCCATATACATAGCGCGGACTTCCTCGGGTGCATTCTTAGCAAAGTCGATGATCATTCCCTTGGGGAAATTATTCATAGAAGTGAGCAAGTTATCGGTTTCGGCAAGTGACTTTGCCAGCATATCTGCAAAATCAGCCGCATCTACATTCCAATTATCCTGAAAACATTTGATGGCTTCCCATTTGTATTTTTCATCTTCCCAATGCTTCGGCAGAAAATCTTTTTTATACTGAATCAGAATTTCCTTTAACCTGGATTTATTGAACATGGGCTGTGCCTCCTTTAAACTTCATGCATACAGTTGTATCTGTCCAAGAGTAAAATCATGATACTCACGAACACGATTCCATATCCTGCTCACTTGTAAATAAGCTATACCTATTTTTCATTTGAGTTCATACCTATATTTTTCCATAAAAAAATCGACCTCTTAAAGTTAGATCTTTTCAGGCTAACTCCAAGAGGTCGGTTCATCGCATGAGTTTTATTATTTCCCATGTCTGCCTAAAAGGAAGCCTATCCAAAAGAGCTGTCCTTTATCAGTTAAAAGCTAAAAAATCCCGTTTCATCGGCCATAGGCACGAGGGGGAATCCCGTAGGAACGGGCTGTACAATCATGAATACCAGGGCCGTCAAGACGGCGATGCCCAGGGTAAGGTAGGAGAAGCTGCCTTTTCCTGAATGTTCATATAAGCCGAACAGGCGGATGCCAACGGCCGTACCGATGGTCGCAAACAAAGCGCCGATAGAAAAATAACGATACATAACATATAAAGCCACAAGGGCAATCATCATGGCCCCATTAATGACGATGGGGAAGCATTTAGACAGGACCGATTCGGGATTGCGCCGCATGGCGGTGAGCCAATCCGTCCCGTCGATGCCGCTGAGGCCGGTAATGAAAGCCGACAGGTAAAGCCACTTGTCCCACCAGGTCGTGCCTTTCCGACGGTCGCCCATGCGCCACATGATGACGGCGTACAGCAAAATGGTGACGCCGCCGACGATGTAGTAATAATTTTCCGGTATGAAGGGAACAATAGCGGCGCCGATAGTGACTAAGACGCCGGCGCAAATGACCATCTGGACGATTTGCCACTTCGACGGCCGGGACTTGGGATTCATTTCCCGATAAATCTTGGCAAAGATTTCAAGCAGGAAGATGACGATAAAGAAGGCGATGCCGACAAAAGGATTCAATGCTGCCACCCCGACGGTGATCAAGATGGGAATGGCCAGCCGCACGCCCGGGAAGAAGGTAAAGCTTTTGATCCGCATGACGTGGAGCTGAGAGTAAACCGTAAAATACGTAAAGACGTTAAACATCAACATAGCCGAAATGGCTTCGACCGGTTTGGCTCCCATATACAAAAACAGGAGGAGGACACACATGCTCATATTCATGCCTGTAAAGCGGGCAAATATGGTCCCCATCAAACCGGCCACAAAAAACGGGCCTATGGCCGATAACATTTCCATGGATAAAACAACTCCTGACCCGGATTATTTTAAATGATGGCTTCCCCGTTCCGTCATGGGGATGCCTTGTTTGCAGAGGGGGCATTCTTCCGGCTTGTACGTCGGAACCGTCAAGTGAAGCAGGGCCTGTACCTGATCTTTCGGTACACCGAATTCAGCCTTGCCGCCGCTGCGGTCGACGAGGAGACCGACACCGACGATGACGCCGCCGGCTTTTTTGACGACATCGACGACTTCCTGGACCGAGCCGCCGGTGGTTACAATATCTTCTACGATGAGAACTCGTTCGCCCGGTTCAATATGGAAACCGCGGCGAAGAGTCATGACGCCCTTTTCACGTTCCGTAAAGATGGCCCGCGTACCGAGGGCTTTGCCGACTTCATGCGCTAAGAGGATGCCGCCGGTCATCGGGCCCATAACGGTCTGGACGTTCTGGTCTTTAAAGCGTTCGGCCAATTCCTTGCAAAGCTTTTCCGTATATTCCGGATGCTGAAGGACGTTGAATTTTTCGACATAAAGCGGGCTGTGCAGTCCCGATGTCAAGAGAAAATGGCCTTCCAACACGGCTTTGGTTTCGACTAACAACTGTCTTACTTCTTCTTCTGTCAACATAATAAGTTATACCCCCTGAATTTCTGCTAAAATCTTTGCGGCTGCCTCTTTCGGATCGTCCGCTTTAGTAATCGGCCTGCCGATTACTAAATGAGAAGCTCCGTCGCGCAGTGCCTGAGACGGTGTCGTAAATCGTTTCTGGTCATTGGCGACAGCAAAGGTCGGCCGAATGCCCGGCGTGACGATGAGGAATTCCGGTCCGTTCATGGCCCGAATTGCTTTTGCTTCATACGGCGACGATACGGTACCGTCGATACCGGCTTCTTTGGCAATTTTCGCCAAGTTTTTTACTGAATCGGCAATGTTGTCCCTGCCGCCGATTTCCTTCCAAGCACCTTCATCGATGCTGGTCAGTACAGTAACCGCCAACAAGCGCGGCCGTTCGATGCCAAGCTTTGCCGCTTCATCGTGAACCGCTTCCGCTGCCGCTTCCATCATGGCCCGGCCTCCGGTCCCGTGAAGGGTCATCAAGTCGGCACCAAGGCGGGTCAAGGCGCGAATGCTCTGACCAACGGTGTTGGGAATGTCGTGGACTTTCAGATCGAGGAAAACGTGTTTTCCCTGATCCTTCAGATACCGCACTGCATCGGGACCGGCACTGTAAAACAGTTCCATACCGACTTTATAAAAAGAAACACTGTCTCCCAGTGTCCCTACGAGCTTCTTCAAGTCTTCCAAAGAATGGACATCCAAAGCCACAATGATTCTATCATCTGCCATGAGCTGCTCCTCCTGTATATCTATATAGGCATATCTAATTAATTGTGTCATGTTTTACAACGCCTGTCAAGGCGAGGACGACTTCACCGAGAAGACATGCTGCGGTACCATTCATAGGTGCGGAGAATCCCTTGAGCCAGATCGGTCTGAGGAGCAAAGTTCAAGGCCGATGCCAAGGCTTGATTACTGAGGACTGACCGCTGGATATCGCCGGGGCGGGCGTCTTTATAGTCTACGGAAACGGCGTGGCCCACAGCTTTCTCAAAGCTTTCGATCAGTTCGTTGATACTGGTTTCGGTTCCTGTCGACACGTTCATTGTATGATAACCCGTAAGGGGCAGGGCTCGAATGATAGCCTGGGCAATGTCACCGGCATAGACGAAGTCTCGCGTCTGCTTGCCGTCGCCGTAGACCGTAAGCCCTTTATTTCCCGATAAGAGTTTACAGAAAATGCTGACGACACCGCCTTCACCTTTTTCTCCCTGCCGTTCTCCGTAGACGTTGGCAAATCGGAAAATCGTCGTATTCAGGCCGTACAGTTCATGATAGACCCTCAAGTAGTGTTCCGTTGTCATCTTAGTCACACCATAGGGAGAGGTCGGCATAAGACGCTCTGACTCCCGCAGGGGAATATTCAAATTATCGCCGTAGACGGCAGCACTTGAGGAAAAGAGGATATGAGGGACCTTATACATCCGGCATCCTTCCAGCACATGAAGGACACCTTCTAAGTTAACCCGACAGTCAACGACCGGATGTTCCACGGAAAAAGGAACCATCGTCTGGGCCGCCAAATGGATGACGGCTGAAAAAGAATGATTTTTAAAAACGGCGTCAACAGCGTCTTGATCGCAGACATCGCCTTCAATCAATTCCATCTCGGCCGGTACATGTTCGCGGGATCCGCCGGATAAATTATCGAAAACGACGACATGCATATCCTTCTGCCCCTTAAGGGCTTCCAAAATATGCGATCCGATAAATCCGGCCCCGCCAGTAATCAAAATTTCCACCTTTATAGGCCCTCCATTACGTATTGATAGGATAATTCCCGGAATCTACAGCCGGAAAATTTCAGTCGCCTTGAATGAGGCGTCGTATTTCATTCAATTTGGCCTCACTGTCTGCATTTTGTGAGTGAAAATTAAGGAGCTCACTGAAATAGCCTTGATCCTTGGCAAGTTTCCGACTTTCATCATAAACCAGGTCGAAATAAAAGCAAAGGGTGCCGACATAAAAGTCCATAAAAGTTTTTTTCACCCTGGTCTGTACGAGTTTTTTCTGCCGCGCCTCCGCCATGACGGCATCTGAAATACCTTGTTTTTCAAAGTCTTTATCATCTACACGCCACACGTTCTGCCCTCGCCGCAGCCCTTCTGCACAGACGCGGAAAATATCAATCTTATCGGCGTCGCGGAGAATCTGGCAAAAGAGCCGCTGCCGCGGCAGCAAGTCATCGCTCAGCTGATACGCATTGTGCTGAGCGATGGCAGCCTCTATGACAGGGTCCTCACAGTCATCCTGCAAAAAATCGCGAATATGACCTTCCTGAAACAGATACCGGGCCCCGTATTTCGCATGATCCATGGACTGGTAATCGATAAAGGTATGATACTGCCGCAGCTGCTCAAAGCGTCCGATATCATGAAGGACGCCGATAAGCCAGGCTAGGTTCTGCTCATCCCGGGACAGTTGCAATGACCTTGCAAGGATTTCACAAAGCGAACTGACTCTCAAAGAATGAGCTAATTTTAAGGAAACGCCTTCATCGACGGCGGCAAAGTCTTCGACATAACGTTTAAACTGTGAAATTACGACCTCTCGATTCATTCCGGCCTGCCACCTTTCGATACAAAGATACGCGCTTAAAATCCATGGGGATTGAAAGGCTGAAGCTCCATCGTCTCTACTGTTTCCCCGTCGGCTGCAAAGGTAATGATTCCCTTGACGCAGTCTTCCTTTAAAACCATAGGGACCCAAGTCCGGTCACCTTTCCACATCTCATCATACGGAAAATCCTCGGGGGCAAACCATTGCGGTTCCATTTCTTCGCTCTCCCGAACCTTTCCCTGCCAGCTGCGGAGGATGTAGACATAGCCGATATGGTCCAGCTCAGGTGCAGCGGTGAAATGAAAATCGAGAAACCCGACCAGTTCGAAATCTTCTTCCGAAGCCACTAACCCCGTTTCTTCTTGAAGTTCTCTCACAGCACACTGTAAAAAAGTTTCCCCGGCTTCAATCTTGCCGCCGAAACCATTCCACTTACTCACGCCAAAGCCTCGTTTTTTACGGCCTAACAGTACCTTTCCATCGGACCGAACAGGGAAGCAGAGTGTCGTCGGACGCATGGACCTTACCTCTTTTTATGGAAATATTCGTGCTCTTTTGAAAGTTCCTGCAAAATCGTTTCGATGGTCCAGGAAATGTTATTGGGTGTCAGCATAGCCTTTAATGGTACGTTTTTCAAACGACCCCGGCGAATGCTGTCTAAGAGCAGATTGACGACTTTATTGTCGAAACCACAGAGAATGAGGGCTTCTTTCGTAACCGGCGGCAGATTTTCATCTTCATTCATCTTTTCATGAACTCTCGCTTCTTCCGTGTCCTGTCTCATCGCAGAGATCTCAGCGATTTCTTCGTCGGTCAGACCTAAGACCTTGCCGACGGTTTCTCCCTTTTCTTCATCCGTTACGGCCTTGATCTTCGATTTCGTAAGCAAAGCCAACAGTTTAACTTGTTCCAGTCTTTCCGGGGTGAAATTTACGGCTAACATCATACGATACGGCATAGTATCACTCCTTTTCCATAAAATGACGTCCCATTCCGAAAGTTTCCGAACGGGTATACACAAAAAGGAGCTGTCTCAGGACAGCTCCTTCTCATTCATACGTTTATACTAATTCGATGATTACCATCGGAGCAGCATCGCCCTGACGAACGCCAGTCTTGATGATGCGAGTATAACCGCCCTGACGATCGGTGTATTTCGGTGCAATTTCGTCAAACAGTTTTTTGACAACATCTTCATCCACCATGTATGCCAAAGCCTGACGGCGAGCGTGGAGATCACCGCGTTTTGCGAGGGTAAGCATTTTATCAGCGACTTTGCGAAGTTCTTTTGCCTTTGCTTCCGTCGTTTCAATGCGTTCATGCTGGAATAAAGAGGTGACAATGCTGCGCAGCAATGCTTTACGTGCGGAGCTGTCTCGTCCCAACTTTCTATAAGCCATTGTTCATCCTCCTCGAACTATTCTTCATTACTCGATTTTAAGTAGTAGTTGTGCATTTCTAACTTTTCAATAATTTCATCGACAGATTTCTTGCCGAGGTTGCGAATCTTCGACAAGTCGTCTTCCGTCCGTTCCGTGAGATCAGCTATGGTGTAGATGTTCGCACGCTTCAAGCAGTTCGAAGCACGGACCGAGAGATCAAGGATTTCGATTTTAATCGTACCCTTATCCGGTTCTGTCGTTTCTTCCGCAGCATCGCTGTCTTCATCGGTAAAGATGGCTTTTTCATCGTTTACCTTAGCATCGGTTGCAATGTTCTGGAAGTAGTTTAAGTAGCTGATCATAATCGATGCAGCTTTGGCAACAGCATTTTCAGTGGTAATGCTGCCATCAGTCGTTACTTCAAGGGTCAACGAATCATAGTCCATTTCGTTGCCTACCCGGATATTTCCGACACTGTAGTTCGTGCGAACAATCGGAGAGAAGATGGAATCGATAGGAATGACTCCGATCATATCCGTTTCCTTCTTGTTCTGCGTGGACGGAACATAGCCCTTACCGCGTTCGATGTGGCACTGCATGTGGATGTCAGCTTCCGAATCGAGGGTAGCGATATGGAGATCCGGGTTTAAAATTTCAATGTCTGAGTTTACGTTAAGATCGTTTGCGGTGAATTCACATTCACCAGAGATATCGATAGTGATGTCGACTTCATCTACATCATCATCCAAGAATTTAATCCGAACCTGCTTGAGGTTGAGGATGATTTCCGAAACGTCTTCCCGAACACCGGGAATCGTCGAAAATTCATGGAGAACACCATCGATTTTAATCGAAGTGATTGCTACGCCATCCAGTGATGCCAGGAGGACACGCCGCAAACTATTACCCAATGTGATTCCGTAACCCCGATCCAGAGGTTCGCATACGAATTTTCCATAGGTACCGCCGTCGTTTACTTCGACGGTTTTAACTTTAAATTTGTTATCTTCGCTCATTAGGAAAATCCTCCTATTTCAGAATCAAAACACCTTGGTTAATCATCGATTATACGCGTCTCCGTTTAGGCGGACGGCAACCGTTATGCGGGATAGGCGTTACGTCTTTGATGGAGTTTACTTCGAGACCAGCTGCCTGTAATGCGCGGATAGCAGCTTCACGACCCGAACCCGGACCTTTTACGAAGACTTCTACCTGACGAAGGCCATGTTCCATAGCTGCTTTTGCAGCCTGTTCAGCAGCCATCTGTGCAGCGAACGGAGTGCTCTTACGGGAACCGCGGAAACCGAGGCCGCCGGCACTTGCCCAAGACAGTGCATTGCCTTTTGTATCACTAATCGTAACGATTGTATTGTTGAATGTAGAACGAATATGAGCTGCGCCCGATTCTACATGTTTCTTTTCTTTTCTTTTATTGCTTCTGACATTCTTAGCCAAAATCGTTTCCCTCCTTACTTAGAGAATCTTATTTCTTCTTACCTGCAACAGCTTTTCTCGGACCTTTACGCGTACGTGCATTGGTCTTGGTGCGCTGACCGCGAACGGGAAGACCTGCGCGATGGCGTTTGCCACGATACGAATTAACTTCGATCAGGCGTTTAATGTTGAGTGCTGTGTCGCGGCGAAGATCGCCTTCAACTTTATAATCAGAACCGATGACTTCACGAATTTTCTGTACTTCGTCTTCTGTCAAATCGCGAACGCGGGTATCCGGGTTTACGCCAGTCTTCGCCAAGATTTCCTGGGAAGAAGAAAGACCAATACCTAAAATGTAAGTCAAACCAATTTCAACTCGTTTATCACGTGGTAAATCCACACCGGCTATACGTGCCATCTATTCATTCACCTCCTGCTTATTAACCCTGTTTCTGTTTATGTTTCGGATTTTCGCAAATGACCATGACACGGCCTTTACGTTTGATGATTTTGCATTTTTCGCAAATCTTTTTTACTGACGGTTTTACCTTCATTATTAACCTCCTGCGTAATACTCTTACTTAAAGCGGTATGTAATACGACCGCGATTCAGATCATACGGTGTCAATTCAAGTGTGACTCGGTCGCCCGGAAGGATACGAATGAAATTCATACGCATTTTACCGGAGACATGAGCCAACACGATGTGTTCATTTTCAAGTTTTACTTTGAACATGGCGTTTGGCAAGGCTTCAACGACGACGCCTTCTACTTCAATGACATCTACCTTCGACATAGTAACCTCCCTGGTCAATTCTTCATAGCCCGGTTTAAGACGGACCGTATCCATTCATTGCTGATTCTCGTGGGACCAGCGCTTCCTTCAGATACGCTCGTTCCCAATATCCGGAGATGCCGGCAGTTCTTTTTCTTCGGCTTATCCAGGTTGTACTTTCTACCGTCAGCAATCCATACGTAGGGATAAGCCAAACTGCCGACAACAACATACAAGCAGCCTTTATCCTTGCCTGCCAGACATTCTACGACCGTGCAGACAGGTATCATCGGAGTTCGTTCCATCATTCATCCGGTAAGGTCAGAATTTCAGGGCCGTTTTCCGTGATTGCTACTGTATGTTCGAAGTGGGCTGCCGGTTTGCCGTCTTGTGTGACGACAGTCCAGCCGTTTTTCAACTGGCGGACTTTTTCCGTACCCATATTGATCATCGGTTCCAGAGCCAGGACCATGCCCGGTTCCAACAATTCACCGTGACCGGGCGTACCGTAGTTCGGTACTTCCGGATCTTCGTGCATATCCGTACCAATGCCGTGACCGACGTAATCTCGGACGACGCTGTATCCAAAGGATTCAGCATAGGCTTGGACGGCATGACCGATATCGCCAAGGTGGTTGCCGGCTACAGCCTGTTCAATGCCCTTGTAAAGGCATTCTTCAGTAACCTTCAATAACTTGAGGGTTGCCGGGTTCACGTGGCCGACAGGAATCGTTACCGTCGAATCGCCATGGTAGCCATTTTTATTTACAACTAAATCAACGCTGATTATATCGCCATCTTTAAGCTTGCGATGGCCAGGAATCCCATGGACGACTTCTTCATTTACGCTGGCGCAAATAGTTGCCGGGAATCCGTAGTATCCTTTACAGCTCGGAAAAGCGCCGCAACTGCGGATATAGTCTTCACAGCGCTGGTCCAGCTCACCCGTCGTAATGCCGGGCTTTGCCAGCTTCTTCATGAGAGCTAAGGCATTGGCCGTAATACGGCCAGCGTCGCGAATATATTCAATTTCCCGTTTTGATTTTAAGATGATCATGCTTATTTACTCTTTTCAAGACTAGCGATGATGTCTTTATATACATCATCCATATTCTGTTCTCCATCAATTTCAATATAGAGATTGGAATTTTTATAGTAGTCAATGAGCGGTTTCGTCTGTGCAGCGTATACACTCAGACGCTTTTTGACGGTTTCTACTTTGTCGTCGTCGCGCTGGTATAATTCACCGCCGCATTTATCGCAAACGTTCTTTACCTTGGACGGTTTGAATGTGACATGGTATGTCGTACCGCAAGAGCGGCAGATCTGACGGCCCGTCGTCCGCTTGATGAGTTCTTCATCCGGAACGGCGATGTTGATGACGCCATCGAGTTTGATGCCGAGGTCCCGAAGGATGGCATCGAGGGATACAGCCTGGCTGGTCGTACGCGGGAAGCCGTCGAGGATAAAGCCTTTTTTGCAGTCGTCTTTAGAAAGACGTTCCTTGACAATTCCGACGGTAACAGCATCGGGTACGAGCTGGCCGTTGTCCATATACTTTTTGGCTTCAAGGCCGAGCGGAGTCTGTTCTTTTACAGCTGCCCGGAACATATCGCCTGTCGAAATCTGGGGAATACCATATTTGTCAATCAATCGTTCAGCCTGGGTACCTTTGCCGGCGCCCGGAGGGCCCATTAAAAGAATATACACTCAAACTACCCCCTTATTATTTCATAAATCCTTGATATTGTCTATTCAAAACTAAGGATTCTGCCTGCTTCATCGTATCGATAGCAACACCGACGACGATGAGGATGGCTGTACCGCCGAAGTAAACCCCTTCAATGCCTGTAATCCAGCCGATGAAGTTCGGCAAGATGGCGATGAAAGCTAAGAAGAAGGCACCGGCGAGGGTAATTCTCGTCATGATGCGATCGATATACATAGCGGTCGGCTGACCCGGACGGATGCCCGGAATGAAGCCGCCATACTTCTGCATATTTTCCGTAAGCTGCGGGATATTCAGCGAAATAGCCGTGTAGAAATATGTGAAGAACATGATCAGAACGGCGTACATGACCGTATTGGTAACGGTGCCCCATGCAAAGTAGCTGGCAATCCATTGGACTGTGTCATTCTGTACGAATTGAGCGATCGTAATCGGGAACATCAGTACAGACGATGCAAAGATGATGGGGATAACGCCGGCCTGGTTGACTTTCAGCGGAATATGTGTCGAATGACCTCCGTACATCTTACGGCCGACAATGCGTTTTGCATATTGGACCGCAACACGCCGCTGTCCCTGCGTAACTTCGATGACCACGATGATCATGAATAAGGCGATGACAACAAAAAGTAAGGCCTGGAAGATATTAATCGAACCGGCCTGAATATACTGATAAATCGTCATGACGCCCTGCGGGAAGCGTGCTACGATACCGGCGAAGATGATAAGGGAAATACCATTGCCGATACCACCGGCTGTGATCTGGTCACCGAGCCACATGAGGAAACAAGTCCCTGCCGTGAGAATCAGTGATACCATGACGACCATGGCCCAGCTGTCGACGATGAGAGCACCGTTGACTTTCAAGGCATAGCTCATGGCAAAGGCCTGAATCAAAGCCAGGACAACCGTGCCGTACCGCGTGACCTTTTGAATCTTATCGCGGCCTTCTTGATTGTCCTTTGCCCATTGTTCAAAGGTCGGAACGACGGCGGTCAGCAGCTGCATGATAATCGACGCGTTGATGTACGGCGTGATGCTCATAGCCAGGATGGAGAACTTACTCAGTGCTCCGCCGGCGAACAAGTCGAGAAGCCCGAACAAGTTGCCGCTGCTGAAGAGGTTTTCAATGACCGAAGAGTCGACACCCGGTACGGGAATGTGGACACCCAGTCTGAAAACGACGAACATGATAAGAGTGAAGACCGCCCGTTTCCGGAATTCCGGAACGTTAAGTACGTTTTGGATGTTCTCTAACATCGCAAATCACCCCTACTGTTCTGCTACCGGTTCTTCTCCCGGTACTACAACCTTACCACCTGCAGCTTCAATCTTTTCTTTAGCAGATTTCGTGAAACCATTGGCTACGACGGTGAGTTTCTTTTCGAGATCGCCATTGCCGAGGATACGGATGCCGTCGCGGACATTCTTAACGATGCCGGCTTCGACTAAAGCAACGGGATCAACGGTAGCACCGTCTTCAAAGCGGTTGAGTACAGAAACGTTAACTTCTGCATATTCTTTAGCCCAAATGTTGGTAAAACCACGTTTCGGGAGCAAACGATACAGCGGCATCTGGCCACCTTCGAAGCCCGGGCGCTTACCGCCGCCGCTACGAGAAAGCTGACCTTTCATACCTTTACCGGCCGTTTTGCCGTTGCCGGAACCGATACCACGGCCGACGCGGTTACGTTTTTTCTTGGAACCAGGAACAATACTCATTTCATGAAGTTTCAATTCAGCGCACCTCCTTCTATATTAAATTTCTTCTACTTTTACCAAGTGTTCTACTTTGTGAAGCATCCCTTTAATCTGGGGGGTTACTTCTTTTACTACGCTGGAGTTCGTCTTGTGGAGACCGAGAGCAACGATGGTTGCACGCTGATCACCAGGACGGCCAGCCAAACTCTTTACGAGTGTAACTTTAACCTGAGCCATCTTGTTATATCCTCCTTATTAACCGTAAATTTCTTCTACAGTTTTGCCACGGAGTTCAGCAACTTTATTGACATCCTTCAAGCTGCTCAAACCTTCGAGCGTAGCCTGAACCATGTTGTTCGGGTTGGAAGAACCGATCGATTTGGTGAGGATGTTGCGGACGCCAGCCAGTTCCAATACGGCACGAACCGGGCCGCCGGCAATAACGCCAGTACCTTCAGCAGCCGGTTTCAGGAATACCTGGCCTGCGCCGAAAATACCCGTAACTTTATGGGGAATGGAACCGTTTTTCAACGGAACGGAAATCATATGTTTCTTAGCGTCTTCAACGCCTTTGCGGATTGCTTCAGGAACTTCGCCGGCTTTACCTAAACCTGCGCCAACACGGCCATTGCCGTCACCGACAACAACGAGGGCACTGAAGGAAAAACGACGGCCGCCTTTAACTACCTTAGCAACACGGTTGATGAATACTACATTTTCCTGTAATTCGAGACCTGCATGGTCAACTTTTGCCATGTGTTATTTCCTCCTTGATTAGAATTTCAAGCCAGCTTCACGAGCTGCTTCTGCGAGAGCTGCGACACGGCCGTGATAGATGTAACCGCCACGGTCGAAAACAACAGTCGTAATACCTTTTTCAACAGCGCGTTTGGCAACCAAAGCACCTACCAATTTTGCACCTTCAGCGTTGCCGCCGGTGACGTTCTGATCTTTCAGTTCTTTGTCCAAAGAGCTAGCTGCGACCAAGGTTACGCCGTTTACGTCGTCGATGACCTGGGCATAGATATTGTTAAGGCTGCGGAAAACGTTGAGACGAGGACGTTCTGCCGTGCCGTTGATGTTCTTGCGTAAACGCCAATGCCGTTTCAAACGGATTGTGTTTTTACTCTTATTCAAGGAATTCACTCCTTTCTAATTAAATGTTACTTATTTCTTAGTACCAGCTTTACCGGCTTTACGACGGACATGTTCGCCAACATAACGGATACCTTTGCCCTTATACGGTTCAGGGAGACGGTAGCCGCGAACTTTAGCAGCGAATTCACCGACAACTTCGTTGTCTGCACCGGAAATGTGGATCTGCGTTGCACTCGGGCATTCAATCGTAACACCAGCGGGAGCATCGAGTTCGAGGGGATGGGAGAAACCCAGGGTCAAGGCGAGTTTTTTGCCTTTCATCTGTGCTCTGTAACCAACACCGACGATTTCCAATTCCTTTTTGAAGCCTTCCGAAACACCTTTTACCATGTTGGCTACGAGTGCGCGGGTGAGGCCGTGCAGTGCACGGTGATTTTTATCGTCAGACGGACGTTCTACAGTGATAACGTTGTCATTAATTGTGACTTTCATATCCTGGTGAAGCGTACGTGTGAGTTCGCCTTTCGGGCCTTTTACGGTAATTACGTGGCCATCGAGGTTTACATTTACGCCTGCCGGAATATCAATAGGCATTCTACCTACTCGGGACATATTGACACCTCCAAAATTTACCAGACGTAAGCGAGAACTTCGCCGCCCAAGCCGAGTTTACGAGCCTGTTTGTCGCTCATAACGCCTTGAGACGTAGAAATTACAGCGATCCCCAAACCACCGAGAACGCGCGGGAGTTCTTCCTTGCCAGCGTATACGCGCAGGCCCGGTTTGGAAATTCTCTTGATGCCGGTAATTACTTTTTCTTTATTAGAACCATATTTCAACGTAACTTTCAGCGTTTTGCCTTCGTTTACGGATTCGTAGTTTTTGACGAAACCTTCTTCTTTGAGGATGTCGAGCATTGCTGCTTTAATCTTCGAAGCAGGGATTTCTACTTTTTCGTGATATGCCGAGTTAGCATTACGGATTCTTGTGAGCATATCCGCAATCGGATCGGTCATTGCCATAATCTAAAAACCTCCCTCCATGGAATACGTGTTACCAGCTGGCTTTTTTAACGCCAGGGATCTGACCTTTATAAGCCAGTTCACGGAATGTGATGCGGCAGATGCCAAATTTACGCATATAACCGTGAGGACGGCCGGTTATTTTGCAGCGGTTGTGCAGACGAACCGGAGATGCGTTAGCCGGCAGCTGAGAAAGTGCTTCATAGTCGCCTTTTGCTTTGAGTTCAGCACGAAGCTTAGCGTATTTGGCAACCATTTTTTCACGTTTCTTTTCACGTTCAAGCATCGATTTCTTTGCCATGTATGTTATCCTCCTCTATTACTTTTCAAAAGGCATGCCCATCAGTTTCAACATGTCGCGACCTTCTTCGTCGGTCGCAGCCGTCGTAACGATGGTGATATCCATGCCGCGAGCTTTATCAACCTTATCATATTCGATTTCCGGGAAGATAAGCTGTTCCTTCAGGCCGAGGGTGTAGTTGCCGCGGCCGTCAAAGCCGGTTGCACTGACACCATGGAAGTCACGGACACGGGGAAGCGTCAAGTTCATCAATTTATCGAGGAACTCATACATGCGTTCGCCGCGAAGCGTAACTTTGCAGCCAAGGTTCATGCCTTCACGGATTTTGAAAGCTGCGATAGATTTCTTAGCTTTCGTGATAATCGGTTTCTGACCGGAAATGATGGTCATATCGCTAACAGCAGCATCCAAGGCTTTGGAGTTGGTAACAGCTTCGCCAACGGCCATGTTGATAACAACTTTGGTAACCTTCGGAATCTGCATTACATTTTTATAACTATATTTTTCCTGTAAACCTTTCACAACTTCGGAAAGGTATTTGTCTTTTAATCTGGACACTCTCAAGGGCCTCCCTTCTTATTTAGATAGCTTTACCGCTCTTTACGGCTGTACGAACTTTAGTGCCGTCGGCCTGCTGGACCATTTTGACACGAGTCGGTTTGCCGCTTTCAGGATCTACGAGCATTACGTTGGAAACATGGATAGCTGCTTCCTTGGTGATAATGCCGCCTTGAGGATTGTTCTGACTCGGTTTCGTGTGGCGCTTAACCATGTTAAGGCCTTCAACTACGACGCGGTCTTTTTTCGGATACGTTGCGATGACCTTACCCTTTTTGCCTTTTTCTTTACCGGCAATGACAATGACCGTATCGCCTGTTTTAACGTGCATTTTACCCATTGAGAACACCCCCTCCTTATAATACTTCCGGAGCCAGGGAGATAATCTTCATGAAATCTTTTTCACGCAATTCTCTGGCAACGGGCCCAAAAATACGAGTACCTTTCGGACTTTTATCATTGTTGTTGATTACGACAGCGGCGTTTTCGTCGAAACGGATATAGGAACCGTCAGCACGGCGCAAACCCTTCTTAGAACGGACGATAACAGCCTTGACTACATCGCCCTTCTTGACAACGCCACCGGGTGATGCATCTTTAACAGATGCTGTAATGATATCACCAATGTTGCCATATTTACGATACGAGCCACCCATGACCTGGATGCACAAAATCTTCTTGGCACCAGTATTGTCGGCAACATTCAACATAGTTTCTTGCTGAATCATGGCTTAACCTCCTAATTAATGAAGCTTATTTAGCTTTTTCTACAATCGTCACGACTCTCCAGTGTTTCTGTTTGGACAGCGGACGGGTTTCTTCAATACGAACTACGTCGCCAATATGGCATTCGTTGTTTTCATCGTGGGCTTTAAATTTAACCGTCGAAATGATCGGCTTTTTATACAGCTTATGCTGTGTCTTATATTCTACAGCAACGACAATTGTTTTGTCCATCTTATCGCTGACTACTTTACCTACGCGAATTTTACGTTCATTTCTTTCCATCTGTGCTTGTGACCTCCTTTTAGATTCCAATTATGGACGTTCTTACGCCTGCGCTTTCAGTTCTGCTTCACGCTGTACCGTTTTGATGCGAGCGATTGTCTTTTTAACTTCGCGGATACGCATTGGATTTTCTAATTGGCCGGTCGCATGTTGAAAACGGAGGTTAAACAATTCTTCTTTCAGGCTAACCACTTTTTCATCCATTTCGGCAGCGCTCAGCGCACGGATTTCTTTAACCTTCATTTTATTCACCACCTAATTCCTGACCTTTAACAACAAACTTCGTTTTAATCGGCAGCTTATGGCCAGCGAGACGCATTGCTTCACGAGCAATATCTACGCTTACGCCACCCATTTCAAAGAGTACGCGGCCCGGTTTTGCAACAGCAACCCAGTATTCAGGAGCACCTTTACCGGAACCCATACGAGTACCAGCCGGTTTAGCCGTAACCGGTTTGTCCGGGAAAATTTTGATCCAAACTTTACCGCCACGTTTGATGTAACGTGTCATAGCGATACGGGCAGCTTCGATCTGACGGTTCGTAATCCACGACGGTTCGAGAGCGACGAGACCATATTCACCATGAGCGACTTTATTACCACGATGTGCCTGGCCTTTCATACGGCCACGGAACTGTTTACGATATTTGACACGTTTTGGAATTAACATTACGCTTCACTCCCTTCGTGCTTTTTCGGAGCTTTTTTAGCTTCCGGGAGGATTTCACCTTTGTAAATCCAGCATTTAATGCCGATGCAGCCATACGTCGTATGAGCTTCAGCAAAACCATAATCGATATCAGCGCGGAGCGTGTGCAAGGGGATGGAACCATCGCGGAGGCTTTCGCTGCGAGCGATTTCAGCACCGCCAAGACGGCCGGAGCACATGATCTTGATACCCTTAGCACCCATACGCATCGTACGGCCAACGCACTGTTTCATAGCGCGGCGGAAGCCGATACGGCGTTCGAGCTGGCTGGCAACGTTTTCAGCAACCAAGGTTGCATCCATTTCAGCCTGTTTGATTTCTGCAATGTTTACGTCGACCGTCTTCGTCGTGAAGGCTTTCAACGCTTTTTTAATATCTTCAATACCTGCGCCGCCACGGCCGATGACCATGCCCGGTTTAGCAGTATGGATAACCAATTTGATGCGTTTTGCAGAGCGTTCGATTTCAATGCGGGAAACACCTGCAATGTATAACTGTTTCTTTAAGAATTCACGGATCTTAACGTCTTCATTTAAGAGTGCAGCGTAATCTTTTTCTGCATACCATTTTGCGTCCCATGGTTTGGAAACGCCGACGCGGAATCCATGGGCGTTAACTTTCTGACCCACTACATTTCCCTCCTTATGCTTTTTCGTCAACAACAACCGTCAAATGACTGGAATGTTTGAGAATTTTGAAAGCCTGTCCACGGCTGCGCGGATGAATACGTTTCATCGTGGAATCTTGGTCAACAAAAATTTCAGAAATGAACAATTTTGCAACGTCCATATCGTTATTGTGTTCCGCATTAGCAACGGCACTGCGCAAAGTCTTTTCAACTACACGAGAACCCACTTTCGGAGTGAATTTCAAGATAGAGATAGCTTCGCCGACGTTTTTACCCCGAACCAAGTCAGCAACAATCCGAATTTTACGGGGAGCAATGCGAATGTGTTTCGTAACAGCTTTTACTGCCATTTATGTTACCCCCTTATCTAGTTACTTTTTCGGCTTTAGCATGACCCTTGAATGTACGAGTCGGTGCAAATTCGCCCAATTTATGACCTACCATATCTTCAGTGATATAGACAGGTACATGTTTCCGGCCGTCGTGAACGGCGATAGTGTGGCCGACAAAGTTCGGCAGGATCATCGATGCACGGGACCAGGTTTTGATGACTTTCTTTTCGTTGGCTTCGTTCATAGCGTCGATTTTCTTCAAGAGATGATGTGCTACGAATGGGCCCTTTTTAATGGATCTGGACACTTAGTTATCTCCTTTCCTCAACACTTATTTACGTCTCTTCACAATAAACTTATTGGAAGCTTTTTTAGAGTCACGAGTCTTGACGCCATAAGCAGGTTTACCCCAAGGAGTAACCGGGCGTTTACGACCAACAGGAGCCTTACCTTCACCACCGCCATGGGGATGATCGCACGGGTTCATGACGACACCACGGTTGCCCGGGCGAACGCCCAACCAACGGGAACGACCAGCTTTACCGATCGTGATGTTTTCATAATCCGTATTGCTTACGACACCGACGGTAGCGCGGCAGCGGATGTGTACCTGACGAAGTTCGCCCGACGGCAGACGAAGAAGTGCATAGTTGCCTTCTTTAGCCATGAGCTGTGCCGATTCACCGGCAGAACGAACCATCTGGCCGCCCTTGCCGATTTTCATTTCAACGTTGTGTACGAGAGTACCGAGGGGGATGTTCTGGAGCGGCAAAGCGTTGCCGATTTTGATATCCGATTCGGGACCGCTGTAAACGACGTCGCCGACTTTAAGGCCGTTCGGAGCGATGATGTATTTCTTTTCGCCATCTGCATAGAACAGAAGGGCGATGTTGGCAGAGCGGTTCGGATCGTATTCGATCGTCGCAACTTTTGCCGGGATGTTGTCTTTAATACGTTTGAAGTCGATCAAACGGTAACGGCGTTTATGACCGCCGCCCTGATGACGGACAGTCATACGGCCGCTGTTATTACGACCGCCCTTATTGGTTACTTTGACCAATAAGGATTTTTCCGGTTTAGACGCCGTAATGTCTTCGAATGTCGAAACAGTCATGAAACGGCGGCTAGCGGAGTACGGTTTAAATGATTTAATGGCCATTGTAGTGCCTCCTCCTTATTCGTTAATGCTTAAGCTCCTTCGAAGAATTCGATCGTTTCGCCTTCCTGAAGGGTTACGATGGCTTTTTTGTAATCCGGGCGCTTGCCGATGTATTTGCCCATGCGCTTGAATTTACCCATCGTGCGAAGTGTTGCTACGCTTTTAACTTTGACGCCGAAAATGGCTTCAACAGCTTTACGAATTTCAACTTTGTTAGCATGGAGCGGTACTTTAAATGTATATTTGCCATCAGACATCATCATCGTCGTTTTTTCGGTGATGACCGGTTTTAACAAGAGATCATGCATGTTCATTATGCGAGCACCTCCTCAATCTTAGCGACAGCGCTCTTCGTAACGAACAATTTCGTGTAGTGGAGCAAATCAAAGATGTTTACGCCAGTCGTAGAAATGGCTTTAACGCCTTTGATGTTGCGTGCGCAGCGTTCTACAACTTCATCGTTGTCGGTAATGAAAAGAACCTTTTCACCGGCGAATTTGAAGTTATTGATGAGCGTAACAACTTCTTTCGTTTTCGGAGCTGCGAGATTGATTTCGTCGAGGACGAACAATTCATTAGTATTGACTTTATCGCTCAAAGCGGATTTTACAGCGAGACGGCGAGCTTTACGAGGCATTTTCTGTTCGTAAGAGCGCGGATGGGGACCCCAAATGGTGCCGCCACCAACCCACAACGGGCTGCGGTTACTACCTACACGGGCCCGGCCGGTTCCTTTCTGTTTCCAAGGCTTTCTGCCACCGCCGCGAACGAGGCCGCGAGTCTTAGTGGAATGTGTGCCTAAGCGCTGGTTGGCGAGCTGACGGAGAACGGCCTGACGCATAACGGCTTCGTTCACTTCAACGCCAAATACGCTATCGTTCAATTCGATTTCACCGGTCTGTGCACCGGCAATATTATACGTGCTTACTTTTGGCATTATATTTTATCCTCCTTCCTGTAGACAACTATTAGCGGGGTTTTACGGTATCGCGAATCATGACCAGGCTGCCTTTAGCACCCGGGATGCCGCCTTTAACCAAGATGAGGTTCTTATCCATATCGACTTTAACGATCGAAAGATGAAGAACGGTTGCCTGGTTGCCACCCATTTGTCCAGGAAGTTTTTTACCCTTGACGACTTTACCGCCGCCACCACTGGTCATAGGTCCGAGAGAACCGGGTTCACGATGAGATTTAGAGCCGTGCCCCATCGGTCCGCGGTGGAAACCGTGACGTTTGATAGTACCTGCAAACCCTTTACCTTTGCTGGTGCCAATTACGTCGACGAGATCGCCGCTTGCGAAAATATCAGCTGCCAGAGTTTGGCCTGCCGTATATTCCGGCGTATCTGTCAAACGAAATTCGCGAAGATACTTAACAGGAGCTACGCCTGCTTTGTCGAACTGACCCTTAACGGGTTTCGTCAGATGTTTTTCTTTGATTTCACCATAGCCGAGCTGAATGGAGTTGTATCCGTCCGTATCAACGGTTTTAACACGTACAACTACGTTCGGGGAAGCTTCGACGACGGTTACAGGGACGACTGCGCCTTCTTCGGTGAAGACCTGAGTCATACCTAATTTTTTACCCAAAATAGCTTTAGACATAATCGCACCTCCTCCTATAATTTGATTTCGATGTCTACGCCAGCCGGCAGATCGAGACGAGTCAAGGCATCAACGGTTTTGTTCGATGCTTCGAGGATATCGATCAAGCGTTTGTGCGTACGGAGTTCGAACTGTTCACGAGAGTCTTTGTTAACATGGGGAGAACGAAGAATCGTGAAGATGTTCTTTTCTGTCGGAAGCGGAATCGGTCCGGATACCATTGCACCGGTACGTTTCGCCGTGTCGACGATTTTCGCCGCGCTCTGATCAAGCGTTTTGTGATCGTAAGCTTTGAGGCGAATACGAATTCTTTCCTGTTTTGCCATTACTTAATTCCTCCTAACGTCTATTTCGTTGAATAGACTGCTCCATAAGAGTTTCCCCGCCTTGCGGGCAACATCTTATATCATAGTTTAGCGCGTCCGAGAGAGTATTTCCCTGTTGTCGCGTACTTACCTAGTTTACTACAAAACCGGGCATGACGCAAGGATTTTTCAAGTCATTTCAAAAATTTTCTGACCGATTTAACATACATTATATGTATCTCTATCATGATAAAGAAAAGGACGAACTACCACATTGTAGTAGTTCGTCCTTATAACAGCAGAGCGTCTCTGCTGCAGGTGTATTTTAGCCTTCGATTTCGGAAACGACGCCGGCACCAACGGTACGGCCGCCTTCACGAATAGCGAAACGGAGACCAGCTTCGATAGCGATCGGAGTGATCAGTTCGACGTCCATTTTGACGTTATCGCCAGGCATGCACATTTCAGTGCCTTCCGGAAGCTGGATGACGCCCGTTACGTCCGTTG
>NZ_UQBH01000010.1 GCF_900539295.1 uncultured Megasphaera sp.
CAGAATTAAGCCCGGCCAGCAGCTTATGGTTTGAATTTGAACGCAAATTCAGCGGCACCTACAGCAACGATTGGGAATTCAACGGCGGAATCTCCTGGAAGTTCTAAGCAAGATATTTCCGATTCAATTTCATATAGTTACATGATATACAATCCCCTTCATAGAGACGTAACGGCGTCGGTGAAGGGGATTTTGTTGTATGAGGCACCGTAGAAGCATATTTACTCTGATTTATAACATTGCGATGATTTTTTATCATGGAGTGGCTTGATTGATTATAGATAACGCATTATCTAAATGCACGATTAACTTGAAATAGATACATAATAAACTTACAATAGAAATATAAGTATAATAATTTATACAAGTTACGGACGAATAAGACATAATATTTATGAAATTATTATGGATTACGCTGAACGGACAATCTATTCTTTTATGATGAGGAGGCAATTATGAGCGGTAAAAAAGCTAGACGAGAGCTATTGCGGGCTTTAGTGTTGGCGGCCCTGTTGAGTACACCCTATATGGGGGTAGGAGCTGAGGATATTCCTAAGGAGCCTTATCCGATAAAAGGCAATACTATTTCAGGGGAGCATAATCTTCAGGGACAGTATTCCTTGTTCAAACTTAATGGCGAGCAGAAAGTAACGGCAACGGGTGATGTCTCCGTCCTTTCAGAAATGAATTACGATATTCAAGACCCGGTATACATTTTTGACGGTAACGAAACCGAGGGCGACGAAACTGAGGGCAGTGAAACCAAGGGAAAACTGGATTTGAATATGAATAGCCATTCCCTGACTATCGATTCAGGTTCTGATTCTGAAATTTTCTTTATCAATCAGTCTGATACGCAGGTAAATATTCATGATGCCGATACGATTGAAGTGACGGCTCGTTTTGGCGCAATCGTGAATGCTTATGAACAGAGTGGAAACTCTATCAGCCTTCAGGCCAACAAGGATATCCGGTTAATCCAAGCAGATGGGTCTTGGGATTCTTCTTTAGGCGTAGCTGGCGATAATCAGTTGAACTTGAATGCCGGCCATGACATCCTATTGCAAAATGATTTGTCAGAGTCTCTGATGAGTATTGGTGGAGAAGCTAAGGCTACATTGGAGGCCGGTAATGATATTGCTTTGAATAAGGGCGACATCACTTCTTGGGGTGGAGGATTTCTTGAGATGGAGGCCGGTAATGATATCACTTTTAATGAGGCTGATATCAATGTTTGGCGTAAAGGTGAGCTTCAGATGAAGGCCGGCAATGACATCAAGGTCAACGGTGAAGGGGTTGCCGGAATGGATCTTAATGGCGGAGGAATCCTTCAGATGGAAGCCGGACAGATTACGTTTGATAAAGCGGATATTGAGGCTAAAGAGGAAGCCACGCTTGAAATGAATTCCGATAAGGGCATTACGTTTGATAATGCGGGCATTGATCTTCAAAGTGGCGCGAAGATTAAATTGGACGCCGGAAATGATATTAAGTTGGATAATACGAGTGTTAATGTTCAAGATAAAGCTAACGTTGAAATGAATTCTGGTCATAAAATCATTTTTAATAAGACCAATGCTGAATCAGACTCACCAAATTTGTACATCGATGCAGGAAGCAATGCAATGCTGACGGCAAAGAATGATATTATTTTTAACCGCGTTCAAGACGGGACTTTTATTGAATTGAATTATACCAATCTCACGCCTAGAAAGGGAGCTGCAACTGCTACTATAACTGCCGAAGAAGGGAATATTATTTTCCATGAGGACCAAGCCAGTAATTCTTCTGCAATTAATTTAAAAAATGGCGCAAATCTTCAAATGGAAGCACAGACCATCAAGGGGGATATGCAGCGCTTTGTATATATGGACGGGTATGATTACCTTTCTTTAAAAGCCAATGATATTGAGTGGGTCGCCCAAGGGCAGGAAGTGGAAGATAACGAATGGGCATATAATACCGATGATACCAGTATGATTTTTGCTAAAAGGGGAGAGGTTGATTTTGATGTTACCAGCACACTTAGGTTATCGTCCGAGGTGACGCCTACGTTAATACATACCTATGAAGGTGGTTATGTCACGATAAAAGCAGGAGACTCGATTTATTTGCATAATGTCGGTAATGATCCCGGCAGTACTGACTACTATAATGAGGATTATGCTTACTACTATGATGATGCCCATAAGTATCAAGCGAATCTGTGGGCTATTTACGGAAAAATCGATTTGACGACGACAGATGGAAAGATTTCCATCGATAATAAGGGCTCTATCGCGGCCCTGGCGGAATATGGGGGTGAGATTGATTTTAACGGCAATACGATTATACCCGAGGCCGGAATCGGTGCTAAGTCGGAAAATGGTGGGAAGATTAATTTTAAAGTTGGTACGGTCATGTCGAATGTTGGTATCGGTGTCTGGGCTCAAACCGATAACGAACCCTGGTACAGGGACGATGAATCATCAGAGATAGATTTTAACGGGACGCAGAGACTTGATCAGGCTGAAAGCCGGTCTTTTGCCAAACTTACTAATGATAGTCTTGCTGTGAGACAAGCCTATGACGACGATTTGGATGAAACAGATGACGAGCCTGGGTATGAAGATGATTACGATGAACTGTCAAAAATCACTTTTGACGGACCGCTAACAATTGTCCAGGCTGAGACCGGGGCGGTGGCTAAACTTAACAGTGATATTGTTTTCAACGATGCTCTCAATATTCAAGCCGAAGGGGATGCATTTTATACGAAATGGGCCGGGCGGATACAGGCTCTTGCTTCCGGTGTCGACAAGGTTATAATCGGCAATATGCGGGCCTATAACGGTCAGATCGATGTCCTCTTTGATACGCCGGATTCCTCCTTCACCGGTTTTACGGAACTGCGCGAGATTCACAAAGGGTATTCTTATAAAGAAGACTCTGAAGACAACGATGGTACCTGCCCGCTTGAGCCGGGACCTGGTGATTGCGGTGGCGTAGAG
Organism: uncultured Megasphaera sp.; assembly: GCF_900539295.1. GTDB lineage: Bacteria > Bacillota > Negativicutes > Veillonellales > Megasphaeraceae > Megasphaera. Next base: position 2,991 of record NZ_UQBH01000010.1, read on the forward strand.
TACCCCGATGAGGAAATTGTAGATGAAAGTACTTGCCCAGCTGAACCCGGTGACTGTGGCGGTGGTGTAGATTATGGAGGCTGTGAAGAGCCAGTTGTCGATGAAGTCTCTCACATTAATATTACCTTGAGAAACGGGGCCTTCTGGGATGTCACCGGCGACAGCACGTTGACTACATTAGACAATGACTCCTTAGTTAATATGACTGATGGAACGCGCAGCGGCACCTCTATCACGGCGAAGAATCTGTCCGGTACGGGCACGATTCACATGGATCTCGATTGGACCAGTAATGGCGGCGCCAAAGAAAAGACCGAACAAAGTGACTATATCGTCGCTACGGAAAGTGCGACCGGGACCCAGGCCATCGTGAGCGATCCGGCGACCATGCATCTCGATGCCATGGGCATTGACGACCGCCTCTATTTTGCTACCTTGACCAACAGCGATGCTGTCTTTACCAGTCCCATTACTCAGCAAAATGTAACCAAGGGCAGCTTATATGATTACACAATCGGCATTACATCGGAAACGATAACGACAACAGATGCTGCCGACACGATGGCCGACAGAGCTGCGGCGGATACGACGACGGATTGGTTCTTCGGCACCGTCGGCTATACCGAAAGCCCTGTCGTCGAAACGGGCCGTATCAATTCGAACATCGTGTACGACCTGGCAACCGATGTCGACACCTTGAACAAGCGTATGGGCGACGTTCGGAATATGAACACCGATCCCGACGGCTGGTGGGCCCGCACGACCTATACCCATCAGGGCCGCGATTCCTACTCCGGTCACAGCAATCGCTTTGAACTGGGCAAAGATTTCGTAACCTCCCGTGATGACGGCAATGTCGTCCATCAGGGCGCCGTCTTTACCTACCTTCGCAGCAGTGATTCTTTTGACAACGGAAACGGGAAATACAAACGCTATTCCGGCGCCCTCTATCACACCTGGCTTGGCAATAACGGCCAGTACGTTGACGTCGTCGGCCGTATGGGCAAGGTCATGGGCAACAGCCACACCTTCTTGGTCAATGGCGACCAGTCTGACAGCTCCTTCGGTACCTGGTACCAACAGGCCAGTGTTGAAACAGGCAAAACCTACGACCTGGAAGACAACTGGTACTTTGAACCCCAGGCCCAGCTGCAGTACACGCACATGAACAGTAAGTCCTACACCAGCAGCGACGGCATCAACCACGACTTAGACAGCGTCAACAGCTTCATAGGCCGTTTGGGCTTCCGGTTGGGGCAGCGCATCAATGACAAGACGGCTTGGTACGTGAAAGGCGACATCCTCCATGAATTCTCCGGTGACGGCGGCATCATGCTGACCTCAGCCAATGGCTTGGAACGCATCGATTACAACCGCGACGGCAAGGACACCTGGTACGACTTAGGCGTAGGCCTTACGGCAGAATTAAGCCCTGCCAGCAGCTTATGGTTTGAATTTGAACGCAAATTCAGCGGTTCTTACAGCAATAACTGGGAATTCAACGGCGGTATCTCCTGGAAGTTCTAAGGAATACGTTTTTTAGAATCTATTTTGCATAGTTCATAAGGCTCTCCCTCTATGGCATTTTGCTGCGGAGGGGGAGTTTTTGCTTGCTTATAATTACATCATTTTGGGTTGCAAAAGTCATGAATCTTGGGAAATCTGAGATTCATGACTTTTTTTTGTTGATTATTTTTTCATCATGACAGGACCTGTCTTTGTCAAATGATAAGATAAATACAAGTAAAAATATAAATGGTAAGGAGTGATCGTGTATGGAAATTCGACCCGTGATTTTTTGGAGTGACATTCAACCCTTCACTCATCAGAAATGGCAGTTCTGCCGCAGCTTGAGCCAAATGTGGATGCCCCTGTTTGGCGATTTCCCCGTTGTGAGGACGGGAGGCTAACCATAAGTCGGATTTGAAATCGAGAATTGGCATTTGAGGAAGTAAAAGCAGATCTGATGAACCGGACTTGCAGGCTGTAAGCCATCGGACCTGACGGCATGAGATACCACAATTCATGCCTGATGGATAGGGGACGTATCAGAGACGCTGAATGATATCAAGGTGGGAAATATCTTGTCTGACGATCTGACAAGTTATTTTCTGTCATAACGAAAGAGATGAGAGGTATGAAAGAAGATAAAGTTTCACGAGTATTATCACTATATTCGCAGTTAATGGAGGGCCGGATGATCAAAAAATCCGTAGCCGCTCAAAAATATGGCGTCAACGAGCGCAGTATCCAGCGAGATATTGAAGATATCCGGGCTTTTTGCCGCAACTGTATGGCCCTTGGCGACAGCATGCCCGGCGACTTGATCTACGATTATATCGATAAGGGCTATCGACTGGAACGGCGGCAGGCGCCGAAGCTGTCTAACAGCGAGGTTCTGGCGTTGTGCAAGATTCTCCTCGACAGCCGGGCCTTCGTCAAAACCGAGATGGCGGACATGCTGCACAAGGTCATTGCCTGCTGTGTGCCCGAATCGAATCAGGCCTTGATTACCAAGCTGGTCAATAATGAGACCTATCACTACGTTGAGCCGCGGCACCGGACGAGTTTTCTCGATACGATGTGGAAGCTCGGCGAGGCCATTCACCAGCACCGTTATGCGAACATTACTTACGGCCGGATAAAGGACCGGAAGGTCGTTGAACGGCGGTTGAAGCCCTTGGCCCTGCTCTTTTCGGAGTATTATTTTTATCTCATCGCCTTTATAGACGATAAGGATATCCAGAAAGTATATGAAGGCGCCCACGATATGACACCGACCATTTACCGCCTGGATCGAATCAAGACTTTGGAAGTAGAAAAGGAAACCTTCCGCATTCCCTATAACCGGCGATTCCAGGAAGGGGAGTTCCGCAAGCGGGTCCAGTTCATGTACGGCGGTCCTCTCCATCGCGTGACCTTTACTTATACGGGTTACGATATCGATGCCATCTTAGACCGCCTGCCGACGGCAAAGATATTGAGTGAAGATGATGGAGCCTACCAGATTGAAGCCGAAGTCTACGGCAAGGGCGTTAAGATGTGGCTCAAAAGCCAGTCCGACTGCGTCAGTGACGTCACCTTTACGGAATTGTGATAACCGCAGTTGAAAGCTGATTTTTGTTAAAAAGAGATTGTCCAGAGCGATGCCGTTGTGGACAATCTCTTTTGGTTTTAGCAGAACCTTGTTATAATAAAATAAAGACTTTATTTCTGCAGATGACAGCAGGAATCGTTTCGGATTCATTCCTGTCAGGATCAGCTATTTTTTGAAAGCAGGTGCAGTCGTGCTCTTATTTTCGACTATTTTAAAAATAAATAAGAAGATGACCCAGGAAAAGTTTATCCAACTGGTAATCGATTGGAATCAAAGCAGCAATTATCCGGAAAATATTATTCCCAATCTGGTGTGGGACGGTCAGTACAATACTTCCTATGAGACTGATAATCTCCTCCTCGATATAAAGGAATACCGCAGGGAAAATATCGTCGCCGTCCGCTATGAAAAGCGCGACGCCGAAGACGTTATCTGGGATTCGGACTATATCATGAATTTTAAGGACATGAAGATGTCCATCCGCTTGGATCGAAGTTACCTGGAAGAGGCACTCAAGGTCGATCCGAAATTTTCTACGCCTCACTTTATTTCCATGCTCATTAGCGGAGGCTATTTAGAAGCCGACAACGGTCTCGACGTACGGCGGACGCCGCTTATCATCGATGAGGAGCATTTGGATATCATCGTCGATATCATGAAGGGGAAGACGCGCCATCACCTTCCCGTCGTCTTCATTTCCAAGACGTCGGACAACGAAGATCCCATTGATGTAGAGCGCCTGGCCGGCCGCTTAAAAGGGGCGGCCCATGTTCTGGTCCAAGGGGATTATGGGACGGCAGCTGCCCTTCAGGAGTACAGCGGAACTGAGCACTTAGGCGGCGGCATCGACATTTATTTTCCCAATCCCGTCGTCGGCCATAAGCGATACGTCTATCGCCGCAATCCGGGCTACGATGTTGAACTGACGGAAAAGATCATCGAAAGCGTCATTCAGTACGGCAATGCCAAGCGTGTGTCGCCCCTCTATACTTGGGGCGGCGTAACCGGAGCCATCTATCGGGAACAGTATCTCCAGTCTCAAGAAGCCTATGCAGCGGCCGAAAAGGATCGGCACGATGCTTTGTATAAATTGCTGGCCTTACAGGACCGATATGAAGAAGACGTGTCCGAAGCCAAAGAGGAAGCGGATAAGCTGTTGGAAATCTTTGACGGGGATATGAAGAAGCTCCAGGAAGACAATGAACGCCTCCGTTGTCAGATCGAACGACTGGAGTATGAAAATATGGGCCTGCGTTCCAAACTTGATTCTCAGACCCGGGCTCCCGTCTTGTTCATGGGCGATGAAGACGACTTCTATGCCGGTGAGATAAAGGACTTGCTGCTAAAGACGCTGGATGCCGGCTTAAAGGGCAGTCTGGCCGCCGGCACGCGGCGATACGATGTGGTGAAAGACATCATTGAGGCCAATGATTATCAGCGCATCAGTGATGTGAAGGCTGCCGAAGTGAGGCAGCTGCTCAACAATTATGGCGGCATGACGCCAAGGGTGAAGCGGGGTCTTGAGGCTTTGGGCTTTCAAATCGAACATGACGGCGGCCACTACAAGACGATTTACTACGGCGATGACCGTTATGTCGTCGTGCAGGCCGCGACGCCCAGCGACGGCCGGGCCGGGAAAAATAACGCTTCAGCTATCATCAAAAAAGTATTTTGATGCAATTTTTTCAATAAACAAGGACCGATTTTGTGTAGGGAAAGGGGGGGGATTTGTAAAAATCGGTTATTCCATGGTATAATTAAATGCTATAAATTTATGTACGGGAGGTATATGAATGGCTACAGGTCAGGAAAAGATTGACCAGCTCCGCGAAAAGCTCGCAAAAGTCGAGCTCGGCGGCGGTCAGAAGCGAATCGATTCGCAGCATAAAAAAGGTAAGTTGACGGCCCGCGAACGGCTGGCAAAATTATTTGATGAAGGCAGCTTCACGGAAATGGGGCAGTTCATTCATCATCGCGGGACCCATTTCGGCCTGCAGGAAAAGGAAATCCCCGGCGACGGCGTCGTTACCGGTTACGGCACCGTACGAGGCCGGCTGGTCTTTGCCTATGCCGAAGATTTTACCGTTGAAGGCGGTTCTCTCGGCGAAATGCACGCCCATAAGATTGCTCAGATGCAGGAAATGGCCCTCAAGATGGGTGCTCCTGTCATCGGCATCAACGATTCCGGCGGCGCCCGCATTCAGGAAGGCATCGATGCCTTGTCTGGTTTCGGCCGCATTTTCATGAATAATACGTCGGCTTCCGGCGTCATTCCCCAGTTGGCGGTCATCATGGGGCCCTGTGCCGGCGGTGCCGTTTACAGCCCGGCTTTGATGGACTTTGTCTTCATGGTCAAGAATACGTCCAATATGTTCCTCACCGGTCCGGCCGTCATCAAATCGGTTACGGCGGAAGAAGTTACGGCGGAAGAACTGGGCGGTGCCATGACTCATAATTCCATTTCCGGCGTTGCTCATTTTGCCTGTGAAAGCGAAGATGACTGCTTTGAAAAGATCAAAGCCCTCCTCGATTTCCTGCCCAGCAACAACATGGAAGAAGCACCGGTCGTCGATACCAACGACGATCCCAACCGCGAAGACGAAAGCCTCAATTCGATCATCCCCGACGACAACAACGTGCCCTATGATATGCTCGATATCATCCGCTCCTGTGTCGACGACGGAAACGTCTTCCAGGTCCTTGAAAATTATGCCCTGAATATGATCACCTGCTTTGTCCGCTTCGACGGTCAGACTGTCGGCATCATTGCCAACCAGCCGAAGTTCCTGGCAGGCTGCCTCGATATTAACGCTTCGGACAAGGCGGCCCGCTTCATCCGCTTCTGCGACAGCTTCAACATTCCTGTCGTCACCTTCGTCGACGTACCGGGATTTTTGCCGGGTACCAATCAGGAATACGGCGGCATCATCCGCCACGGCGCAAAGATGCTTTATGCGTACTGCGAAGCTACGGTGCCCAAGATTACCGTCGTCACCCGCAAAGCCTATGGCGGTGCCTATATTGCCATGTGCTGCCGTCAGCTCGGTGCCGATATGGTCATGGCTTGGCCGTCGGCTGAAATCGCCGTCATGGGTCCTGATGGAGCCGTCAATATCATCTTTAAAAACGATCCGGATAAAGAAAAGAGAAAACAGGAATACATCGATGAATTCCTCTCGCCTTATAAAGCGGCTGAACACGGCCAGATCGACTGCATCATTGAACCGAAGGAAACGCGGCGGCGCATCATCAGTGCCTTGGCGATGCTCTACAGCAAACGAGAAGAACGGCCGGCCAAGAAACACGGCAACATGCCGTTATAAGGGGGTGGCCGTATGTTAGAAATCCTATTTGCGGCTATCGGCGTACTGATCGTCCTGATCTTGGTCCTAAGCCGATACTACGATACCCGCTTCCGGGCTTTAGAAAAAAAGATGGAAGACATGACAGCCTTTCAGCAGAGTGTCAAAGACCTTTCTGAAGCCGTCTATGATTTAAAATCCGCTGAAAAAAAAGAAACAAAGACACAGCCTGTTCCTGAAAACAAAGACAAGGCCAATCCGATCGTTCCCGTTGGCCAGCGTCAGCCGGCTGTTGTCGAAGCCCGTCCTTTGGCGACGGTGCCTGAAAGCCGTGAGGCTTCTGATTCCGACGAACTCTCTGATGACGTCGTTGCCGTCATCATGGCAGCCGTGGCAGCCTACGGGTATTCGCCGGCAGGGATCCGCTCCATCCGGCTTGCGCATCGCGGATATAAACGCCATCGGGATAATTGGGCTATGGCAGCCCGCCTGGGTGGTATGAAACGTTAAGGAAAAAGTCTTTGAATCCAGGAGGATACGGATATGAAAAAGTTTAAGATTACAGTCAATGGCAAGTCCTATGAAGTTGAAGTAGAAGAAGTAGGCGGCGCGGCTCCGGCAGCTCCTGCCCCGGCAGCACCCGTGCAGGCAGCAGCTCCGGCAGCACCAGTAGCTCCGGCACCGACTCCGGCTCCGGCAGCACCGGTACAGTCTCCGGCCCCGGCCGTAGGCGGCCCCATTCCCGAAGGTGCCATCACCGTAAAAGCCCCGATGCCGGGCAAGATTTCGGCTCTCAAAGTCGAAGAAGGAACGGATGTCAAACGCGGCGACGTCCTCCTCGTACTGGAAGCCATGAAGATGCAGAACGACATTACGGCAACGGCTGACGGCAAGCTTCACGAAATGCGCGTCAAAGTAGGGGACAATGTCAAAACCGGTGACGTCTTGGCAGTTATCATGGCCTAAGAAAAGCCATAGCGACAAAGGAATATGATAAAAAAGAGGTCCGTCGGCATGTTGCTGACGAACCTCTTTTCATGTTGTTGTGAGTTTTATTTGGCAGCGGCCTTTTTGGCTTCTGCTTTAGCTAAGAACGGAGCCGATTCGATGATGAAGCGTTCGTGCGTGGCTTCGCCGACGAGGCCGGCGTCGTCATGGGCTTCGATCTTGAAGGTCAGTTTTTTGCGGTCCTGTTCGACGAGGGTTGCTTTGGCCGTAACGGTCAGGCCAATCGGCGTAGCGGCGACGTGCTTGACGTTCATGGCGATGCCGACGGTGTTATAGCCTTCCGGAAGCTGGGGATCGCAGGCGTTGATAGCTGCGTTTTCCATGAGGGCGACCAGGGCCGGTGTAGCGTAGACCGGTGATTTGCCGCTGCCCAACTTAATGGCCGTATTATTTTCCGTGCATTTTTCAGAAATTTCTGCTGCTGAGTTTTCTTTGATATTGAATTCCATCGTGTATAACCTCCTCAATTTCGGTAAGAATATGCCTAAAGCATATCGATGCAGGCAATTTACATAACCATATCATATCACACTTCGCCTTTTTTTGACAGCAATTTGTTTGCTGAAGTCGTGCCGAAAGAGGCGCAGCCAATTAAAAAAAGCAGGTTCTTTTGACAGAAAAAGCACCATAGGATACAATGAAACTATATTTTTCAGAGGAATGGGGAGTGAAAACATGAAACTGAAAGGAATTTGCCTGATTGCGGCGGCAGTCCTCTCTATTGGGACGGCATCGCTGGCGAAAGACAAGGGCACCTTGACTAAGTTCCCGAACTGGGGCGTCATTACCGTGCCGAACGATATATACATGCAGAATGGGACGCAGCCGATGCTGACGGCGTCCGTTGCGGGCAACGATGTGACGGCCCTGTTTGAAAAGATTTTTCCCATCCAACCGGAGACCTATCAGGTCGTAAAGAAGGATGACGCCGATTTTCAGTATGCCTATTTGATGCATTATAGTGTAAGTCTTTGGGACGTCAAAGCCGCTGTCTACGGTGAAAACCGGGAAAACACCTATTTGCGCGATATCGGCAGCCGCCCTGATATGCGGGTTCTCATGGACCGGCTCAATCAAAATATGGCCAGCCGCCTGCCCGACGGCTTCCGCCTGACCGAACCGGTTACGGCTAAGAAGTATAAGGGCCGGGTCTTTTATGAATGGACCGTTGAAAAGTCCTTAGTCATCAACAGCAATGCCTTTACGGAAACGATTCACGGCCTGGCCTGGCAGCATGGAGATACGATGGAAATTGCCGTCATCTTAGGCAATGTGGCAAAATCCGGTGATGACGACATCATCAGCACGGTAACGGATATGCTGAAGGATGCCAATAAGATGCCGAAAAAATAAGGGTCGCCTTGAGAGGTAATCGAGGCATAAAAAACGCCTTGCATGAGTGACAAAACGCATCATGCAAGGCTGTTTTTGGATTTATAAGGTTTTCATCAAGTGTTCGAGATGAGCCGTGAGCTTCATGTTTTCTTCGTAGTCGATGGGGCAGTCGATGATGACCGGTTTGTCCTGCTGGAAGGCCTTTTTCAAGGTCGGCAGGAGGTCTTCCGTCTTTTCGATGCGGTAGCCGATGGCGTGGAAGCTTTCGGCGAGTTTTACGAAGTCCGGATTGGTGAAGTCGACGCATTCGTGGTGGCCGTACTGCATATCCTGCTTCCACTTGATGAGGCCGTAGCTGCTGTCGTTGAAGATGAGGGTGACGAAGTTCGTGCCCAGACGGTATGCCGTTTCAAATTCTTGGACGTTCATCAAGAAGCCGGCGTCGCCGGTGATGGCCAGAACTTTTTTGTCGGGGTGAACGAGTTTGGCCGAAATGGCGCCGGGAACGGCGATGCCCATGGTGGCGAACCCGTTGGAAATGAGGCAGGTGTTCGGTTCATAGCAGTTGTAGTGACGGGCGATCCAGACTTTGTTGGCGCCTACGTCGGAGATGACGATGTCGTCTTTGCCCATGATCTTCCGGCAGTCGATGAGGGCCTTTTGCGGCTTGACCGGGAAGGACATGTCTTCGGCATAGCTTTCGTGTTCGTCGACCATTTTCTGACGGATGTTCAGGAAGGCCCGCGGTTCCGGCAGGCGGGCGGCCTTTTCCATGATCCGTTCCAACGAGTCGGGAATGTTGCCGACGACTTCGACCTGGGGCTGATACTTTTTATTGATATCGGCCGGCATGGTGTCGATGTGGATGATGTCGGCGTTGGTCAGGTGCCATTTAGCCGGAGCGTATTCGATGATGTCGTAGCCGACGGCGATGACCAGGCTGGCCTTTTCGAGAATCTTCGTCTGATAGTCGTCCATGGGGATGCCGACGGTCCACATGGAATACTTGTTGTCAAAGGGAATGGCCCCTTTAGCCATCATGGTGTTGATGACCGGCAGTTTGAGTTTTTCGGCAAAGGCCGTCAGCTGTTTGGCTGCCTGACTGCGGATGACGCCGCTGCCGGCCAGGATGACCGGATTCTTGGCGTAGGAAATCATAGAGGCAGCCATTTTGATCTGCGATTCTAAGGCCGTTTCCGGCTGGATCGTCTTGTGCTGCAGCGGTTTTTCGTCAGGGCCGACGGGCATTTCGCTGATGTTGACCGGAAGGTCGATGAAGGTGGCGCCCGGTTTTTCACGTTCGGCGTATTTAAAGGCCAACCGGGTGATTTCAGCCATCGTGTCTGGCCGGACGACGGTGTAGGACCGGCGGGTGATGGGTTCGAACATAGCCCTGAGGTCGAGGTACTGGTGGGCCGTGATGTGCATCTTATCGGTTCCGACCTGTCCGGAGATGGCGACGACGGGAGCTCCGTCACAGTCAGCATCGGCGACGCCGGTGATGAGGTTGGTTGCACCGGGGCCGAGGGTGGCCATGCAGACGCCGGCTTTGCCGGTCAGGCGGCCGTAGACATCGGCCATGAAGGCAGCGCCCTGTTCGTGACGGACGGTGATGAATTCAATCTTTGAATGCTCTAAGGCATTGATGATGGCTAAATTTTCTTCACCGGGGATACCGAAAATATAATGGACGCCTTCTTCTTCAAGGCATTCGATAAGAAAATCCGCCGTGTTGCGCATCTTTTGTTGTACCATTCAGAGAACACTCCTTTGAAGATAATGGATAAATTAAAAATTGCTGTTGTAACCTGTATTATAATATGGTACAGAACCTTTTTCAATGACTTACTTGTATTTTGAGACTGTACAATTCGGCGTGATGCCGTAAAAGAGGCCGGCAAGGCCGCCGCGATGAGCCGGATGGGCCGAGCGGCATGGCCTTTGCATCAGAAAGGGAAGGGGATGTAATGAATATATTGATCAGCAGCTGTCTCTTAGGACAGTATTGCCGCTATGACGGGAAGACCAAGACGTATGAAGCCGTTGAATCCTTATTGGGCCGCGACGACCTTCATTTCATTCCCGTCTGTCCGGAACAGGCCGGAGGCCTTGCGACGCCGCGCCCGCCGGCTGAGCGCTGTCGGGGACGGGTCGTAACCGAAGGAGGGCTCGATGTGACCGACCAGTATGAAAGGGGAGCGGCAGCAGCCTTGTATTTAGCTCGCCTCTTTCACTGCACGAAGGCGATTTTAAAGGCCAAGAGCCCGTCCTGTGGCTGCGGACTGATTTACGACGGCACCTTTACCCGGACCCTTACCGAAGGCGACGGCGTGACGGCAGCGCTCTTAAAGGCCGAGGGGATTGAGGTTTTTAGCGAAGGGGACCCGCTGGACTACTTGCTTTTATAACGGCGGTTTGCTACAATATACGAGTACGCAAGTGAGGAGGTCTCAGTGTGAATACGTTTTTGCATGAACTTTGTGAATGGCTTTACTCCATTGTCATCGCCTTGGCCATTGCCATGGTCATACATATTTTCTTCTTCCAGCCGACTCGCGTTTCCGGCGAGTCCATGATGCCGACCCTTAAAAACGGTGAATACCTCATCGTGTCTAAGTGGAGTCATGTCATGGGAGAAGTCCCCAATTATGGAGATATCGTCATTATCGACAGCCGTGTCCAATATCCGCGCACGTGGAAGGACGATGTAGCTGAACCGATGAACAACTACTTGGCGTTCTTTGACCATGATTTACAGACTAAAAATGTTTGGGTCAAACGGGTTATCGGCCGTCCCGGTGATACGCTGGCTTTCCATGACGGAAAGGTTTGGCGCAACGGACAGCCCTTGGATGAACCGTATATCAATGGTCCTATGGAATACAGCAGCCGGGAAGAAGTCAAAGTCCCGGAAGGCTACGTATTCTGCATGGGTGATAACCGCAACCACAGCAGTGACAGCCGCTTTATCGGGCCCGTGCCTATCGACCACGTCTTAGGCCGCGTCATCTGGTAATCGGTTTTCCCGACAATTTAATACGACAGTTCGCAATCCATCCTGTCGCTAAAAAAAAACTAGGACGCATTACAAGAATTGGTGCAGTGCAGACGGGATTGTTTTTACAGCCCCGTCTTTTTTATTTGTTAGAAAGGCGAGTTTTATGTATAACTTTATTCTTACAACTCGGCGGATGACTTTTTCCGCCTTGGTCATGGCTCTTTATATTGCCATCCTCTATGTGACCCAGGGAATTTCCTTCGGTCCCTACCAGATCCGCATTGCGACGGCTCTCTACGGACTGGCATTTCTCTATCCCTTCTTGGTCTTTCCCTTGGGAATCGCGAATTTCATCGCCAACTTTCTCTTTGGCGGCCTGGGCCTTATCGACATGGTCGGCGGTTGTGTCGTCGGCATCGTTACGACCTGGCTCATCGTTCAAATCCGGCAGCACCAGGGCAGTCCCTGGCTGGCAGCCCTTCCAATCTGGTGGGTACCGGCCTTGTTTGTCAGTGCCTGGCTGTCTTATTTATTGAATCTGCCTTACACGGTACTGGTCAGCAGCCTGGCTGTCGGTCAGCTGCCGCCGGCGATTTGCGGCGTCCTGCTCATTCAGGCGCTTCGTCAGCACTACGTCTTAGAAAAGGGGTTATAATATGAGTCGAGATCACGAAGATTTGCAGGGCATCACCTTCCTTGGCAACCAGCACACGACGTACCCGACGGACTACAATCCGGACCTTTTGGAAACCTTCATTAACAAACATCCCGACCGGGACTATTTCGTCAAGTTCAACTGCCCGGAATTTACCAGCCTTTGCCCCATGACGGGCCAGCCGGACTACGCGACAATCTACATCTCCTACGTCCCTGATGAACGGATGGTCGAAAGCAAGGCGTTGAAGCTCTATCTGTTCAGCTTCCGCAATCACGGCGACTTCCACGAAGACTGCGTCAACATCATCATGGACGACCTCATCGACGCCATGGATCCGAAGTATATCGAAGTCTGGGGGAAATTCCTGCCCCGCGGCGGTATCAGTATCGATCCCTACTGCAATTACGGCCGTCCCGGCACGCCTTGGGAAGATGTTGCCTGGCAGCGGTTGTCCCAACATGACATATATCCCGAAAAAGTAGATAATCGATGAAACTTCTTACCTTTTCCAGATAATCCATGGTATAATAAAGTATAAATCATAGGAGTGAGGAGTGTTATCTGTGAAATTGAAAAAAGTGCTTTTGGCCCTCGGTTTTTCCCTGGCGTTGTCAGCCTCGGTCTTTGCGGCCGACAATATGTGGCAGTATAATCAATATACATCGATCGACATGAATTCGGCGAAACTCTATTACGATATGGGCCGCCAGGTTCTGTCCTTCAATACAGTGGAAAAATCCGGCGATACGACGGATTACTGTACCTATGTGTATAACATCGACGACCAGACGATTCAGCTGAAAAAGATGATTACTCAGACTAAGAAACATAAGTATAAGAGCAGTTTCTATCCCGAAGCGATCAAAGACGGCAACGCTGTCATCAAAGCCAGAGCCCGCATGGCCACGGACGTATTGGAAAAGGTCATGGAAAAGCAGAATGCTAAGAAGTAAGCCCTTGGCGGCGAACGGGCTGCCGAAGCGTGCCTCATCTGCCTTGAAGCCTTTCAGTGCATAGCCGAAAAGGCCGGTTTTCGGCGGACAGGCAAGAGAACGCAATCAAAAGGGACTGCTGCATGGAGCGGTTTTCTTCATGCAGCAGTCCCTCTTTTGTTATCTTTATTATTTTCCTTTGACGCAGATACTGAGCCATTTCGGAAGCCGGTGTTCGACGACGACCCAGGAATAGGCAGCCGAGCAGACGGCGACGATAATGTAAATGGCGATGATGTGAACGGCCCGCAGATAGATGTGAAGATAAGCGGCCAGGCCCGTACAGAGACTGAGGAAGACCGGATGTACCAAGTAAATGGGGTACGAGTAGTCTCCCAGGCGGGAGAAGAACCGGTGAACGATCGTCGGAACGGGCCGGCATTCCCACCAGTAGAGGAGAAAGAGCATGGTCGATAAGGTGTAGGCCATGCCGATCGGGCTCAGCTGATGGATGGTGAAGACCGCCGACAAGGGATCATAGCCGAGGTAGTGCATGACGCCGTAATAGGAGGCCAGCATGCCGACGGTAGTGAAGGCCTGGAAGACGTTGATCACCAATCCGTGCTTTTTGAGCCATGCCGTAATCGATTCAAAGTGTTCTGCCGTAAAGGCACCGAACATGAAGATGAATAAGTAGTGCAGGACCATGTAGTTCAGACGCAGGTTGGACGCATCTTCGAGGTAGGGATTGTTCGAATGGAAATTCCAGCTGTAGCTCGAATAAAAGTTAAAGATCATGTTTACGATAAACAGGGCCGTAAAGGTGACGGCCGGGCAGCGGTCCATAAGGCGCAGCAAAGGCCGCCACAAAGGCATGAAGAGGTAGAACCACAAGAGGATGACCAGAAAGTAGATGTGGTACATGGCCAGGCCGTACCATAAGGTGCGGAAAATAGCGTAAGGATGAAAGAGGCTGAGGCTGCGGCTGATGGCTGATACGTATACCATGTAGAACAGGGACCAGGCCAAATAAGGGACGAAGACCGTCCGCAGGCGGCGTCTCAGATAGTCTTTGTAGTCAAAGGGCTCGTGGATGCTCTGGCTGTAAAACATGCCGAAGGCCGATAGGAAAAAGAAGGCCGGTACGGAAAATCGGGATAAGATTTCTAAGACGGCAACGAGCGCCAAATTGGGCGACGGGTTGACGATGGCCACCGAGCCGACATGGATGGCGATGACGCCGAGCATGCAAAGTCCGCGCATATAATTGATAGAATGAATAAATCGTTTTGACATCTGACACCTCTGAAGATACAATATAGATACTAAAGATAATAATAATATATCTTATTATAACAAATTTTGGCAAAATAGACAGGGAGACTGTATGAGCGACGATACACAAAAGGTAACCCGGACGGGATTGATACTGGCAGCGACATTGATTTTACAGGGCCTGAGGCTCATCATACCCATTCCGCCCCAAGTCAGCCTGTTCCTCATCGGGTCCTTGGTCAACGCCTGTCTGATCACGGCGGTCCTCACCATTGACCGCAGGGCAGGCTTTGTCGTCGCCGCTTGTACGCCAATCTTTGCCTGGCTCGAAGGGATGCTGCCTTTCTTTCTCTTCGTCTTTCCTGTTGCCGCCGGCAACAGCGTCTACGTCTACTGTGCCTGGCGCTGGCAGCGGTACGGCTTTCCGGCCCTTGCCGTCGGAGCCCTTATCAAGGCCCTTGTCCTCTACGCCTTATTTTATCTGCTCTTTGCCGGAATTGAATTTCCCCCGGTTCTGCGGCACCTGCTTTTGACGGCTATGAGTTGGCCTCAGGTCATCACCGGCGTCATCGGAGCCCTCCTCGGCCTGCAGCTGAGCCGGTTTCTGAAGCGCCGCCATGAATAGAAAGGATTTTTGATATGTTACTGCAAATCTTTTATTTTATCCCGGCCATTCTCGGCACCCTGTTCATCGCCGTCGGCTTGTATCACGGCTCTAAATTTTTCAGCCTTACCCGACGCTGTACCGTGGAAGGGACGGGGACTCTCTTGGGATTTGAAGAAAAGAAGATGAGAAGTGGGACTCTTTATTATCCTGTCGTCCGCTTTTCGTCCCGCGACGGCAAGACCTACAAGGCCCGCTATGCCTTTGGAAATGCCGAGTGGAACTATACTGCCGGCGATGTCCTGCCCCTGCGCTACAATCCGGCTAATCCCGAAGAGATTTACCTCCACCGCGTCCAAAGCCTGTGGCAGCAATATGCCAGCCCGCTGTTCATCGTCATCGGAGGCCTCATCTTTATCACGGCCTACTACTTCATTTTATAATCATAACGGAAAAGGAGGAGCCGCCACATTGGTAGAAAACGAAAGAGCTGTCGCCGCTATGCGGCAATTTTTAGAAGCCTTAGGCCTCGACCTGACGGCGCTGGGAATGGAAAAGACCCCGCACCGCGTAGCTCAGGCCTTTGCCCGATTTTTCTCAGGCCTTCAGGAAAATCCTGACGACGAATGGAAAAATCCCATCATCACCCGGTCCAATGGGCTGGTCAGTGTCCGCAACATCCGATTCCATTCCCTGTGTGAACATCATTTACTGCCTTTTTTTGGCACCGTTCATGTAGTATACTACCCTAAGGACAACCGTATCGCCGGCTTTGGCCATTTCGTCCGAGCCGTCGATATCCTGGCCCGTCGTCCTCAGCTTCAAGAACGGATGACGGATGCCCTGTGCGATTCCATCGTCCGCGGCCTCGACCCGGCAGGCGTATTGATCGTCGTCAAGGCGACCCATTTGTGCCTGACCATGCGCGACCAGCTGGCCATCGATTCCAATATCATGACGACGGCCGCAGCGGGCTGCCTGAAAGAAGGCACCGATGCCTATAAAGAGGCTTGGAATCTCGTAATGGAGGAAAAACAAGATGGATAAGATCATGCTCAAAGGCCTTCACTTTTGGGGATACCACGGCTGCCTGGCCTCCGAAGGGGAACTTGGCCAGCCTTTTCATATCGACTTAGTGCTGGAAACCGACCTTTCGGCGGCCGGTGCATCCGACGACCTCCACGAAACCGTCGACTACAGCGTCGTCTATTCGGTGGTGAAAGACATCGTCGAAAACCGCCGCTATCATCTCATCGAGCGCTTAGGGACGGTCATTGCTGAAGAAATTATCCGTGCTTTTCCGCCTGTTCAGGCTGTGACGGTAACTGTCCACAAGCCCCAGGCTCCTATCGGCGGTCTCTTTGACGATGCAGCTGTCGTCCTCGAAAGGCGCCGCCATGAATGAATTCTACCTCAGTATCGGCGCCAATCTGGGCGATAGGGAAGCGACCTTGAAACGGGCCGTGGCCCTTCTCGATGCCGAACCGGACATATCGGTGACGGCCGTATCGCCTTTTTATGAAACGCCGCCGTGGGGAAAAGAAGATCAGCCGCCTTTTATCAACGGGGCCGTTGCCGTCGAGACCCACCTCGCCGGTCCGGAGCTCCTCGAGCGCTGCCTTGCCATTGAGCGGCGGCTGGGTCGGGTCCGCCATGAAAAATGGGGGGCTCGGACCATTGATATCGACCTCGTTTACAGCCCAAACGAGCAGTATCAGACGGAGTCCCTGACTCTGCCTCATCCGTATTTAACACAACGGGCTTTTGTATTGGTCCCCTTGCGGGATCTGGTGCCGGACCTCATCCTCTTTGGCCGGCCGATTGATGACTGGCTCGCTCAGCTGCCAGATACAGACGCTATCAGAAAGAAGGATTAACTATGGAAAAAATACTTATTGCAGACGACGAACAACTTATGCGCCAATTGGTTATTGATTTTTTGAAGCCCGAAGGCTACGAAATTCTAGAAGCCGTTGACGGCAAAGAAGCACTGGATATCTACGACAAGGAACATCCGGACTTAGTCCTTCTTGACGTCATGATGCCCGGTTACGACGGCTGGACCGTATGCCGCGAAATCCGCCGGGAATCGACGGTTCCCATCATGATGCTGACGGCTAAAGGCGAAGAAATCGACCAGCTCTTTGCCTACGATCTCGGTGCGGACGAATACCTTACCAAGCCCTTCAGCCCGAAAATCCTAGTCGCTAAGATCAAGGCCCTTTTGCGCCGTACGCAGAACGATTCGGAAACCCACGAAACGGAAGCCGGCGTCGCCATCGACCGCGATGCCCGCCAAGTCGTCCTCGACGGCAAGAACGTCGACCTCAGCCCGACGGAATACAAACTCTTAAACTACCTCATGAGCAATACCGGCAAGGCCTTGAGCCGCCGCCAGATTTTGAACCAGGTCTGGAACTACGATTACTACGGTGATCTGCGCACCGTCGATACCCACATCAACCGCCTGCGCATTAAGCTCGGCGACAAGGGCCGCTACATTCGAACCGTCCGCGGCTACGGATACCGTTACGACTCCAAATGAGACGAAAGGGATTACTGTCTTTACAGGTTAAGACCGGCGTCTACGTCGGCTGCTTTTCCATCTTTTTCATCATCGGCCTCATGATAGCTGTCGGCCTCGGCTTTGACCGCTATTACTACTCCATGAAAAAAGAAGCCATGATTGAAGCCAGTCAGAAAATCAGTGCTACTTATCAGAAGAAAAACGGCCCTGACGAACATTCGCTGGACTCACTGAGTCAACGCTACGGCGTCGACATCCTCATCGTCGACAACCATAAACTGGTCTATTCTTCGCGGCCGGGACGGCGGGTTCATCTGCCGCCGGAAAAAGTTCCCGAAGACCAGGAAATCATAGCCTTAGGCAAGGAAAATGAAGTCCCTGCCGAACGACCGGACGGGAAACCGCCGGTACACATCAAGGAACTCCTGGACCTTCTCGACGGCCGGGCACCCGATGAAAAAGTGCTGGGGGCAGTCCATCTCTATAAGGATATGCCCGACTTTGAGTATTTTAACCTCATCGACCGCATTCAGGATGATACCTATGTCATCATCAACCAGTCGGTGGCACCGATGCAGGAAAATATCTACATTGTCCAGCATTTCATCATCGTCTGCGGCATCGTCTGGCTGATCCTGGCCTGTGTCAGTACCTTGTACCTGACGCGGCGCATGACCAAGCCTCTCATCGAATTGAAGAACCTGGCCTTCGCCATGGCCCACCTCGACTTTTCCAATAAGTGGAAGGGAAATCTCAGCGATGAAATCGGCGAGCTCGGCGAGAGCCTGAACATCTTGTCCAACCAGCTCAATGTGGCCCTGACAGCCCTGCGTCAGTCCAACGAAGAACTGAAGAAGCAGCTCGATGTCGCTAAAGAAGTCGAGCATATGCGAAAAGCCTTCCTGTCGGCCGTGTCTCATGAATTGAAGACGCCCTTGGCCATCATCCAGGGGTATGCCGAAGGCCTCGATACCCTTGACATCGACGAAGAGACGCAGCGCCGATACTGTTCGGTCATCCACAGCGAGACCCAGAAGATGGACAAACTGGTTCGCGATCTCTTGAACCTGTCCCGTCTGGAAACGGGATCCTTCCATCTGGAACAGACCGTCTTTGACTTCAGTGCCCTGGCGGAAGAAAGCCGGGAACGGTTCTCCAAGGTCATGGAAGACAAGGGAATCATTGCCGAATTAGATTTGCCCGAGTCGATGACCGTCTACGGCGACCCGGAACGGATCGATACGATTTTGACCAACTTCCTGAGCAACGCCATCGACTATACCGGTGCCGACCAGCACATCCGTCTTTGGGCGGAAGATCTGGGCGAACGCTACCGAATCTGCGTCTACAATGAAGGCAGTCATATTGAAGAAGAACATCAGCAGCGTATTTGGGAACCTTTCTATAAGGTCGACTCGTCGCGGGCCCGCAGTCCGAAACGCATCTTCGGCGGCCACGGTCTGGGCTTGGGCACGGTGGCAGCTTTGGTGAAGCTCCACGGTGAATCCTATGGCGTGAAGAACGAAAAAGACGGCGTCACCTTCTGGTTTACCCTGCGAAAAGATGCCGGACAAGGACCGGATGAAACATAATAAAAGAACCTCCCTGACCCTTTGGGCTTCGTCGTCAGCTATCATATCTGACGAATGAGGCCGTTTCAGAAGGGCAGAGAGGTTCTTTTTTGTCTTTTAAAAGGAGCGGTTCCCCAAGACGGGGTGGCTGCATTTTTTCAGCGTCAAGTGGTCGACGAGATAGCCGGCCTGTTCGAGGTCGATATCTTCTTTTTGACCGTCGTGTTCAAAGACGCAGAGCGGCTGGTCGGTACCGACTTCACCGCCGGGAAGGTAGATGTATTCGCCCGTTTCGGCGTCGCCGAAGATGATGCCGGCTAAGAGATGTTTTTTGGCTATTTGACTCATGGCAGGGCCTCCTCACCGTCAAATTTGATTTCAAGCAGTTTGCAGTCCCGATAGTCGGCCGATACCAGATGGAGCAGGGTGCCGTTGTAGCGGCGGGGGAACATCGTTCCCGGCTGCATGCCGTGGAGGTGGCCGAAGATGCACAGGGGGACCTGGTATTTCTCTAAGAGTTCCGTAAATCCGCTGGGCTTGGTAAGGTCGCAGACCGGCGGATAGTGGAGCATGAGGATCGTATGGCGGCACTGGAGCTTTTCTGCTTCCTGCAGGGTCCGTTCGACGCGCAGCAGTTCGCGGCGGTACGGCTTGGCATCCCGTTCTTCCTGGTAATGGATGTCGCCCGGGCAGATCCAGCCGTGGGTGCCGCAGATGACGAAGTTGCCGTTGTCGAGGACGGCTGTCGAACCGTAGAGATAGTGCATATTATTTTCGGCATCCATGCGGTTCAGTTTCCCCGCACTGGCCCACCAATAGTCGTGGTTGCCGCGGATGATGATTTTTTTGCCCGGCAGGGCGCGGATTTCGTCGAGGTCCTCCTGGGCTTCGTCGAGGCGCATGGCCCACGACGTATCGCCGGCGATGAGGACTGTATCGTCATCGGTGACTCTTTCTTTCCAATCGTCGGCAATGCGCTGCCAATGGTTCTTCCAGCGGGGGCCGAAGACTTCCATCGGCTTTTTTGGCGGATTGCCCGATAAATGTAAGTCACCTATTGCAAATAAACGCATAAATGTATAAGGACCGTCCTTTCTATAGTTCATGCAGCCGTGTCTGCAGTTCTTGGATGAAATGCGCTGAATGGCCTCCGTTTGCGATTTGCGGGATCATATAGCCGACAAAGAGGGGATTGGTCAAAAAGCGCGGGATGATTTTGACGTACAAGGCATCGTCGTCGGGAAAGTCATAGAAGAAGATGTTATAACTGTCGTTGAAGCGGATGAAGGAGTGCATGAAATAATGGGCCGTCGTCTGCATGCAGCGCACGAATTTTTCGAGTTTCGCCCGGTCCTTCAAGATGAGATTTACTTCGTAAAAGCCGATGATCGGCCGTTTGGACAGGGTAATCGTCAGGCCGTCTTCTTCGAAGATGGTCGGACCGACGAAGTGGAAAGGCTTAATGTCTTCATGGTAGTCATAGTCTTTGAAGCCGACGATCTGCGAATGAGGATGGTGAATCGTCCCGCCGGACATATAGCCGTGGTTGCGGTAAAAGACGACCGATTTAAATTTGCCCATCTCCTTGACTTGCTGCCACTTTTCGAGGCCGAACTCGATGAGCTTTTGGGCGTATTCCGGGGTATAATCGGAGAACTCGCCGTCGCAGTCATCGGTTTCGATGATGAGTGTCTGCCACGAGTCCTTAAGGACCGGAAAGGCATTTTCAAGCCAAATCATGTGGCCCCTCTTTTCCATGACGTTCTTTAAATGGGGGACGTCACAGAAGGGGCAGTACTTTTCGTCGCGGTGGACCGTGTCGGGCTTCGTCTTGCCCAGGTCCAAATTATATTCTAAGATGTGGGATAAGGGATTTTCGTACATAGGACCGCTCCTTTGAATGCTTCTTATACATTGTAGCATAGAGAGAAGCAATTTCAAACTGCAATACGACAAAAGGATGCCCGCCAAGCACCGCAATAAGGGCAGTCAAAATGGGGCATCCTTAATTTCTTTATTATATGAAATTCTCCGCACCTTGTCAAATGGGTGCTGTCTGAAAAAATCATGAAAAATAGCGAAAATAGTGTGACGAAAACTAGAGTAATGTGGTATCATATGAAGTTGGGGACGTAGAAAAATAATCCATGGGCTTCCATGATTTTCACCCCATAACAGCCCTTTTATGCAAGTTGTGACAGAATTTTAATAGGATGATGCTTAAAGGAGGAACTGTACATGAGTCTTCATATTGCCGCCCGCGACGGTGAAATCGCCGATCGAATCCTGCTTCCCGGCGATCCGCTGCGTGCCAAATATATTGCTGAAAATTTCTTAGATGATATCTTCTGCTATACCCGCGTCCGCAATATCCTCGGCTATACGGGAACCTATAAAGGCGTCCGCCTGTCCGTCCAGGGGACAGGTATGGGGATTCCTTCCATTTCTATTTATGCGACGGAACTGATGCGCGACTACGGCGTGAAAAAGCTGATCCGCGTCGGTACCTGCGGGGCCATGCGCCGCGATATCAAGCTCCGCGACGTCATCATGGCCCAGGGGGCGACGACCGATTCGTCGATCATCCGCAACATTTTCGGCGGCTCGATCAACTACGCACCCTTAGCTGACTTTACCCTGCTGTGCCAGGCTTACGGCCAGGCGGCGGCCCTCGGCGTTCCGGCCCGGGTGGGCAACGTCGTCTCCGTCGACCGTTTTTACGACGAAGAAATCGACAATGAAAAACTGACCCAGTACGGCATCATGGCCGTTGAAATGGAAACGGCCGGCCTCTATACGGCAGCTGCCAAACACGGTGCCAAGGCCCTGGGCTTATTTACCGTCAGTGACCATTTACTGACCGGCGAGGCCTGCACGGCAGAAGAACGGCAGACTTCTTTTGATGATATGATCCAGATCGCCTTGGAAACGGCCATCTTGGAATGAGGTAATTATGAAAGCGAAAGAATTACGAATTATCGACAGCCATTTTCACTTCTGTGACTTCCCCGGTTTCGACCAGGTAGCTCTGGCTGCGGGCTATACCAATACGGAAGCATCACTGCATCAGGCTTTTGAAGAAAACAACGTCGTCCACGGCGTCGTCATGAGCAATAAGACCTTAGATGCCAAAAAACATAACTATCCCGATTACATGAGCTACTGCATCGGCATCGACAGCCTGACCGGCAAGGACGATATGGAAAATATCGCCGCCAATGTCGAAGAAAACCTGAAGCGCAGTCAGTGCTGCGGCATCAAGCTCTATCCGGGCTACAGCCATATTTACGTCTATGATGAGTGGTATGACCCGATCTATGAATTGGCCGAAAAATACGATAAGCCCGTAGCTATCCATACGGGGCTGACGGCGACGGCCAATGCCCTTTTAAAGTACAGCCATCCCCTGACCCTCGACGAGGCCGCCGTGCGCCATCCGAACGTTCAGCTGGTCATGTGCCACATCGGCAATCCTTTCTTACAGGACGCCATTGCCGTCTTAGAAAAGAACCACAATGTCGCCGTCGATTTGTCGGGCCTCCTCGAAGGCAAGGTCCCCGATATGGTCGCTTTCCTGCGCAGTAAGCGGGGCTACATTTCCATGCTGCGGGACTGGCTCAAATACCTCGGTGCCTACGACCGGGTCATGTTCGGAACGGACTGGCCTCTGGCCAATATTTCCGACTACGTTTCATTTGTAAAAGGTTTCATCCCCGAAGCCTATTGGGATGACGTATTCTTTAATAATGCCAACCGCATCTACAAGCTGGGCTTATAAGCCTTTTGATGCACGATAAGGGAGGAAATTGTTTGTATACTGTAACCAAGCGGCTGGAAGTATCCGCATCTCATCACTTGGTCCTCGACTACGCCAGCAAATGTGAGAATCTCCACGGTCACAACTGGATCATCCACGTGACCTGCCAGACAGAAACGCTTGACAGCAACGGCATGGTCGTCGACTTCAAAAAGATAAAGGACCTGGTCCACACTAAGATGGACCATCAGAATTTAAACGACGTCTTTGATTTCAATCCGACGGCAGAAAACATTGCCAAGTGGATTTGTGACACCGTACCGAACTGCGTCCGCGTACAGGTTCAGGAAAGCGAAGGGAACGTGGCTGTCTATGAAGTATAGCCTCTGCGTCAATGAGATCTTCGACAGCATCGACGGCGAAGGGAAGAAGGCTGGTCAGCTGGCCACCTTCATCCGCCTCTGCGGCTGCAACCTGCGCTGCTCCTACTGCGACACGACCTACGCCTTTACGGAAGGCAAGGATATGGACGTCGACGATATCCTGCGCCAGGTGACGTATCCCAACGTCACCCTGACCGGCGGGGAACCCCTCTGTCAGGATGTAGACGGACTCCTTTCGGCCCTTAAAGGCCACAGCGTCAATATCGAAACCAACGGCAGCGTCGACATCGAACCGTATTTTAAGTATGACCACGTCTGGTTCACTGTCGACTATAAGAGCCTGTCGTCGGACATGTCCGGCCGGATGCTTTCGGAGAATTTTGAAAAGCTCCGCCCCCAGGATGTCCTGAAATTCGTCGTCGGCGATGAAGCCGACCTCAAGCAGGCCCTGGCCGTCTATGAACGCTATCAGCCGAAGTGCGCCGTCTACGTCGGTGCCGTTTTCGGGAAAATAGAGCCTTCGCGCATCGTAGATTTTATGAAGGAACATGAGTTGACTGACTGGCATCTCCAGATTCAGCTCCACAAGATTATTTGGAACCCCGATTTGCGAGGGGTTTGACTTTGAAACGACAAAACGCCGTTATCCGCAGAGCTGCGGGTAACGGCGTTTTTTAAAGATGGCCCGGTCATCTTCCAGCATCTGGTGGAAGCAGAACAGGGTCGCGTCCGTATCGGTCAGGCTGTCGTGCCAGCTGCGGCGGCTGTCATAGCCGTAATAGGCGGCACAATTTCGAAGCTTGTCATAGGTGATGGTCTTCGTTTCCTTATAATGGATGAGGGAAAAAGCCTCGGCCAAGTCGAGATAGATGTCGCGGTCGGGCAGGACGACGCCTGATTCATAGAGGCGTTCGATATCGTTAAAGGTACCGTAGCCGACGATGAGGTCTGCGTCCATGAAAAGACGGCTGACTTCATCGGCCCAGAGGATGAAGGGATCTTCGTGGGCCACTTGCTCCGGCGTGATGTGATTGACTTCCATCGCTTCGTCCCATCGCTCCGTGTGGATGGGTCTGAAATAGCGGTTCAAGAGAACCTGGCCAAAACCGTTCATGATGGAAAGCTGAATGATTTCGGCATCTGCCGTAAGTCCTGTCGTCTCTAAATCGAGGGTCAGGATGCGGGCCGGGTTGAGTGTCCGGATCGTTTTTTTGATGGCCGGCGACAGGCGAATGCTTTGTCGGCGAGCCTTTTCTTTTTTGGACAGCATCTTTTTCATGGAAAAACCTCCTTTCTTCACAATGCTATATTATATGAAGAAAGGAGGTTTTTGTCAATTTATGATAGGAAATGAGCGGGCGGAGTATTATTCGTAGTAGCCGTTCGGTTTTTCCGAGAAGTTGATGAGGATGTTCTTGGTCTGCATGTAGTGGAACATAGTCGACTTATCCGTTTCACGGCCGATACCGGAGAGCTTGTAGCCGCCGAAAGGAGCGCCGGCAGGCAGGGCATTGTAGGTGTTGACCCACATACGGCCCGTCTGTACACCTTTCGCTACGCGCAGGGCACGGTTGATGTCGCGGGTCCATACGGCGCCGCCGAGACCGTAGATGCTGTCGTTAGCCATATCGATGACTTCTTCTTCCGTATCGAAGGGGATGATGACGACGACGGGCCCGAAGATTTCTTCCTGGGCGATGCGCATGCTGTTCTTGACGTCGGCAAAGATAGTCGGACGGATGAAGTTGCCTTTTTCGAGGCCGTCGGTGGTGATCTTTTCACCGCCGCATACCAAGCGGGCACCTTCTTGTTTGCCGAGTTCGATGTAGCTCAAAATCTTTTCCAGCTGCCGTTCGTCGACCTGAGCGCCCATCTGCGTTTCTTTCAGCCAAGGCAGGCCGACTTTGACGCGGTTGAAGCGTTCAGCCAGTTCGTTTACGAATTTGTCGTAAATGCTGCGCTGTACGAAGATACGGGAACCGGCGCTGCAGACTTGGCCCTGGTTGAAGAGGATGCCGAATTCGGCGCCTTCCATAGCCATGTCCCATTTGCAGTCTTCGAAGAAGATGTTGGCCGATTTACCGCCAAGTTCCAACGTAGCTGGAATGAGTTTTTCCTGAGCTGCCTTATAGACGTCGCGGCCGATTTCCGTCGAGCCCGTGAAGGCCAATTTTTGGATGTCCGGATGGTCGAGGAGATACTGGCCGGAGCGGGAGCCCTTGCCGGTAATGATGTTGACGACACCGTCAGGCAGGACGCCTTCTAAGAGGTGCATCAATTCGAGGAGACTGAGGGACGTCGAGCTCGACGGCTTGAGGACGATCGTGCAGCCGGCAGCCAGGGCCGGAGCCAGTTTCCAAGCACCCATGAGGAAGGGGAAGTTCCAAGGAATGACCTGGCCGACGACACCAATCGGTTCATGGATGACGATACTCATCATGTTTTCATCGAGGCTCGATACGCGGCCTTCTTCGTCGCGGAGGACGGCGGCGAAGTAACGGAAGTGGTCGGCACTGTAGGGGATGTCGATGTTTCTCGTTTCACGAATCGGCTTGCCGTTGTCGAGGGATTCGATGAGCGCTAATTTATCGGCGTTCTGGTCGATAACATCAGCGATTTTCAAGAGGATATTCTGCCGGTCGATGGGCGATACTTTTTTCCAAGCCGGGAAAGCGGCTTCGGCTGCGCGGACGGCAGCGTCGACGTCTTCCTTAGTTGCTTCGGCACAAACCGAAAGCTGTTCACCGTTCGAAGGATTGAAGGCTTTGAAGGTAGCGCCGTCGCTGGCGGGAACCCATTTGCCGTTAATATAGAGGTCGTAAGATGAGCGAATTGCATTTTCCATGAATAAACACTCCCTTTTCGTATAATTTGATATTTTAAATAAAAATAATTCTTTGTTATTGCTAAATGCATTATAGCATAAGTGTACGAAAATGGTCAATATTGTGCCAAAAGGAACGTAATACAAAATGGTTTATGTTTGCAAATAACAGTAAAGCACGCTAAAATAGATAGCGTACACAATAAGTATAGATTTTAGGAGTACAGCTAATGTATAAATACGTTTTATTTGACCTCGACGGAACCTTGACCGATTCCCAAGAGGGCATTATCAATTCTGTGGCCTATGCCTTAGAAAAGCTCGGTGTCCCTTCCAAAGGCCGCCTCGATCCGCACGTCATCGTCGGACCTCCGCTCTTAGATACCTTTGAAGGCTACTACGGCTTTTCTCCGGAAAAGGCCCGCCGGGCTTATGCCTTCTTTCAGGAACGGTACAGCACCATAGGTAAGTTTGAAAACCGTGCCTTTGAAGGCATCGTTCCTTTATTAAAGAATTTAAAAGAGAAGGGCATCCGTTCCTTTGTCGCCACGTCGAAGCCGCAAGTCCACGCCGAAGCGATTTGCGAAAAGTTCGGCCTGGCACCGTATTTGGAATCTATTGCCGGTCCGGCTGTGGGAGGTACCGACACCAAGTCCGACGTCATGGCCCGGATCTTGAAAGGCATCGGTCCCGTTGAAAAGGGAGAAGCCGTCATGGTTGGCGACCGCAAATTCGACATCATCGGCGCCCATGAATTGGGACTGCCCGTCATTTACGCCGCCTATGGCTACGGCAATCCGGCCGAGCGAAAGGAATACGGCCCTGACTACATCGCCGAAACCGTAGAGGACCTGGAAAAGCTGCTGCTTTCCGATTGACTCGGTGGCGGCCACGGACTCAAGGTGTGCCGTACTGATGAGTATATACTGATTTTTATATAATTTATGTTATTTAAAACATATAATGATAAGGAGCGTTTTTATGAAGTTACAAGAAAAACAGATGATTCACGGCTTTTCCGTCGAGCGTTCGCAGTACGTTCCGGAACTCCACAGCCAGGCTTATGAACTGCGCCATGTTCAGTCCGGCGCCCGCCTGCTCTACATTGAAAACGACGACGACAACAAGGTCTTTTCCATCTCCTTTAGGACGACGCCGTCGGACAGCACCGGTGTGCCCCACATCTGCGAACATTCCGTCCTCTGCGGCTCCCGGAAATTCCCGTTGAAGGAACCCTTTGTCGAATTGGTCAAAGGCTCGCTCAATACCTTCCTCAACGCCATGACCTTCCCCGATAAGACCATGTATCCCGTTGCCAGCCGCAATGCGGCCGACTTCAAGAACCTGATGGACGTCTACCTCGACGCCGTCTTCTTCCCGAACATGCTGCAGGACAAACAGGTTCTGATGCAGGAAGGCTGGCATTACCACCTCGATTCTGCCGACAGCGACCTCATTTACCGCGGCGTCGTCTATAATGAAATGAAAGGCGTCTTTTCGTCGCCGGACTCCCAGCTCGAACGGCACGTCATGGAAAATCTCTTCCCCGATACGACGTACGGCGTTGAATCGGGCGGCGATCCTGCCGACATTCCCGACCTGACCCAGGAAGACTTCGTCAAATTCCACGGCACGTATTACCATCCGGCGAACAGCTACATCTTCCTCTACGGCGACATGGACATCGATCAGACCTTGGCCTTCATCGACGGGGAATATCTGAGCAAGTTCAAAATCCAGTCCGTCGATTCGGCTATCGGCCGTCAGGCCTTCCCGGGCAGTGCCGTCAAAACCTACCCGTACGGCATTGCTTCCGGTGAAAAGACGGAACACAAGACCCTCCACAGTCTGACCTACGTCATCGATGACGCCCTGGATCCGACGGTGGCCCTGGCCTTTAAAGTCTTGACCTACGTCCTCCTCCAGTCGCCGGCAGCACCCCTTAAAAAGGCCCTCGTCGACGCCGGTCTCGGCAAAGATATTTCCGGTGACTTCCAGGACGGCATCCTCCAGCCGCTGTGGAGCATTTCCGTCAATGGTTCCGACCCGGATAAACAGGATAAGATCATGCCCATCGTCACTGACGTCCTGCAGCGCACGGTACAGGAAGGCCTCGATAAGACCTTGTTGACCGGTGCCTTGAACCGGACGGAATTTACCCTGCGGGAAGCCGATTTCGTCGGCCGTCCGAAGGGACTGATCTATGCCATCCGCTGCATGGATACCTGGCTCTACGACATGGATCCCTTGGAATCCCTGTCTTATGAAAAATCCCTCGATGTACTGCGAAAGGGCATCGACAACGGCTACTTTGAAGATTTGATCCGCCGCTATATCCTCGATAATCCTTACTACGCCCTGGTATCACTGGTACCGGAACCGGGCCTTACGGAAAAACGCGACCAGGCCCTGGCCGATAAATTGGCGGCCTACAAAGCGTCCCTTTCGAAAGAAGAAATCGATGCCATCGTCGCTGAATCGGACTCGCTGAAACAGCGTCAAGCAACGCCTGATTCGCCGGAAGCCTTGGAATCGATTCCGACCTTGTCCCGGGACGACCTCGAAAAGAAAGTCGATACCGTCGTCATGAAGGAAGAACAGGTCGACGGCGTCACTCTCTGCCGCGTTCCTGACGAAACGAACGGCATCACCTACGTCAATGCTTACTTCGACCTTCACGGCCTGACGAGGGAAGAAATTTCCTATGCTTACCTGTTGAGCGATATCCTCGGCGACATCGACACCAAGTCCCACTCCTACGGCGAACTGGCAGCCCTCATCGACCTCTATACGGGCGGCATCGGCTACAGTGTATCGGCTTATTCCAACCGCCTGGACAATACCGATTACATGCCGGTGTTCCGGATTAAAGCCAAGGGCTTGACCCTCAACTTGGATAAATTGATTGACCTCTTGCGTGAAATCGCTCTCGAAACGGTATTTACCAATCAGGAACGACTGATTGAGCTCGTCGAAGAAACGAAGGCCGGCTGGGATATGGATACCTTCCGCCGCGGCCATACCATCGTCATGCACCGCGTCTTGTCCTATGTATCGCCTGTAGAAGCCTTCTGCGATGCCGGCGAACTGTCGTACTATGAATTCATTGCCGACATTGCTAAACGGATCAAGACCGATGCCGCTGAAATCGGCGGGAAACTGGCCGCTCTCATGGAAAAAATCTTCACTCGTTCGGCCCTGACCTTGGAAATGACGGCCAGCGACGGCGATTGGGATACGGCTAAAGCCGGAGCTTCCGCTTTCATTAAGGCCCTGCCTCAGGGTGAAAAGAGAACGGGCCTCTGCGATTTTGGCCTCAGTGCCAAGAACGAAGGCATCATGACCAGCGGTACCGTTCAGTACGTCGCTAAAGGCGGCAACTTCCGCAGCCACGGCTATGACTATGCCGGTGCCTTGATGGTCCTCGACACGATTCTCCAGTACGGCTATTTATGGACCAAGGTCCGTGTTCAGGGCGGTGCCTACGGTGCCTTTACCCGCTTCTATGACAACGGCGACATGGTATTTTGCTCTTACCGCGACCCGAATCTGCGCTCGAGCATCGAAGCCTATGACGGCTTAGCCGATTACCTGAAAGACTTCGACGTATCGGACCGGGAAATGACGAAATACGTCATCGGTACTTTGAGCCGCATCGACGTACCCCTTACGCCGTCCCTGCGCGGCGAAAAGGCCATGACCCGCTACTTTACGGGAACGACGGAAGCCGTTGCCCAAGCCCGTCGGGATCAGCTCCTGGCGACGACGGCTGCCGATATTCGGGCTTTGGCTCCGCTCATCGGATCGGTCATGGCCGATAATCAGGTGTGCGTCATGGGCAGTGAAGCGACGATTCGCCAGGAAAAAGACCTGTTTACGAACCTCGTTTCTCTTCCCGATTAAGGCGTGGCTTCCATGCGAGGACGATTTGCCCCGAGCCCGACGGGATACATCCATTTGGGAAACGTCTGGTCGGCCTTCTTGGCCTGGCTCCAAGTGCGTCAGGCCGGCGGCACCCTGGTCCTTCGGATTGAAGACATCGATGAGCAGCGCTCGAAGGCCGTTTACACCCGGGCCCTCATGGAAGACCTTTCCTGGCTGGGCCTCACTTGGGACGAAGGACCCGACGTGGGAGGCCCGTACGGACCTTATATCCAGCAGGAACGATATGACCATTATGAAAAGGCCTTGAACGAGCTTCGCGAAATGGGGCTGCTCTATCCCTGCTACTGCAGCCGGACCCGGCTCCAGGCCATCGGTGCGCCCCATGCCGGCGAGCATACCGTTTACGACGGCCACTGCTTCGGCCTGAGCGAGGCTGAGCGCCGCAAGATGACCAAGAAACCGTCATGGCGCCTCCACGTACCGGACGAAACCGTTTACTTTACCGACGGGGTTTACGGCCGGCAGGCTGGGAATCTGCCCCACTCCTGCGGTGACTTCGTCGTCCGCCGGGCCGACGACATGTATGCCTACCAGCTGGCCGTTTCCGTCGATGACGGGATGATGGCCATTACCCACGTCCTGCGGGGCGAAGACTTACTGTCGTCGACGGCCCAGCAGATTTGGCTCATGAAGACCCTGGGCTATGCAGCTCCTCATTATACCCACGTGCCGATGCTCATCGACGGTGATGGGAACCGCCTTTCAAAGCGCCAGCAGGGCATTACGGTCCGCGCCCTTCGGGCAGAGGGCCTCGATGCCGAGACGATTTTGTCCCACTTGGCCTTTGCCGGCGGCCTGGTTCCGGAACGGCGCCGATACGATCGGGCCGAATTGGTGCAGGTCTGTGACTTCAGAAAACTGCGTACCGAACCGATTGTCATAACGGAAGACATCAAGTAAATCGGTTTACTAAACGACATATTTAAAAAAATAGGCTGTCGCCTTTGTGGCAGCTTATTTTTTTTTTCCATTCTGTTGACATATTGTTGTCACAAGGTGTGTAAATGTGGTAGAATGTGGGGGAGAGTGAAAGGAGTGACGCGCCTAATGTTTATGGGAGAATACGAACATACAATCGACGCCAAAGGTCGCGTCATTTTGCCTGTCAAATTTCGGGATGAACTCGGACCTACCTTCATCGTGACCCGAGGTTTGGAAGGCTGCCTTTCCGTTTACACGATGGAAGCATGGATGCGGTTTGCCGCGAGTTTAAAACAGTTGAAGGCATCCAAGGAAAACGTCCGTGCGTTCCAGCGGTTCGTCTTCGGCAGTGCAGCTGAAGTCGAATTCGACAAGCAAGGTCGCATCCTTATTCCGGCTACTTTGCGGGCCTATGCGAAGCTGGTTAAGGATGTGACCGTTCTGGGAACAGGAGACAAGGTCGAAATCTGGAGTAAAGACGCATACGAAGCTTATGTGGCCAAGACCGTTCCGGCCATGGAAGAGATTGCTGAAAGTCTCGACGATTTTCTGAACCTGGACTTTTAGGAGGAATCATGGATTTTCATCACGTCAGTGTTCTTCGTAAGGAAACCATAGCCAATTTAATAACCGATCCCAATGGCATTTACGTCGACTGTACCCTCGGCGGCGGCGGCCACTCCAAGGCCTTAGCCGATGAGCTGACGGACCAGGCGATGATTATCGGTCTCGATCAGGACCGCGATGCCATTGCCGCTGCCGGTGAACGCCTGGCAGGTACGTCGTGCCGTCATATTCTGGTGCAGCGCAATTTCCAATACCTGTCGGACGTCCTTGACGAACAGGGCGTCGATGCCGTTGACGGCATCATGTTCGACCTCGGTGTTTCGAGTTACCAGCTGGATACGCCGGACCGGGGATTTTCCTATATGCAGGACGGGCCCCTCGATATGCGCATGGACCGCAGTAAGGGGCGCAGCGCTTACGATATTGTAAACGGCTACAGCCAGACCGACTTGTACCGTATCATCAAGGATTACGGGGAAGAACGGTGGGCCAAGCGCATTGCCGAATTTATCGTCGAAGCGCGTCAGGAAAAGCCTTTGGAACGGACGGAAGAACTGGTTCAGGTCATTAAAAAGGCGATTCCTGCCGGAGCCAGAAAGGACGGGCCTCATCCGGCCAAACGAACATTTCAGGCCATCCGAATCGAAGTCAACGACGAATTGGGAATCTTAAAGGATTCATTGGAACATGCCGCTCAGCGTTTAAAACGAGGAGGGCGTTTGTGTGTCATTACCTTCCATTCACTGGAAGATCGAATTGCCAAACAGACGCTGCGGCTTTTGGCGACGGACTGCATCTGTCCGCCCGATATGCCGGTTTGCACCTGCCATCATCAGGCCATCCTAAAAGTAAAGCGACAACCCATTTTACCGTCGCAGGAGGAACTGGAGCTGAATCCGAGGGCCCGCAGTGCAAAACTTCGCGTCGGTATCCGTAAATGAAGGAGCCAAGCTAATGATTATTGAAATGGATGTGTTGCGTATGCTGGCAAGGAAAGTCGGAAATCTACATGACGAAAAAAGCGTAAGCGTACCCCTATGGAGGTCGGCCGCAGTACAGGCCGTCCAGCAGGGAGCGGTGTATGTTCTGATTCCCATCGGAATGATCGCAGCGATTGCCATCGCCTCTAATCTTATTACGTCTTGGACGTATCAGCAGAGCGGCGAACTCATGGAACTAAAACTTCAGGCACAGCAGTTACAGAGTGAAAATGAGCAGTTGCGTGTCCAAATTTCCAAATTGGAAACGCCGGAACGGATTTATACGACG
This sequence comes from uncultured Megasphaera sp., assembly GCF_900539295.1. Classification (GTDB taxonomy): domain Bacteria; phylum Bacillota; class Negativicutes; order Veillonellales; family Megasphaeraceae; genus Megasphaera. The sequence goes on from NZ_UQBH01000010.1 coordinate 35,964, forward strand.
GCGACCAAGGGACTGGGAATGGTGGCACCATCACGTATTCTCTACGGGAATCAAAGCGATCAGGCCGCAAAGGGGAACCGTCGATAATTGCTAAAATGAGAGGTCGACGCACTTTTGTGCGACGACCTCATTGTTATTTATCCGATAAAGCTGTACAATGTAGAACAGTACTAATGAAATGAAATGAACCGTCAAGGAGGTTCTATAATGATGACCAAAACAATTGGAGAACTTTGTAAACATCTTAAAGGAATTTATAACCTCAGCGGCAGTGCTGATACGGTAATCACCGGCATTTCTTCGGATTCTCGGGAAATCGAAGCAGGCTTCTTATTCGTCTGCATTTCCGGCGCCCACGTCGACGGAGCTGCTTTTGCTGCCCAGGCTGTTGAAAAAGGGGCCGTCGCTGTTTTGACGACGAAGCATCTCGACCTGCCGTCCAGTGCTGTCCAGATCCAGGTCCCCGATATCCACCATGCCTTAGAAGACATGGTACCCTTCTTTTACGACTATCCCGGTAAAAAGATGCGCATGATCGGCGTCACCGGCACCAACGGCAAGACGACGACGACCCACATCATCGCCCATATCCTTCGCTCGGCCGGCTATCATGTCGGCGTCATCGGCACTATTCACGCCCTCATCGACGATGAAGAACTGCCCATTCACAACACGACGCCGGATGTCGTCGAACTCCAGCGCTTCCTGTACATGATGCATGAAAAGGGAATGACCCATGTCGTCATGGAAGTTTCCAGCCATGCCCTGGCCTTAGACCGCGTGGCAGGCATCGAATACGATACGGCTGTCTTTACCAACCTCACCCAGGATCACCTCGATTTCCATAAGACCATGGAAAATTACGTTGCCGCCAAGGCTAAACTCTTCCAGAGCTTGACCGCTGCCGATCACGTTAAAGAAAATAAAACGGCCATCGTAAACGTCGACGATCCCTGGTCCAAGCAGATCCTCAAGGCCTGCCACTGCCAGGTCCTGACTTATGGCGTCGAAAAAGAAGCCGATCTGAAGGGATCGAATTTGAATGTCGAACTGAAACGCTCGTCCTTCGACGTCGTCGGCCCCTTTGTCAATGTCCACCTCAACATGAATATTACCGGCCTGTTCAATGTTTATAATACTTTGGCTGCCATCGGCGCCGCTCATGCCGAAGGCATCGACGAAGAAACGATCGACAAGGCCATCCAGTCCTTCCATTCCGTAGCCGGCCGCTTTGAACTCGTCGAAGCCGGTCAGCCCTTTGCCATCGTCGTCGACTATTCCCATACGCCGGACAGCCTCGAAAAGGCCTTGGAAACGGCTCGGGCTATGAACCCTAACCACGTCATTGCCGTCTTTGGCTGCGGCGGCGACCGCGATCGGACGAAGCGCCCCATCATGGGCCGCATCGGTGCCGAACTGGCCGATATTCCCATCGTTACTTCTGACAATCCGCGGTCGGAAAACCCCGATGCCATCGTAGCTGAAGTCGAAGCAGGGGTCAAAGAAGGACTCAAGCCGGGTCAGCATCATGAAGTCATCGTCAACCGCCGCGAAGCCATTTACCGCGCCGTTGAACTGGCACAAGAAAACGATATCATCGTCATTGCCGGCAAAGGCCATGAAACGTACCAGATCTTAAATGACGGTACGATTCATTTTGACGACCGCGAAGAAGCCCGCAATGCCGTCCGCGATCTGCATCGAGGAGATAAATAATGGCTGACTTTACCAGTGAAGAAGTACAGAAAGCGACGGGAGCCCGTCTGCTCTCTCCCGTGGAGAGTGTGCTTTTTCATGACGTTTGCACCGATACCCGGGCGGTTGAGAAGGGCTCCCTTTTCATCGCCTTCAAGGGGACCTCTTTTGACGGCCATGACTTCGTCTTAAAGGCCCTCTCTTCGGGGGCTGCCGGTGCCGTCGTTTCCGAACTGCGGCCGGAATATAAGGGCGCAGCCGTGCCGATTTTCGTCGTTTCCGATACGCTGAAAGCCTATCAGGACCTGGCTCGGTTCCACCGCCGCCGCTTTTCCATTCCCGTCATTGCCGTAACCGGCTCGGTAGGCAAGACGTCGACGCGCAGCCTGATTGCTGCCGTCTTGAGTGAAAAATATAAGGTACTGCAGACAGAAAAGAATTATAATAATGAAATAGGCCTGCCGAAGACCCTGTTCCAACTGACGCCGGACCACGAAGTCTGTGTCGTCGAAATGGGTATGCGCGGCCTCGGACAGATTGCCGAACTGGTCGATATCGGCGAGCCGACCATCGGTGTCGTCACCAATGTCGGCAAGAGCCATATCGAGCTCTTAGGTTCCCAGGAAAATATTGCCAAGGCCAAGGCTGAACTCGTTGAAGGCCTTGATTCGGAAGGGACGGCCATCTTAAATGGCGACGATCCCTTCGTCGCGCCCATGAAAAACCTCTGCCAAGGCAAATCCATCCTCTACGGGACGGGCGAGTCTCTCCAAATCCGGGCGGAAAATGTCGTCTGTGATGAACAGGGCGTCCGTTTTTCCTGCCGCTGCTTCGACCGTACCTTTGACGTTTCCGTTCCGGTCATTGGCCGGCACAATGTCTATAACGCCCTGGCTGCTATTGCCGTCGGTTACCTCACCGGCCTCAGCGATGCTGAACTGCAGCGCGGCCTTGCGGCTTACCGGGGCATGGCCATGCGTCAGGAACTCCTGCACCTCGGCCCCTATACCTTTATCAACGATACGTATAATGCTAATCCGGCTTCGATGGCCGAAGCCGTCCGCACCTTGGATCTCTTGACCAAGGGCCGCAAGATTGCCGTCCTCGGCGGCATGGGAGAACTTGGCGACTGGGCCGAAAGAGAACACCGGGCCATCGGCCGTTTAGTTGCCGATATGAAGCTCGACGCCCTCATTACCATGGGGAATCTGGCTGAAGATATAGCCCGTGCGGCACAGGAAGCCGGCATGAAAGCCGTCTATATGACCGATTCTCATGAAGCGGCGGCCCGTCAGCTGAAGGCCTTGCTCCGGGATGGTGACACCGTCCTTTTGAAAGGCTCGCGCAGCTTTGCTATGGAAAAAATACTGCCTTATTTTGAAAGGAAGTAATGTGAATGTTTAAAATGCTGATTTTCAGCTTCATCGTCAGCCTGGTCATCGGCCTTGCCCTGGGACCCTTTGTCATCAAAAAACTGAAGCAGTTCCACGCCCGCCAGTCTGAACGGGAAGAAGGGCCGGAAAGCCATAAGTACAAAGCCGGCACGCCGACCATGGGGGGCATCCTCATCTTGACGGCGCTGACCGTGGCCTGCCTTCTCTTCGACCCGATGGAACTGCGAAAGGCCCTGGCCTTGTTCCTGACCTTAGGTCACGGCGTCATCGGTTTTCTCGATGATTCCATCAAGGCCGTCAAGCACCGCAACCTGGGCCTTACGGCAAAACAGAAACTGGCCGGCCAGTTCGTCATGGCTGCCGTTTTCTGCTACATCCTTCAAGCCTTCCTTCATTTTCCCACGACTTTGTGGATTCCTTTCACGTCCATTACCGTTGACTTAGGCATTTTCTACTATCTCTTCGTCTTCGTCATGATCGTCGGCACCAGCAATGCCGTCAACCTGACGGACGGACTCGACGGATTGGCTGCCGGTTCGTGCTCGATTACGGCCGTTGCTTACGTCGTCATCGCCGTTGCCTTGGGCTATACTCATTTTGCCATTTTCAGCACGGCCCTGACCGGGGCCTGCCTGGGCTTCTTGTTCTATAACCAGCATCCGGCTAAAATGTTCATGGGTGACACGGGTTCCCTGGCCCTCGGCGGCGCACTGGCTGCCATGGCCATCCTGACCAAGACCGAACTCTTGCTCATCCTGGCCGGCGGCCTCTATGTCCTCGAAGCCTTATCGGTCATCATCCAGGTCATTTCCTTCAAAACGCGGGGCGTCCGGGTCTTTAAGATGAGCCCGATCCACCACCATTTTGAATTGTCCGGATGGAGCGAAGTCAAAGTCGTTACGGTATTTTGGAGCTTTTCGGCGTTAATGGCCATCTTGGCGATTATCGTCGTCATGGCAGGAAAATAAAGACAGCCTTTTCTGATTGTTAAGACCATATTTTACATAAAGCAGGTGTAGGTAATGAGCATCATGGATTTTTCTGGAAAAAAATTTTTAGTCATCGGCGCGGGCATTAGCGGTCGTGCCGCTTCGCTGGCCTTGGCAGATCACGGGGGGACGGTCGTCCTCAACGACATGAAGGCCATCGATGTAAGCGAACAGCCGTGGCCTGATCTGGCATCCCGCGGCGTGAAGCTCGTCTTCGGCAGTCAGGAAACGAGCCTCCTCGACGGCATGGATGTCGTCGTTCCGTCGCCGGTCATTTCTCCGGAAATTCCCATCATGAAAGCAGCTGCTGCCAAGGGGCTTCCCATTTGGAGCGAAGTCGAAGTGGCCTGCCGCGTTACCGACGCCGACGTCATCGGCATTACCGGTACTAATGGCAAGACGACGACGACCACCCTGGTGGGGGAAATCATGAAGGCCACGGGCCGTCAGACCGTCGTCGGCGGCAACATCGGCTACGGCCTTTCGGAACAGGCAGAAGATCTTCCGAAAGAAGCCGTCGTCGTAGCTGAACTTTCGAGTTTCCAGCTCGAATTTACGCACAGCCTGAAGGCCAAGGCGGCGGTTATCCTCAATATCACGCCGGACCACTTGGACCGTCACCATACGATGGAAGCCTACAGTGCGGCTAAACAGCGAATTTTCCTCAATCAAGACAAGGGCGACTATGCCGTCCTCAACTATGATGATTCCCGCGTCCGGGCCATGGCCGATGCCATGACCAGCAGCGTCCTCTACTTCTCGACGAGCGGTGAAGTCCCTGAAGGAGCCTTTTATCGGGACGGCGACCTTATTCTGCGCCTTGATGGGCAGGATACCGTCGTCTGTGCTGAATCGGAGCTCCATCTCTTTGGCAAGCATAATATACAGAATTGCCTGGCGGCCATTCTCTTGACCTATGCTGCCGGGGCCTCCCTTGACGTCATTAGACAGGTCTTACGGTCTTTTAAAGGGGTTGAACACCGCCTTGAAAAAGTCCGCACCATCCACGATGTGACCTATTATAATGATTCCAAGGGAACCAACGTCGATGCGTCGATGAAGGCATTGGATGCCTTTCCCAAGGGTCATCTCATCCTCATCGCCGGGGGCTATGATAAACAGACGCCCCTCGATGATTTTATGGCTTTAGCAGCCAAAAGGGTCGACACGCTGATCCTCATCGGCGATGCCGCCGACCGTTTTGAAGAAGCTGCTAAAAAAGCGGGCATTGCAGATATCCGCCGTACCGGTTATAGTATGGAAGGGGCGATCATGCTGGCCCGCAGTATCGCCAAAGCTCCTCAGGCCGTTCTCCTTTCGCCGGCTTGCTCGAGCTTTGATATGTATGACAATTTTGAACAGCGGGGCCGTGTCTTTAAAGGCATTGTCAACGCTATCTGATAATAGTTAACACAGTCGACAGGAGGCAGGAAACATGCGTCGAGTTATTATTTCCGGAGGCGGCACAGGCGGCCACATCTACCCGGCTATTACCATTGCCCGGGCGATCGCCGACATCGAGCCTACCGAATTTCTCTACGTCGGCTCCAAAATCGGCCTGGAAAATACCTTGATTCCCAAAGAAGGGCTGCCCTTCGTCACCCTCGACGTGCGGGGCCTCGAACGGAAGATTTCCGTCCGCAACCTGGTCACCCTCGGGAAGACAGCAGCCAGCCTGATTAAGGCAGAAGGCATTATCCATGAATTTAAACCGGACGTCGTCATCGGTACAGGCGGTTTTGTCTGCGGCCCGGTACTGTTAGCCGCCAGTCTCAGCGGTGTACCGTCCCTGATCCAGGAACAAAACGTCATTCCCGGCGTTACCAATACGATTTTGAGCCGCTTTGTCAATCGCGTCGCTCTCGGCTATGAAGAAGCTGCCGAGCGCTTTCGCAGAAAGAGCATTCTCGTTTATACAGGCAATCCCGTCCGCAAGGATATTTTGACGGTCACCCGTGAAGAGGGCCGGAAAAAACTGGGATTGGATCCTCATAAATTCACCCTCCTCGTCGCCGGCGGAAGCCGCGGTGCCCGCAGCATCAACACGGCGATGATCGAGGTCCATAAACATTTTCGAAACGACGATACGATCCAGATCCTCCACGTTACGGGCGATCACGAATACGACCGCGTCGTAAAGCAGCTGTCAGGCATTGAATGCCGCGGCCGCTATGGCAAGGGGAGTCGTATCATCCCTTATCTTCACCACATGCCGGAAGCCTTGGCTGCCTGCGACCTGGCCGTATACCGAGCCGGTGCCGTCGGCCTTGCCGAGCTGACCGTCCGCGGTGTACCGTCGATTCTCATTCCCTATCCTTACGCGGCGGAAGATCATCAGCGCTACAATGCACAGGCCCTGGTCATGTGCGGCGCTGCCAAGATGATCCTCGACAAGATGCTGAACGGACGGGAATTACTGGAAGAAATCATCCATTTAAAAGAAGATCCGGCGGCCCTAGCCGCCATGGGCAAGGCCAGCCGTTCCATGGGTAAGCCCCAGGCGGCCCGCGATATTGCCGAACTGGCCTTATCGATTTCTCGAAAACGTAATCCGTAACAGGAGAAGAAGGGTGTGGAATAAACCTATGGTTAATCTGAACGATGTTGCAAACGTTCATTTTATTGGGATTGCCGGCGCCGGAATGCGGGCAATTGCCAACGTTTTTATTGAAAAAGGATATCGCGTATCCGGCTCAGATCTCAAAGCCTCGCCTGTAACGGAGCAATTTGCCAAGCGCGGAGCCCGTATCTGCATCGGACAAAGCCCTGAAAATCTGCAGGACGCTCAGGTCGTCGTCATCTCGTCGGCCATCCGCGACAACAATGTCGAACTCGTCGAAGCCCGCCGCCGGAACATTCCGGTCATCCACCGCTCCGACGCCCTGGTCCATATCATGAGCTGGGGGAAGGGGATTTCCGTTGCCGGTGCCCACGGCAAGACGACGACGTCGTCCATGCTGGGACAGGTCTTTGAAGAATGCCGGCAGGACCCGACTATCGTCATTGGCGGGGAAGTCGACTATCTGCACAGCAATTCCATCTTGGGGAAAGGCCAGTATGTCATTGCCGAAGCCGATGAAAGCGACGGCACCTTCCTCAAGCAGCATCCGTATATCGCCGTCGTCACCAATATCGACGCCGACCATATGGATCATTACAACTCCCTCGATAACGTCATCGCCGCCTTTAAGGAATTCATACAGAAACTCGATGCCGAAGAAGGCCTGGCCGTCTTGTGCTTTGAAAACGACAAGATCCGTGCCCTGGCACCGACGACGGGACGGCGCTACGTCTCGTACGGCCTCGAACAGCCGGCAGACTATCAGGCCAGAGACCTCCATTACCTTAAGGGGAAACTCCACTTCAGCGTCTATAAAGGCGGTCAGAAGATGGGGGATATGGTCCTGAATGTACCGGGCCGACACAACGTCTTAAACGCACTTGCGACGACGGCTGTTGCCGATGCCTGCGGCCTTCCCTTTAAAGAAATCGCAGCGGCTATGAGCCATTTCCACGGAGCTAAACGCCGTTTCCAGACCAAGGGCTTTGTCGGTGACGTCTGGGTCGTCGATGACTATGCCCACCATCCGACGGAAATCAACGCCACCTTGACGGCTGCCCGCGACATGGGGACCCACCGCGTCGTCTGTCTCTTCCAGCCTCACCGCTATACGCGTACCCAGCTCCTCCTCGACCAGTACGGCAGCGCCTTTGCCAAGGCCGATAAACTGATCGTGACCGACGTTTACAGTGCCGGTGAAGATCCCATTCCCGGCGTGTCGGGCGAACTCATTGCCAAAAAGGTCAAGGAAACGACGGGACAAGACGTCATTTACATTCCTCATAAAGAAGATTTGGTTTCCTATTTGAAAGAAAACTCCCAGCCCCTCGATTTAGTCATCACCATGGGGGCCGGAGACATTTATAAAGTCGGCGAACAGTACATTGCCGAAGCGAAAGAAATGGAGAAATAACGCATGGAAGACATGAAAGGTAAACATATTGCCGTCGTCGTCGGCGGCCCTTCGACCGAAGCGGAAGTATCGCGCCGCACGGGAGCTGCCATTGCCGAAGCACTGAAGACAAAAGGCTATGCCATCGAAACGATTGAACTCGTTCCGCACACCCTGGCCGAAACTTTGAAAGAAAAGAAAATCGACGTCGTATTCAACGCTCTTCACGGCCGTTACGGCGAAGACGGTGTCCTTCAGGGCCTGTGTGAAATGATCGGCATTCCCTATACCGGTCCCGGCGTCATGGCCAGTGCCGTCGGCATGAACAAGGTCATGAGCAAGGCTGCTTTCAAAGGCGCCGGCATTGCGACGGCTCCCTTTGCTTACTACTTTGCCAGTGATGACCGCCAGGCTATTATGGCCGACATCGAAAAACAGTTTTCCCTGCCCGTGGTCATCAAGTCGTCCGGCCAGGGCTCGAGCATCGGTACGGTCATCGTAACGACGCGGGAAGAACTGGAACCGGCCCTTGAAGAAGCCTTTAAGTACAGCGCATCCATCGTAGCTGAAGCCTTTATCGACGGCGATGAATTTACCGTTGCCGTCATGGATGACCTGGCCTTTCCTGTCATCCAGATCGTCTCCAGCACGGGGAAATACGATTTCTATTCGAAATACGAACCGGGGATTGCCAAGCACATCTGCCCGGCGCCCATTTCACCGGCTCTGACAAAGGAAATGCAGGACCTGGCCTTAAAGGTATTCCGCCTCTGCCACTGCAGCGGCGTGTCCCGCGTCGATATGATGACCGATAAAGAAGGCCATCCCTTTGTACTTGAAATCAATACCGTGCCGGGCATGACGGCGACCAGTTTGGTTCCCGACGCTGCTCGGGCCATGGGCCTTTCTTTTGAAGATTTATGCGAAAAGATTTTGCTCGAAGCATCGGTAGGTAAATTTTGATGAAACAGCATCCATATCCGGGAAGGCGGCCGCGAGCGGTGGTGCCGAACGATCCTCATGACGTCTTTGTGCCTCCTCATCTTGACCGGGATCCCCTGGGCAGCGATGAGGATCGGAGACTGGCTGAAGAAGAGGAACGTCGCCGCCAGCAGATGCGTCAGGCTGCCAGACTGAAGAAAAAGAGAAAGAAGCAGAAACAAGCGCAGGCTCACCGGCGCCGATGCACGATCATCCTTACGGTTATCGGCATCTTTGCCGTCTGGCTCTTCCTGCGGCTGGCACCGGTTCCCTTTGGCACGCTCATCGTCGACGGCAATGAAAACATGTCCTTTGACGATGTCTACCGCGCCGCCGGAGCCTATTCCTACGTCAACGTCGTCCAGCTGTCGACGGACGGCATCGAAGAACGGTTGAAAAAAGACCTGCGTATTGCCGATGCCACCGTCACCCGTGAATTTCCGGCGACGATCCGCATCGACATGACCGAACGCAAGCCGGCTGCCATCATTACGACGCTCTACGGCTTTGCCTACGTCGACAAGACCGGCCGGGTCATCGATTTAGAACCGCAGATCAAAGGCGTTTCCCTGCCCATCATGACCGGCAAGAAAGTCGACAACCTGCTCCTTGGCGATACGATTAATGATCCGACCCTCCAGGCCGCTATGGTATACCTCCAGAGCCTGCCGCCGGATCTGCTCAAGACGATTGCTGAAGTAAACGTCGGCAACCCTGAAAGCATCGTCGCCTATACGACCGATTCCGTTCCCATCCGCCTCGGCCGGGGAGACGATCCGGCCGAACGGGCTAAGATGACCGAAACCCTGCTGACGGAAGCTCGGAACAACGGAATCAACGTCCAGTATATCGATACCGATCTCAGAGCCCCGTCCATCAAGGCAAAATAAACAGGCTTGGGGCCTTGATTTTTAAAAACAGCTAGATAATTTTTCTAAGATAGTGTAAAATAATAAAGAATCCTACTGCACAAGGTGTGCGTATAGAGTCCGAAGGAGGAAAATGCGATATGGCAGAGTTTGCGAATATAAAAGTAATTGGTGTCGGCGGCGGCGGTAACAACGCTGTCAACCGTATGATAGAAAGTGGGTTGCAGGGGGTCCAGTTCATCTCGGTCAACACGGAAGACCAGGTACTGGAAGTGTCCCAGGCCGATGTTAAGATTCAGATCGGCGAAAAATTGACCCGAGGCCTCGGTGCCGGCGCCAACCCCCAGGTCGGTGAACAGGCAGCTCTTGAAAGTAAAGAAGAAATCATCAAGGCTCTCCAAGGTGCCGATATGGTATTCGTTACGGCCGGCATGGGCGGCGGTACCGGCACCGGTGCAGCGCCTATCGTAGCTGAATGTGCTAAGGAAATGGGCGCCCTTACGGTCGCTGTCGTTACCAAGCCGTTCTTGTTTGAAGGCAAGCGCCGCAGAGAAGTTGCCGAAAAAGGTGCCGACTACTTGAAGGAAAAAGTCGATACCATCATCACTATTCCTAATGATAAACTGCTCCAGATTATCGACAAGAAGACGCCTCTTAAAGACGCTTTCCTCGTCGCTGACGACGTACTCCGCCAGGGCGTTCAGGGCATTTCCGACTTGATTACGACGACTGGTCTTATCAACCTCGACTTTGCCGACGTCAAGACCATCATGTCCGACCAGGGCGAAGCCATCATGGGCATTGGCATCGGTTCCGGTGAAAACCGTGCTGTCGAAGCTGTCGACGGTGCTATTCACAGTGCCCTCTTAGAAATGAGCATCGACGGCGCGCAGAGCATCCTGCTCAACGTCACCGGCGGTCCGGACGTCAGCTTGTACGAAATCAACGAAGCTGCTGAAAAAGTGGCTGAAGCCGTTGATCCGGAAGCCAACATCATCTTCGGTTCGGTCATCGATCCGGACATGGAAGATTCGATCCGCATTACGGTCGTCGCTACGGGTTTCGGTAAAGAACCGTCTTCGATTCCTTCTTTCGGACAGGGAACGGGCGGAACGACAAAATCCGGCGATAAAAAAGATAGTGCCGGCGGCGTAGAAATTCCTGCGTGGATGAGATAATCAGCATGAAAAAAAGCGGATCCCGGCGGACCCGCTTTTTTTGAAAATATCGTCGGAAAGAAGGTAGGAAGAAGGATGAGATGCCCATTTTGCCAATGTGCAGATACAAAAGTAACCGATTCACGGGCAACCGATGATGGCAAAGCTATCCGCCGCCGCCGCGAATGCCAGCAGTGCGGCCGCCGGTTTACGACGTATGAGATGGTCGAAGAAGTCCCGCTCATCGTCGTCAAGAAAGACGGACGGCATGAACTGTTTGACCGCAATAAGTTGATCAACGGCCTGCTTCGGGCCTGCAACAAGCGGGAAGTCACGCGCCGGCAGCTGGAAGAGATTGTCACCAAGGTTGAACGCAATATCCGCAACACACTGGCTCAGGAAGTGTCCAGTGAAAAAATAGGGGAAATGGTTTTGCGCGAACTTCGCTCTGTCGATGCCGTTGCCTATATCCGCTTTGCTTCCGTATACCGCGAGTTTGCCGACTTGGAAAGTTTTATGGCTGAATTGAAGTATCTCATGGGTACGAAAGAACAAAAATAAGAGATTGAATCGAGGAACGCTATGACAGAAAATTACATCGACCACTTTTTTTATCATGTCTTGCCGAACCTGAAAATTGCCGTTATCGGAGATATTATGGTCGACCGCTACATCTTTGGCAAGGTCGAACGCATTTCACCGGAAGCACCGGTGCCGGTCAATAAAGTCGATCATATGACGTCGGTCTTAGGCGGGGCGGCCAATGTCGCATCCAACTTGGCTAACTTGGACTGCCATGTCTTATTGGGCGGTCTCATCGGCGACGACGAAAACGCCGACTTGCTCCACGAATTATTGACCGAGTCCCACATCGACGGCTCAGGCCTTGTCGTGCGAAAAGGCCATGCGACGACGACGAAAATGCGCATCCTCGGCTCGCGGCAGCAGATGGTTCGCCTCGATTTTGAAGAAGTAACGCCCTTGGCTGAAACGGAAGAGGAAACCCTTCTGGCCTGGCTGAAAGATCAGCTGGAAACCGGCCTCGATGGGATTATCCTGTCGGACTACAAAAAAGGCGTTCTCACCGATTCTCTGGCTCAAAACGTCATCAAAGCGGCCAATAATGCCCATATTCCCATCCTGGTCGATCCCAAGGGAAGCGACTGGAGCAAGTATAACGGGGCCGACTTCGTGACGCCGAATATGAAAGAATTAAGCGACTGCTTGGGACGATTCGTGGCCAATGAAGGTCAGGCCGTCGTCGAAGCAGCCGGCGAGCTGTATAAAAAATACTCCTTTGCTCACCTCATGGTGACCCGCTCCGAAAAGGGCATTACCGTCGTCGGAAAAGACGGCAAAGTCTGGAATAATCCGGCCACAGCCCAGGAAGTCTTCGACGTTTCCGGTGCCGGCGATACCGTCGCCGCCGCCTTTTTATCGGCCATTGCCGGCAACTTGTCGATCCGCACCAGCCTGCAGGTGGCCAATGCCGCAGCCGGTATCGTCGTGACCAAAGTCGGGACCTATCCTATCCATCGCCATGAACTCCTGAAATTGTGGGAAGACTGGCACCCCGTCCGCTGGCAGCCTTATCGGTCCCTTACGCGGGATGAAATGGCCAAGAAAATCCGGGAATGGCAGAAAAAAGGGGAAACCGTCGTCTTTACGAACGGCTGCTTCGACATTCTCCATCGCGGCCACGTTCTCTATTTGCAGCAGGCAGCCATGCTGGGACAGCACCTCGTCGTCGGCCTCAACTCCGATGACTCCGTACGGCGCCTCAAAGGGGAAACGAGACCGCTCGTAGCTCAGGAAGACCGGGCCGTCCTGCTCGGAGCCCTGGGATGCATCGATGACGTCGTCATCTTTGACGAAGATACGCCGAAGGAACTCTTAGAGGTCCTCCGTCCCGATATCCTGGTCAAAGGCGGCGATTATAAGGCCGATGAAGTCATTGGCCGCGAGTCCGTAAAGCGCGTAGAAATCATTTCATTTGAAGAAGGGTACTCTACGACGGGACTCGTTCAGAAAATAGCTGATTTGGTAAAGAAGGGGAAAATATGAAAATAGTAACAGGCGGTGCCGGTTTTATCGGCAGCAATATCGTAAAGCAACTGAATAATCGGGGAATCGACGACATCCTCATTGTCGACGACCTGACCGACGGCCGCAAGTGCCGCAACCTTCAGGGCCTCGATTTCTTTGACTATATGGATTACGCCGACTTCGATGAACAGATGGCCGACGATACTTTTGACTGCGGCTACATCGACGTCGTCTTCCACGAAGGGGCCTGCTCGGATACGATGAATTACGACGGCCGCTACATGATGAAAAACAACTATGAAGGCAGCAAGAATCTCCTGCGCTACTGCATGAGCCGGAAGATTCCCTTCCTCTACGCATCGTCGGCATCGACTTACGGCAGCGGCCGGAACGGCTTCCGCGAAGATCCGTCTTGCGAAGAAGCCCTCAATCCCTATGCTTATTCCAAGCTCCAGTTCGACCGCTTCGTTCGCCGTGTCCAGCCCATCGCCAAGAGCCAGATCGTCGGCTTCCGTTATTTCAACGTCTTCGGACCTCAGGAAAACCATAAGGACAAGATGGCATCTCTGGTTTACCAGAAATACCACGAACTCCAGGAAACGGGGAAGATCACCCTCTTTAAAGGGACGGCAGGCTACGAAGACGGCGGGCAGATCCGCGATTTCATCTACGTCAACGATGTAGTAAACGTCATCTTCTACTTCTGGGAACACCCGGAACTGTCGGGCATCTATAACTGCGGTACCGGCATCGGCCATACCTTCAATGAATTCGTCCAGGGCGTCATCGACTACTGCGGCAAGGGCCACATCGAATACGTTCCCTTCCCGGACGTCCTCAAGGGCAAATATCAGAGCTATACCCAGGCCGATACGGAAAACCTCATGAAAGCCGGTTATGACAAGGGCTTTACCATCCTGTCGGAAGCCGTTAAGGAATACTGCAGCATCCTCGAAAAGAACGGCGGCTATTTCGCATGAGAAAGGCTGTCTTTTTCGACCGCGACGGCGTCTTAAACGTCGATAAGTCTTATTTAGGATTCATCAAGGATTTTGAATGGATGGACGGCGCCAAAGAAGCCCTGGCCTATCTGACGGCCGAAGGCTATGCCATCATCGTCGTCACCAATCAGAGCGGCGTGGCCCGCGGCTATTACACCGAAGACGATGTAAAGACCCTTCATGACTGGATGTGTCGTGAGGCCGCTTCTGCCGGCGGGACGATTACCGCCGTTTACTACTGCCCCTACCTCGAAGGGGCGCCGATAAAAGATTACGATAAAAAAAGCGATTGGCGAAAACCGGAACCGGGAATGGTTCTGGCAGCCGCCCGCGATTACGATATCGACTTGTCCCAATCGTTTATGATCGGCGACATGCCCCTCGACGTCGAATGCGGCCGCCGAGCCGGCATGGACGGCTACTTATTCACCGGCGGCAGGCTCGATGATTTTGTAAAGGCTATTGTCACAGAAAGGAAGGAACGTGAAAGCGTATAAAAACATATTGGTCATCAAGATGAGTTCCCTTGGTGACGTTCTTCATTCGCTGCCGACGCTCCATGCACTGCGACAAAATTGCCCCGACGCCCGCATCGTTTGGGCCGTCCATCAACAGTTCGCCCCGGTTTTGCCGGGAAAGCCCTATATTGACGACGTCATCTATGTCGACAAAAAGCGGCTGAAATCCCCGTCGTATTGGATGGAACTGCGCCATACACTCCATGCGTACGACTTCAATCTCTGCCTCGACCTGCAGGGCTTGGCTAAAAGTGCCGTCGTCGCCTTCCTCAGCGGTGCCAAAGAAAAATACGGCTACTGGGAAATGCGCGAAGGGAGCTTTTTGGTCAGTAAAGGCCTGGTCGGAGACCATAAATACGACCACGTCATCGAGCGCTACCTCGATACGATTCGGGCCTTAGGCGGCCGTGTCGACGACCTGGTTTTTCCCCTGCCGGATATTACGGCAGAGAAGGAGGCCTGGCGCCGGCGCCTGTCACAAGACGGCCTTCAAGGGCCGTACGTCGCCGTCGTTCCCGGTGCCCGCTGGGACGTCAAAGAATGGCCCCTTGACTATTGGAGCCGCTTTTTGCAGCGCCTGACCGATAAGGGACTGTCAGCCGTCATCCTAGGCGGCGGCGACGACCAGGAGAAGGGCCGCGTCCTCAAAGAAGGGGACGGATCGGGCCGTGTCTTTGACTATACCGGTAAGACCGATCTCCGCCAACTCCTGGCGGCCATCGATGAAAGCCTGGTTTACATCAGTGCCGACACGGGGCCTCTTCACATAGCCAACGCCCTTAAAAAGGAACTCATCGCCCTCTTCGGGCCGACGTCTCCCGAACGGACCGGCCCCTACGGCGGCAGTGACCGTTCTTACATCCATCTCGTCATTTCGCCGACGTCGAAAGCCACGCCGGAAGAACCGCTCATAGACGATCCGGACTGCATGGCTCAGATTACCGTCGATATGGTGTGGAACCTTTTTAAAGAGGTATTGAAGAAGGTGGAATCATGATTAACTTACGCAAGAAGAAAATAATTGTCACCTTTCTCATGCATCTTGGCGATCTCATTCTGATTACGCCCTTTCTGCAGGTCCTGCGCCGCCACGCCCAAGGATCGGACATCACCCTCGTCGTCGACGAGAAGGTTGCCGATGTCGTCCGCTACAACCCCGATATCGATCACCTGATTACCGTCGATAAAAAGGGGAAGGACAATTCGATCAGCGCCTTGTGGCATATCGGCCGCCGCCTGCATCAAGCGCACTACGATATTCTGATTAACCTGCATCCCAATGAACGGACGTCGTTTTTGGCAGCCGTCATCCATGCTAAGAAATTCGTCGGCATGAGCCATTTCCTGGCCCGTCCTTTGATGAACCGCTATACGCGGCTGGACCGCATCCATCTCCACGCCGCCGATATGTACATCAACGTCCTGGCCCAGCTCGGCATCGACGACTATCGCAGCGACGGCCTGCAGTTTGTCACGTCGAAAGCTTGGGATGACAAGGCAGCTGAATTTTATGAATCCCACGGCGTCTCGCCGGCAGACAGCCTCATCGGCTTCAACATCGGCAGCGCCGTTCCTCAAAAACGGTGGCCGGCCAAGCGGTTTGCCGCCGTGGCCGACTACTTTGGCCGCCGAGGCTTCAAATGCGTCTTCTTCGGCGGCGATATGGACCGCGATATGGTAAGCGAAGCGACGGGGGAAATGACCTCGAAGCCCATTGTGGCCACCGGGGCCTTTACCATCGGCGAACTGGCCGCAGCCATTCGCAGGTGTTCCCTGTTCATCACCAACGACAGCGGTCCCATGCATATCGCCGTCAGCCAACGGGTGCCCTTGGTCGCCCTCTACGGGCCGAGCAATCCCAAGCTCTACGGTCCCTATACGGACCGGGCCATCGTCCTGGAATCGACGGACCATTATGAAGTCGGCAAGAGCATGAAGAAAATTATCCGCGAAGGCAACTATAAAGGTATTTCGGTTATTCCCATGAGCCAGGTCATCGCCGCAGGCGAAGAACTCCTGAGCCGCTATTATGGAAGAACATAAATCTTGTATTCTATTTGGAGGTGTCATGTCATGAAAAAATTTATCTTAACGGCGACACTGGCAGCATTTGCCATTACGTCAGCAGCGTGGGCAGCCCCTATCAAAAACGAGCAGCCCGGTGATTTGAAAGCGAACATCAACTATGGCTTTGACCAAAAAGAAGGTCACGGCGACGCCGACAGCCGCTTTACCGGCGGCGACGTCACCTACGTTCTGAATGACCGCTGGAATGTACAGTACATCAACAACTATACGAAGGGCGACGATTCCCACAAGATCAATGAAAACTATCTCGTAGGCAATTACCGCCTGACGGAATACCTCTCGGCTTATGCCGGTGCTTCCTACGTTAAGACCGATACGTACAACACGAAAAAATCCTACGGCTACCAGATCGGTGTCCGCGGCCAGGTTCCCATTGCCGAACGCTGGCAGGGCTTTGCTTCCATCGGTGTCGGCGATGACGTCAATACCTATGAAATCGGCGTCGGCTACGACATTACGCCGCAGTGGGACGCTCATCTCAAATATCGCCGCAGCAGCGTCGATGTCGACAACTATGATGACGACGTCCGCGGCTGGCAGGTCGGTATGGGCTATAAGTTCTAACGTTGACAATGGGGCAGCCTGTCCCGTATAATGTAGCAATGACATGTGCTGTGGTTGAAAGTCGATGTCAGTCGCAGACGAAGCGATCCACGTAAGGTGCCCAAAGCGGTACTGATCATAGTGCGGCCTAGAAGTAAGACCTGCCGCGTCATAAAACGCGAGAGGACTATTAGTGGGGGACAAAAGTCTATGAGCAAGGGTCCCGGCAGGCGAGTGTGGGGGTAAAGACCAGGTCAGGCATGTCACAGTGATAAGGTCTCGCATAAAGGCTCGTGCCACTATGCGGGACCTTGTTTTTTCCCATTCTTAAAGTTCAGTTTAAGGGGCATAAATCGTTGTTTTTTGTTTGACGGATGATTGTTCGTATAGTAAAATATAAGGGATTTATGTATTAGCCTAAGGAGTGGAGTCATAATGGATCGCGAATGGTTAGAGCATGAGATTAACAGAAATCCTTTTGACACCTTTATGCAGTTCCATGTAGCCAAGGCTGAACAGGAGTGTACTGTTCTCACCTTTGAGAATAAGGGCTCAAAATGGGATAATCCCAATGGTACGATGTACGGCGGCGTGCTGTACTCCATGGCCGATTCAGCGATGGAAGCTGCCTGTGCCGTTCACGGCAAGGCCGTCCTGACCCTGGATCTGGGCATGAACTACTTGCGCCCGGCTTTTGCCGATACGGTCATCCGTGCCGAAGCAAAGATCATTCACAACGGCCGCACGACGATGGTCGCTCTTTGTGATTTTTACGATAATGACAATCGCTACTTAGCGCATGGCAAGGGAACCTTTTTCGTAACCGGACCTTACGGCGGCGAAGAACAAGGGGGTACGGCCAATGGATGAGCAAAAAAACGGCATCGGTGTGTCCGATTCTGCCAGAATGCATGCCATCATCGAAGGCATTTATGCCAGGACGCCGTATTTTAAGAGCATGCCCTGCACCATCGAAACGGTGGCTGTCGGCCGCGTTCGCGTCGGCTTTCACATCAGCCGCCACATTTGTAATTATCGCAATATCGCCTCAGGCGGTGTTCTGGCAGCCTTCTGTGATACCCTCATGGGCATGGCCTGCCGGACGATGGGTTTTCAGGTGACGACCCTGGAAATCAATATGAATTACATTCGCAGTGTCAACAGCGGCGAGCACATTACCGGTATCGGACAGGTTATCCATCACGGCAGGAATACGATTGTCGTCGAATGTGAATGCCGCGGTGCCGACGGTACTGTCGTCGTAAAGGGGCGGTCGTCCTTTTACATTTTAAAAAGAATCGATTAATATGATATTCACGTATTACAGGGAAGGTTGGTTAGTACAAGATGGATTTTGCTTATAACGACGAACAGAAAGATATCATCAAAGTCGTCCGCGACTTGGTGCAAAAAGAAATCGTCCCCTACGCTGCAGAAATGGATGAAACGGGAAAGCTCCACGAAGGGCTTTTGGAAAAATTGGCAGCACAGGGGCTATTGGGCGTCGCTATTCCGGAAGAATTTGGTGGAGCCGGACTGGATGCCATCACCATTGCTGGTGTTTATGAAGAATTAGCGAAAGGCTGCGGCGGCGTCGCAACGACGGTAGCTGCTAATGCCCTGGCTTCGTACCCGGTCATCCTGGCCGGCAACGACGACCAGAAGAAGCGCTATTTTGACGTCATCAATGAAGATAACCTGGCTGCATTCGCACTGACGGAACCGGGCACGGGTTCCGACGCAGGCTCCGTATCGACACGGGCCACGAAGACGGAAGACGGCAAAGGCTATCTCTTGAACGGTACGAAATGTTTCATCACCAACGGCGGTTTAGCCGAAATCTTTGTCGTCTTTGCCAATACCCGTAAAACCGGCGGTATTCGCGGCCTTACGCCGTTCATCGTCCGCAAGGGCACTCCGGGCTTTACCATCGGTAAGGAAGAAAATAAGATGGGTATCCGTGCGTCCAACACGACGGAACTCATTTTCGACAACTGCTTCGTCCCTGTTGAAGACCGTCTCGGCCGCGAAGGCAGCGGTTTCCGCATCGCCATGGCAACCCTCGACGCTGCTCGTCCCTTCGTAGGTGCCGTTTCCGTCGGCATTGCCGAAGCTGCTTTCCGGGCTTGCTGTGAATACGCTAAAGTTCGCGTACAGTTCGGCAAACCGATCGCATCCTTCCAGATGGTCCAGGCTATGATTGCCGATATGGCCATGAAGGTCGAAGGCGCTCGTCTCCTCGTCCACCGCGCATGCTGGATGAAGGACCAGGGCATGGACTTCAGCCGTGAAGCTGCCATTGCCAAATGCAACGCATCTGACGTCGCCATGCAGGTTACGACCGACGCCGTTCAGGTTATGGGCGGGTACGGCTACATCAAGGAATACCCTGTCGAAAAATACATGCGCGATGCCAAGATCATGCAGATCTATGAAGGCACTAACCAGATTCAGCGCTTAGTTATTGCCAATAAGACACTTTACTGATACAATGTATCGTGAATTGAACAGCGATTTATTATGACGATGATAAAGAGGGCATGAAGGGACTTCCGTTTACAGGGAATCCGGGTCATGATTGAGAGCCCGGAGGCGGAAGCTTCATGCGTTCACTTTAGAGTCTCCTGCTGAACGGAGTAGGCAGGACGGGTGTTCCCGTTACAGGATATGAGAGAATCAAGTAGGGTGGTACCGCGGATAAGACTTTCGCCCCTTAGGGGGCGGGAGTCTATTTTTTATGTACTTGCCAGTAGGAGGAAAACCATGATCAGTGAAAAGATTGAGGCCATTAAAACGGCCGTAATGGAAGAGCTCGCCAAGAGCGAACATTTGCAGGATATCCAAGATATCCGCGTCAAGTTCCTGGGGAAAAAAGGGGAACTGACGGCGATTATGAAGGAAATGAAAAACCTTTCCAAAGAAGATCGTCCGAAAGTCGGCCAGTTGGTCAATACGGCACGCAGCGCCATTGAAGAACAGCTGAATGCCAAGTTGGAAGAAGTCAAAGCCAAGGAATTGGCTGCGAAACTCGAATCAGAAAAAATCGATATCACCCTGCCGGGCCGTAAACCGGTGACGGGCCACGAACATCCCCTCCATCAGACCCTGCGCCTTATGGAAGACTCCTTCCTGCGCATGGGCTTTTCCATCGTCGAAGGGACCGATATCGAATCGGACTACTACAACTTCCAGTGCCTCAATCTGCCGGAAGACCACCCGGCACGAGACATGCAGGACTCGATGTACATCACCGACAACATCCTCCTGAGAACCCATACGTCAGGCATGCAGGCCCGGACCCTTCAGTCCCATAAGCCCAACGAACCCTTTAAAATCATTGCCCCCGGCAAGGTATACCGCTGCGACTACGATGCGACCCATTCGCCGGTTTTCCATCAGATGGAAGGCATGATCATCGATAAGAACATCCGCTTCTCCGACCTCAAGGGCATGCTCGAAGACTTTCTCCGCGACATCTTCGGCGACGATACGAAAGTCCGCTTCCGCGCCAGCTACTTCCCCTTTACGGAACCGAGTGCCGAAGTCGACATTTCCTGCGTCATGTGCGGCGGTGAAGGCTGCCGTGTCTGCTCTCATACGGGCTGGCTGGAAATCCTCGGCTGCGGCATGGTAAACCCCAATGTCCTGCGGCTGAACGGTTACGATCCGGACGTCGTCACGGGCTTTGCCTTCGGCATGGGCGTCGAACGTATTGCCATGTTGAAATACGGCATCGACGACCTGCGTCTGTTCTATGAAAACGATATGCGGTTCTTGAACCAGTTCTAGTTTCGGGAGGGAAAAGATAATGAAAAGTTCTTTAACATGGATGCAAGAGTATGTCGACGTCGATATGAATCAAGACCCGCAGGCTTTTGCTGATAAATTGACGATGGCCGGTATTCCTGTCGAACAAGTTGAATATTGGGGACGGGACGTCAAAAAAGTAATGACCGGCAAAATCCTTCAAATCGATCGCCATCCGGACGCCGATAAACTCGTCGTCTGCCAGGTCGACATGGGGGACGAACAGCTCCAAATCGTAACGGCTGCCACTAACGTGCGCGTCGGCCAAATCGTGCCCGTCGCCGTCCACGGCGCTCATCTGCCGGGCGGTACCAAAATCAAGCGCTCGAAGCTTCGCGGTGTCTTGTCGAACGGCATGTTCTGCTCGGCTCACGAATTCGGCTTCGATGACAGCCTGCTCCTGCCGGAAGAAAAAGAAGGCATCTGGATCCTGCCGAGCGATACGCCCCTTGGCGTCGATGCTGCCGAATACATGCAGGTCCGCGACGTCGTCTATGAATATGAATTGACGGCCAACCGCGCCGACTGCTTCTCCATGGTCGGCCTGTCCCGTGAATTCGCTGCCCTCAGCGGGAAAGAAGCCCGTTACCCTGACATTTCCGTCAAGGAATGCGATACGCCCATCGACGGCAAAGTCAGCGTCTCCATCGACGACGAAGAACTGTGCAGCCGCTATACGGCACGCCTTTTGCTCAACGTCAAAATCGGAAACTCGCCCTTGTGGATGCAGCAGCGCCTGCGCAAATACGGCGTTCGTCCGATTAATAACGTCGTCGATGCCACGAACTACACCATGATTGAATTGGGGATTCCCCTCCACGCCTATGACTACGACAAGGTTGCCGACCACCACCTCATCGCCCGCCGCGCCAAAGACGGGGAAGAGATGAAGACCCTCGACGATACGGACCGCACCTTGACCGACAACATGCTGGTCATTGCCGACCCGGAAAAAGCCTGCTGCATCGCCGGCATCATGGGAGGCCTCGATTCGGAAGTCACGAAAGAAACGACGTCGGTCATCCTCGAATGTGCGTCCTTCAAAGGTTCCAACATCCGCCATACGGGCCGCATGCTCGGCCTGCGCTCGGAAGCTTCGGGCCGTTTTGAACGGGGCCTCGATTCGGACAGCTGTATCAATTCCATCAACCGCTGCGCTCAGCTCCTCCAGGAAATGGGTGCCTGCGACGTAGCTAAAGGCATCGTCGACGTCTATCCGGTTAAGCCGGCTGTAAGACGCATCGCTTTTTCGGCTGAAAAGATCAACGCTTTCTTGGGTACGGACATTCCCGAAGCTGCCATGATCGACTTGTTGGAACGCCTCCAGTTCGGCATTGAAAAAGACGGCGAAGCCTTGACGGCTGTCGTTCCCAGCTACCGCGGCGACTGCACGGAAATGGCCGACATCGCTGAAGAAGTCGCCCGTATCTACGGCTATGAAAACATTCCTTCGACCCGTCCGGCTGCGCCGATTTCAAAAGGGGAAACGGGCTTCCGCCACGAAGTCAACGAACGGATTTCGACGATTCTCAGCCGCGCCGGCCTCAATGAAACGGTCACCTTCAGCTTCATGCATCCCGACCAGCTCCAAAAATTGCTCTTTGCTGAAAGCGATCCCGTCTATAAAGCCGTTCCCATCCTCAACCCGATTACGGAAGATTTCCCTCTCATGCGGACGACCCTCATCCCGACCCTGATGGATGTCCTGGTCCGCAACCAGGCTGTCAAGAACGCCTCGGTCGGCATCTATGAAATCGCTCCCGTTTACCGGCCCAAACAGCTGCCGCTCACAGAACTTCCCGAACAGGAAGACTGCGTAACGGGCCTGCTCTACGGCCAGCGAATCGACAATTCCTGGCCCGGCAAGGCAGAAAACTATGACTTCTACGACGTAAAGGGCATGGTCGAAGCCGTCCTCGAAGGCCTCGGCGTTCAGGCCGACCTCGAAGTATCCGACTTTGCACCCCTCCATCCGGGAAAAGCCGGCCGCTACGTCAAAGACGGCAAAGTCCTCTGCGATTTCGGTGAACTCCATCCTAAAGCCGTCGACAGCTATGACGTTGCCGGCCCGGTCTATATTTTCGAAATGCATATGGACGCTGTCATGCCCTATGTCAGCCTCCTGCCCGATTACCACAAGGTCGCTAAATTCCCGGCATCGAGCCGTGACCTGGCCTTCCTGGCACCGATGGCAACGGCCAACGCCGACATCGTCCGGGTCATTAAAGAAGACAGCGGCGAACACCTGGAAGCCGTCCACCTCTTCGATATGTACACGGGCAAACAGGTTCCCGAAGGCTATAAGAGCCTGGCATATTCTCTCGTCTTCCGTTCTGAAGAAGGGACCTTGACCGACGCCGACATCACCGAACCGGTCAATGCCATCGTCAAGGACCTCGAAGAAAAATTCGGCTGCCAGCTGCGCTGATCGAAATGAAACCCTACCTTGACTGACAGGGGAGGACAGAGTGTTATCGGAATAAAAATCTTTGTAATAAAGGACGCTGTACCCGGCGTCCTTTATTCTCATATTGTAAAAAAAGTAAAGTTGTGTTATGATGTAGAGCGTAATATGGTATTTTAGAGATATTAAGGGCTGTACCGGCCCATAAGGAGGACATACTTAGAATGAACGTAACAGTGAACGAAGTAGACCAGCACAAAGTGACCCTGCGCATCGAAGTGCCTGCAAAAGACGCTTCCAAACAGGCTGCAGCCGCTTGCAAAAACTTGGCAGGCCGCGTAAATATCCCGGGCTTCCGTAAAGGCAAAGCTCCGCGCATGGTACTGGAAAGCTTCTTGGGCAAAGATGCTGTCAAACAGGAAATTTTTGAAGCTATTGCCAATAAAGCGTACGGCGACGCCCTCGATCAGGAAGGCATCGTTCCCGTAACGGAACCGGAATTGAACGTTATCTCCAACGAAAACGGAAAAGACGTCGTCTTTGAAGCTACGGTTACTAAGAAACCGGAAGTCAAACTCGGCGAATATAAAGGCATTACGGTTGCCAAAGATAAAGCAGAAGTAAGCGATGAAGACGTTGCCAAGGAATTGGCTAACCTCCAGAAACAGCACGCTAAGTTGGTTGTCGCTCCGGAAGGCACGGAAATCGCGAAAGACGACTTTGCAGTCATCGACTTCAAAGGTACCGTCGACGGCGTCGCATTCGAAGGCGGCGAAGGCAAGTCCTATCCGCTCCAGATCGGCTCCGGCAGCTTCATTCCGGGCTTTGAAGATCAGCTCATCGGCAGCAAAGCCGGCGATGAAAAAGATGTCAAAGTTACCTTCCCGGAAGATTACTTTGAAAAATCCCTGGCTGGTAAAGAAGCTGTCTTCGCCGTTAAAGTCAACGACGTAAAACGCAGCGAACTCCCGGCTATCGATGACGAATTCGCTAAAGAAGCCGGCAAATTCGAAAGCGTCGACGACCTCAAAGCCGACATCCGCAAACGCCTTGAATCGAAAGCTTCCTACCAGGCTTTGGAAAAATTCAACGCTGAAGTACTGCAGACCGTCGTCAACAACGCTGAAGTAGATATCCCGCAGGTCATGGTCGACGACAAGATCGATCAGATGATCGAAGAACTGTCGGTTAAGCTTGAAACACAGCGCATGAACCTCGACGACTATCTCAAATACATGAACCAGGATATGGACAAGCTGAAAGAAAGCTATGCCGAACCTGCTAAAGAAAACGTAAAGATGGACCTCGTCCTCGAAGCCATCTCTAAAGCGGAAAACATCGAAGTAAAAGACATCGATCTCCAGGCTGAAATCATCACCATGTCTCAGAACTTCGGTGCCGATCCGAAAGAAGTCTATAAGATTATTTTGAAAGAACACCGCGTTCCTATGTTGGTACAGTCCGTTGGCCGTAAAAAAGCAGCCAGCTTCATCTTGAGCAACGCTATTGACTCCAACGAAGACAAGAAAGAAGAAGCGAAAGCTGAAGAAACTGCAAAGGCTGAAGACTAATACCGGAAACGCGTCATCCGGAGGTGTTTGTTTTGACAAATATGTATGTGCCTATCGTCGTTGAACAGACGGCGCAGGGTGAACGTAGTTACGATATTTATTCCCGCCTGTTAAAAGACCGCATCGTCTTTCTCGGCGGTCCCATCGATGATACCGTTGCCAACAGCATCATCGCCCAGCTCCTCTTTTTGGAAGCCGAAAATCCTGACAAGGATATTCACTTATACATCAACAGCCCCGGCGGCGTCGTCACGGCCGGCATGGCTATCTACGATACCATGCAGTATATCAAGCCTGACGTATCGACCATCTGCGTCGGTTCCGCTGCCAGCATGGCTTCTGTCCTCCTGACATCCGGCGCCAAAGGCAAGCGCTTTGCCCTGCCTCATTCCCAGGTCATGATTCACCAGCCCTTAGGCGGTGTTCAGGGCCAGGCGACGGAAATCGAAATCCATGCCCGCGAAATCCTGCGCATGCGCGAAGAACTGAACGGCATCTTGTCTAAACACACGGGACAGCCTGTGGACGTCATCCAAAAGGATACGGAACGGGACAACTTCCTGACGGCTGAAGATGCAAAAGCTTACGGTCTCATCGATGAAATCCTGTCCCGTCCGCTGACCAATGAAACGAAATAGGACAGGAGGAAGATACATGAACGATAAGCATGATGAACCGCGCTGCAGTTTTTGCGGCCGTCCTCAGGACGAAGTGCAGAAACTCATTGCCGGTCCCGGCGTCTATATTTGTGATGAATGCGTTGCCGTAGCGCAGCACATCATCGAAGAAGAAAAGACGGAAGATACAGAAGAGTTCGAATTGAAGGATTTGCCGACACCGCACGAAATCAAGGCGACCCTCGATGAATACGTTATCGGCCAGGAAGCTGCCAAGAAGACCTTGTCCGTCGCCGTTTACAACCATTACAAACGGCTTCAGACCAATTCGACGGCCTTGGCAGGTGACGTAGAACTCCAAAAATCGAATATCGTCATGGTCGGTCCGACCGGGAGCGGTAAAACCCTGTTGGCGCAGACCTTGGCGCGGCTCCTCGACGTGCCCTTTGCCATTGCCGATGCGACGAGCCTGACCGAAGCCGGCTATGTCGGCGAAGACGTCGAAAATTGTCTGCTCAAACTGATTCAGGCTGCGGACTACGATATTGCCAAAGCCGAACGGGGCATCATCTACATCGACGAAATCGATAAGATTGCCCGTAAATCAGAAAACCCGTCGATTACCCGAGACGTATCCGGTGAAGGCGTCCAGCAGGCCCTTTTGAAAATCCTCGAAGGGACTGTAGCCGGCGTTCCGCCTCAGGGCGGCCGCAAGCATCCTCACCAGGAAATGCTGCAGATCGACACGACCAACATCCTCTTCATCTGCGGCGGTGCTTTTGACGGTATCGATAAGACCATCTTGAGCCGTACGACAGATAAGAACATGGGCTTTGGCGCTGACATTCAGACCAAGGACGAACATTCCATGGAATCCCTCCTGCGGGACATCATCCCGACGGACCTCCAGAAGTTCGGCCTGATCCCCGAATTAATCGGCCGTCTGCCCGTTTTAGTTACACTCAATCCTCTCGATGAAGAAGCGATGGTACATATCCTCACAGAGCCCAAGAACGCCCTGGTCAAACAGTATCAGAAGATGCTGTCCATGGATGACGTAGATCTCGAATTTACGCCGGACGCTCTGCAGGCCATTGCCAAGGAAGCGCTGCGGCGCAATACCGGTGCCCGCGGACTTCGCTCGATCATCGAACGGATCATGCTCGATGTCATGTTTGACGTACCGAGCCGCGACGACGTTGAAAAATGCGTCGTAACGGATTCCTGCGTCAAGGACGGCTCCGAGCCGGATCTCGTCTTGAAAGAGGCAAAATGATATAGTGGTATGATAAAACTCATTTCTTAATCCGGAAATGAGTTTTATTTTTCAATAGAAGAAGGTGAAACTATGGAAGAAAATATTGTCATGGATGAACGCGATATTCTGTCTTTGCCTTTCGTACCCCTTCGCGGCCTCGTCGTTTACCCGAATCTGGTCAGTCATATCGACATTGGCCGGGAAACGTCCCTGGCAGCTGTCGACTATGCCATGGAGCACGACCGCCAGCTGTTAGTAGCGACTCAGGTCGATGAAAACGAAGACAACCCCGGCTTTGATGACGTTTACACCATCGGCTGCGTCGTGAAAATCGAACAGTTCCTGCGCATGCCCGGCGGCTTGGTACGCATCTTGGTCAACGGGATTTCCCGCGTCCGCATGCAGGGCTTTTCCCAGAAAAAAGGCTATCTCGAAGGGGCTGCCATCAAGGTGGCCGAAGTCAGCCGCAATACGACGGAAGAAGAAGCCCTGCGCCGAGTCATCCTCAAACGCCTCCTCGACTGGCTCGATAAACTTCGCGACGGCGAAGAAGCCAGTGAAATTGCCAAGAGCATCGAAGAACCAGGAGTTTTGGCCGACTATGCAGCCTCCCAGCTTCCCTTGAAATTGGTCATCCGCCAGCAGATTCTGGAAATGACCGACGTCGAAGCCCGTCTGCGCCGCATCGGATCCCTCCTCGATACAGAAGTCGACATTGCCAACCTCGAATCGAAGTTAAACCGCGAAGTCCGCGGCAAGATGGACCAGCAGCAGAAAGAATACTACCTGCGCGAAAAAATCAAGGCCATCCACGATGAACTGGGGGATAAGGTCGATAAAGATACGGAAGTCCAGGAACTCCGCGATAAAATCAAGAAGATGAAACTGGACGAAGACATCGAAAAGGCCCTGCTCAAAGAAACGGACCGCCTCGATTCCATGCCGCCCATGATGGCCGAATCGGCAATCATTCGGACTTATCTCGACTGGGCCATGGCCCTTCCGTGGAAGAAAGAAACGAAAGACCGACTGGACCTCAATGAAGCCCAGCAGGTCCTCGATGAAGATCATTACGGCCTGAAGAAGGTCAAAGACCGCATCATCGAATACTTGGCCGTAAAACAGCTGACCCACAGCCTCAAAGGACCTATCCTTTGCTTCGTAGGCCCTCCGGGAACGGGGAAAACCAGTATCGCCAGGTCCATTGCCAGAGCCATGAACCGCAAGTACGTCCGCGTCTCCTTAGGCGGCGTCCGCGATGAAGCTGAAATCCGCGGCCACCGTCGGACCTATATCGGCGCTCTGCCGGGCCGCATCTTGAGCGGCATGAAGCAGGCCGGCGTCAAGAACCCGGTCTTCCTCCTCGACGAAATCGACAAGATGACCTCTGATATGCGCGGCGACCCGTCGTCGGCACTCCTCGAAGTCCTCGACCCGGAACAGAACAATACCTTCAGTGACCATTTCTTGGAACTGCCCTTTGACCTGTCCAAGGTATTCTGGATTACGACGGCCAACGTCCTCAGCAACATTCCCCGGCCCTTGATGGACCGCATGGAAATCATCGATTTCACGAGCTACACGGAAGATGAAAAAGTCCAGATCGCCAAGAAATACCTGGTACCGAAACAGATCAAGGAAAACGGTCTTAAGGCCAGCCAGGCCAAGTTCTCCGATGCCGTCCTGCGCCGCATCATCTCCGGTTACACCCGTGAATCCGGCGTCCGCCGCTTAGAAAAGATGATCGGCACCGTTTGCCGCCGCATCGGAAAATCGCTGCTGATGAACGATGAAGTACCCCTCAGCGTATCGGTCAAGAACTTAGAAAAACTCTTAGGGCCGGTAAAATTCCTGCCCGACACGATTCATAAAGACGACGAAGTCGGCATCGTCACCGGCATGGCCTGGACCCAGGTCGGCGGCGAAGTCCTGGAAACAGAAGCCGTTGCCGTCAAAGGCCGCGGGCGTCTGCTGCTCACGGGACAGCTCGGCAGCGTCATGAAGGAATCGGCTGAAGCCGGCGTCACCTATATCCGCAGCCGTGCCGAAGTCTTAGGCCTTGCTGAAGATTTTTATGCCAAGACCGATCTCCATATCCACCTGCCGGAAGGGGCCATTCCGAAAGACGGCCCGTCCGCCGGGATTACCATGGCGACGGCCATTACGTCGGCCCTGACCGGCAAGGCTGTCCGCCACGACGTCGCCATGACCGGTGAAATCACCCTGCGCGGCACCGTCCTTCCTGTCGGCGGCATTAAGGAAAAGGTCATTGCCGCCCATCGGGCCGGCATTAAAAAGATCCTTCTGCCGGAACAGAACCGCCGCGACATGGTTGACGTGCCCCAGTCCGTCCAGGACGAGGTGAAATTCGTATTCGTCCACCACATGGATGAAGTGCTGGCTCAGGCACTGGTGAAGTCCTGATGGCTTCCTTCGACATCATTCAGGCTGAATATGCGGCAACAGCCGTTCGCCGCGATCAATACCCGACGGAGGGCCTGCCGGAAGTGGCCTTTCTCGGCCGCTCCAACGTCGGCAAGTCGAGCCTGATCAATTCTCTCTGCCGCCACCGCGGCCTGGCCAGGGTCAGCGGTGCGCCGGGGAAGACCCAGACCATCAACTATTTCAGCGCCTCTCTTCGGCGGCGTGATGAAGAAGAAGGGGAGCAGCGCCTGCCTTTTTTCCTCGTCGACCTGCCGGGCTACGGCTTTGCCAAGACGGGCGGTAAGAACCGCGACCGATGGAGTGCCTTCATCAGTGAGTACGTCACGGCCTCTGAAAACCTCTGCGTCTTATGCCTCCTCGTCGACCTCCGCCATCCCGGCCTTGCCATCGACAGCGAAGCCTATGAATGGCTGGCTTCAATCGGCGTGCCTCTGCAAATAGTCGGGACCAAGGCCGATAAACTGAAGGCCAATGAAAAACACCGCAATCTGGCCCAACTCAACAAGCTCTATCCGACCGGTCAGCCGGCCCTGGCCTACTCGTCCTTAAAAAGCGAAGGCTTCGGTCCCTTGGCTAAGAATCTCTTCCATCGGGTCCTGGAGTTTACCGCTCAGCCTTAAAAATGAATATATTTTTATTGTAAACATGAGATACACCGCGATTTTACTGGAAAATCGCGGTGTTTTTTGATATAATTAGTGTGATTTATTATAGCTGGGATAGGAGGTTGTGTAATCATGGCAATCGTGTCGATTGACAGTGATTCCGATTTTTCAGTAAAAGTCTTTCATCAACCGGGCATCGTCGTCGTCGACTTCTGGGCCCCGTGGTGCGGACCGTGCAAGATGGTTCATGCGGAAGTCAGACAAGCTGCCGCTCGCTTTGGCGATGCCGTCAAAGTCGTGAAGGTCAACGTTGACAGCCAACGGTCTATTGCTGAAAAGTACGAAATCATGGCAGTTCCGACGCTATTGTTTTTTAAAGACGGTAAACCCCTTAAACGAATCATTGGTTACGCATCACAAGCCGAAATCAGTGAATTCTTGGCATCCCTTGTGCCTAAACGCGAGGCTGCCGGTTTTGACAATAAAAATATTGGGATGATATAATTGAATTTAGAAGCAAGAGGGACGGAAGGGCAATTACTGTCGATTGTCGTTCCTGTATATAATGAACAGCCGAATATCGAGAAATTCTATACCGAGGCGACGAAAGCCGCAGCGACACTCGACATGGACTATGAAATCATCTTTGTAGACGACGGTTCTAAAGATGCAACACCCCTTGTTCTCAGTCGTTTGACCCAAGAGGATGAACACGTCCGGGCTTTTATCCTGGCCCGCAACTTCGGGCATCAGCTGGCCATTACCTGTGGAATGGACCATGCCCGCGGCGACGCTATCATCACCATGGACGGCGATTTACAGCATCCGCCGGCCATGATTCCCGACTTGGTTCAAAAATGGCGTGACGGCAATGACGTCGTGCAGACGATCCGTGAAGCGACTGACGATGCAGGCTTTTTGAAGCGCCTGACATCGAAATGGTACTACCGGATCTTAAATGCCGTGTCACCCGTTCACATTACGCCCGGCGGCTCGGACTTCCGCCTCATCGACCGGAAAGTCCTGGAAACGTTTAAACAGTTTCGTGAACATGACCGTTTCATTCGCGGTCTCATCGGAGATATCGGCTACACCCAGACCTTTATTCGCTTCGTAGCGCCCAAGCGCTATGCAGGCAGTTCGAAATTTTCCATGCGCAAGATGCTTCATTTTGCCTTAGATGGAATCATGGCTTATTCGAAAATTCCCTTACGGGTTTCCTTTTATATCGGCATGCTCAGCGGTATCCTGAGTTTACTTCTGATCCTGCATGTCATTTACAGCAATTTAGTGGGCAAGGTCGTACCGGGATGGACGACGATGATGATCGTCCAGTGCCTGTTCAGCGGCATCCAGCTCATTTTTATCGGTGTCATCGGAGAGTATATAGGACGTATTTTTGAAGAGGTAAAACACCGGCCCTTGTATTGGCTTCGCGCCGAGCTGGGGCAGAAAAAAGAACCATAAATTGCCTACTGCGTTGTATGGACTTCGAGACAGAGAGGAGTTTTTATGTGGAGAAAACACAGTAAAGTGTGTATATTGACTGCCCTTTTCGTATGTACGGCTTTGCCGGCACTGGCTGCATCGACCTTAACCGTCGGCAGTCGGGGCGATGAAGTCCGCGCTGTTCAGCAGGGACTGCGCAGCCAGGGCTACAAAGTCAATGTCAGCGGCGTATATACGAAAGAAACGGCCAAGGCCGTGTCGAAATATCAGAAAGATAAGAAAATCCAAGTCAGCGGCGACGTTGGCGGCTGGACCTATTATCTCCTGACGGGCAGCCGGTCCATGTTACCTGCCAATCCACCCAAGAATCCCCCAGTCGCTAAGAAAGCAAAAGACTTTAAGGTCAACGACAAGGCCGTATCGAAATATAAACACTTTGGCGGCGGTGATGCCTTTGGTAATAAGCTGGTCAACTCAGCTTACCAGTACCTGGGCGTTCCTTACGTATTTGGAGGGAATACGCCCGATGGTTTTGACTGCTCGGGATTTACCAAGTACGTCTTTTCACATAACGGCATCGAACTTCCGCGTATGGCGGATGAACAGTACGAAGTCGGCCAACGAGTTCGCCGCAGCGATCTCATGCCGGGCGACTTGGTATTCTTTACGACGTATGAACCGGGTGTATCCCACACCGGTATCTATGTCGGCGACAACAACTTCATCAGCGCTACCAGCAGCGGCGGTATCCGCGTAGACAGCTTAAACAGCGGCTATTGGTCGTCTCGCTACGTCGGCGCTACCAGGGTCCGAAAATAAGATGCAATGGCTAGGGAACAAGTCGTCTCTAGCCATTCCTTATACGGCAGGCCTTAAGATTTTTATCATCAAAAGGTTGCCGAACCGGGGGAAATGAGCGTATAATTTTCCCATATAGAAAGATATATAGAGGGAGTGTTTTTAACTATGAAGTACATGACGGGTAATGAAATCCGCAAGGCCTATTTACAATTTTTTAAGAGCAAGGAACATCTGATCCTGCACAGTTTTCCCCTCATTCCGGAAAACGACCCCAGTCTGCTTCTCATCGGCGCCGGCATGGCTCCGCTCAAACCGTACTTTACGGGCAAACTCGTACCGCCGTCGTACCGCGTTACGACCAGCCAGAAGTGCATTCGGACAGGGGATATCGACAACGTAGGCCGCACGGCCCGTCATCATACGTTTTTTGAAATGCTCGGCAACTTCTCGTTCGGCAACTATTTCAAGAAAGAAGCCATTTCCTGGGCTTGGGAATTTCTGACGGAAGTACTCGAACTGGACAAGAGCAAATTGTACGTTACTATTTATCCTGACGATAAAGAAGCCTATGATTACTGGCATAATATGATCGGTCTTGCCGACGAACGAATCTTCAAATTCGATGACAACTTCTGGGAAATCGGCGAAGGCCCCTGCGGTCCGGACAGCGAAATCTTCTACGACCTCGGCCCTGAACGCGGCTGCGGCCAGCCTACGTGCAACGTCGGCTGTGACTGCGACCGGTACCTTGAAATCTGGAACCTCGTCTTCACCCAGTTCAATCGGACGAAAGACGGGAAATACGAACCCCTCGAAAAGAAAAACATCGATACCGGCTGCGGCCTGGAACGACTGGCTTCGGTCATTCAGCAGAAGGAATCGAACTTTGAAACAGACCTGATCTTCCCGATTATCGAAAAGGTTATTGCCATCAGCCACGGCGATTACAACGATCCCCAGCAGAAGGTCGCCATGAAGGTCATTGCCGACCATATCCGGGCTATTACGGTCATGATTTCTGATGGTATCCTGCCGTCCAATGAAGGCAGAGGCTACGTCCTTCGCCGCATCTTGCGCCGTGCCGTCCGTTTCGGCCGCCTCCTCGGCATCCGCGACATGTTCCTCGGCAGCCTCGTCGATACGGTCATGGACATCCTCGGTGATGAATATCCGGAACTTCGGGAACGTCAGGAACTGATCAAACAGATCATCGACACGGAAGAAAAACAATTCAGCGCTACCCTGGCTCAAGGCATGGAACTCTTGAACGACATGATGAGCCGGAGCGACAATAAAATTCTCTCGGGCGACGACGTATTCAAGCTCTACGATACGTACGGCTTCCCCATGGAACTGACCGAAGAAATTGCCGGTGAAAACGGTATGACCATCGACACCGACGGTTTTGAAGCAGCCATGAAAGAACAGCAGGAACGGGCTCGTGCTGCCCGGGCTGACGTATCGGCTAAAGTAGCAACGCCCGACACGACGAAACTCGACCAGTCGAAACTGATCAACGACCCGACGGCTACGAAAGCCTCCATCGTCATGATCGGCAAAGGCGGCGTCGAAGTCGATGCAGCCCAGGCCGGGGAAGAAGTGACGATCATCGTCGACAACAACCCCTTCCACGCCGAAGGCGGCGGCCAGCTCAGCGATACGGGGACTATCTCCGGTGCAAAGGTAAAGGCCAGCGTCACCGATGCTAAAGCCCTGCCGAACGGCTTGGTATACCTCATTGCCACCGTCGATGAAGGAACCCTTCAAAAGGGCGATGCCGTCGACGTTGCCGTTCACGGCGAACGCCACTTGAACCTGGCCCGCAACCATACGGCAACCCACCTCCTGCAGGCAGCCCTGCGCAAGGTTTTGGGCAACCACGTCAATCAGGCCGGCTCCTTAGTCACGCCGGATCACCTGCGCTTTGACTTCACCCATTTCTCGCCCGTTACCCAGGCCGAACTCGATGCTATCGAAAGCCTGGTCAATGAAGAAATCCTCAAAAATATCCCCGTTGCCATCGAAGAAATGCCCATCGACGATGCCAAAGAAAAGGGTGCCATGGCTTTATTTGGCGAAAAATACGGCGACATCGTCCGCGTTGTTTCCGTCGATGACTTCAGCTGTGAACTCTGCGGCGGTTCCCACGTCGACAATACGTCGGTCATCGGGTCCTTCCGCATTACCGGTGAAACCGGGACCGGTTCCGGCGTCCGCCGCATCGAAGCCGTCACCGGGGCAGCTGCCCTGGCTCTGGCGAAGGACGAATCCCGTGAACTGCAGCAGTTGGCCGACATGCTCAAAGCTAAGGTCGGTGATACGACGGCGAAATTAGAAGCCCTCCTGGCTCAGGCCAAAGGGATGGAAAAAGAACTGGCTCAGCTCAAGAAAGATGCAGCTATGTCCGATATGGACAGCATCTTAGCCGGAAAAGAAGATATCGGCGGCGTCTCGGTCATCACGGCCGTAGCTCAAGCCGATTCCATGGACAACCTCCGCGACTTGGCCGACTCCGTCCTCGATAAGGCCGGCAGCGGCGTCGTCCTCTTGGGGATGGCTCACGACGGCAAGGTCAACTTCGTCTGCAAAGTCGCCAAAGCCGACGTCAAACGCGGCCTCCATGCCGGTAAGATCATCAAGGCAGCCGCTCAGGCAGCCGGCGGCAACGGCGGCGGCCGTCCCGATATGGCCCAGGCCGGCGGCAAAGAACCGGAAAAATTAGCCGATGCGCTGAAAGCCGGTGCCGATGCCGTCCGCGATATGTTAGGATAAATTTTTGGCAGTCATGCCAATTGAATAAAAAGGATGTGATTGAATAATGGCAGTTAATGACGAAACGATGATTATGCAAAACCGCAGCGAAGAACAGACCGTTGCCTCCATGATTCTCGAAGATGTTTATCACGCATTGGAAGAAAAAGGGTATAATCCAATCAATCAGATCGTCGGCTATCTGCTGTCCGGTGATCCGACGTACATTACGAGCCACAACAACGCTCGCAGCAATATCCGGCGCATCGAACGGGACGAACTCATTGAAGAATTAGTCCGTTCTTACGTCAAACAGCGGAACTTATAGGAGGAACATGCGAATTTTAGGACTCGACGTCGGTTCCAAGACGATAGGCGTTGCCTGCAGCGACGCCCTGCTGATTACGGCCCAAGGCGTAGAAACGATTCGCCGTAAGTCTGATGAAGCAGACTTCGCCCGCTTGCACGAACTGATTAAAGAAAAAGAAGTACACTGCATCGTCGTAGGCAAACCACGCCATATGAATGGTGATTACAGTGATAACATGAAACATATCGAAGAATTCGTTCAACGATTCCAGAAAACCGTCCCGAACGTAGACATTGTCTATTGGGATGAACGCCTGACGACCATCATGGCCCAGAATGTATTAAAGGAAGGAAATGTGCGGCGCGAAAAGCGCAAGCAATTTGTCGATAAAATGGCGGCAATCCTTATTTTACAAAATTATTTAGACGCTCATGCTCACTAAGGAGGACTATCATGTCGGAAGAAATGAACAACGAATTAGAAGAAGTTATCATCGTTACCGCAACGGATGACGAAGGCAATGAAGTAAACTATCAGGAAGTACAGCGCATCGACTTGGACGGAAAAGTATTCGCACTCCTCGTCGAAGTCCCTGACAGTGAAGACGACGCTGATGACGATGACGGCGATGCTATTGTAGCCCGCGTCGACATGGAAGACGGTGAAGAAGTCTATGTAGCTCCGACGGATGAAGAATTCGACGCAGCCAACGCAGCCTTCGATGAACTTTTTGCAGAATAATGATTCAGTAGGTACTGTCCCGGGATAAGTCCTTGGGGCAGTTTCCTCATTTCTTATTGCAGTAAGGATGACTTAGGGACTCGTGCCTCGGCAACATGGCCGGATGCGAAGTCCCTTTTCAAGTGGGGGAGAAAGATGGAACTGCCATCAATACAGCAATTGCGGAATTTTGTCATTTACAGCAAATACGGCAACTTTACGGCCGCGGCCAAGGCGGCTAACATTACCCAGTCGGCCTTCAGCGCCCAGATGAAGAAACTCGAAGAACTCCTTGGCGTGCGCCTTATCGAGCGGTCTAACCGCGGCAGCCACCTTACGCCGGAAGGGAAGGCCTTCTATACCAAGATAAGCCATATCCTCGGCGAACTGGAAGCCGTCGTCAGTGAACTTCCCGGAAGGGCTGCGACGGCTCAGCCTCTGGCCGTCGGCATCATGCTGTCCTTAGGCGACGTCCACATGAATCGCCACCTGGCCTATTTTCAGGACCATCACAGCGGCGCGTCCTTCCGGGTCTATAATTTGGAAGTGCGGGAAATGCTCCAATGGCTGAAGGATGACCGCTTGGACATCGTATCCTTGTTTTACCTGCCGAGCCTTGATCTCGACGACTATGAAAAAGTCTTCTTTGGGACCGATGACATCGTCTATTATAAGCCTGATCTCGACGTCGCCGGCCCGTCCATTTCGGCCTGTGCCGTAGCGGCCGAGCCCTTGGCTCAATACTCGCCGCAGTACGAGATGAATGCCTATATAGGCCGCTATTTCACGACCAGCGGCTGTCCGCCGCAGAAGACCAAGGCCTGGTTCTCGACGCCTTATGCCATGCTTAATTACTGTCAGCAGAACCATATCGGGGCCTTGCTGCCCGAACGGTTCTTACAGGCCATGGGCGTCGGCAAAGACTACTGTCGTCTCGAACCGCCCATTCATTTGCCCTGTTATCTGGTCTACAAAAAGAACAATCCCAAGTACGCTGCGATCCAAGTATTTGTCGAGTATATCCGCCGCGTCTACCATATCGAACCGTAAGTCAGAAAGATATTTGTCATCAAAAAAAACGATGACAAATATCTTTTTTTTCTGTTATACAAGGAGCGGCGGAAGGTGTAGAATCTAGCTTGCAAATACGAAAGGAGCAGTGAATGCTGTATGTCAAATCAATCACTTTGGAACAAGGATTTCCTGCTTGACACGGGAATCAACTTCGTCGTCTACCTCATCTATTATTTGTTAATGGTCATCATCGCCGTCGTCGCCAAAGACCAGCTCCATGCCTCCCTGGGGGAAGCGGGACTTGCCTCGGGCATCTTCATCGTCGGCACCCTCTTGGCACGCCTTCAGTTCGGCAAGGCCATTGAACTCTACGGCCGCCGCATGTCCCTTTATGGCGGCATCATCTTTTATTTCGTAACGACCTTATTGTATTTCTACATCCCCAATTTGGCTATCCTCTACGGCATCCGCTTCCTCAACGGCATGGCCTACGGCATCGTATCGACGGCGACCAACACCATCGTCGCCTCCTGTATTCCTCCTGAAAAAAGAGGCCAGGGCATTAACTACTACGGCCTCAGCACCAGCCTGGCAGCCGCTGTCGGCCCCTTCCTGGGTATGCTCCTCATCGTCCTTACCAACTTCACCTTCATCATTACCCTCTGCGCCGTCTTGGTCGGCCTGTGCATGATCGGCTGCATCATCCTTCATATCGATGAAATTGAACTGACAGACGAACAGATCGCCAAGATGAAAGCCATGAGCCTCGACAACTACGTCGAATACCGGGTACTCATCATCTCCATCATCGGTTTCTTCATGGGCTTTGCCTATTCCAGCGTCCTGACCTTCCTAGCCGCCTACGCCCGAGAAATCAACTTAGTCGAAGCAGGAACCTTCTTCTTCGTCGTCTACGCCGTCGTCATCACCATCACGCGGCCTATGACGGGCATCGTCTTCGACCGCAAAGGCGAAAACTACGTCCTCTATCCGTGCTATATCTGTCTGGCCATCGGCCTCTTCCTGCTGAGTATTACCGGCACGTCGTGGCAGCTCCTCCTGTCCGGTGTCTTCGTCGGCCTCGGCTATGGGACCTTCATGTCGAACGGTCAGGCCGTCTGCATCAAACTGACGCCGCCGTACCGCATCAGCGTGGCCTTGTCGACGTACTTCGTTGCCCTTGACCTCGGCCTCGGCGTCGGGCCTTACGTTCTCGGAAGCTTCCAAGGCCTTCTGACCTTCCCTCAGCTCTACATCGTAGCCGGTGTCGTAGCTGCTGCCTGCTTCGTTCTGTATTATCTCTTCTATGGACGGAAAATCAACCTCATCAATCGTGCCGTCCGTATCTATATTCACGCCTAGGTGTATCATATATTTCATTTTCCCCGGACTCAGGGACTGTGCCGTACTCTTCGGCGCGGTCCCTTTTTTGGATCTTGGGAGCGTGTTTGAAGTTTCGCTTTCAGTCGGTTATAATGGACGAAAGGAGAACTTATGACTACGAAAACAAAGATACTTTCCCTGGTGGCGGCTGTCTGCGTCGTCCTCAGCCTCTTTTTCTGGCCCGAGAAAGAACCGGACGCCTACAGCTCGGCGACGATCGAAGCGGCCGAAGAGGTGAGCCGGGCCGAAACGGAAATGCTGGCTCCTGATGAACGCCTTTACGGCTCGAATGGAGAAGTGCGCCTGCAAAGCTTATATAATGAAAAACCGGTCTGTCTCTTCTTCTGGGCCGTCTGGAGTGACGACAGCTTGAAGAATCTGGCCGTCATGGAAGACATGTATCAAAAGTACGGACAGGATATTTCCTTCGTTGCCGTCCCCGTCGGACCCGATGCCGAAGAGAGTGCGGAATACTGTCGGAAAGAAGGCTATGAAATTCCCGTCTATAAAGGGGACGGCCAGCTTTTCCGAGACTATGGCATCAGCAACGTACCGCAGGTCATC
Source organism: uncultured Megasphaera sp. (assembly GCF_900539295.1). Lineage (GTDB taxonomy): Bacteria > Bacillota > Negativicutes > Veillonellales > Megasphaeraceae > Megasphaera. Next base: position 74,897 of record NZ_UQBH01000010.1, read on the forward strand.
TTCATTGCCCGCGGCGGTCAAATGAGTCGGCCTTATGGCGGTCTCGTGACCCGCCGTCAGATTGAATATGCCTTGGCGCAGATTCAAGGTTGATTGTATAATGAATTCGGACATATAAAAAGAGACATAAACGGGGATCTCTGTTATGATAGATTCACCACAAAACACCATTAGGAGGTCTCCGCCATGT